>JAVBLS010000005.1:0-85476 GCA_031553235.1 Desulfovibrio sp.
TGGCACCCTCCGGGCCATTTGCCTGAACCTGATCAAACGTATCCCCGGAAAGCTGAGCATGAAAACCAAGCGATTCCAAGCCTCGCTCAATGACGAGTACCTGTTTAAGGCCCTGAAAATTTAGATGCGTCTGCCCTGCAAACCGACACACTCTCCCCTTGCGTTTTCACCCCGGCACGCGTATGTCGGGCAATCCCGAACCGGATGCATTTCATGAAGCAACGCAGCATCGTCATCCCGGCAGTGAAGAAAAACGCGGTCATTCCCGACCAGCTGGTAAAGAAGCTGGCCGGGAAAACCCTGATCGCCCGAGCCCTGGAAACCGCCTTGGGCGTGCTGCCCGGCGCCGACGTGCTGGTGGTCACGGACAGCGACGAGATCCGGCTGATCTGCGAACGCGCCGGGGTGCGCTCCCACCACGATGCGGCCTTTCGCATCGGCTCCTCCAACATCGTGGCCGCCCTGCGGCCCATGCTGGAAAAAGAAGCTGAGACCTATGCCGATCTAATCATTTACCGCCCGTCCTCGCCCCTGATCACCGCCCGCGACATTGAAGACGCCTACAAGTGCTTCCTGGAACGCAACAATCCCTGCCTGTGCACGGTCAAAAGCGAACGCCGGCGCCCCTGGCACGAACGCCGGCCCGACCTGCTCGACGCCGAGGACGAGGACGACATGCATGTGGAAACCAGGGGCCTGTTCATCGTGCGAGGCACGGCCCTTTCCGTCCCGGCCCCGACCGGCGGCTATGCCGTGACTCCCTATTTCCTCAACGAGCACGGTATCGAGATCAACGGCTATCTGGACTGGTGGGTCTGCGAAAAAATTCTCTGCAGCCGGCACATCGTCTTTGTTGCCGCCGGTCACCCGACCATCGGCATGGGGCATATCTTCCGTACCCTGATGCTGGCCCACGAAATCGCCGACCACCGCGTCACCTTTGTCTGCACCAAAGAAAGCGAGTTCGCGGCCTCAAGCATCGCGGCCCGCGATTATCACACCAAGATTCAGGGTGAAGAGCCACTGTGGGAGACGGTGCTGCGGCAAAAGCCGGACATGGTGATCAACGACATCCTGAACACCAGCCGCGACTATATCCGCAACCTCAAAGACTACGGCATTCCGGTGGTGAACTTTGAGGACGAGGGCCCAGGCGCCGGTCTGGCCGATCTCGTGGTCAATGCCCTGTACGAGGGTAAAGCCAAAGACCCGCGCGTGCTCAACGGCCACCGCTCTTTCTGCCTGCGCGACGAATTCCTTCAGGCCCGGCAGAACCCCTTCCGGGAGACGCCCCGGAAAATCCTGGTCACTTTCGGCGGCACCGACGATTCCGACTTCACCCGACAGACGCTGGAAGCCCTCTTGCCCCTGTGCCGGGAACGCGGCATTTCCCTTTCCCTGGTGGCCGGGCCGGGCTATGCCCACAAAGAGGCCTTGCAGGCGCGGCTGGAAGAACTGCGCAAGGAGCCGGGACCGAAAATTTTTTACACCCACGCCACCAACGTCATGTCCGGAATCATGGAGGACTGCGACCTGGCCGTGTGCTCGGCCGGGCGCACGGTCTATGAACTGGCCCACATGCGCATTCCGGCCGCGGTGCTGGCCCATCACAGCCGGGAGGACATGCACACCTTTGCCCGACCGAAAAACGGCTTCATCTACCTGGGGGTGCAGCACCCTTTCCGGGCCGAAGCCGTGGCCGCAGCCGTGGAACGCCTGCTTGACCCCGTTTTGCGCCGCGACTACCATGCCCGCATGAGCCGGCGCGACTTCAGCCGCAACAAGGCTGGGGTCATGCGCCGCATCCTGGCCCTGCTGCCCTCTCTTCCCGGAGAACACCAATGAAGACCCTTGCCCTGATCCAGGCCCGTCTGGGCTCCACCCGCTTGCCTCTGAAAGGTCTGCTGCACTTTCGCGGCGAACCGCTGATCAACTGGGTGGTCAAACGGGTGCGCCGTTCGGAACTGCTCGACGGCCTCGTGGCCGCCCTGCCGGATAATCCGGGCGACGACATCCTGGCCGAGCATCTGCGCGGCCTTGGCGTCGACGTTTTCCGCGGGCCGGAAAACGACGTTCTGGCCCGTTTTCATCTGGCCGCCCAAGCCTTCGGGGCCACCCACGTGGTCCGCGTCTGCGCCGACAACCCGTTGGTCTGGGGCGAAGAGATCGACCACCTGATCCGGGCCTTCCACAAGCTCGGCGGCGGAGACGATTTGTACGTGTACAATCATATTCCCCTGAATAATCGCTATCCCGACGGCCTGGGGGCGGAGATGATCTCCGCCGCCCTGCTGCAGACCCTGCACGAAAAGGCCGGCCTGCCCGCCCACCGGGAGCACTGTCTGTTGTATATCCGCGACCATGCCGAGAATTTCCGCATCCATACCTTTGATCCGCCCAACCCGGCCCTGCGCCGGCCCGAGATCAAGCTGGATGTGGATACGCCGGCGGACTTTCTGGCCCTGGCCCGCCTGCCCCTGCGCATCGATCTGCCCCCGGCCGAAATTGTCCGCCTGTTCCCGGCCGCACACCAACCCCAGATGTAAGGAACCACCCATGCGCCTGACCGACATTCTCACGCCCAACGCCTGCACCGGACCGATTGTTCCGGCCGGCGGCCTGCCCGAGCCCCTGGTCATCGCCGAAGTCGGCGTCAACCACGAAGGCAGCATGGACACGGCCAAACGCCTGATCGACGAAGCTCTGGAAGGCGGCGCCGACGCCGTGAAATTCCAGACCTACAAAGCGGGCACCCTGGCCTCCAAGCATTCCCCGGCCTATTGGGACACCCGCAAAGAGCCGACCACCAGCCAGTATGAGTTGTTCAAGAAACACGATTCCTTCTGGAAAAACGAGTTTGAGGCGTTAAAGATCTATTGCGACAAGGCCGGCATTGAATTTCTCTCTACACCCTTTGACGTTGTCTCTGCCCGGTTTCTCAACGACCTGATGCACGTGTTCAAGATCTCTTCCTCGGACATCACCAACCGGCCGTTCATCGAGTTTCTCTGCGGCTTCGGCAAGCCCATCGTGCTCTCCACCGGCGCGGCCCACCCACACGAGATCATGGAGGCGGCCGGGTGGATCGAACCCTTCAATCTGCCCCTCTGCCTGATGCATTGCGTGCTCAACTATCCCACGGCCGACGAAAACGCCGCCCTAGGGATGATCCCGACCCTGGCCCGGATGTTCCCGCAGCATATCGTCGGCTATTCCGACCACACCCTGCCCAAAGACATGCAGGTGCTCGAAACCGCGGCTCTGCTCGGAGCACGCATTCTCGAAAAGCACTTCAGCCACGACAAGACCCTGCCAGGCAACGACCACTACCACGCCATGGACAAGGAAGACCTCAAGATCTTTCGCCGCCACATGGAGCGCGTGCGGCTGATGATCGGCGACGGACGCCTGGCCGCCCTGCCTTCCGAGGAGCCGGCCCGGCAAAACGCCCGCCGCAGCCTGGTGGCCGCCCGCAATATCCCTCAGGGCGCCCGCCTCACGGCCGACGACCTGACCTGGAAACGCCCGGCCCACGGCATCAGCCCGCGCCACTATCCGGAAGTTATCGGCATGGTCGCCCGCCGGGATATCGAGGAAGATACCGTTCTGCACTGGAGCCTGCTGGAATAAGCGATGCGTTGGAGGAATGGGCCCCAAAATCCGTTCCGGTACCCCCAACCCTTGCCCCGAAGGCGGCTTGCGGGGTATAGGGGAAGCATGAAAAGCGCCGGACTGACGGTTTTACTGCTGTGGATTTGCTCCACGGCCGCCTGGGCCGCGCCGGCTCCGAACGCAGGCACGCAGAACGCGGACCCCGAGGGCCTTTACGCGGAGGATCAGTCTGAGGGCGACACTCCTTCGGACCTGCCCGGTTATTCCATGGACGGCTTAAAGCGCCTGGCCGACTCGCTCCAGCGCACGGGAGTGGGCACGGATCAGATTCCGGCCCTGTATCGGCCGCAATTTCTGACCATCTCGGATGCCAGCCTGTCCATGGAGGACGATGAGGTGGTCTTTGTGGTGCACTACCCGCAGGGCCGAGTGCGCATCTACCCGCAACGGCTCATGGTTTGGCACGAAGCGGTCAACGATGTGCTGCCGGACGCGGCAGGCAACCTGCCGCCGCCGGGCCGTCTGGGCTCGGCCGAAGCCGAGGGGCAAAGCTACACCATCGCGTACAGCCCGCTCACCGGTTCGGTTTCGGCCTTCCGGTCCATGGCGGGCAAATACCCCAGCACCTTCGGGGTAACGGGCAATCTGATCAACGGCAACAGCGTGCTCTACGACCGGATCAGCGGCAGTCTTTGGGCGCAGTTGCCGGCCGTATGCGTGGAAGGCCCGTTCAAAGGCCGACGGCTGGATCGCATCCCGGTGCTCTGGGCCCGCTGGGGTGGAGTCAAGGAACGTTACGCGGGCAAGGCCGAGGTGCTTTCGCGCTCCACCGGGTACAAGCGCCCCTACGGTAAAGACCCGTACGGCTCCTACCAGTTGAAGGGCACCTACTACGACGACGTGCGCCTGCTATTCGCCATCTCCCGCCTGGACCACCGTCTGCCGCCGAAAAAACGTATTCTGGGCGTTGAGCATGAAGCCATGTTCGGTGCGGTGATCGTGGACGAGGTGCGGGAGCAGAAGATACTCAATTTCAGCCTGGGGGTCATTCCCCTGGTGGCCTTCTATGACACCCAATTGGGCGCCGTGCGCATATTTGACCGCCGGCTTGACGACCCCAATCATCCGCTGGAATTCGCAATTTTTGAAGACAACTACGTGGACAAGCAATCCAAAAGCCAGTGGACCCCGGACGGCCAGGGCACATACGGCCGCTATCGCGACAGGCAACTCAAGCCGCTCCTGGCCGTGGACGCCATGTGGTACGCTTGGGCCGCCTTTTTTCCCGGCACCCGGATCTTCCCTTTCAACGAATGGGAGCAGCTGAACAAGCCGTCCGGCAGCCTGCCGACCGTCAGCGGCGGCCCCATGCGGTAGGAGCAATCTCAGGGGCGGGCTCCAAATAACGAGTTTTGCCCAAGAGCAAGAAAAACGGGCCTTTCTGCGTAGGGACGTGGACTCTCATGGCCCTCGACCGGAGCAGGAAGGCCCGTTTGACGCAGCTATTGGGCAGAAGACGTATTTGGAGCCTGCGCCTGATGAATGTCCACCAATACGCACTTGTCCAGGATCACATCCTGCATGAGAAAGCCTTTGACCACGGCCCGCACGGTCACTTTCGAGCCTTTGCGCAATTTGCGCAGAGCCGGATCTTTATCGTCGAAATAGCAAGTCAGGCCGGTGACCCCACCGGGCTGGGCCGGGAAGAACACATAGGGCTTGCCAAAGGCGCCGCGGGCGATGTCGGCCACTTCGGACTGGAATAGTACCGGCCGGCCCTTGAAGTCGTCGTCGGCCACCACCTCGTTGGCCAGATAAATCTCGGCAATCTCGGCCGGCGACACCGGATAGGCCAGACGCCTTTCCAGATCCACGGCCTCATCCTCATCGCCCGGCCGGCGCACGGAAATATCCGCTCCGCCGTTGTCCGTCCAGGCGAACAGGCCTATGCCCTGGCCGGGACGCTTACCCGGCGCATACCAGGCCAGATAGATCATGGGAGCGTGCCACTCGCGGGCGGCGGCGCGCACGGTTTCCTTGACCCGCAGAAGATCATCCGGCAGCCGGCCCGCCGGGTAGATCCCCAGGCCGAAACGCTGGGGAATCTCAACACTGCGTTGCGGCAGGGCAAAGGGCTCGGCCTTGGTTTCGGGCGCGCTTACGGCAGGAGCTGCAGGCTCTGCGGCGGGCAGGGGGGCAGGGGGCATGCCGGGGTCTGTCTGCGGCCCGGCCGGGTCAGATTGGAGCGTAGCGGGCCGATTCGGAACGTTCTCAGCCGGAATGGAATGCGCGGCCGGCTGATCCCGGGCGCCGGAGGGCCCGGCCTGGGCAGGCTGGGTCTGGGTGCCGGCGGGAGCGGCTCCGGGCGTGGTGCGGACCGGCGGTACGGCCTGATTTCGAAACTCAAACACCCGCTCCGCCGGAGCGCCCGTGCCCGAACTTTCGGGAGTTCCAAGCATCGGCGGCACGGCCTGGGAAGCGCCGGGAGTCTCTCCTTCCGCCCGGGTTGCCAATGGGCCAAGCAGCAGGCAGAGCGCAAAAAAACAAAAAAAACGTGCCGCCATGTTTCGCCTCACAGTCTGTAGCCCAACCGGCCAGCCAGAAGCTCATCCACCCAGGCCGGCACCACGCTGCCGGCCGGACCGTAGCGGCCGTCGGTAAACACCTCCGGAGCGGTGGGCTCCAGGTTCAGCTCCACGGTAACGGCCTTGGCCGCTTTGGCCAGTCTGGAAAATCCGGCCGCAGGATAGACCGTGCCCGAGGTGCCGATGGACACAAATAAGGCGCAACGCACCAGGGCCTCTTCAATGGTTTCCATCTCCAAGGGCATTTCCCCGAACCAGACGATGTGCGGCCGCAAAATGCCGGCTCTGCCGCATGACGGACAGGAGTCGGCGCGGTCCATGTCGCCGGAAATTTCCATGACCTCGCCGCAACGGCTGCAGCGCTGTTTCAACAATTCGCCGTGCATGTGGATAAGATCGCGGCTGCCTGCCCGCTCGTGCAGGTCGTCGACATTCTGCGTAATCACCAGCACCTTGCCGGGCAGGGCCTGCTCAAGACGGGCCAGCGCCCTATGGGCCGGGTTCGGGCCCACATCGGGCAATCGCCTGCGCAACCCATTGTAAAAATTGATGACCTTATCGGGGTTGCGGGCAAAGCCCTCGGGTGTGGCCACATCTTCCACCCGTTCCCGCTCCCAGAGTCCATCCGAGTCACGAAAGGTGGACATGCCGCTTTCCTTGCTGATGCCCGCGCCTGTGAGGACAACGATCATAACGGCTCCCTACGGACGTTGTGAAGTACTGCTCCGCAACGCCGGCTAAAAAAGGAAGGCCTCCCGAAAGAGAGGCCTTTTGTAGCGCATCTTGCTCCGAAAGACTAGGCTGCGGCTGCGGCTTTTTTGCGCGGAGCCCGCTTTTTGGAAGCCTCGTCGTCCGGCTTGGTTTCTTATTTTGGTTTGGCGGCCTTGGTCTTTTCGCCCTTGGTCGGGGCGGCCTCGTCGGTTTTCCTGGCCTCGGGGCGCTTGGTCAACTCGATGATCGCCATGGGCGCGGCATCACCCTTACGGGGCAAGGCCAGCTTGATCACACGGGTGTAGCCGCCGCCGCCGGCCGCAAACAGGGGGCCGATTTCATCGAACAGACGACTCACCAGCTTGTGCTCGCCCAGCACCCGGTAGGCCAGCCGGCGCGAGTGCAAATCGTTGCGCAGGGCCAGGGTGATCAGAGGCTCGACCACGCCGCGCAACGACTTGGCCTTGGCTTCAGTGGTGGTGATGCGGCCATGGGTAAGCAGCGCCTTGGCCATGTTGCGGAAAAGAGCCTTGCGGTGCGAAGGGGTCCGGCCGAGTTTGCGGCCTGCGTTCTTATGCCTCATGGTGCTGCTTCCTCTTCCATTCCTGATATTTCTTGTCGAAACTGTCGATTCTCATGCCGAAATCCAGGTTCATCTCACCCAGAACCCGCTTGATCTCGTCGAGCGACTTTTTACCGAAGTTCTTGGTTTTAAGCATCTCGGCTTCCTGGCGTTGAACGATCTCGCCAACAAGCCCAATGTTGGCGCTCTTCAGGCAGTTGGTGGCGCGCACCGACAGTTCGAGTTCGTCAATGGACTTGAAAAGATTTTCGTTCAACTCGCCGGAACCGGCGCCCGAACTTTGCGACTCGCCCGAAATACGCTCGTCAAAATTGATGAAGACCGTGAGCTGGTCCTTCAAAATTTTCGCGCTGTAGGCGATGGCATCTTCCGGAGAGACCGAGCCGTCGGTCCAGACTTCCAGAATCAGCTTGTCGTAGTTGGTCATTTGACCCACGCGGGCCTGCTCGACGGAATAGGCCACCTTGCGCACCGGCGAGTAGCCGGCGTCCAAGGCGATGAGCCCGATTTCGTCACCGACGCCCTCGTGCAGGTCGGCAGGCATATAGCCCTTGCCCATGCGGGCATCCAACTCGATCTGCAGGTCGACCACATCGGTGGCGGTGAGCAGGTGCTGCTCCGGGTTGAGGATGGCTACGTGCTGGGTGCAGACGATGTCGCCGGCCTTGACCGGGCCTTTAGCCTTGACCGAAAGGGTCAGGCGCTGCGGCTCGTCGGTGTCCATGGCCAGGCGCACCTGCTTGAAGTTGAGCACGATGTCCGTGACGTCTTCAAGCACGCCCACGATGGTGGTAAACTCATGCTGCACGCCGGAGATCTTCAGCGAAACAAAAGCCGCCCCCTGGAGCGAGGAAAGCAGAATGCGCCGCAGGGCGTTGCCGATGGTGGTGCCGTAACCGCGTTCCAGAGGCTCACAAACGAACTTGCCGTACAGCGGGTCGCCGATCTCGCCGGTGCGGGTCACCTGTTCCGGCTTGACCAGCTCGGACCAGTTCCGCGAATTGATAAGCCTGTCACCTTGTTTGAAAATCATGCTTCTACCCGTTATTTGGAGTAAAGCTCGACAATCAGGTCCTCGTTAATGGGAGTCTGAATGTCCTCGCGCTGCGGTAGGGCCTTGACCACACCTTTGAAGGAAGCGCCATCGGCTTCAAGCCAGGCCGGGCAACCACGACGGGCGATGACCTGCTGGGCTTCGGCCAGCACGGGCACCTTCCGCTTCTTCTCCGGCACTTCAATGACGTCGCCCACACGCACCAGCAGAGAGGGAATGTCGACTTTCTTGCCGTTGAGAGTGAACAGGCCGTGACGCACCAGTTGGCGGGCCTGTTGGCGGGAGTTGGCAAAGCCCAGGCGGTAGACCACGCTGTCGAGCCTGCGCTCAAGCATGACCAGCAGGTTGTGACCGGTCACACCTTTGGTCATGTCGGCCTTGTGGAAATAGTTGCGGAACTGGGCTTCAAGCACGCCGTAAATACGCCGCACCTTCTGCTTTTCGCGCAGCTGCCCGGCATAGTCGGACACCTTTTTGCGGGCGCGGCCATGCTGGCCGGGGGCGTAGGGACGTCGATCAAAGGCGCATTTATCCGTAAAGCAACGGTCGCCTTTGAGCATCAACTTGCTGCCTTCGCGTCTGCACAGGCGGCACTTGGAATCATTATACTTGGCCAAGGGGAATCCCTCCTGAGATACTTAGACCCGACGCCGCTTGGGCGGACGGCAGCCATTGTGCGGAATGGGGGTGATGTCGCGAATAAAGGCAACTTTGAAACCGGCGTTGTTGATGGCGCGCATGGCCGATTCACGGCCGGAGCCCGGGCCGGTGACGTAAATGCCCACCGTGCGCATACCGTTGTCCTGCGCCTTGCGGGCGGCCGTTTCAGCAGCCACCTGGGCGGCGAAGGGGGTGGACTTGCGCGAGCCTTTGAAGCCGGCCTGCCCGGCCGAAGCCCAGCTCACGGCATTGCCCCGAGTATCGGTAAACGTAATAATGGTATTGTTGAACGAGGCCTGAATATGGGCAAGCCCCACCGGCACGTTCTTCTTCTCTTTCTTCTTGACCACACGCTTGGCTTTGGCCATGTCGCACCTTCGTCGGATTTCGTTATGTTCGGCGCCAAAAAGGCGCAGTCAGCCTATTTTTTCTTGGGCGCGGCGCCGCGACGCGGACCCTTGCGGGTACGGGCGTTGGTGTGCGTGCGCTGGCCACGGCAAGGCAGCCCTTTTCTGTGGCGCAGCCCGCGGTAACAGCCGATTTCCATCAGACGCTTGATGGAGGCGCCGATTTCCCGGCGCAGATCGCCTTCCACCTTGATGTTCTGCTCGATTTCCTTACGGATCTCGTTGACTTCTTCATTGGACAGGTCGTCGATGCCGCGAGCCCAGTCAACACCCGTCTTGTCGAGAATCTTCAGCGCGGTGGCGCGTCCGATGCCGTAAATATAGGTAAGGGCGATATCGGCTCGTTTGCCCTTGGGCAAATCTACTCCCGCTATTCTGGCCACGTGATGCTCCTCGTCGTAAGTAAGGGCTTATCCCTGGCGCTGCTTGTGCCGGGGGTTGTCGCAAATGACGCGCAAGATCCCGTGACGGCGGATAACCTTGCACTTAGGGCAAATTCGTTTGACCGAAGGACGTACTTTCATCGTTCTCTCCCTTATAGCGCCCGATCGACGGACCGGGCCGGAACGGGCGTATATAGCAGAACAGACGCCCTGGTGTCAATAAAGATGCCGCTCGGGCGCACGTCCTGTGCGCCGTTCGCTGTCGCGGGTGTCGCTTCGCCGGGGACCGCGTTCCCCGGCTCCGCTGCGCGGGCCCGGCCCCGTCCTGGGCCGGGTACGGCCCTATGGGCCGACGCCTGCGGCGTTTAAGGTGAAATTACCTTTTGAGACCCGAGACGGAGTGAGGCAGCTAGGTCGCGTCCGCCTGCAGAGTCAAAATTTTCGGGCCCGAGCCGGTCACGGCCACAGTATGCTCGAAGTGGGCCGCCAGCTTGCGGTCGCGGGTCACGGCCGTCCACTGGTCGGGCAAAATATCCACTTCATAGCTGCCCACGGCCAGCATGGGCTCAATGGCCAGCACCATGCCGGTCTTCAACGGCGTCGAGCAGCCGAAGGTGGTCACATAGTTCGGGATCTCCGGTTTTTCATGCAGGTTTGAACCTATGCCGTGGCCCACAAACCGCCGGATAATTGAGAACCCTGCCGCCTCGCCGTGCTTTTGCACGGCCATGGCGATGTCGTTGATGGTATTGCCGGGTTTAGCCGCGTCAATGGCCTTGTACAGGCACTCTTCGGTCACCCGCATCAACTTGGCCGCCTGGGGCGAGACTTGGCCCACACCCACGGTGCGGGCCGAGTCTCCATAAAACCCCTGATACATGACGCCCATGTCGAAGCTGATGATGTCGCCTTCGACCAGAAGCCGTCTGGCGGACGGAAACCCGTGCACCACCTCTTCGTTGACCGCGCAGCACAGGGCAAAGGGAAAGCCCATATACCCCTGAAAAGCCGGCTTGACCTTGTTGGTGCTGCACAAATCTTGGGCAATCTCTTCAAAACGCATGGTGGGCACGCCGGGCGCGACTTCCGCCGCCATGGCCGCGAGAATGTCGGCCACAATCCGACCCGCCTCGCGCATATAGGCGATTTCCGCCTCGCTTTTCAGCAAAATGCCCCTGAATCTTTTCACGATGAATACCGGCCTTTAATCTTGGCCTTGCCGCCAAGCAGCCCCTCGTACTGACGAGAAATCAGGTAGGAGTTGACCTGGCTCATGAAGTCCATGGCCACGCCCACCACGATGAGCACGCTCGTGCCGCCGAAGCTGAAGGGCATGGCGAATGCATTGCCCAGAATCTGCGGCAAAAGGCAAACCAGAGTGATGTAGATGGCTCCCCACAGGGTAATGCGGGTAAGCACGCCGTCAATGTATTCTTGGGTTTTTTCCCCGGGACGAATGCCCGGCACGAAGCCGCCCTGTTTTTTCAGGTTTTCGGCAATGTCCTTGGGGTCAAAAATCACCGCCGTGTAAAAGAAGCAGAAAAACACGATCAGCGCGGTGTACAGCACGCTGTAAACCACCCCGTTCATGTGGAAGTACTGCGAAATCTTCTGAATCCAGGGGTTTTCGGAGAACTGGGCCAAGGTCGCAGGAAAAACCAGCAAGCTGCCCGCGAAAATCGGCGGAATAACCCCAGCCGTGTTCAGGCGTAAAGGCAGGTGCGTGGTCTGACCGCCATAAATACGGCGACCCTGCTGACGTTTGGCATAGTGCACCGGGATGCGCCGCTGGGCACGCTCCACGACGACGATGGCCACCATGACCCCGACGATGACCAGCAGAATCACGGGTACGAGAATGTAGGGAATCTCCTTGCCCATGTAGTTCCAAAAGTTGTGCAGCGCCCGCGGGATACCGGCCACGATTCCCGAGAAAATGATCAGGGAGATGCCGTTGCCGAGGCCTTTGGAAGTGATTTGCTCACCCAGCCACATGATCAGCACGGTACCGGCCGTCATGGTCAGAATCGTGACGAACTTGAACAGGGCACCGGGGTTGGCCACCATCTGCACCACGGTATTGTCGGGGCCGCGCAGGCCGCCCTCAAGCATCACGGCCAAGCCCAAGGCCTGCACCGCGGCGATGAGTACGGTCAGATAACGGGTGTACTGGGTGATCTTCTTGCGCCCGGCCTGCCCTTCGTCCTTGGCCATACGCTTGAGATCCGGGCTGAGCACCTGGAGCAGCTGTATGATGATCGAGGAAGAAATGTAGGGCATCACGCCAAGGGCGAAGATCGAGACGTTGCTCAACCCACCGCCGGAAAACATGTCGAACACCCCAAGCAGGGTGTTTTTGGCTTGGGCGAAAAACCGGATCATGGCAGCCGAATCCACGCCCGGAACCGGCACGTGGATACCCACCCGGTAGGCCAGGAGGATGGCGGAGGTCCAGCCGAGTTTACGCCACAGTTCCGAAAGACCGGCAGTGGGCATGTTTTTTGCGGCTTGCATGGACTCGCTTATCCTTCAAGGGCTTTGGCCTGACCGCCGGCTTTTTCGAGCTTTTCCTTGGCCGAGACGCTGAACTTGTGGGCTTCCACAGTCAGGGCCACGCTCAAGTCGCCGTCGCCGAGAATTTTCACCGGGCCGCCGTTCTTGGCCAGACCGCGGGCATAGATGTCTTCCAGACGGATTTCGCTTTGGCCTTCAAAGGCTTCCACCAGACGGGCCAAGCTGACCACGCTGTAGGTCACCTTGAAGGGGGCGTTTTTGAAGCCGCGCTTGGGCAGACGGCGCTGCAAGGGCATTTGGCCGCCTTCAAAGCCGGCGGGCACGCCGCCGCCCGCGCGAGCGTTCTGCCCTTTGTTGCCTTTGCCCGCAGTGCAGCCGAGACCGGAACCTGAGCCGCGCCCCACCCGCTTGCGGGTTTTGCGCTCTTCGGGGAAGGGATAAAGTGAGTTGAGGCGCATTATTCCACCACCTGAACCATATGTGCAACCTTGGCCACCATTCCACGAATGGCGGCGGTGTCCTGAAACTCTTTAACCGCGTTCGGCCGGTGCAGACCCAGGGCCTCAAGAATGAGACGCTGCTTCGGCGTTTTGCGGATACTGCTGCGAACGAGCTTAACCTTGATCATAGTTGACGTCCCTCTTGCGCGCGGGCGGCATATGCCCGCTCTGCCCCTATTTGCGGGGGGTGGTCAGTTTTTTGCCGCGCACGTCGCTCACGTGTTCGGCGCTA
Organism: Desulfovibrio sp.; assembly: GCA_031553235.1. Taxonomy (GTDB): domain Bacteria; phylum Desulfobacterota; class Desulfovibrionia; order Desulfovibrionales; family Desulfovibrionaceae; genus Frigididesulfovibrio. The sequence continues at coordinate 13,242 of JAVBLS010000005.1, forward strand.
CGCAGGGAGGCCAAGCCTTCCACTGCGGCGCGCAACACGTTGTGCTTGTTGTTGGTGCCGATGGCCTTGGCCAGCACGTCGGACACGCCCACAGCCTCCATAACGGCGCGCACGGCACCGCCCGCGATGATGCCGGTACCGCGCGAGGCGGGCTTGAGCATCACCCGGCCCGCGCCGTAACGGCCGAGCACTTCGTAGGGCAGTGTGCCTTCAATCAGGGGCACGTTGATCATGTTTTTGCGGGCCCGCTCGGTCGCCTTGCGCAGGGCTTCGGGCACTTCCTGGGCCTTACCCAGGCCGTAGCCCACGGAACCCTTGCCGTCGCCCACCACCACCAGGGCGGAGAAGGAAAAACGGCGGCCGCCTTTGACGACCTTGGCAACGCGGTTGAGGCTGACAACCTTTTCAATCATTCCGGATTCATTCTGTTCCATGGAAACATCCCACCGCGTTAGAATTCAAGGCCGGCTTCGCGGGCACCGTCGGCAACAGCCTTAATGCGCCCGTGATAAAGATAGCCGTTGCGGTCGAAGACCACGCCGACGATGCTGCGTTCCTTTGCCAGTCGGGCTATTTCCTTCCCGACGAGTTCAGCGCCCGCCTTGTTGCAGTGCACTTTCTCGCCGCCCTTGCCCATAGTGAGCGTGGAGGTGCCGACCAGGGTCGTGCCGCTCTCGTCGTCCACGATTTGCGCGTACATGTGCATATTCGAGCGAAACACCACCAGGCGGGGGCGTTGCGCGGTGCCGGAAATTTTTTTGCGGATGCGCACCTTGCGGCGGCGTCTCGCATCTTCTTTACTCATGACGGCCATATTTCACCTGCCTACTTCTTGCCGCCGGATTTGCCGACCTTGCGGCGAACCCGTTCGTTTTCGTAGCGAATGCCCTTACCTTTGTACGGTTCGGGCTTGCGCAGCCGGCGGATGCGGGCCGCGGTCTCGCCGACCAGTTCCTTGTCCACGCCGCTCAAGGTCAGCTTCTGGCCTTCGGCCTTGGCCTCAATGCCCTTGGGCAGTTCAACGATCACCGGGTGGGAGAAGCCCAGGGCCAATTCCACCATGTTGCCTTTGACCGCCACCTTGTAGCCGACGCCGATGACTTCCAGAGTTTTGGAGAAACCGCCGGTGACGCCCTGCACGCAATTGGCCAACAGAGTCCGACGCAGTCCGTGCTGGGCGCGGGTGTCGCGCTCGTCGTTCTTGCGCGTGATGGTCACGACCTCGGCTTCAACGGCGTATTCAAGGCCGTCGCACAGGGGCGTGGCCATGGTGCCTTTGGGGCCCTTCACATTGATCAGGCCGCCTTCCACCTTGACTTCAACACCCTTGGGCAGCGCCACGGGTTTTTTTCCGATTCTCGACATATCCGTACCCTACCAAATTTCGCAAAGAAGTTCGCCGCCCACCTTCTTTTCGTGCGCGGTCAGACCGTCCATCAGCCCACCGGAGGTGGACAGGATGCAGACGCCGAGGCCGTTCTGCACGCGGGGAATCTTGGAAGACCCCACGTACACCCGCCGGCCGGGCTTGGAGATACGCTTCAGGCCCGAGATGGCGGCTTTGCCGCGGTTGTATTTCAGGGCAATGACGACGTTTTTCTCGTCAACAGATACGTCTTCCACATATCCTTCCTGCTTCAAGATGCCGGCAATGGCCTCTTTCATCTTGGAGCGCGGCACACTCACTTCCTTATGCAGGGCCAAGTGCGCGTTGCGGATACGCGTGAGCATATCGGCAATGGGATCGGTGAACATGGGTTTCTCCTACGTTGGCCGGTATTACCAGCTGGATTTACGAACTCCGGGCAGTTCCCCGCGCAGGGACATGTTCCGGAAGCAGATACGGCAGATGCCGAATTTACGCATGAAAGCGCGGGGCCTGCCGCACAGCGGACAGCGATTGTAGCCGCGCGAGCTGAATTTTGGCTTGCGCTCGGCCTTCACTTCAAGGGAAGTACGCGACATGACTTTCTCTCCTTACTTCTTGAAAGGCATGCCGAGCTGCTCGAGAAGCAGCTTGCCTTCCTTGTCGCTGATGGCGCTGGTGACAATGGTGATGTTCATGCCCTTGGGGTTGTCCACCCGATCGGCTTCCATTTCCGGGAAAATGGTGTGCTCCTTGATGCCCAGGGTAAAATTGCCCCGGCCATCAAAGCCGCGATCCGGAATGCCGCGGAAGTCGCGCACCCGGGGCAGGGCGAAGTTCACCAGCTTGTCCAGAAAGTCCCACATGCGCACGCCGCGCAGGGTCACCCGGCAGCCGATGGGCATGCCTTCGCGCAGCTTGAAGGCGGCGATGGACTTTTTGGCGCGCGTCACCACGGCCTTCTGTCCGGCGATGGCGGTGAGTTCCGCCACGGCCTCTTCCATGAGTTTGTTGTTCTGCGAAGCGGCGCCCAGGCCGATGTTCAGCGAGATCTTCTCGACGTTCGGCACCTGCATGGAAGACTTGTAGGCAAATTCCTTTTGCAGGACCGGGGCCACTTTTTCGCGGTAGTGATTTTCAAGGCGTGTCATTTCTTCTTACCACCCTGATCGGCAATGATTTCATTGCACTTTTTGCAGAAGCGCACTTTTTTGGCTTTGGGCTGCCCGTCTTTACCCGTTTCCTGAATGTAACGGTAGCCGACGCGGGTGGTCTTCATGCACGAAGGGCATTCCACCACAACATTGGAAATGTGGATGGGCATTTCCTTTTCAACGCGACCGCCGGGCTGCTGCATCTGCGGGTTGGGGCGGGTGTGCCGCACACCCATGTTGATCTTTTCAACCAGGATGCGATCTTTCTTGCGCAAAATCTTCAGCACCCGGCCTTTCTTGCCTTTTTCTTCGCCGGCAATGACCTTGACCAGGTCGCCCTTATGGATGTGATACTGTTTCATGGCGTTGTCCTACAGAACCTCGGGGGCGAGGGAGACGATCTTCATGAAGTTCTTGGCGCGAAGCTCCCTGGCCACGGGGCCGAAGATGCGGGTTCCCACCGGCTCGCCCTGCTTGGTCAGAAGCACGGCCGCATTGGTGTCGAACTTGATGTAGGAACCGTCGGTGCGGCGCAGCTCTTTGGCCGTGCGCACGATGACCGCCTGCATTACTTCGCCCTTCTTCACTTTGCTGTGGGGAATGGCGTCCTTGACCGAAACCATGATGATGTCGCCCACCGAGGCGTAGCGCCGGTGCGACCCGCCCAGCACCTTGATGCAGGCCACGGATTTGGCTCCGGAGTTGTCCGCCACTTCGAGCGTCGATTCAACCTGGATCATGACGGCAGCTCCTTAGACGGCCTTTTCCACAATGGAAACAAGGTGCCAGCGCTTGTTGCGGGAAAGCGGACGGTACTCGATAATCTTCACCGTATCGCCCATGCCGCATTCGTTATTGGGATCGTGCGCGGCGAACTTTTTGTGACGGCGCACGAATTTCTTCAGCAACGGGTGCTTGACCAAGGTCTCGACGCGAACCACGATGGTCTTGTCGCTCTTGTTGCTCACCACGACGCCGGTCAGGGACCGGCCTTTTTTGAATTCGAGATCGGCGGACATCTTAGGCCCCCACTTCCTTCTGCTTGATCAGGGTAAGAATGCGGGCAATGCTGCGCCGGGCCTGCGACAGGGCGGCCACATTTTCCAGCGGAGTCACGACATTCTCGCACCGAAGATTGAAGTACGCTTTGCGGGTTTCGGCGAGCTTGGCCTTGAGGCCGGCCAGATCAAGCTTACGCAGATCCTTGCAGGCCTTGCCGTCCTTCTTTTTCAGTTGCAGGCTCGCGGCAATGCCGAGGGCCACGGCCTCACGCCGAACCGAAGCGCCTTTACCCGGGCGCTCGGCAATCTTTTTGTAGCCGACCTTGCTCCGGAAACGTTCCAGGCGGCGCGGCGCGTTTTTATTGGCGGTGCTCATCACAAGCCCTCCCGCACGACAATATGGGTTTTGATCGGCAGCTTGTGGGCGGCGCGGGTCAGGGCCTCTTTGGCCAGTTCCACGGAAACACCCTTGATTTCGTAAAGAATCCGGCCGGGTTTGACCGCAGCGTACCAACCGGCCGGCGCGCCCTTACCGGAACCCATCCGCACTTCCAGAGGCTTGGAAGTGTAAGAACGGTCGGGGAAGATGCGAATCCAAACCTTGCCGCCGCGCTTGATGTGGCGCATCATGGCGATACGCGCCGCTTCAATCTGCTGGCTGGTCAGTTTGCCGTGCTCCATGGCTTTCAAACCAATGTCGCCGAAAGCAATCTGCGCGCCGCGCAGGGCCGGACCTTTGATCCGCCCTTTCTGCAGCTTGCGGAATTTTGTTCTCTTGGGGCTGAGCATTACTGTGTCACCTCTTGGTCGAGGATTTCACCCTTGTAAATCCACACCTTCACGCCAATAATGCCGTAGGTGGTGCGCGCTTCGGCATAACCGTAGTCGATGTCGGCGCGGAGGGTTTGCAGGGGCACGCGGCCGTCGCGGTACCATTCGGTACGGGCGATTTCCGCGCCGTTCAAACGGCCGGCGCAGTTGACCTTGATGCCTTCGGCCCCGAACTTGCGGGCCATGGACACCGTGCGCTTCATGGCGCGGCGAAACTGCACGCGACGCTCAAGCTGCTGGGCCACGTTCTCGGCCACCAACTGGGCTTCCACTTCAGGCCGGCGAATTTCGTTCACCTCAATGGCGAACTCGCGGCCAAATTTTTTGCGCAGGTCAAGGCGCAGCTTTTCAATTTCCGCGCCCTTGCGCCCGATCACGATGCCGGGGCGGGCGGTGGAAAGAATCAGCCGAACCTTGTCGCCGGGGCGCTCGATTTCGATGCGCGCGAGCCCGGCGGCAAAAAGCAGCTTCTTCACATGGCTGCGGATGGTGTGATCTTCACGGACATAGGCCGGGTACTCTTTCTTGCTGTACCAGCGAGACTGCCAGTTCTTGTTGTACCCGAGCCGGAACCCGAAGGGATTGACTTTCTGACCCATAATCGTTTCCTAGTTCTCGGCAAGAATGACGGTAATATGGCTGGTACGCTTGATGATCTGCGTGGCGCGGCCTTGGGCGCGGGGCAGAAAACGCTTCCAGCTGGGGCCTTCGGTGACGATGACATTTCTCACGAGCAAGGCGTCGGGGTCGATGCCGGCCTTAACGTGATTGTCATTGGCGCCCGCGTTGGAGAGCGCCGAATACATGACGGCGCGGATGACGCCGGCGGCCTTGTTCGGAGTGAGCTGCAAGAGGTCCAGGGCCTTGCCCACGGGCAGGCCGATGACGTTGCGGGCCACCAAGGCGGCTTTACGCGGAGAAACGCGCACGGCCTTCAGCGAGGCGGTGGGCACAAGCGCCGCCACCTGCTTCAGCTCTTCGCGTTTTTCCTTTCTAACTCTGGCGTTACGTCCCATAACTCACACCCTACTTCTTGGCTTTGGTCTTTTTATCCGCGGCGTGGCCGTGGAAAACCCGGGTGGCGGCGAATTCGCCCAGTTTGTGGCCGACCATGTTCTCGGTCACAAACACCGGGATGAATTTTTTCCCGTTGTGCACGGCAAAGGTCAGACCCACCATTTCCGGCAGAATCGTGGACCGGCGGGACCAGGTCTTGATCACCCGGCGATCGCCGTTGGCCGCGGCAACCTGCACCTTCTGCATCAGATGCCCGTCAATAAAGGGGCCTTTTTTCAAGGATCTCGGCATTGGTCAACTCCTACCTACTTGCGCCGGGTGACAATGAGCTTGGAAGAAGCCTTCTTACGATCGCGGGTCTTGTAGCCCTTGGTGGGCACACCCCACGGAGTGACCGGATGCCGGCCGCCCGAGCTTCTGCCTTCGCCGCCGCCAAGGGGGTGGTCCACGGGGTTCATGGCCACGCCGCGCACCTTGGGCCGGCGCCCCAGCCAGCGGTTGCGGCCCGCCTTGCCGAGGGAAACGTTCTCATGCTGAATGTTGCCCACCTGACCGATGGAAGCAAAGCCGGCGGCCAGCACCTTGCGCACTTCGCCCGAGGGCATGCGCAGGGTCACATACTTGCCTTCTTTGGCCACAACCTGGGCAAAGGTCCCGGCGCTGCGGCAGAATTGGCCGCCTTTGCCGGGGAACAACTCGATATTGTGCACCAGCGTGCCCACCGGAATGCGCGAAAGAGGCAGGGCGTTGCCGGGCTTGATGTCGGCGCCTTCACCGGCCACAACCACGTCACCCACGTTGATGCCCACGGGCGCGACGATGTAGCGCTTTTCGCCGTCTTCATACTGCAGCAGGGCGATGCGGGCGGTGCGGTTGGGATCGTACTCGACGCTCGCCACAGTGGCGTTGATGCCGGTCTTGTCGCGCTTGAAGTCGATGACCCGGTAGAGGCGCTTGTGCCCGCCGCCGCGCCGGCGGCTGGTGATGCGGCCGTTGTTGTTGCGGCCGGCCTTTTTGGTCAGGCCCTTGGTCAGGGACTTTTCCGGGCGCTTGGCGGTGATTTCCTCAAAGTCGGACACCGTTTGAAAACGACGACCGGCGGAGGTGGGTTTCAGTTTGCGCAAAGCCATGATTTACACTCCCTCGAAAAGGGCAATTGTGCTGCCCGGAGCCAAAGTAACGTAGGCCTTCTTGTGGCCCGGCACCCGGCCGACATAACGTTTGCGGATACGGGTGAAGGAACGCGTGCGCGGCTTTTTCACCACGACGTTCACGGCCGCGACTTTCACCTGAAAAGCCGCTTCCACCGCCTTTTTGATCTCGATCTTGTTGGCGTCCTGGTGGACAAAAAAGGCCACCTGATTCGCTTCTTCCCGGAGGAAGGTGATCTTTTCGTTGATCAGGGGCTTGATGAGTACTTGCGTGTAGTCCATGTCGAACCCCTTATGCGCCGAGCCGCGCGGTCACCCGCTCGACGACGCTCTCCAGCATCACCAGCCTGGGGTGGTTCAAGATGTCGTAAACATTGAGCTGTTCCGGGGTCAACAAGGTGACGCCGGGCAAGTTCCGGGCCGCGAGCACCAGAGGGGTGAACACGGGGCGTCCGGAAGCGTCGAGCTCTTCCATCGCGGGCACGATCAGCAGGGTCTTTTCCAGACCCAGGGCCTTTTTCACGGCCACAAAATGCTTGGTCTTGGCTTCGGCCAGAACGATGTCTCTGACCACCATCAAGCCGTCGCCCGCCAACCGGGCGGAAAGGGCCATGCGCAAAGCAAGACGCCAGACCTTGCGGTTGATCTTAAAGGAGTAATCCCGGGGCTGCGGACCGAAAACAACGGCCCCACCTCGCCACACGGGGGAAATGTTTGAACCGGAACGGGCGCGGCCCGTACCCTTCTGGCGCCAGGGCTTGGCCCCGCCGCCCTTCATCATGGAGCGCGTAAGCGTGGCATGGGTGCCGGCCCGCCAGGAAGCGCGCTGAGCGCGCACCACCAGGTTGAGGAGCTCGGGACGCACCGGCACCTCGAACACCTCGGGAGCCAGGGTCATGCTTCCGGCCTCATTCTTCTGCTGATCGAATATGGTAACCTGAGCCATGAGCTTATCCTCTCTACTGCTTGCGCACCATGACCAGGCCGTTCTTGGGGCCGGGAACGGCGCCCTTGACCAGGATCACGTTGTCTTCGGAGCGAACGGCCACCACTTCGAGATTCAGGGTGGTCACCTGACGCGCGCCCATGTGGCCGGCCATCTTCTTGCCTTTCCACACCTTGCTGGGCTCGGTGTTGTTGCCGATGGAGCCCCCGTTACGGTGCACCTTTTCGGCGCCGTGCGACGCGCAGGCGCCGGCAAAGTTCCAGCGCTTCATGACGCCCGCGGTGCCCTTACCGATGCTTTTGCCGGTAATTTTGACCCGCTCGCCCGCGCTGAAGATGGTCGCGTCCAGGGCGTCGCCGACGTTGTAGGTCGCCGCGTCTTCCAGACGAATTTCGCAGAGTTCGCGGAAAAGACCTTGCCCGGCCTTGGCGAAGTGCCCGGCCAGGGGCTTGGTGACGTGCTTTTCTTTGGCGGTTTCAAAACCGATCTGCACGGCGTGGTAGCCGTCGGACTCGGTATTCTTCACATGCAGGACGGGGCAGGGCCCGGCCTTGATCACCGTAACGGCCACGGCCGCGCCGTCGGGCCCGAAAATGCGGGTCATGCCGATCTTGCGACCCATGATTGCCAATTTTTCAGCCATGTCGCCCTCTCCTACAGCTTGATTTCAACGTCCACACCGGCGGGCAGAGAAAGCTTGCCGAGGGCGTCTACGGTTTGCAGGGTGGGTTCTATGATGTCCACGAGCCGTTTGTGGATGCGCATCTCGAACTGCTCACGCGACTTCTTGTCCACATGCACGCTCCGGTTGACCGTGTACTTGTGGATGTTCGTGGGCAGCGGAATGGGGCCCGCGATGCCCGCCCCGGTATTGCGCGCCGTGTCCACGATCTCGGAGACGGCTTTGTCCAGGATGCGGTAATCGTAAGCCTTGAGCTTGATTCTGATACGATCACTGCTGACTGTCGTCATTGCTGGTCACTCCGTGAAAAAGAAACAGGCCGGCTCAACGACCACTTCTCAATTCCGCACGAACGGCTCGCTTTGCCGACCCTCTTCCACCTTGCGGTGGGGTCAAAACATTGCAGGCCGACGCGGGCTTCAACCCGCGTGTGCGCTTGCGACCCGTGAGCTGCGGGCCGAAACGGCATGACATCGAAAGGCGACGTGGCCTGCAAATGTCAAACCTGATTGGCATAGTACAATCAGGCGCGATTAAGGCGGGCTCAACCCGCCCTCCCCTGCCGTTACAGGGAAAAATTCCCGCCGCAGGCATAAAACCACGGCGCGAAGGGTGTTCTTACTCCGGATGACTGATCGGGTCAAGGGATTTTTTACAGGGACGGAATTTTTCTTGCCGGCGAAATTTTCCCGCCAAGCGTGCGATCGCCGCCGACCCGGGAGCCCACGCCTGCGCGCGCACGACGAAGGCCCCGGCACTGCCGGGGCCCCAACCATTCAGAAAGCGTGTTCCGGGTATTACATCTTGGAGCCGGAAGCGGCGCCCTGCATTTTCACCTCGACCTTCTCGGTCAGGCTTGCATAGTACGCGCGCAGGATGTCGAGCACTTCTTCGCGACCGAAGTGATCCGGAATCGGGGAACCGTCGGAGAGCATCTTGCGCAGCTTGGTGCCGGAAAGAATGACCCGATCGTCCTTGCCGTGCGGGCAGGTGCGCAGGGAGGCCATGCCGTCGCACTTTTTGCAGTAGAAGGTCCAGTCGATCTTCAGGGGCTTGCAGAGCAGGTCTTTGGCCGGGTCGCCGGTGACCGGGATCTGATCGAAGATTTCCTGGGCTTCGAACATGCCGTAGAAGTCGCCCACGCCCGCATGGTCACGGCCGACGATCAGGCGGTTCATGCCGAAGTTCTGGCGGAACAACGCGTGCAGCAGGGCTTCGCGCGGACCGGCATAGCGCATGTCCAGCGGATAGCCGGCCTGGATGACATGGTCTTTGACAAAGTAGAGTTCCACCAGCTTGTTGATGGCGGGGATGCGGACTTCGGCCGGGATGTCGCCGGGCTTCAGGTTGCCGATCAACGAGTGGATGACCAGACCATCGCACACTTCAATGGCGATCTTGCCCAGAAACTCGTGCGAGCGGTGCATGGGGTTGCGCAGTTGCAGGGCGGCAACTTCTTTCCAGCCGCGCTTGTCGAGTTCGGCGCGCAGTTGGGCCGGGCGCATGTATACGCCGGCGTAGTCTTTGGGGTAACGGCCCTCGGAAAGCACCTTGACCGGGCCGGCCAGGTTGTATTCCTTCTGCTCCATGACCATTTTCACGCCGGGATGCTCTTCTTCGGCGATCTTCCAGAACTTCTCATCGGAAGAGTCTTCACCGGCACCCTTGAAGATCTTTTCGCATTCCCACTTTTTCTCGTCTTTGCTCAGGGCATATTTTTCCGTCACCTTCATGGTGGCGTACACGGTGGTGGAACCGTCCTTCTCCTTGTAAACCAGGGCGACTTCGCCGCCGTCCTTCACGGAGTCGGCTTCGGCCTTGGAGGCGTCCAGCACCACGGGCACGGGCCAGAAGGTTCCGTCGGCCAGGGTGAACTTTTCGCACACGCTCTTCCAGTCCGCCTTGGTCATAAAGCCGGCCAGCGGAGAGAATCCGCCGATACCCATCATGATCAGGTCGCCGCGCACGCGAGGGCTGATTTCCACTTTCGGGAGACCTTCGGCCTTTTTCAACTCGGCTTCACGATCAGCGCCTTCCAGAAGACTGCAAACAAGACCTTTACCGCCATGCGGGGGAACAAGTTTGGACATGCTTTACTCCTCATCTGTTGGAGAAAAAATGCGCCGCAGCAAGATATGCTCACGGCAGAATGCCTGCGCAGGCAGAGCGGCCCGCGGCCGCTCCCGCTCGTCCGACTTTGTGAAAAATTCTACAAAAAGTCAACCCCTCGAAGCGAATGGTTGGCTTTCCCGCCTTCAAGTGCCTCCGTGCGTTCCTCGCATAAGCCAAACTCCGGACCGGGCCGTTCCGCAGAATCTTTCCGGAGCATTGGACCAGATGGAAAATCCGTCAATTTTGCTTATTGACCTCCGATTTTTTCCTCTGTATAGGTTTTAATGATAACTACATATAAACATATTTATAGCATAGATTTTCACAAAAAACTACACGCATACTATATATAATATTATACTTTATATGACTGTTTATAAATAGTCACAACCGAAAGTGAAGAACCAAATGAGCAACAGCATCACCGAGCAAAGCAGCCAAGTCGTCGCCGTCAAGCAATACAGCGACACCCAGCCCAAGATCGGACTGGATCTGAACAGCCGCGTGCTTGTACGCCTGAACCCCCTCGGCCAGAAAATCCCTCCTCTTCAGGGGGAATTTCTGGGCGGCCGACATTACGAATTTCTGATCATCAGCCTGCCCTCCATTCCCGGGCTGCTCAAGTATCTCATCCCCATGTCGGTGATCGAGATCAGCTATATGTCCGAGGGCTCGGTGGCAACGTTCCGCGTCGATATTCTCAGTTACGCGGCCAAGCCTTCATTACTGCTTTTCACCGGCTATCCGGATCGCATCAGGATTAAAGAAACCCGTCGGCACCGGCGCATCACCTGTGCCCTGCCGGTCAGCCTGCACTCGGCCAAGGGCGATGCCGCCGGCATGATCATGGACCTGAGCATGGGCGGCTGCCGTCTGGCTCTCGATCTGGCCGGCCAGTCGGCCATGCGTGATCTGGCCGTCGGCGACTGGGTGGTCATGCAGACCGTGCTCAATACCGACGGCCTGCCCTGCGGCGGTTCGGCGGCGGTGCGCAACGTCGAGATCGGCGGCTCCAAGCTGGTCACCGGACTTTCCTTCACCGAGAAGCACCCCGACTTTGCCACTGCCCTGCAGAAGTATGTGAATATGGTGGAGAAAATGGCATAGCATTTCCGCCTTTCATTTTCCGGCTCCGGCATGCACCCGGCCGCCATGGTTTTCATTCCGCAACCACGGATTTTTGTTCGCCATATCTCGCCGGCGTTAGAATCTTGCTTTTTTTCTCCCGCTGGGTATGGTCTTAATGGTAAGCCTTTGCCTGCGTCCGTTCACAAACCCTCTGAAGGAGAACCATCATGAAGAAACTGCTCTGCCTTCTCAGCGCCGGTTTTGTCCTTTTCGCCGGTCTGGCCTTTGCCGCCGCCGACGGCGCGGCCATCTACAAAGCCTGTGCCGGCTGTCACGGCGCCGACGGCTCCAAAAAAACCGCTGAAGCCGCGCCGCTGAAGGGCCAAAACTCCGATGAAGTGCTGAAGAAACTTCATGGCTATGCCGATGGCTCTTACGGCGGCAAACAAAAAGCCATGATGACCAACATCGTCAAGAAGCACTCCGACGAAGATCTCAAGGCCGTGGCCGACTATATAGGCACCTTCAAGTAGCCGCTCCCCGCATATGGCGGGGGAATGCCCCAAATAAGAAAAACCCGCGTTTACGCGGGTTTTTCTTATTTGGGGGAAGCACGGTCACAACCGCCGAGCCGATTTCACCTACCCTAGAGCATTTCAAGTGTGAAATGCTCGCAAGGATTTGTCGGCAAATCCTTGCCGCCAAATAGGCGTAGGCGGACTTTGCCCGCCGTTAAGCGACTATTTGAAGCGTAAACTGCTCTAAGACACTTGGGCGGCATACTCGGCCGCACACAGGGTGTTGCCCTCATTGGGATTTTCTGCCTCGATGATCATCAGCCAGCCGTCGCCGTAGGGATCGGAGTTGACCAGCTCGGGTTTGTCCTTCAGGGCCTCGTTCACGGCCGTCACTTTGCCGGAAAGAGGCATGATCGCTTCGGAAGAGGCCTTGACCGACTCCAGCTCGGCGCCGGAAACGCCCTGTTTGAACACATCGTCCACAGTGGGCAGGCTGATGAAGATCACGCTGTCCAACTGTTCCTGGGCAAAGTCGCTGATGCCGATACGATACGTGCCGTCGGGCTCTTTCTTGGCCCAAAGGTGTTCCTTGTGGTACAGGCGGTCGTCAGGGAATTGCAGGTTGCTCATGGCGTATTCTCCTTTATGGACTAGCCGGTGAAGGCCGTGCGCGGCGCGTTCAGGGCGGCGGACAGCAGCTCGTCCAGGGTCGGGTGGGCAAACATGAAGGAGTGCAGGGTCTCGGGAGTGTATTGGCCGATGACCAGCAGCTGGGCCGCGGTCACCAGGTGCGAAGCCCCATGCCCGAGGGCGGCCATGCCCACCAGGGTATTGCCTTCCCAGACCGCCTTGCACAGGCCGACATTGCCGGCGTGGGCCTGAGCAATGGGGTTGACTGAAAAAGGCACCTTGGAAACAAAGACTTCCTTGCCGGCCGCCAGGCTTTCCTTGGCGGTCTTGCCCACGCGCATCATTTCCACATGGCCGAAAATACAGGCGGGCACCGGGCCGGACACATAATTGCCATGCGCCTGCCCGAGGATGCGCCGGGCCACATAGGCGGCCTGGTGATCGGCCGCGTGGGCCAGCAAAGTGCGGCCGTTGATGTCGCCCACGGCGTAAAGATTCGGGCCGCTCTGCAGGACATCGTCCACCTGTACGAAACCGCGCGGGTTCAACGCGCCGCCGCCGGCCTCAACGCCCAGCCCCTCGGTGTTCGGCTTGCGGCCCACGGCCACCAGGGCCTTTGCCGCCTCCATGACCGTACCGTCGGCCAGGGTCAGCTTGGCACGGCCGTTTTCCGTGACCAGCGAGGTCACCTTGGCGCCGGTGATCACGGTGCGGCCGGCCTTTTGCAGAATCTTGCGGAACTCCTCGGCAATGTCCGTGTCTTCGGTAGGCACGACTTGGGGCAGGCCCTCCAGAAGGCTCACCTTGGTCCCCAGAGAGGCGAAGAAATCGCCGAACTCCAGGCCGATGGCCCCGGCGCCGACGATCATCAGGCTCTCGGGCACCTCGGACAGACCCAGGATCATGGTGGAATCCAGCACGGCCTCGCCGTCCGGGGTCAAGCCGGAGAAGGCGGCCGACCGCGAACCACCGGCCAGGATCACGTGATCGGCAGCGATTTCGGTTGTGGTTTCGCCTTCCACCTTGACGGCGCCCGGCCCGGTCAGGGAGCCGCGACCGTTGAGGATGGTCACGCCGACCGCGGCCAGGGTCTTGCCCAGGGTCGCGGACGAGCCCTTGGTGAAACGGTCTTTGCGCTGCTGCAGAGCGGCCAGGTTGACCGTCACTTCGCCGGAAAGTACGCCCAGACGGGCATGTTCGCGCAGTTGCCCGCCGGGAACCGTGGCCGCCAACAGGAATTTGGTGGGAATGCAGCCGCAGTTCACGCAGGTGCCGCCCAACTGCCCGCTCTCGATCAAGGCCACCTTTTTGCCGCCTTGGGCCAGGATGCGGGCGGCGGTGCTGCCGCCGGGGCCAGCACCGATTACCGCAACGTCATACTTGTCCATCATGACCTCCTTGAATGGGCTGGGTTATAGAGCCTCGGGCTTGGAAATATCCGCCTTGAACATATGCCGACGCACCACCGACCGATAGGGCAGCAACTGGTCTTGCGGGAACGGCTCCAGGCCCTGCAGGCCCTGGGGCATTTCCTTGTCCACGGCATACAGCCCGAAGGGCAGTTGCGGCTCTTTGCAGGCCTCGGCAACCATCTTGGCCGCCTCGCCGGCCTCTTCTTTGCTCAGCCAGGACCAGAAACCGTCGGCCCGCTTGACCGGGCTGACCAGCAGACGGATTTCGCTGTTGGGGAAATTTTTCACCAAACGGATGCTCTCGGCCAGATCGCCCGTGTCGATGGGTCCGCCGAAGGCGCTCTCATAGATGGAAGCCGGGCCGAGAATGTTCAGCACCACCTTGTTCAGTTTACCTGTCTCGATCAGGCGTTGCAGCAGCTTGGGCTTGCGGCCGTCTGGCTGCAGGTAAATTTTCAGGCCGCCTGCAGCCAGACGGCCGACCAGATCGACAAAATGCTCCTCATGTGCGTCGGGGCACATGGAAGGATACAAGCCCGAAAGCCGGCCGTGCAACAGGTCGCTGCGCATGACGCAACCGTGCATGTCGCGGTTGCCGGTCAGCAGGTAGGCGATGACCACGCCGCTGCCCTGCAGGATCACCTGCCCGTCGTCAAACAACGGGAACTCCACGCCTTCCGGGTTCCTGTAAATAAGCGGCCGGTTGGCCCGATAGAAGGCGTTGAATGCATCTTTTTGCCCCTGGAAATCAACGCTGTCATAAGGAATGTTCTTTTCGGCAAGGTAGCCTTTGACCACCCGGCAGCGGATGCAGTCCGGTGCCGTATAGAGTGTGATGCCCATACACTTTCTCCTTATAGATCAGAGTGAAATTGCTTCCTTGAGACCAAGTATAAAATTTCACCAGCCGCCTGTCCGTCGTTTTTTCGCCATCTCGGCGGTTTTGCCGTCGGCGGCCACAGTCCGGAACGAAATAAAGGGAGGGGTGAACCGAGAGTGGGCAGGCCGCCTTACGCGATCCGGCGTAAGCCGTTCATTCGACGGCGCCCGGACTGCACGAGGCACCGGCCAGCTTCTGCAGAGCGGGCAGATCAAGGATCTCCAGGCGGTGTTTGGTGAAGCGGCCGAGGATGCCCTGAGCGCGAAGAACCACCAGCAGACGGTTAAAGGTCACGGCATGCATATTCAACATATACCCGGCCATGGCCTGGGTAATGCCGGGAGCAAAGGTCACGGCCCGGCCGCGCTCGTTCAGGGACTTGGTCGCCGCTGAGGCCAGAAGGTGCAGGACAAGCTGGGCCAATCTGGTCTCGCCGGTCTTGCCCGCATTGAGCACGAAGCGCCGCGACAGGCTGCGGCTCAGAATGGCGAACTGCTCCAGAAGATCGAGCAGCAGGATGTTGGGCACCTGGTTATAGATGCATTCTCGTGAAAACAAGAACGCAACGACCGGCTTGACCGCAACCCAGGTGGCAAAGGTGGGCGTGGGCGCAAAAAAGCCGAGCAGCCCGAGCATGGCGTTTTCGCGCATGAGAAAAAGACCGTTCAGACTGTCCGGCGTAACACTGTGCGAGACCAGTATTTCGCCGCTGTGCAGGAGCCAGAGATGGTCGATGAGTTCGCCGGGACGCAGCAAAACAGCCCCTTCCTGAAAGGTGCGGCGCATGCCGAGGTGCAGGTATTCCGACCAGGGATCGGGAGCCCGCTTCATGATCGGGCCGGAGGTGGGGAAAGGAATGTTCATGGTGAAAAAACGCCGGCCGCACGGGCCATTAATTGAGGGAAGGAAATCGGATTAAATATAGGCATGTTCGTTGTAATGGCAACCCCTGAAAGAAGCGGTAATCCGAACCGCTTTGAACGTTCCCGCCGGCCTTGCTTCCCGCCGGCTTTTTCCTTACATACGGCAAAACACTCCGAGACGAATCATCATGTCCCTGCCCTTCATTGCCGTGGCCGTCAGCGGCGGCGCCGACAGCCTTTTTACTCTGATGCATCTGGTCGAAGGCAAACACCCGGTCTTTGCCCTGCACGGCCTGTTCACGCCGGAGACGCCTCAGTCCCGGCAGGTACGGGAAAACCTTGAGGCCGCCTGCCGCGCCTTGGGTCTGCCCCTGTATCTGGCCGACCTGCGGGAAGACTTCAGCCGCCTGGTGATCCGTCCTTTTGTGCAGGCCTACGCCGCCGGCCGCACCCCCAACCCCTGCGCCCTGTGCAACCGGGAGATTAAGTTCGGCTTGCTTCTGGATGCGGCTGTTGCCCGAGGAGCGGCCTGCCTGGCCACCGGGCACTACGCCCGGCTGTACCCGCCCTGCTCTGCCCCGGAAGCCGGAGAACTCCCCGGGCAGGCCGAAGCTTTTTTACGCCTGGACGGCCCGGCTCTGCTGGAGGCCGAAGATCAGACCAAGGACCAGAGCTATTTTCTTTCTCTGGCCCCGCGCGAACGCCTGGCCCAGGCCTTTTTCCCCTTGAGCAGGGCGAAAAAGACCGAGGTGCGGGCCGCCCTGACCCACCTGGGCATCACACCGCCCCAGCCGACCGAGAGCCAGGAGGTCTGCTTCATCCCGGCGGACTATCAAAACGCCTTGCCGGAGCTGGCCGAAACTCTGGGCATCTCTCTGCCCGGCGCAGGCCCCATGCTGTTGGCCGACGGGCGCGAGGTGGGCCGGCACAAGGGGTTGTGGCGCCATACCGAAGGCTCCCGGCGCGGCCTGGGCGTGGCTTGGGCGCACCCGCTGTACGTCGTCGCCAAAGAGCCGGACAACAACATTCTGCGTCTCGGGCCCAAGGCCCGCATCGCCGGTTGCGAGGTGGGCGACCTGAACATTTTGCTTTCGTCGGAGCACTGGAACGGCCCGCTTCTGGCCAAAACCCGCTATCGCCAGATCCCGCGCCCGGCCGAGGCGATCTTTGCAGGCGACCGGCTGCGCTTGCGCTTTGCCGGGCCGGAGGAACCCACGGCGCCGGGGCAACTGGCCTGTCTGTATTTGCCGGTGCCCGGCGCCTTCCACCCGGATGGACGCCCCCTGCTCCGGGTCGTGGCCGCCGGCCTGGTTGAATCCATCATTCCGGCTTAGGGGCAGTGTCGTCACGGGAGCGAATTTTGCCCTCCGGCCGCATACCCCAGCGCGTCGCGTCGTGGCCGAGCCAGGCAGGGTTTACTCCTCGATGTCGTCTTCGGGCGGAATGTCGGCCGTATGCGGCAGGAGGTTCGCGCCGTTCGCCGCACTATGCGGTCTTTCGCCGGGCATGGTCAGGCGCTGCCAGATAAACAGCTCCGGGTCTTTCCCGCCCGCCGCCGTAACGGGAAATTCCGCCCTGGCCATGGCCTTGTGGCCCCCGGCCGATCCAATTTCACCGAACAACCTTGAAGCGTACCGGCCGAGGTCGCGCGAAACGCCGTCACCCCGAAAAACGACCACGGCGGTTTCGCCATGCAGGCCGGCCACGGCGACCCAGCGAATTTCGTACACCCGCATGAAGAAATCGGCGATGAGCACCAAAACGTCGGGGTTGTCGACCTCGCCGAGAAAGACGTACTGGCCCGAACCCAGGGGGTACATGTCGCTGCAGGCCCTGGCGAACAGATCCAGCCAGCGGCGATGAAATTCGCTACGGGCAATACGCGAAAGCAGGTTGTGGTCGGCAAAGCGCGAGAGATACTGATAGGCCCGCAGATCCACGTCGCAAAAATGACGCTCAAAACTGGCCGTGTCGGTTTTGATCCCAAACTGCAGGGCAGTGGCCAGCAATTTTCCCGGCCGCAGGTTCAGGTTGTACAGATGTTCGGTGAGCAGGGTCGAGGTGGCCCCGTATTCCGGCTTCACCACGGTGTAGGGGGCGCAGACCGAGGCGTCGGTCAGAGGGTGGTGATCGATGATCACCTGATATTCCCTGTCCTTAAACATGGGGTGGTGGTGCGGCTGGGAGTCGACCAGCGCCAGTTTGCGGCTCCGGCGCAGCAAACCGGGCGTGAGATCCGCCACCTGTATTCGAGTGTAGCGCAACATGGCCAGGTTGTCCGGCCGGGTGACCTCGTTGACCTTGGCAATCTGCACGTCACCCACCCGGCGGCTCATGATCCGCTTCAAGGCCATGGCCGAGGCCAGAGCGTCCGGGTCGGCGTTGATCAGAATCAGCCACTCGTCCTCGCGGTGGAACAGGTCCAGGAGCAACTGGATTTTCGACAGGGTGCGAAAATAGGCCATGAAATCCTCAGCGAGCGGGGCAAAGGTTTTTCAAAACATCCACGAGCACGTTGCGGGAAGCCTCAAACCCCGGCCAGTCGAAGACCTCGGGCAACAGCACGGCCGAGGCGGGCACAGCTCCCAGCAACCGGCGCAGCAGGGTCTTGCCGGCCGCATCCAGGGCGGTCAGCGGTGCGTGCCTGTCTTTGCCGGGTACCGTGGCCGAAAGGTGCACCAAAGTGACCCGCCCGAGCAAACCGGGGCATTCAAGCAATGCTTCCTGCCCATAGGCGAGAACATGCCCCAGATCCAGGCAGACTTGCAAGGAAAATTCCCCGATCACCCCTTCAAGGGCCTGCAGGTCACAGTCCCGCACGTTTTCAAGGGCAAGAATTTCCGGCTTCCGCCCCAGGTCCGCCAAAGCTTTGACAAACACCCGCAGCCGGGCTGCCGCCTCAATCGGCGAGGGGTGCAGCACGGCCCGGCCGGGATGCAGAAAGTCAATCTTGTCTAAAAGGGTGACACAGATTGCCGCGCAACGCCGAGGATCTTGCCAGGGCAAATCCACGGGCAGATGGACATGCCAGGCCAGGGGGAGATCCGCTAAGTCCGTCGGCATATCTTTTGCTGTATATGCCATAGAGGCGTCGGTATCGAAAAAAAGCAGACCGACTTCGTCCACTTGACCGGAGAGAAAGCGACAGTTTTCTTCCAGGCTGCCGGCCACAACCCACGAGGGCGCGGCAAGACGCCGGCCGGGCAGCCGGGGGGTGGAACGCCGGCGAAGAAACCGAATCATCGGCATACAACATTATATTTTATACATGATTGCCGATAAAAAACTTGAAAACACCTTGCACCGGACGAAAAAAAACAAATGGAAACGCTGGACATGCGATCCCCCATGCATTATAACTTCCTTCAATCGGCGGCATCCGCCACCGAAGAGGCACAGGCACCGACCTTACTCACTGCGCCCGGGCCGAGAGAGCTTTTGATGGCACGATTCCGCTCCTACCTGCAACACTGTCTGAACCCCCTGCACGTATACTGTAGGTTGTGTGACCGAGGCTTTTCCAGTCGCGCCGCCCGCAGGCTCAGTTCCGTCTACGAGCGCCTGTACCGCGTCTGCGGTCTTGGCGGTTAGCCGGCAGCCGCATACTCCCGCAGCGTTCCGGTTTTGTCCTGGATTCCCGTCCACTTTGGGCGGGTCTTTTGCGACGCTCTCGTTTGAGATGGAGGAAAGCCGCCGGCAGGCCTATCGCGGCATTTCTTGCCCGCGCACCCATGTCGGGCGGTTCACACCCCACCGATCAATCGCTTTCGTATCCGGCCTGTGCCGGATCGATGCCAAGCATCAGGCGCTCCACAACGTCCAGGACTTTTTCCCGGTCATAAGCCAGGGCCGCTTCTCCGGCCTTACGTCCCATTTCACGGCGTTGTTTCGGCGTTCCCAGGCGCACGAGAATCTCCCGGCCCATCGCACGCAGGCTCTGTCGAACGCCTGCATTCGGTGTTTCGGCGTTCTCCGGCAGAGGAAAAAGCAAACCGGTCTCTCCCGGGAGCACCAGGTCGGGAATATTGCTGACCGCGAAGGCCGCTGTGGGCAGCTTGGCCATCATGGCCTCCAGGACCACAAAGCCGAATCCCTCCCAGAGCGAGGTCAGAACGAACAGATCCAGGCTGCGCCAGAACGGGGCCAGATCGTTCAAAAAACCGGTGAAAAACAGACGCTCTTCCAAGCCCAGCCGACGGCCCTGCTCTTCCAGTTCGGACCGGCGTTCGCCCTCCCCGGCCAGAACCAGGCGCACGTCCACGCCCAAATCCACGAGTTCCCGCCCCAGTAGCAGAAAAAGGTGCTGCCCCTTCTGTCTGTTGAGCCTGCCGGCATTGCCCAGAATCAACGACGCGCCCGTTGCCCGGGCTCGGGCGACCCAGTCTTCCAGCGCCCGACCGGCCGGTTCTGTGGCCGGCGCGGCCATGGCGGAGGCAAAGGCTGAGATATCCAGCCCGTTATGCAACAGGGTTCGACGTTCCGCCGATATCAACTGTGCCGGAATCATTTCTCCCGTTGCGCGTGAATTGACGATGACCCCGTCCAAAAGACGGAACAGCCGGCGGTTCAGAGCGGAATCTCTGACCGGCAGGGCGCTGCCCCGGCGATAAAACACTCGGGATACCCCGGCCGCGCGGGCGGCCGGGGCCGCGACTTTAAGATCAGTCGGCAGGTTCAAAACCAGAGCCTCAATGCCCCGCTCTCGAAAAAAGCGCCGCAGGCGTCGGCACACCAACGGGTTGAGAAAGGAGAGCCGGCCGACGTCAAAGGGCGCCACGGCCAGAGAGCCCTCACCCACCCGGCCTGCCGAGGGCAGAGCGCGCTTGTACAGGTCGCCGCCGGGCCGGCAGACCAGAGTGACCTCATGGCCACGCCCGGCCAGACCCGAAGCGGTCTCCAGGTGCCACCTTTCTCCGCCGCCCCAGGCCGTCGTGGTGTTGCAAAAGCACAAACGGGCCATGGGCTCACACCTTCGGTATGGGGGTGCCGTGGGTCACGGCGTCTTCAACGATCAGCCGGCGCAGCTTGCGGCAGACCGGGCCTTCCACGCCCGCGCCCACGGGCCGGCCCTCATAGGCGGTGATGCCTACGCAATCCGGGCCGGTGCCCAAAAGCAGAATCTCCGCAGCCGCAAACACATCGGCCTCGATCAGGGCCCGCTTTTGCCGGGGCAGATCCGGGCCGGCCAGCTCCAGAGCCCGGCTTACGGTGGTGGCGGGCAGAATGGCATCGGACTCCGGCACCAGCACCGTGCCCGCCTTGTCCACCAGAAGGACGGAGGCCACGGCGCTTTCGGCCAGAAAGCCGCGTTCGTCGTAGCTCAGGGGCACGTCCGCGCCCTTTTCGTGGGCCTCTTTGATCATCAACACGTTGGACAGGTAACTTGCGGTCTTGATCTTGGCCATGCCGCCGCCCTTGGCCGCAATGCTCGTGCGCGCGCCTTTGATCCCGGCCCGGTACCACTCGTCCGGCGGCGTCGGGCTGCGATAGGCGACAACATACAAACCGGCCTCGGGGCATTCGGCCGGGTCGATGCCGAAGCCGCCCGGCCCCCGGCTGAGCAGCACCCGCACCAGGCCTTCGGGTTCGCCGCCCGCTCCGGCCACAGACAGGATCACCGGGATGATCTCCTCCCAGGGCAGGGGCGGCGCAATGCCGATGCCGGCCGCCGAACGGCGCAGGCGCTCCAAATGCTTTTCCGGCCGGTACATGACGTCCCGGCTGTAACGCAGGGTTTCAAAAGCCCCGTCGCCCCGGTGGACCAAATGGTCGTCCAAAGGAATGAGCAGCAGCCGGGGGTCGCGGCAGATGCCGCCCAGGCGGTGCTCATAGAAGGCCAGGAAATTTTCCCCGCCGGGGCGGGGCTGCGACAGAATGCGCTGGAGCACCTCTTCGGAAGAAAGCACGGACAGAGACATGGCGGCTCCCAAAAAAGAGCGCCGGGGTGAAGGCCCTGGCGCAGTTGTGGTTAGTCAAAGGCTTTGGGGTCGGGTACGCGGATCAGATCGTCGGCAAGCAGGCGTTCGGCAATCTGCACCGCGTTCAGGGCCGCGCCCTTGCGGATGTTGTCCGCCACCACCCACATGTTCAGGGTGTTGGGCCGAGTAAAGTCTTCGCGAATGCGGCCCACAAAAACCTCGTCCTCGCCGGCCGCGTCAATGGGCATGGGGTACATCTTGGCGTCCGGATTGTCCACCACCTGTATGCCGGGGGCAGCGACCAGTACGGCGCGGGCCTCTTTGGCCGACAAGGGCTTTTCAAATTCCACGTTCAAAGCTTCGGAGTGGCCGTAAAACACCGGCACGCGCACCGCGGTGGCCGTGACCGACACTTGGGCCTCAAGAATTTTCACGGTCTCGTGGACCATTTTCATCTCTTCCTTGGTATAGCCATTGTCCAGAAAGACGTCGATCTGCGGCAGGCAGTTGAAGGCGATGCGATGCGGGTAGACCTTGACCTCGGGCTCCTGCATGTTGAACATCTGCCGCACCTGGCCTTCCAGTTCGGCAATGGCCTTTTGCCCGGTGCCGGACACGGCCTGATAGGTGGAAACCACCACCCGCTTGATGCCGGCAACCTTATGCAGAGGCGCCAGGACAACAACCATCTGGATGGTCGAGCAGTTGGGGTTGGCGATGATGCCCTTGTGCTTTTTCAAAGCCTGCGGGTTGACCTCGGGGACCACCAGGGGGCAGCGCTCGTCCATCCGCCACTGGCTGGAGTTGTCCACCACCACGCAGCCGGCGCGCACGGCATGCGGGGCAAAAGTCTCGGAAGTGCCGCCGCCGGCCGAAAACAGGGCCAGATCCACGTCTGCGAACGACTGCGGGGTCAGCTCCTCAACCGTGAGCTCGCCGCCGGCAAAAGGCAGGGAGGTGCCGGCCGAACGGGACGAAGCCAGGGCTTTGACCGTGGCCGCGGGAAAATTTCTTCTTTCCAGCGTTTGCAGCATTTCGCGGCCGACCGCGCCGGTTGCGCCCACAACGGCGACTACAGGAGACTTGGACATGAACTTGATCCTCCTAGAGCAATTTCACTTTGAAATTGGCTATGAAACCATATTGCCGACGGACTTCCGAACGAGCCCGCAGGCGGGCGCCCGCTTGCGCGTTCGCCGGAGCAACTGAACATTTCCAATGTTCAGTTGCTCCAGACAACTGATTTTTCGGCCAAAAACGGCCATCGGAAAGCTCTAGCGCAAAAAAACCCGACCGGCAATGTGTTTCATCTGCCGATCCCGCCTTCAGCCTACTCTGGACAGCGCCTGCATATGCCGGTAGAGCAAAGCGAAGATCCCAAGGAGCAGACATGGAAAAACTGGTCATCGAAGGCGGGGTGCCCCTATCCGGGCGCATCCAGGTGGGCGGCTCAAAAAACGCGGCCCTGCCGATCCTCTTCGCCTCCATCCTTCTGGACGAGACCGTCACCTATCATAACGTGCCGCGCCTGCGCGACATCAGCACCACCAACGCCATGCTGGCCACCCTGGGCCGGCCCGCCGGCTTCACCGGGGCCGAAGGGCACAGCGTCTGCGTGGAGCCGGGCCCGCTCTCGGACGAGGCGCCCTATGAACTGGTCAGAACCATGCGCGCCTCGGTGCTGGTGCTCGGTCCCCTGCTGGCCCGCCTGGGCAAGGCCAGGGTGGCCCTGCCCGGCGGCTGCGCCATCGGCGCCCGGCCGGTGGAACAGCATACCAAGGCCCTGGAAAAGATGGGCGCTGCCTTTGAGCTCGATTCCGGCTACATTGTCGGCAAATGCAAAAAGCTGCGCGGCGCGGACATCAGCTTTGATTTTCCCACCGTGGGCGGCACCGAAAACCTGCTCATGGCCGCCGTGCTGGCCGAAGGCGAGACCACCTTGCGCAACGCCGCGCGCGAGCCCGAAGTGGTTGATCTGGCCAACTTCCTGATCGCCTGTGGGGCCAAGATCAAAGGGCACGGCGGCGACGTGATTCACATCCAGGGAGTCGCCGCCCTGCACGGCGGCGAGTACGCGGTCATGCCCGACCGCATTGAAGCCGGCACCTTTCTGGTGGCCGCGGCCATCACCGGCGGCGACTGCGACATCGTGGGCTGCCCCGTGGAAGAGCTCACGGCGGTCATGGCCAAGCTGGGCGAAATGGGCGCTTCCCTCGAGCCGCACAAGGACGGCGTGCGGGTGCGCCGGGCCGGGCCGCTGCGCGGCGTGGACGTGACCACCAGCCCGTACCCCGGTTTCCCCACCGACATGCAGGCCCAGATCATGGCTCTGATGACCGTGGCCGAAGGCGCTGGCACGGTGGAGGAGACCATTTTCGAAAACCGCTTCATGCACGTTTCGGAACTGACCCGCATGGGCGCGGATATACGCCTGGCCGGCTCCCGCGCGGTGGTGCGCGGGGTCAAGCGGTTGACCGGCGCGCCGGTCATGGCCTCGGATCTGCGGGCCAGCGCCTCGCTGGTGGCGGCCGGGCTGGCGGCCAAGGGCGAAACCCACGTGCAGCGCATCTATCATCTGGATCGCGGTTACGAACGCATTGAACGGAAACTGGAACAGGTGGGAGCGCGCATCCGCCGCATGAACGAATAGGCCCCGATGCCCGGCCTGCCCAGTCCGCCCGCTCTGCTGCTGCGACAGTATTGCCTGTTGGCCTTTGCGGCCGGCATCGCGGCCCTGCGCGAACCTGTGGCGGCGGGCTGCGCCCTGGCCGTGTTGCTTGTTTTCCGTCTCTGTAAAGGCCGGCCGTTGGAGCAATTTCAAAATAAAATTGCTCTGATCACGACCGGCCTTTTTTGCTGCTGTTTCGCCCTGGGCCTGGGCTGGGCCTCTTTTCGCGAACCGCGGCCGCCGGCCGTGCCCGCCTGGCTCACGGCCGCCGTGGCCCCGAGCGTCTCGGCCGCGGGCGACAACCTGTCGCCCGCGCCCATGCGTATCGACGCCCGGGTGGGACGGGTCGAGCCCCTGCCGGACGCCCGTCTGCGCCTGATTCTCCGGGACATTCGCCCGGCCGATGCGTCGAACGCTTCGGCCTATGCGGGCGATCTCGCGGTCACCTTCAACGATCCCACGCCCGCCTGCCTGCCCGGCATGCGCGTGCGCCTGGGCCTGCGCCTGGAATTCCCGCACAGCGCCGCCAACCCGCAGCTACCCGACCGCGATCGGCTGCTCGCCGACGAGGGCATCTTTCTGATCGGCCGGCACGGCAAGGGCATGCCCGGGCCGGAATACTCCGGCGAACCGACCTGGAGCCAAACCGCCCGGGCCGGTCTGCGGGCACACCTGGAAAGCGTCCTGCAACTTCTGAAGGACTTCCCGGCCGGCAAAGCGGTTGCGGCCTACGCGCCCGCCCTGCTCTTCAACGACCGCAGCCGTCTGACCTCGGAACAACTGGGGGGGTTGGCCGACGCCGGGCTGATCCACAGCCTGGCCCTTTCAGGCATGCACCTGGGCTATGCCGCCGGCGCGGGCTATCTCTTGCTCCGGCTGTTCGGCCGGCTGCGACCGCGCATCTTCCTGCGCTTGCCCCGGCCGCAGGTTGCCGCCCTGGCCGCGCTGCCGCCGGTGCTGCTCTGTCTCTGGCTGGGGCAGGCGCCGGTTACCCTGGTGCGGGCCTTTCTCATGTTCCTGTTCTGGGGCTTGCTGCTATTTCTGCGCCGGCCCAAGGCCCTGCTCGACGGCCTGCTTGCCGCCCTGGCGCTGATGCTGCTGCTCAACCCGCAGGCCCTGTTTGACATACGCCTGCAGCTTTCCTGCGGCGCCGTGGCGGCCATCGCCCTGAGCCTGCCGGCCGTTGCCGCCCTCAGTCGACGCTTGGTGCCGGAAGTCAAAAACGGCGCCGGGCTCGGCCGCGCCGCACTGCGCGGCGCCTGCAGCCTGCTGTTGATCTCTTCGGCCGTGCAGATGGTCCTGCTGCCCCTGACGGCCGCGACCTTTACTTCCCCACCGGTCCTTGCGCCGTTGAACGCGCTCTGGCTGCCGGTTCTGGGCTTTCTGGTCATGCCCCTGCTGTATCTGGGTCTGGGGCTCAGCCTGATCGCGCCGATGCTCGCGGCCGTGCCCCTCTATCCCGCCGGGCTGCTGTTTCGCGGACTTGAGGCTGTTCTTGCTTTTTTGCACCAGGCCGGGCTGCTGCAACCGGCCGCCCTGCCCCGGCCCCACCCGCTGAGCGCCCTGGGCTTCTGGCTGTTGCTCCTGCTTCTCGGCGGGCTCGCCCTGCGCCGCAAGCCCGAAGCCGCCGGATTGGACAGACGCGGCCGCTTTCGCCGGGTTGTCTCCCAGGCGGCCGGCTGCGCCGCCTGCCTGCTGTTGATCCTGCTGCCACCCCTCTGGGCAGCGCCGGGCAAGCAAGAAGTCCGACTCTCTTTGCTCGATGTCGGCGCCGGCCAGGCCGTGTTCCTGGAGTGGGCGGGCGGCAAAGCCCTGCTCGACGGCGGGCCGGCCTTTGCCCGGGGCATGGACGCCGGGCGCTTCATCACCGGGCCGGTGGTCGCCTACAACGCCCTGCCCCGCCTGGACCTGGTCCTGGCCACGCACCCGGATGCCGACCACCTGGGCGGCCTGCTCTACGAGTTGGAGCGTTTCCAGGTCGCCGCCTTTGCCGGCAACGGCCGGGAGGCCCAGCCGGAACTCGCGGCCCGGCTGGCGGCAATCCCGGCCGGAACCCGCCTGTCTGAACTGGTCCTGGCCCGCGGCGACGCCCTGGACTTTACCGGCGGCCTGCGCCTGGAGATTCTCTGGCCGCCCAAGGGCGCCGCATTGCAGGGCAACAGCGCTTCCCTGGTGATCCGCATTGTGCACCTGGGCCGACCGCTGGCCCTGGTTTGCGGCGACGCGGACAAGGCCGCCCTGGAAACCCTGGCCGACCTGGACAAAAGCACCCTGGCCACGCCGTTGCTCGTTCTGCCGCACCACGGCTCGGCCAAATCGCTATGCCCGACGTTCTATGATGCGGTATCACCCCGGATTGTGCTGACCAGCAGCCGAAAAAACAGCCAATGGGGCTTTCCGGCCCGACGGGTGAGGGAAGAATGGGAAAAACGCGGCGTTCCCCTGCTTGATACCGGGGAGCGCGGGCAGATTCGCATTCGCCGCCTGGGAACGGAGGGGAATTTGGAAATACAAACAACCCGGCCGGGTTCATGAAAGGAAATGCCGGTAAACGCGCGTACCGGCGGCCCGGCAAGGGGAGGGCCGAATGGCTCGGAGCTTTGTCCACACATAAGTGGAGTGCGCGTGACAAAGACGGGCAAGGGCATTTTTCGCGGAGGGAGCGTACTCTTCCGGCACCCGATCGGAACAAAAACACCTTTGACGAAGTATTTGGCCGCGAAACGCTTACTTATTATGGACAAGCTCTCAGCCGGAAATGAGCTTTTTGGCGGCATACCTGGCCAGTTTGTCGGCCTCGACAAAGGCCGGGTCCAGGGCAAAGGCCTTTTCTCCGGCCGCCTGGGCCTCGCGCCAGAGGCCGTGATCCAGGTAGACCCGGCCGAGATTGAAATACAGGTTGGGGTCGGAAGGCTCCAAGGCCAAGGCGCGCTTGAAGTTTTCTTCCGCGATGTCGAAGCGCTTGATCCGGCGCAGAGCGATGCCCAGACGGTTGTAAACGTGGGCCGAGGCATTGGCGACGTTGTGGGCCTTTTCCAGGTGCCGGGCGGCGTCTTCGTAAAGATTGTGCTTTAAGTAGCTCTCGGCGATGTCCACGCCCAGGCCGGCGTCACCGGGAAATTCCGCGTCCAGGGCGTTGAAGGTCGCCCGAGCCAGAGGCACGTTGCCCGCTTCCAGCTCGCCGTTGCCCTTGGCGAGCATCTCCCTTTTGCGCTCCTCCATGAGCCGAAGCACCTCGGCGGCCTGTCCGGAGGCATCCTCCTCCAAAATTTCCAGAAGCTCGGACAGGGACTCGTACAGGACTCCCTCTTCCCCGGGCCGATATTCCAGAGCCAGGGGGAAAAGCTTGCGGATCTTCGGATTATTGCCGATATGGCCGCAGGCCTCGCCCAGGAGGCGGGAAAATTCCTCGTGCTCCGCGCGCAACAGCTGACTCCGGCGCATGGTCTGCGCGGCGGCCCGGGCGGCCTGCACCGCCGGGATGGGCTTATCCTGCCGGATCATCCCGCCGACGCGGGAAAGATCCCGCAATATGTTCGCAATGTCGGCCATAAGATCCCTTTTCGACCTCTATACACGCTGCACCAAACAAAGGGAACAGCTTTTTCAACAGCCGAAAAAAAGGCGGGGCGCCCAATGCGCCCCGTTTGCAAGTGGAATTTTTTGATTCTGTTAAAAACTGTAGGAGAAGCCGACCTGCCCGCGGAAGGCGTCGTTGGAATACTGGTCGGAACCCCAGACGTCCTCATCCATGCTCAGGTTGATGTAACCCAGTTCCAAATAAGCGGTCAGGTTTTCGTAGATCTGGTACGTATGGTCGAAGTCCACTTCCCAGGCGTGGTCCTTGTCGGTCATGTAGACGTTTTCGCCGCTGATACCGAGGTCGTTGCCGTCGCGGGCCACATCGGCCTGGTTGGTGCCTTGGTAATAGGCAACGCGAATGGTGTGGCTCAGATCTTTGATGAAGCTCATGTCGGCCAGTTGCAGGCCCACGCCCCAGGTGCCGACCATGGTTTCGCTGATGGCGGTATCAACACCGTAGATGCTGCCGGGAGCGCCGAAAGAAAGCGGGTTGAAACCATCGTCCATGCCCAACGTCGGAATGCGGCCGTACTTGCCGTCTTTCACGTCGTCGGCCTTGTCGCCTGAAGACCACCAGCCGAAGGCGCCGGGCGTGGCCCAGCCGAGCTTATAATCCAACTTGGCGTCCACAAACCAACCCTTGCTTTCGATGCCGAACTCGCTGCCGTCGGTGTCCTTGAATTCGTTGCGGCCGAGGTTGCCGTACATCACGTCAAAGCCGAAAGTCAGCGGGTTGAACATGCTGACGTTGAAGGCGCCGCCCGCCCACCAGGCCGTGGCGCTGCCGTTTTGCTCGTAATTATCTTCGCTGATCTGGGGAGCCTTCGCCCCGCCGCCGTAGCCGTAGCCGGTCAGATACTCATACATGCCCGAGGCGCTGCCCACGTTGGCCACAACGCCCCAAGGGGTCGCGCTCCAGCCGTCGCCGTTCACCGGCAGCACCAGACCGAACATATCGACTTCATCATCATAGTGCTGGTCGGAAGAACCGCTCTCATCGTCGTTGCGGTAGTTGTCGAACGGCCGCGCCCAGAAGGCCGTGGCCGAGAACATGTCGTTGAACTTGTAGCTGGCGACCACACCGGCCACGTCGGCGCCGAACACCGGGTTGTTGTAGCCCGTGCCCATGGGCAAGGCCAGGTACTGCATGCCCATGCGCACGGAAAGATCCGTGTTGGGCACCAGGAAGTCAAGGTAGGCGTGCTTGGTTTCAATATTCACGCCGTCGGTATCCAGCGCGCCGCCGGAACCGCGCCCGGTGTGGCTATCCGTATCGCTGCCCCAAAAGTTGTCCCCGATCTCAAACATCAACACGCCCTGCAAATATTCGGACGCGACGAAGTTGATCTGGGTGCGGATACGCTGCTCGGCATAGGTGTCGTCATCATTCCGCTTGTTGCTGTTTTCGCCGTGGAAGCCAAGGTTGTCGGCAACCCCGTAAGCGAAATCGAACGTGCCTTTGACTTTCACGTCGATGGCCTGGGCCGAACCCGCGCCGAGCACCATGCCGGCGGCGAGCAGAAAAGTGGCTATGCGTTTCATCCCATCCTCCTTGTCTTAAAGGATCGAAACACGGCTGAAGATCTATTCCCCATATTATTAATAGGCAATTGTTTTTTTTCAAAAAATTGGACTAGATTATTATAATATAATTAACATATTGAAAAAATTAAAAAAAAATTGCATAAAATTCTTAAACTGCGGAAAGTGCCCTCCCACACCGATTGCACACGTTTGAACGCCTGCAGCAGGGCGGTCTCGTTGTGGAGGCGCTCGGCGCGAGGCCGGCTCCGACCACCCGTAAAATAAAACGGGGCGCCCAATGCGCCCCGTTCAGCAAGCAAGCGAAACAATCAGACCGAATTAAAACTTGTACAAGAAGCCGAGTTGGGCGCGGAAGGCGTCGTCGCCGTAGCGATCCTTCCAGGCGTCGTCCATATCCAGGGTGATGTAGCCGATTTCCAGATAGGCCATGAGATTTTCGTAAATCATATACTGGTGGTCGAAGTTGATTTCCCAGGCGGCGTCATCGGTGGTCATGTACACTTTTTCGCCGCTGATCCGGTAGGCGGAATCGGCGCCCACGGCGCCGGCCAGATCTTTGTCGTTGGTGCCGCGATAATAGGCCACGCGCAGGGTATGGCTCAGATCGTCGACAAATCTCACGTCGGCCAGTTGCAGACCCACTCCCCAGGTACCGGCGCCGGTCTGCGAAACCGCGCCGTCAAAGCCGAAAATGTAGTTGCCGGAAAGGCCGAAAGAGGTGGCGCTGAAGCCGTCGTCCATGCCCACGGTGGGAATGCGGCCGTATTTGCCGTCTCGCACGTCGTCGGCGTCGTCGCCCGAAGACCACCAGCCGAAGACGCCGGGCACGCCCCAATCGAGCTTGTAGTCCAGCTTGGCGGTGATGAACCAGCCCCGGGTCTCGAAGTCAAAGGGAGCGCCGACGATCGCGTTGTTGTCCGCATTGCGGGTGCCCAAAAAGGAGTTGTTGCCCAGGCTGCCGTACATGACGTCCAGGCCGAAGACCAGGGGATCGAGCAAGGAGACGTTGAAGGCGCCGCCCAACCACCAGGCGCCGGCCGCTTCGTTCTGCTCATAGGCCAGGGGGCCGGTCTGGCGGTCGCGGTAGTTCAGAATATACTCGTAGACGCCCGAGCCGGAACCCACCCGCGAATAGACAAACCAGGGAGTGACGCTCCAGCCTTTGCCGGTGACCGGCAAAACCAGGCCGAACATGTCCACTTCGTCGTCCAGGCTCGGGCCGGTATGAACGGCCGAAGCATAGTCGGCGTCGTTGCGGTATTTGTCGAAGGGGCGGGCCCAGAAAGCCGTGGCCGTGAACAGGCTGCTGAACTTGTAGCTCGCGGTCACAGCGGCCACGTCGGCGCCGAACACCGGACTGGTGTAGCCGGTGCCCATGGGCAGGGCCAGATACTGCAGGCCCATGCGCACGGAAAGCTCCGTGTCGGGCACCAGAAAATCGAGATAGGCGTGCTTGGTCTCAACGTTCACGCCGTCGGCGTCCAGAGCGCCGCCGGAACCGGGGCCGGAGTTGCCGCCGCGCCCCCACCAGATATCGCCGATTTCAATCTGCACCACGCCCTGCAGATACTCGGAGGCGATGAAGTTGACCTGAACCCGCACCCGCTGTTTGGCAAAGTTGTTGTCGTCCTCGCGCTTTTTGTCGCTGTCGACCATGTTGAGGTTGTCGCCCACCCCGTAAACAAAATTGAACATGCCCTTGACCTTGAGATCAACGGCCCAGGCCGCGCCTGCCCCGCAAACCATTGCGGCGGCAAGCAGAAAAACCGCAATACGCTTCATCCGTTCCTCCTTTTCGGGGATAAAAAATAGAAAGATGATGCAACAATAATATAAATTAAAAATAACGACAATAAATTTTGCAAAAAAGCCCGAAAAAGATATTTATCACAATGGATTTAAATATTTTTTTATATAAACAGCACGATAATATGTGTTATAAATAATTCATAAAACATATTATTAAATGAATTCATTTCGCATCGTGCCGCCCGGCCGAATTCGCATGCAAAAAATAAACGGGGCGCCCAATGCGCCCCGTTCAGCAAGCAAGTGGAACCGAATCGTGTTTTTAGAACTTGTAAACGAAGCCGACTTGGCCGCGGAAGGCGTCCTTGTCGTAGTAGTCGTTCCAGTCGTCGTCCATGTCCAGAGCGATGTAGCCCAGCTCCAGGTAAACGGAGAGGTTCTCATACATCTGGTACTGGTGGTCGAAGTTGATTTCCCAGGCCGCGTCTTTGCTGGTCATGTAGATGTTCTCACCGCTGATGGGGTAAGCGCCGATGCCGGCCAGGTCGCCGTCGTTGGTGCCGCGGTAGTAGGCCACGCGGATGGTGTGGCTCAGGTCTTCAATGAAGCTGATGTCGGCGATCTGCAGGCCGATGCCCCAGGTGCCGACCATGGTTTCGCTGACCGCGGTGTCCACGCCGTAGATGCTGCCGGTGGTGCCGAAGCTGGTGGCGGCAAAGCCGTCGTCCATGCCCACGGTCGGGATGCGGCCGTATTTGCCGTCGGCCACGTCGTCGTAATCGTCGCCCGAAGACCACCAGCCGAAGATGCCGGGCACGCCCCAGTCAAGCTTGTAGTTGATGTTGGCCGCGATGAACCAGCCCTTGGTCTCAAAGTCAAAGGGCTTGTCGGCAAAGCGATCGCCGTCATAATAGCCGGCAAAGCTGTTGTTGCCCAGGCTGCCGTACATGACGTCCAGGCCGAAGGTCAGGGGGTCGAACATGCTCAGGCTGAAGGCGCCGCCCAGCCACCAGGCGTTGGCGGACTCGTTCTGGTCATAAGCCAGACTATCCATACCCGCGTCGTCCAGATAGCCCTGATAGTTCAGGATGTATTCGTAGATGCCGGAGGCGGAGCCCACACGGGAGTATACGAACCAGGGGGTCACCGACCAGCCGTCGCCGGTGATCGGGGCCACCAGACCGAACATGTCGACTTCGTCGTCCAGACTGCCGCCGTTGTAATTGCTGTAGTCGCTGTCGTTGCGATACTGGTCGAAGGGACGGGCCCAGAAGGCGGTCAGGGCGAACATGTCGTTGAACTTGTAGCTGGCGACCACGCCGGCCACGTCGGCGCCGAACACCGGGTTGCAGTAGCCCGTGCCCATGGGCAGGGAGAGGTACTGCAGACCCATGCGCACGGAAAGATCCGTGTTGGGCACCAGGAAGTCAAGGTAGGCGTGCTTGGTCTCGATGTTCACGCCGTCGGCGTCGAGGGCGCCGCCGGAACCGCGGCCGGACGTGCCGCCGCGACCCCACCAGATGTCGCCGATTTCAAACATCACCACGCCCTGCAGGTATTCGGACGCGATGAAGTTGACCTGGGTGCGCACCCGCTGGCGGGCATAGAAGTTGTCGGCTTCACGATCGTCTTCGTTGTCGCGGAAACCGAGGTTGTCGCCGACCCCATACACAAAGTTGAACGAGCCCTTGACCTTCACATCGACGGCCTGGGCCGCTCCCGCGCCGAGAACCATGGCTGCGGCGAGCAGAAGGGTAACAATGCGTTTCATGCTTTCCTCCTTTTTGCAAGTATGAAACTCTAGAGACTTCTTTATACGCAGCCGGGAGCTTTGGCAAGGGTTTTTGTAAAAAATTTTTTACTGAACTATTTTTTATTTTTTTCTCATTCTCCGGCAACAATTTTCATGATTCCTATGAATGGAGCGGATTTGCCGGTAAACAGGCAAATCCGCTCCATCTTCTTCCGGCCTGTCGGCCGTGGCATGGGACAAATTTTTATTCTTCGCGCAAGGCCCTGGCCATCAGCTCGCCGGCCAGGCGCACCGGGTCGATTTCCCCTGAAAGCAAGCGGCTCATGGCTTCTGCCACAGGGAGCTCCAGGCAGGCTCGCCGGGCCAGATCGCAGGCCGCCCGGGTGGTGTAGACGCCTTCGGCCACCATATGCATAGAATTAAGAATATCGTTTATCATCTCTCCACTGCCCAAACGCAGGCCAACCTGCCGATTGCGCGAAAGATCACCGGTGCAGGTCAATACCAGATCACCCATGCCCGACAGGCCCATGAATGTGCCGGGCTGTGCCCCCAAAGCCGTGCCCAGCCGGCTCATTTCGGCCAGGCCCCGGGTGATCAGCGCCGCCCTGGCGCTGTCGCCCAGCCCCATGCCGTCGCAGACGCCGGCAGCCAGGGCGATGACGTTTTTCAGGGCTCCGCCCAGTTCCACGCCAATCACGTCGGGGCTGGAGTAAACCCGAAAAAGGCCCGAAGCCAGTTCATGGCGCAACCGCTCCCCGAGTTCCCGGTCAGAGGCGGCCAAAACCACGGCCGTGGGCTTGCCCCGCACCACCTCGCGGGCAAAGGAAGGGCCGGAAAGAACCGCATAGCGGCACCCCGGCACAACGCTTTGGGCCACTTCGGACATGCGGTTGAGGGTCTTCTCCTCTATGCCCTTGCTCGCGCAGACAAAGACCGGCGCGGCCGGCAACAGGGGCAGCAGCCCGCTCAAGGTCGCGCGCATATGCCGGCAGGGCACGGCCAGAATAAAAATTTCCGCTCCGGCAAGGGCTTCGGCCGGCTCGTGGGCGGCCCGCAACCTGGGACTCAAGGCCAGACCGGGCAGATAGCGCTCGTTGCGCCCGCCGGCAATTTCCCGCGCTCTTTCCGGATCGCGCGCCCAGATGATCGTCTCATGCCCGCCCTCGGCCAAAACGTGGCCCAGGCCGGTGCCCCAACTGCCGCCTCCAATAATCGCAATGCGCATGGTATCCTCCGTAAGCCTTCCCTCTAACCGGTTTCCCCTTCGATTGCCAGTACGGGCCGAAGGGCCGCGGACGCGCCGACTCTTTACTGTCGGGACGATTTGTGCTGCAACAGGCAAACAAGGAGACGCCATGCGTATGCTCATTGCCCCCGACTCCTTCAAAGGGAGCCTCACGGCCCTGGAAGCCGCCCGCCGTATGGCCGAGGGCGCGGCCCGCGTTTTTCCCACGGCGCGTCTGGACCTCGTACCCTTGGCCGACGGCGGCGAAGGCACCGTGGACGCCCTGATCGAGGCCACGGCCGGCCTGCCCCGGGTGTTCACCGCCCGCGATCCCCTGGGCCGGCCGATACGGGCCGTCTGGGGCCTGCTGGGCGATGGCCGCGGCGCGGTGGTCGAAACCTCCGCCGCTTCCGGCCTAACCCTTCTCGGACCGGGCGAGCGCGACGCCTGCCGCGCCTCCACATACGGCACCGGCGAACTGATTTTGGCGGCCCTGACCGCCCTGCACCAGGCCGGGCCGCATGATGCCCCGCCCCGGCTGATCATCGGTCTGGGGGGCAGCGCCACCAACGACGCGGGCACCGGCGCCCTGTCCGCTCTGGGCGTGCGCTTTCTGGACCAACGCGGCCGGGAACTGCCCCCCGGCGGCGAGGCCCTGGCGAGGCTTGTCCGCATCGACGCCTCGGGCATGCACCCCTTGGTGGCCCGGACCAAAATTTACGCTGCCTGCGACGTGGATAATCCCCTGTGCGGCCCGCGCGGCGCCTCGGCCGTGTTCGGCCCGCAAAAGGGCGCGGACCCGGCGGCGGTGGCCCGCCTGGACGCCGCCCTGGCGGTGTTCGCGGCCAAGGCCCGTGAAGCCACCGGCCTGGATTGCGACGCCTGGCCCGGGGCCGGCGCGGCCGGCGGCTTTGGCGCCGGCCTGCTCTTTTTCGCCGGGGCTCGCCTGACTTCGGGCGCAAAGCTGATTATGCGGGCTGTGGATTTTGAGTCCCGCGTGGCCGAGGCCGACCTGGTGCTCACCGGCGAAGGGCTGACCGACGGCCAGTCGGCCGGGGGCAAAGTGCCGCAGGCCGTCGGCCTTGCGGCCAAGGCCCTGGGCAAACCGGCGGTCTGCCTGTCCGGCGCGCTCGGTCCGGGGGCGGAGGCGCTTCTGGACCACGGCATCGACGCTCTGGCTTCGGCCGTGCCCGCGCCCATTGCCTTAAATGAATGCATGGACCGGGCCGGAGAGCTGCTTACCCAAGCCTCCGAGCGGCTTTGCCGGCTCTTGGCCGTCGGCGGTAGACTGCATCTGGTATAAAACACGTTTTATGCTTCGAAATTCGGACCGGCAGCTTTCTATTCATTTAAAATACTTGCTCGACAACAGTCCACAGGCTATAGTGTGAAGATGAGTTAATTAATATATCCATGATATCATGTTATTCAAAAAAGGCGGTGCGCCATGCCTTCGCACAATCCGCGGCAAAAAGCGCCCAGGCGCTTCCGGCTGCAGGAGCATCTGGGGCTGCTCTTCACCGTCCTGGTGCTGGCCAGCGGTCTGGCCATCGCCTATGCGGGCTACCGTATGACGGCCCGCACGGCCATCTCCGCCGTTAACCACCTGGCGGACAGCGTCAGCCGCACGGTTGCAAGCGAGACCACCAATTCCGTGCGCCTGCCGGTCCAGGCCTTTGTTTCCCTACTGGTCCAGGGCGAGCTCCCGGCCGCCCAAAACCTGCAGGAACGGCTGGCCGTATTGCCCGCCCTGCAGGATATTCTCAACGTCTACCCCATTGTGGAGGCGGCCTACGCGGGCTATGCCGACGGCGGCTTCTTTCTTGTCCGTCCCCTGCGCACTCCGTCCGCCCTGGCCTCATTCGATGCCCCGGCGGACACCGCCCTGCTCGTCCAAAGCAATGACCCGGCCGGGAACACCTTCCGCGCCGAGTACCTCTTTTATGATCGGGATCTGCGTCTGCTGGAACGCCGTCCCCAAACATACACCGGGTTCGACCCTCGCAATCGCCCCTGGTACAGGGAAGCCGCGCAGGAACGCCGGCTGATTTCCGGTGCGCCCTATGTCTTCTTCACCACGCAGGAAATCGGCACCACCTTTGCCCAGAATGCCGGCGGCGGCGCCGTGGTCGGTGCGGATATCGGACTTTCGCGCCTCTCCAAAGTTCTGGCGGCGGAACTGCCGAGCAAGGGCGCCCAGATCGTTCTCTTCCGGCCCGACGGCAGTCTGGTCGCCGCCGCGGACGGCATGCTCGTCCAGGATGGAAGAACCCTGCGTCTGCGCGTGCCCGGAGAATTTCCGGATGTCGTGCGCCTGGGCATGCAGGCCTACCGGGAAGGCCGGCGCGGCCGGTTCCCGCAGGCCGACGCGGTCGGTCGGGGCTGGGAGTTGTCTGTGCAGGAGTTCAGTTTCTCCGACGCGGCCAAGAACGTTTTGCTTCTGGCCGTGCCCAGGGACGAAATTCTGGCCGACGCCATGCTCTTTGTGCGCTGGACCGCGCTGATCACCCTGGGTGTTTTACTCTTTTCCATCCCGGTGATCTGGCTGGCGGCCCGGGCCATTGCCCGGCCCTTGGGCGCCTTGGCGGACAAGGCGCGCCGCATTGAGGAGTTCCATCTGGACGAGGTCGAAGAAAACATCCACTCGGGCGTCACGGAGATCCATACCCTGTCCCAAGGCATGCACCGCATGCAGGACAACATCAAGAAATTCCTTTCGATCACCGGCGCCATCAGCGCCGAACGCGACTTCCATCTGCTTCTGGAACGGGTGCTGCGCGAGACCCTGGATGTGGCCGCGGCCGACGGCGGTATGGTCGCCCTGCTGGATGAAGAACGCAACTGCTTCAAAGAAGGCAGCGCCTGTTGGCTGGAGCGAAGCAACGGCCGTATGGCCCAGTGCCGGATGCTCGACTGCGCCGAGCCCGACATCACCCTTCCCCCTTACCAGGCCCTGCAGGCCGATGATTTTGTCCGTACCGCCATCACCCGTGAGGATCGCCGCAGTACCGTCGATTTTCTGGCCCCCGGTTTTGGCGATCCCGACATCGTTCAGGTGGACGTGCTTTGCCTGCCGCTGCGCGACCGCATGGGACAAAACCTGGGCGTGCTGGCTCTGTTCAAGGCCATGGCGCCCGGCTCCAACTCCTTTCAGGACGCGCAGGTGGCTTTCATCAAGGCCCTGGCCGGCACCGCCGCCATCGCCCTGGAAAACCAGAGCCTGCTCAAAGCCCAGCGTGACCTGCGCGACGCCCTGGTACATATTTTGGCCGGGGCCATCGACGCCAAGTCGCCCTATACCGGCGGGCACTGCCAGCGCGTGCCGATCATCTTCCAGATGCTGGCCAAGGCGGCCTGCGACGTCACGGAAGGGCCGCTCAAAGACTACACCCTCACCCCGGACAACTGGGAAGAGGCCCGGTTGGCCGCCTGGCTGCATGACTGCGGCAAGGTGACCACGCCGGAATATGTGGTGGACAAGGCCACCAAGCTGGAGACCATCTGCGATCGCATCCACGAGGTCCGCACCCGTTTTGAAGTACTCAAACGCGATGCGGAAATCGCGAGCCTGCAGGCCGTGGCCGACGGGGCCGACGCCGAGGCGGAGGAGCGGAAGCTGGAAGAATCCCTGCGCGCCCTGGACGACGACTTCGCCTTTGTGGCCGGCTGCAACATCGGCGGGGAGTTCATGGATGACGCGGCTTTGGAGCGCCTTGAAGCCATAGGCAAACGCAGCTGGCTGCGCACCCTGGACAACCGCCTGGGCGTCTCACGCGATGAACTGGCCCGCATGGAACACGCCCCTGCCGAGCCGCTCCCGGCTCGCGAGCCCCTGCTTCGGGACGCGCCGGAGCACATCATCAAGCGGGGGGAGAAAGACAAGATGCCGCCGGACAACCCCTGGGGCTTTAAGATGGACGTGCCCGAGGCCCTGTACAACCGGGGTGAACTGCACAACCTGCGCATCCGCCGGGGCACCCTGAACGACGAAGAGCGCTACAAAATCAACGATCACATCATCCAAACCATCATCATGCTGAAAAAGCTGCCGCTGCCCAGGCAGTTGCGCGATATTCCGGAAATCGCCGGCGCGCACCACGAGACCATGGACGGCAAGGGATACCCCAGGCGGCTTTTCCGTGAAGACATGGGCTGGAGCGCCCGGATGATGGCCATTGCCGACATCTTTGAAGCCCTGACCGCTTCGGATCGCCCCTACAAACCGGGCAAGACTCTTTCGGAAGCCCTGAAAATCATGAAAGAATTCCACGACCGCCATCATATCGACCCGGATCTTTACGCGCTGTTCCTCAAAGCGGATATCCCGCACCAATACGCAGCAGAGCACCTGCGCCCCGAGCAGATCGACGTCTGATCGCCGGACCGCAAAGAGAGAACGCCGGAGCGGCCTCATGGCCCGCTCCGGCGTTGCAGTATAAAGCCGAGCTGTTTTAAGCCCAGGGCAGCAACGGCTTGAGATGCTGAATGAGTTCGTAGCGCAGGTGTTCTTCCTGCAGGCCGAAATAAATGTTGGCCGTCAGGTATTCGGCCCAGTCGCCCGCGTCAAAACGCATGCCGCGAATTTTCACGGCCAGCAGCCCGCGGCCGTCGGCCAGGCCCTGCAGGCCGTCGGTAAGCTGGATCTCTCCGCCGTGGCCGGGTTGAATCTTTTCCAGGCAGGGGAAAACATCCGGGGTCAGAATATAGCGGCCGATGATGGCCAGACGTGAGGGCGCCTCGTTGACCCGGGGCTTTTCCACCAGCTTTTCCACCTTGTAGATGCCGGGAGAAATTTCGGTCCCGGAGATGATCCCGTAGCGGCTCACCCGTTCCTGAGGCACTTCCATCACCCCGATCACCGGCAGGCGCTCGGCTCTGGCCGCGTCCAGCAACTGGCCGATGCCGGGGGTCATGCCGAACATCAGGTCGTCGCCGACCATGACCGCAAAGGCTTCGTCGTTTTTGACCACATCCTTGGCGCAGAGCACCGCGTGCCCCAGGCCGAGCTGTTTTTTCTGGCGTATGGAGATGATGTTGGCCATCTCGGCCACTTCGCGCACGGCCTTGAGCTGTTCGGTCTTGCCGGCCCGCTCAAGAACACCCTCCAGTTGGAGGTTGTAGTCGAAGTGATCTTCGATGACGTTTTTGTCACGGTTGGTGATGAAGACCACGTCTTCAACGCCGGCCCGAATGGCTTCTTCCACCACATACTGCACCACCGGCTTGTTGTAGACCGGGAGCATTTCCTTGGGGATGTTCTTGGTCGCGGGCAATGAGCGCGTGCCCCAGCCGGCTACGGGTATGATCACCTTCCGGACGTCCATACGCCCTCCTTGGGATACAGGTTCAGCGCAGTTCCCGCCTGACGGCATCGGCTATCTTGTTCGCCAGGCGTTCCACTTCTTCCTCGTCTTCGCCCTCCACCATGACCCTGGCCAGCATCTCGGTGCCGGAATAGCGCAGCAACACCCGTCCCCGATCCTTGAGCAACGTCTCGGCCTCCTGCTGGACGGCCGTGACCTCCGGCAGATTCTCGAAGGGCTTCTTTTCCTTCACAGTTACGTTTATAAGCTTTTGTGGGTAGAGGCGCAACAGGTCCGCCAGGGCCGAGATGGATTTGTTGCGTTCGCGCATGATCCGCAACAGTTGCAACGCGGCGAGCAGTCCGTCGCCGGTGGTGCCGTATTCCATAAAGACCAGGTGGCCGGACTGCTCGCCGCCAAGCACCGCCCCATGCCCGCGCATGGCCTCGACCACATAGCGGTCGCCCACGGGCGTGCGCAAAAGCGTGCCGCCGCGCTCGCGCATGAATACCTCCAGGGCCATGTTGCTCATGACCGTGGCCACCAGGATATTGCCGGGCAGCCGGCCTTTTTCCATCAGATCCAGGGCGCACACGGCCATAATCTGGTCGCCGTCCAGCACCTTGCCCCGTTCGTCCACCACGATCAGCCGGTCGGCATCGCCGTCCAGGGCCAGGCCGATGTCGGCCCGGGTTTCGCGCACCTTGGCCGCAACCACATCCGGGTACAGCGAGCCGCAGCGGTGGTTGATGTTCAGGCCGTTGGGCTCGGTGCCCATCTTGACCACTTCGGCGCCCAGTTCCTCCAGGGCCATGGGGGCAACCTTGTAGTTGGCCCCGTTGGCGCAATCCAAAACCACGCGCAGGCCGTCCAGGGTCAGGTTGGCCGGAAAGCTGCTCTTGATCGACACTATGTAGCGGCCCGGCGCGTCGTTGATCTTGTAAGCCCGGCCCACCTTGTCCGGCTCGGGGTAGTCCCACTCCCAGGCCTGGTCTAGGACCATGTCGGCGATGATATCTTCGACCCGGTCCTGGAGCTTGAAGCCGGAAGAGTCGAAAAACTTGATGCCGTTGTCATGGAAAGGATTGTGCGAGGCCGAGATGACCACGCCGAAGTCGGCCCGCATGCTGCGGGTGAGAAAAGCGATGGCCGGGGTGGGCAGAGGACCCACCTGGAACACGTCCATGCCGGCTGCGCACAACCCCGCGGTCAGGGCGCTTTCGTAAATGTAGCCCGAAAGCCGGGTGTCTTTGCCGATGACCACCCGATGCCGACGTTCGCCGCTACGAAAATAGGTGCCTGCGGCCAAGCCCAGACGCAGAGCCACGTCCGGGAGCATGGGATGCTTGTTGACCGTGCCGCGCATACCGTCGGTACCGAAAAGTCTTTTTTTCATGGGTGTTTCCAAGAGTTGCGCGGCTACCGGAGGGCCGGTCCCGCCTGTTCCAGGGTCAGAACCGTTTCTTCGGGTTCCACCTTCACCAGTTGCGCTCCGTCGGGCACAGACACCCGCACCGGCAGCGTGTACGAACCGGGGGCGCGTGAGGTCGGCTCGACCCAGGCCCGAATTTCCGGATCGGTCGCGGCCTGGGCTACCCGGCTTTCGGGCAGGGCCACAGAAATGGTCACTTTGGCCGGGCGCAGGAACACACCCAGACCTTCCGTTTCTTCCACCCGCACGGGCCGGGTCACCTTGACCTGCTTGCGGCTGTAGTCCACCTCAACGGTCATGTCCACCTGGGGCGGAATGCTCTCCACCCCGTCGGGCAGAACCGGCGAACGCTTCTCGGTCCGCAGGCCCAGAGTGGTTTCTGCCTCGGCGTTCAGAGGCACCCGGACGGTCTTGACCTCGGCGAGGCGCGTGGAAGGACCGCGCAACTCCACCTGCGGCGGTTCCACGTCCGCCTGCAGCACCAGGCCCTTGGCCGTATCACCCTGGATGTCCACAGCCACGGGCACGGTTTTGCTTGCCATGGTGTCGACTTCAAGCTGGATACGCGGCGGGTTGACGTCCATGACTTCGACGTCGTCCAGGAACGGCAGGCGCCCGGCCTCCACGGGCAAAATGTTCTCGCCCGGCTTTAAGCCGGCAAGGTCCATGGCAAAAGGAATCTCCCGCCCGGTGACGGTGCGCAGGATACCGGGCGTGGCCCGAACCCGCACTTCCAGCTTGTCGACCATGCCGTTCAGAACCACCAGCCCGGGCGGGGTTCCCTTGTAAATGACCCGCACCGAAACCACTGATTCCAACTTTTCGCTGCCGGCAACGATATACCAAAGCCCGGCGGCCATGAGCACGGCCAGGAGCAGTTCTTTCCAACGCAGTTTCACAGCTTTTTCTCCAGAGCCGAAGCCAATACCCGGCGCAGCTTGGGCTCGTCCAGAGCCGCGGTCAGCCGGCCTTCGGCGGCCACGGCCACGGCCCCGCGCTCTTCAGAAACCACCACCACCACGGCGTCGGATTCTTCCGTAATACCCAGGGCGGCCCGGTGCCGGGTGCCGTAGTCGCGCTTGGCCACGGCCGTGGACAGGGGCAGAATGCAGCCTCCGGCCACGATGACGTTGCCCTTGATCAGGGCTGCGCCGTCATGCAGCGGGCTGTTGGGCCAGAAAATATTGATCAGCAGCTCGCGCGAGAGCCGCGCCTCCAGACGCACCCCGCGCTCGGTGGTGTCGCCCAAGGGCACATTGCGCTCAATAACGATCAGGGCCCCGATCTTGCGCTGGGCCATGTAAAGGGCGGCGTCGCAGATGGTGTCGAGCATGCCGGCATTGGCTTTTTTGCTCCGAAACCAACCGGGCAGCCACCACTGCCGGGCCCCGATGCTGGTCAGGGCATGGCGGATGTCGCGCTGGAAGATGATCACCACCAGCAGGAACAGGGAGCTGAGGAAATTTTCCAACAACCAGTTAAGGGTGCTCAAGCCCACCGCCCGGGAGACAAAGTAGGCCACAATGATTAGCAGGAGCCCGTAGATCGCCGTCAGGGCGCGGGTCTCCTTAACCATGATGATGACGTTGTAGAATAGAAAGGTCACCAACAGAATATCGACGCCGTCGCGCCAGGTGAAGCCTATCTGGCTGGGAACCCACAATTCCATTCGCTTTCCGACCTCAGTATTCCTCGTGATACAGGGCCTTCACCAAGGCCAGGGCCTTGCCCGCGCCCGCCACATCGTGCACCCGATGCACCCGCACCCCGGCGGCCGCGCTCAGGGCCACGGCCACGGCGGTAGGGGCGTCGCGCTCTTCAAGGGGAGCGCCGGCGGCCGCGCCGATGAACGACTTGCGCGACAGCCCGAAATACAGGGGCCGGCCAAGCATGGCCAGGCGCGGCACGGCCCGAAAAATACGCGCCGTGTCCGCAAGATCTTTGCCGAAGCCGATGCAGGGGTCAAGGCAGATGCATTCTTCCGGCAGGCCCAGCCGGGCCAACGCTGCCAATTGCCGGGAAAAATGTTCCAGAAGAGTCGCCACAACGTCGTCGACCGGCGGCATCAGGTGCATGACCTCGGGCCGGTGGAGGGAATGGCCGAGCACATAGCCGGCCCGAAAAGACGCAACGACCTGCAAAATCTCCGGCTCAAAAACCCCGCCGGAGACATCGTTGATCGCCTGCACCCCGGCCTGCAGGGCCGCCCGGGCCGTGTCCGCGCGAAAGGTGTCGACGCTGAGCGCGGCCGACAGCTCTCCGTTGCGTTGTTTCTCAACCAGGATCTGCAGCACGGGCAAAAGCCGACGCTGCTCCTCTTCGGCGCCCACGGGCGCGGCTCCCGGCCTGGTGGACTCCGCCCCCAGGTCCAGAATGTGCGCACCCTCGGCCGCCAGACGCATGGCGTGGGCCACGGCGGCTTCAGGGTTTGGCAGACGACCTCCGTCGGAAAAGGAATCGGGCGTCAAGTTGACGATGCCCGCAATCAGGAAAGGGGCGGCCTCAAGCCTTTTCTCGCGCAACGCAAGCCGGACCGGGGAAAACACTTCGGGCTCGGCGGGAAAAGCCACCGCGGCCGGCCTCCAAAAAGCCGGCACCATCAGCCTCTCCCGCATTGCCTAATCTTCCGAGTTTTCGTGGTCGCTACGCCGCCTGCCGGCAGCCCAACCAAGGGGCGAATAAGACTTGGGCATACGCGGGTCGTCGGTATCTTCGGCCGGCGCATCGGTCTTGGCCGGAGCCGGCTCGACAACATCGCGGGGAGCTTCTTCCGCTGTCCGGCCGCCGTCCGTATCGTCGTCCCGGCCCCCATTGGGGGGGGTATCGCCGTTCT
Organism: Desulfovibrio sp.; assembly: GCA_031553235.1. GTDB lineage: Bacteria > Desulfobacterota > Desulfovibrionia > Desulfovibrionales > Desulfovibrionaceae > Frigididesulfovibrio. Next base: position 56,884 of record JAVBLS010000005.1, read on the forward strand.
TCGAGCCGCCGTTTGCCCGCTTGCCGTTGCGTTCGTCCATGGGCGGCAGGGTTTCACCCTTCATGATCAGATCCACTTCGTCGCCGGTGACGGTTTCACGCTCAAGCAGCGCTGTGGCCAGGGCGTGCAATTCCGTGAGGTGTTCGCGCAGCAGCCGGTCGGCCGTCTGCACGGCAGTGTCGATAATCCGCTTGACCTCAGAATCCACCAGACGGGCCGTTTCTTCGCTGTGCTCGCGGTTGGCCACCCATTCGCGGCCGATGAAAACCTCCTGGCTTTCCTCCCCCACGGCCATGGGGCCGACGGCCTCGCTCATACCCAGCTTGCAGACCATGGCCCGGGCGATCTTGGTGGCCCGTTTGATGTCGTCGGACGCGCCCGTGGTATAGCGATTAAAAATGATCAGTTCGGCCGCCCGGCCGCCGAAGTAAATGACGATCTTGTTTTCCAGTTCGGTGCGGCTCTGGCTGTATTTGTCCTCTGTGGGCAACTGCATGGTCACGCCCAGCGCCCGGCCGCGCGGGATGATCGACACCTTGTGCACCGGGTCGGACTCGGGCAGAAGCTTGGCCAGAATGGCGTGGCCTGCTTCGTGGTAGGCGGTGTTTTTGAGCTCTTCGCGCGTCTGCACCATGGTGCGACGCTCCTTGCCCATGAGGATCTTGTCCTTGGCTTCCTCGAAGTCACGCATGTTGACCTGGTCCTTATTGGCCTTGGCCGCCATGAGTGCGGCCTCGTTGACCAGGTTCTCCAGGTCCGCGCCGGAAAAGCCCGGCGTGCCCTTGGCCAGCACGTCGAACTGCACGTCGTCGGCCAGAGGGGTGCGCTTGGCGTGGACGGCCAGAATCTGCCGGCGGCCGCGCATGTCCGGCGGCGGCACCACCACCTGGCGGTCGAAACGCCCGGGGCGCAGCAGGGCCGGGTCGAGCACGTCGGGCCGGTTGGTGGCCGCGATCAGAATGACGCCCTCGTTGGCCTCGAAGCCGTCCATTTCCACCAGAAGCTGGTTCAGGGTCTGCTCGCGCTCGTCATGGCCGCCGCCCAGGCCCGCGCCGCGCTGCCGGCCCACGGCGTCGATTTCGTCGATGAAAATCAGACAAGGGGCGTTCTTTTTACCCTGGGCAAACAGATCGCGCACCCGCGAGGCGCCCACGCCCACAAACATCTCGACAAAGTCCGAACCGGAGATGGAAAAGAAGGGCACCCCGGCCTCGCCGGCCACGGCACGGGCCAGCAGGGTCTTGCCCGTGCCCGGAGGGCCCACCAGGAGCACACCCTTGGGAATGCGGCCGCCCAGGCGGGTGAATTTCTTGGGATTGGAGAGGAAGTCCACCACCTCGGTGAGCTCTTCTTTAGCTTCATCCACGCCGGCCACATTGTCGAAGGTGACCTTGGCCGACTCCTGCGAAACCAGCCGGGCGCGGGAGCGGCCGAACGACATGGTCTTGTTGCCGCCGCCCTGCATCTGGCGCATGAAAAAGACCCAGAAAACCACCAGCAGGATAATCGGCGCCCAGGAGGTCAGGAAAATTATATACCAGGGTGAGTCGTCGGGCGGCGCGGCCTTGATGGCCAGGCCCGGCTTGGCCGAGAGACGTTCCACCAATTTGGGATCGTTGGGGGCGTAGCTGGTGAAGGGGCTGCCGTCAACGAGCTTGCCGGTCAGCTTGTTGCCCTGGATCAGCACTTCCTGGATACGATTGTCCTGCACTTGCTGGAGGAACTGCGAATAGTTCAGCTCGTCCACTTTTCCGGGCTGTTGATAAAACATGTTGAGCAGGACCAGGGCGAAAAGCCCGATACCCACCCAAAGCAAAAGATTGCGCTGGTTCAAACTGTCCTCCGGGGATGTCCCGTATTTTCCGGCCGTCCTTCGGCAGGAGCCGCCGGCGGCCCGGCCGGCGTCGAAACCCTTGCCGGCCGTCACCAACTGAGATATATGCAGCTTTCAAGTTTTCACGGCCGTGAGTATGCCGTGAATCGCGGAAAAACGGAAGCGTTTCGTCACCGGTGTGGCGCCTGGTCTTCAAAACCAGTGGACGGCCGAAATGTCGTTTGTAGGTTCGACTCCTATACGCTTCCGCCAATCATTCTCTCCCAACAAGATTCGGCACTAAGCGGTCCTTTCGGCTCCCATGGGTACACCAAGTGGGGGCACAAAGGGCCGTTTCTTATGTCGTCCGTACCAAGCAACCCACCGCCCCACAAGAAAAAAATTGAAATCGGCCGGGTACACACTGCGGGTACACAAGGCGTTCCCGGTACGGTTAAACATATTGCCGGCAAAGCCGACTCCAGCGGTTTACAAGCAGGGGTCGCCGGGGGTAAGAAATCACAACTTCCTAGTCCACTTTCATATCTGCTGTCCAAGCGCGGCATTATGCACTTCCGTATACGTGTCCCGCAGGATCTTCAAGGTTGCCTGGGACGTAAGGAGTACCGCCGAAGCCTTGGAACAGCTCGACTTCGGGAGGCCCGGCCCAAGGCGCTACGGTTGGCCCTGGCCCTTCACGATATCTTTTCCGGTATACGAGCGTATATTACTATGAACACGCATAGCCGTTCACAGTCAACTATAATCACGAAAAATACCGTTTTGACGCCTGGGCGTATCCACGAATTGGTCGAAATTTACACCAAAGGGCAAAAAGTGGCATCCGGCGTCGGTAGTCCGACTGACGGCACGGCTTGACGGCGCGAAGCCTTGCTGAGTAATATTCTACCCACGAAGGAAGCACCATGCCGACGCTCTATTTTTTATCGTGCGATCTTGCTGCCGCGTCGCGCATTATCCTATTTCCACTCCACCGCTATCCCTGACGCAAATATTTTCACCGCTGCGCAGGGAGTCGAATATCGCCTTGTCCACGGTGTGGATGGCCACGCCGCGCCCGTAGAGCCGCAGTCCCAGCACCGACCCCAGAGAAAGCACCGGTTCGGCCTCCAGGCAGAGGATTGCGGACGGCGCCGTATTCTGCCGGATCATTTCCAGCATTACCCCCGAGCCGGAACAGGAGCCCCGGTCCGAGGGAATGCACAGCACCTTGCCGCTGACGCATTGCCCGCACAAATCGTGATGCACGTCTATGACCTTGCCCGTGGCCACATCCACGCCGCCCCAAAAGCTGATGGGCATGGCTGAAACCAGGGCCTCGCCCGTGGCCGCGCCTTCGACAATCACCCTACTCGCCGCCGTCCGCCTCATTGCCACGCCCCTTTTACGGCGGCCTCCACGCAAGCCGCCGTGCTCCGCAGGGCCACCCCGACCCCGGCCATGCCCGGAATGTATTGCGCCACCTTGCCGGAGTCGGTCAGGGCCGCCTTAAAGCCCCAGTCCTTGCTGGTGTCGCAAACCGCCAGACAGGTGTCGCGAATAAAAGTCACACCGAGGGCCTCCAGTTCCTGCCGCAGCCCGGAACGCCCGGCCAGTTCGCAAACCGTGCGGCTGGTCTGAATCCAGAATCGGGTGCCCTGGGCCACAGGCCGGCCGTGAAACAGATCCCGAATGGTCCGGACCTCGTCGTAAGAGAGAAACGGACAGCCTGTGAGGATCATGTCCACTTTGCCGGGCGTGGCCGTGGTCAGCCTGGCGCGCACGGCCTGCATGCTTTCCGGAGTCACCGGGACCCGCTCGTAGTCCACGCGGCCATGGAAAGCCTGCTCCAGAGTGTGCGCCTCGGGGGTGAACCCAACGGCATGAAACAGGGCGGTGGCCCCGCCCGAGGCCGCGGCCGCGGACAGGGATTTGAGATTGTTTTTCGTGGTGCGCCCCGGCAGGCCAAGAATCACCGGCACCCGGTCCACGGCGATCTCGCCCATCAGGTAGCCGAGCACGGCATAGTCCGAGGCCTCGGCAAACCATCCGTCCGAAAACCCCTGCAGATCGAAAAGGATTTGTCCGGCCCGATTCTCGGTCAGGTACAGGCCATACTCCGGCACCCGCCCGACCACGGCGCAGCAGACATCGATCAGATCGGGCAGACGCACGGCCCTGGCTCCGAGCACCGAGTTGGCGTAATTGACCGCGTTGGATTCCGACCAACTCAAGACCTCGCCGAAGGACGGCACGCTGGTTGTCTCATACGGCGTGCAGCTCCAGGTGGGAATGACCCCGAGCTTCAAGTAGGCGGTTTCCAGGCGCAGGCATTTTTCGGCGAACCCCGGCGTCAACCCCATTTCCCGCCATTTTTCAATGTCGCGCGAAGTGGGATTGATGGTCGTGGGCACGGCTACCTTGGCCCCATTGTTGCTCAGGTATTCGACAAAATCCGTGCCCGCATCCCAGATGGTCGTATAAGCGGCGGCGTCAATATGGGCGTTCTTCACGGGCAACAGGCGCGCGGCCCCGTGGAGTTCACCCATTTTCAGCACCACCTCCATGGCGGTGCGTACGCCGTCGCCACGCTCCCCGGCCAGCATCTTTTGTTCTTCACCCGTCAAGTACATGGTAAATCCTTTTACGCGTCCGTCAAAGATGAGCATTGAAAATGCTCATCTGCTCCATCCGACTCGGGCCGTGTTTGACAAATCTGTGTTGCCTCCGTACGAAGTTTCGATATAATTCGCCATATGGGAGCAGATTGCCGGTGAAAATGTTCATCCGCTCTATACCTTGGTGCCCAGGCCCTTGTCCAAGGCTTTGCGGTAAATGGCCGCGGCCGCGATCACATCCACCAGGGCCATGCCCACGGTCTTGAAAAAGGCGCTTTTGCCGGACGCAAGCTTTTGCACAGGCGCGTCGACGATTTCCCCGAGCAGACGCACCTGTTCCTTGCGCAACTGCCCCTGCTCCAGGGGTTGGCTGAGGTCGCCGCTCTCCTCCATGGCGTATTCCAGATCCACGTAGACCGTGTCGCAAACCTTCCAGACGGCGGGCGGAAACTCGCGCATATCGTGGCGGTAGGAGCCCACGCCCACAAAACATTTGCCCACCAGCAGGGCCGGGTCGTCCGGCAGCACCGGGTCCGTTGCCAGGGTGGTGGTCACAATGATGTCGGCCTGCTTGACGAGTTCCACCGCATCCGTGCAAGGGATGTATTCCAGCTCGCGCCCGACCTTGGCCTTGACCCGCCCAATGAAGGGCTGCAGGTCTTTGACAAAGGCGTCGTAAATGTAGACTTTCTCGATGGGTCTGGCCTGAGCGGCGTAAACGGCCTGGTACAGCCCCTGGGCTCCGGCGCCGACAATACCGACGCTGCGGCTGTTCGGGGCGGACAGGCACGAAATCGCCACCCCGCCGGCCGCGCCGGTGCGCAGGGCGGTCAATTTGGTGCCGTCCATTATGCATTGGCACTCGCCCGTGGTGAAGTCGTTAAGAATCATCTGGCCGTAAATGGTCGGCTTGCCCAGCGCGACATTTTCCGGGAACAGGCTCAGCACCTTGGTGCCCAGAAGGTTTTCGGTGAAGCAGGGCATGAAAAGTAACTGCTTGCTGCCCCAGCTCACGCTCGGCCGTTCGGGCATATGGAACTGACCGGTTCGGTAGACCCGATAGGCCTCTTTGACGCTTTCCATCACTTCTGCGTAGGTGATGCTTTTTTCCATCTCATCGCCATTCAAAAACAGCATATTCCGGCTCCTTGATCGGTTTGGGAGAAGGCGCTGCAAGCACCCGGGCGAACCTGGCTCGGCCTCCATGTATTTCACGTTGCAGTGCAATGACAAACAGTATGGGTCGCAAATTGTCGGACATTTCACACAAGGGCACCCGAGCACGTTCCATCCGGACTGTCAACAGCGCTGAAACAGATGCGGCACAGGCAGGATATGAACTACTCCGACCCTTTTAGCGACAAAAACCACGCCGGGCGCGGTCTCTATCAAAGCGTCGCCAGACCGCGGCCCCCGGTTCAAGATCCGCTCAGGCCACGACATCCTTCATGGAATACAGACCGGCAGGTTTACCGTAAAGAAAGGCGGCCGCATCCAGCGCGCCCCGGACGAAACACTCCCAGCCATAACTGTGGTGGGTGATTTCCAGCCGCTCGCCCATTAGGCCGAAGATCACCGTGTGGTCGGAGGTGATGTTGCCGGCCCGGATGGAATGATAACCGATGGCCCCGGGCGCTCGACCCCCTGTCCCATGGCGGCCGTATTCGACCAAATCGGTGATGTCCTTGCCCATGGCCCCGGCCATGAGCGCCCCCATTTCCCTGGAGGTGCCGCTGGGTGCGTCCAGCTTGTGCCGGTCGTGCATCTCGATGATCTCGATGTCCGCCTCGTTGCCGAAGGTGGCGGCGGCCATAACCAAGATTTTATTCATGAAATTGACCAAGCGCGAAGTGTTGGCAGCGGGCAGCAGGGGAATATGCGCGGCCGCGGCCTGCAACTCGGCCCGCTCGGCTTCGGAAAAGCCGGTGGTGCCGCAGACCAGGGCCCGTGTATGACGCACGGCGGCTCGGGCCATTGCCAAAGAAAGCTCACGGGTGGAAAAATCAATGATCACGTCGGCGTCGGCCATAGCCGCGTCCAGGCCGTCCAGCACCGGCGCGCCGATTTCCAGGCCCAGCCCGGCCACAAGACCCACGTCGCGGCCGATGTAGTCGCGCCCTTTGGGGCCGACGGCTGAGGCCACAACAAAACGCGGATCTTCGTAAGCCTCGGCGATCAACGCCTTGCCCATCTTGCCTCGGGGGGCGGTGACCAACAGACGCATGCGATGCTCCTTTCCTAGAGCATTTCACACTTGAAATGCTCGTAAGGATTTGTCGGCAAATCCTTGCCGCCAAATAGGCGTAGGCGGACTTTGCCCGCCGTTAAGCGACTATTTGAAGCGTAAAGTGCTCTAAAAAAAATCAGGAAACTCCAGTCAGCAGGTACAACACCAGATAGCTTATGGCGCCCACCAGGGCCGAGGCCGGGATGGTCAGCACCCAGGCGATGATCAGGTTGCCGGCAATGCCCCAGCGCACGGCCGACAGCCGCTTGGTCGAGCCGACCCCGAAGATTGAGGCCGTGATGGTATGCGTAGTGCTGATGGGTGCGCCGAACATGGAGGCGCAGCCGATGACCACGGCGGCCGACGTTTCGGCCGCAAAACCGTGCACGGGTTCCAGCTTGAAAATTTTGTGCCCCATGGTCTTAACGATCTTCCAGCCGCCCACGGCCGTGCCGGCGGCCATGGCCATGGCACAGGCCAGCTTGACCCAGAGGGGTACGACAATGGCGTCGATTTCACCGAAAATGAGCAGGGCCAAGGTGATCACGCCCATGGTCTTCTGAGCGTCGTTCAGGCCGTGGCTCAGGGCCATGAAGCCGGCCGAGGCAATCTGCGACTTGCGAAAAATACGATTGACCAATGGTCGGTTGACCCGAAAAAAGATCCGGGAAATCGCGGTCATGAGCACCAGGCCCATGGCGAACCCCCCAAGAGGGGAAATAAGCAGCGGCAGCACCACCTTGGTGATGATCGACATGCCGTTCAGGGATCCCGGGCCGGCGTCGGCCATGGCCGCGCCCATCAGCCCGCCGATCAGGGCGTGCGAGGAAGAGGACGGAATGCCGAAATACCAGGTGATGCTGTTCCAGGCGATGGCTCCGAAAAGCGCGGCCAAAACCAGAATGTGGCTGCCGGAGACCACCTCGGGCCGGACGATGCCCGCCCCGAGGGTGTGGGCCACCTCGGTGCCCAGAAACGCGCCGAGCAGGTTGAGGGCTGCGGCCATGCACACGGCGGCGCGCGGGGTGAGCACCTTGGTGGAAACAACTGTGGCGATGGCGTTGGCACAGTCGTGGGCGCCGTTGGTGAAGTCGAACACCAAGGCGGCCAGGACGATAAAAATCAACAACAGGGGTATGTCAAACATTCTTTAGAACCGCTTCCTCAATGGTCTCGGCCAGTTCGACCAACTCCTCCACCACCAGTTCCATGCGGTCATACGCCTGACCCCACTTGAGAATGGTCAGGAGGTTTTCCGGAGTCGGCTCGCGCAGGTCGTGCAGTTCTGCCAGGCCCACGCTGAGCAGCATTTCGCAGTCGCCGCGCAGGGCGCGGAATTTCCGGGTGTTGTGGCAGTCGCGCTTTTTTGCCAGGCCCCGAAGCATGGCCCGAATCAACCCGACCATGTCCTTGGCTGTGTTGGCCAGGCGCAGCATGGGGAAGCGGATGGTCGGGAATTCGAAAATATGCAGTCGGTTCGCCATGTTGGCGAACTGATCGATGGCTTCTTCCTGCATCTTGTTGATGTGCAGGATATCTTCGCGGTCAATGGGCGTGATGAAGGTTTGCGACAGGTGCCGGATGATCACCTGATGCAAAATATCGGCTTCTTCTTCCTGAGCAAGAATTCTGCGGTGCGCATCGTCAAAAAGCTCAGGATTTTCCAAGGTTTCCACAAGATCGCCGGCGACCTTGCAAAGGATCATGTTTTGCTGCAGCAGCAGCGCGAAAAACGGCGCCCCTTTGGGGAGAAGAGCGTTGAACATGCAAAAAGACTCCTGGGTTCTTGATCTGCCTACTTATCAACTTTGATCGCGGTGAAGACCACCACGTACTCGGGGCTTTCAACGGCTCCGGAGTCGGTCAGACTCAACTCTCTGGGCAGACCGTCCGAGTCGGGCACAAACGAGCCGGAAACCTTGACCTTCTGCCCCTTTTGCAGGGCGGTGGCGATCTCGTACAGTTGCGAACCTTGGGGCATAACGTCGTCCGGCAGATCCATAATCACCCGGGTATAGCTGTTTTCCAGGGTGATGCCGTCAAAGGTCACGGAAAGCACGGCCACGGGCGTGTCGCTGACCAACCGGCCCAGGCCGGAACCGCCTTCCCGGCGCACGTCTTTGACTTCCACCTGCCAGTCGGTGAATTTGTCTCCCTTGGCCATGAAGGCGGCCAACTGCTTTTTACGCTCGGCAGGTATCAGATCTTTCTGGGCGCTGGTACCGTTTCGGTAGCCCGTGAGCCAGGCCTTGTGCAGAGCCGAGAACTCCGCCTGACGCTCGGGAACCGGCTCGGAGCAGGCCGCCAGAGCCAGAATCAGCGCCACCGGTGCAAGCGCCCGCAACAGGAAGGTTCCGCACATATCATGCCTCCAATAAAAAATATATGGCCGGGAAATAGACGGCCGGAGCGCCTTGGGGCTCCGGCCGCGCATAATCAGGCTTTTTTGGCGCTCGGCTGCACCTGCTTTCCCGGGGTGCCGGTTGCAGCGCACTTTTCAGCCTTTTGAGCCGCAATGGCCGTCCAGGCTGCGGTGACGGTGTTCTGCATAAGCATGGCAATGGTCATGGGGCCCACGCCGCCGGGCACCGGGGTGATCCGCCCGGCCACCTTTTTGGCCGCTTCGAAATCCACGTCGCCGCGCAAAATGGGTTTGCCCGAAACCGGGTGTGTGCCCACACGGTTGACGCCCACGTCGATGACCGTGGCCCCCGGCTTGATGTAATCGGCGGTAATCAGGCCCGGCCGGCCGGCGGCCACAATCAGAATGTCCGCCCGCCGGCAGTGCTCGGCGATGTTGCGTGAGCGGGTATGCAGCAGAGTGACCGTGGCGTCGGCATATTTCTGCGAAAGCATCACCGACAACGGCTTGCCCACGATATTGGAACGGCCCACGATGACCACCTCGGCGCCCCTGGTTTCCACTTCGCGGCGGCGCAAGATCTCCATAATCCCGGCCGGGGTACAGGGCCGAAAACGCACGGCCTTGCCGCCGATGAACAGATTCCCCAGGTTCACCGGGTGAAAACCATCCACGTCTTTTTCCGGAGCAATGGCGTTGATCACCTCGGTTTCATCAAAGTTGTCCGGCAGGGGGAGCTGCACCAAAATGCCGTGGATGGTCGGGTCGTGGTTGAAGGCCCGGATGCGATCCAGCAGCACCTCCCGGGGCATGGTCTCGGGCAAATTTTCTTGTACTTCATGGAAGCCCAGGGCCACGGCCGTACGTACCTTCAAGGTCACGTAGCTGATCGAGGCCGGGTCGCGTCCCACCAGAATGGTGGCCAGGCCGGGCACCACCCCGTGCTCGGCGCGCATGCGCTCCATGTCGCGGCGCAGGTCTTCCAGCACCGCCTCGCGTACCTCGGTGCCCTTGATGATTTCCGCTTCCTTGCCGGTTGTGGCGCTCATAGTGTGTCGCTCCGGCTTCAGCTTAGCCAGTTGAAGGTGATTTTTTTCTCCAGGTCCGGGTGTACGGACTGAAACACCGGGCAAGTCATGGCCGCGCGCTCCACGGCCTTTTTCCGCTCGGGATCAAGGCCGCGCTCCGGAATGTTCCAGACAATCTCCACACCCGAAACCCGGCGGGGATTCGCGCCCATGGTCTTGTTCACCGCCGCCGTCATGCCGGAAAGGTCGAGCCCGTGGTTCTTGGCGTAAATGCCCATCAGGGTGGTGGCGCAGGTGGCCAGGGCCACGGCCAGAAGGTCCGAAGGCGAAAAGGCCCGCCCCTGGCCCTGGTTGTCCTTGGGCGCGTCGGTGATCAGGGTGGCCCCGCTGTTCGTGTGCAGGCATTCCACCCGCAGGTCGCCGGAATATGCAAGGGTAAAGGTGCTCATGGCATCCTCTCGCAAATGTTAGAGTTCCGAAAGAAGTCGGCTGATTCTGCTGTTCATTTCAAGCCAATGATCTCGCACTTCGGTCTGCATGACCCAATCCTTGCGGGAAAGTTCCGGCAAAGCGCCCTCAAGCAGAGCGAGCTTGGCCTTGGTCTCTTCCATAAGCATCTCCCAGCGGATGTGCCGGGGCAGGGCGTCGGCGTCCACCTGCACGAGCACTTCCTTGCCGGGCACAAGCATCAGCTCCTCGCGGTAGGAAGGCACGGTCACCGTGGCCTGAAAACGCTCGCGCAGCAACCCGGCCAAAACGCCGATGGATTTTTCTTCACCGTGCACCAGAAAAATCTTGAGATCCTTGTGGATGAAGGCCTTGACCCAGTCGAGAATCTGGCTTTGCCCGGCATGCCCGGAAAAGCCGCCGATGGTGAAAACCTTGGCCGCCACGGTCACGTCGTCGCCCAAGATGTTGATGCTCTTAGCGCCGTCGACGATTTTGCGGCCCGGTGTGCCCACGCCCTGGTAGCCCGCGAAGACGATGGCCGCCCCCGGCTTCCAGAGATTGTGACGCAGATGGTGCTTGATACGCCCGGCGTTGCACATGCCCGAGGCGGAAATGACCACCCCCGGACCGGCCGTGTTGTTCACGGCCTGCGACTCGGCCACGCTTTCGGTGTAATGCAGGTTGGGCGGGGCCAGAGGATCTTCGCCGGCCTCGATATAGGCCCGGGTGTCGACGTCAAAATATTCGGGATGGGAACTGAAAATCTTGGTGGCCTTGATGGCCAGAGGGCTATCCACATAAATCGGCAGATCTTTTGGCAGTTTACCTTCCTTGTACAGCAGAAAGAGCGTGTAAAGGATCTCCTGGGTGCGCTCCACGGCAAAGGCCGGGATGATCGCCTTTTCTCCGTGCCGCCAGGCCCAATTGATCGCTTCGGCCAGTTCGTCCCGGCTGTGGCCTTCGTTCTTGTGATCGCGGTCCCCGTAGGTCGACTCCAAAAACAGGTAATCGGCGCGCAACAGGGGCGAATCCGGGTCGTCCATAAGCAGCGAGTCCGGCCGGCCGAGATCTCCGGAAAAAATCAGCCGGGTCACCCCTTCGGCCTCGCTCACCTCCAGTTCCAGAAAGGCGGAGCCCAAAATGTGCCCGGCGTCGCGATAGGTCACGCGCACGCCCGGCGCGGGCGAGAAACTTTTGCCGTACTCCACGCCCTTGAGCAGGCCCACGGCCTTCAGGGCGTCTTTTTGGTCATAGAGCGGCTCCACCGCCTTCTTACCCACGCGGCTGTTCTTACGGCTCTGCCACTCGGCTTCCGTCTCCTGGATGTGGGCGGAATCGAGCAACATAATACCCAACAGGTCTTTGGTCGGTTCAGTGCAATAGGCCGGACCGGAAAACCCTCCTTTGGCGATTTTCGGCAACAGACCGCTGTGGTCGATGTGGGCATGGGTCAGCAAGACAAAATCTATGTCGGCCGCGGCGTAGACCGTCGTGTCGGCGTTGCGTTTTTCAATCTCGGCGTTGCCCTGGTGCATGCCGCAGTCCACAGCAAAACGGGCGTTGTTGGTCTCGACAATATAGCAGGAACCGGTGACGGTTTTTGCCGCGCCAAGCAGCTGAATTTTCATGAGAACCTCCGAGAGCGGGGAAGAGGGGCGAGGGCGGGGCAGGACATCGCACGAGTATGCCATGAGAGCCCCGAAGCGGCAAGAAGAGAAATCCTTGGCAGCCGGCCGGGAAACTGCTATTCATCAGGAGAAAGGGGAGATTTCCCCAACGGGAGCAAAATGGCCGAGACCGGACTACACATTCCCGAAGCGGGAGGAGTTCTGCGCATCGCCGTCAAGGCAGGCGACAGCTTTACCTGTGCCTTTTCCCCCGACACGGTGATCATGGACATCCGGGGCGAAGACCTGGCCTTTTCCACCTCGGCGGGCGGCACCCTGGTGTTGGCGGGTTTTGTGCCCGCCGTGACTTCCGGCGAGGTGCTGCTGCGGTTTGGCGAATTTGCCGTTTCCGGGGCGGATATCTACGCCTCGCTCACGGCGAATTTCAACACCGACCATGCCGCGGCCGATACGCCCGCCCTCACGGAAACCACCGCCGCCCTGCTGTCCGAAATGGACGCCGAGCCGACCCGCTTGGGCGACATACTCGAGGCGTCGCTCCGCTCCCCCAATGCAACGCCGGCCGAACCGGCGGGGCCGCCCGCATTCCACGAACCTACCCACTCGACCGCCGAAGCTCTGCCCTCTTCCACGCCACTGCATTCTCCAGCCGATCCGGCCGACGAAGTGCCCGCCCATCTCCGCCTGGATATCATCGGCTGACACCTCTTGCCCGTCCTTCCCGACAAAATGTCAAGCCAAACCGTTCCCGCGACATCCCGCTGGACAATCTCCCCCGCAAGCGCTATCTCCCGTAAACGGTGAGCGGCGACGGCCGCTCCCGCACCACATCCCGAGGTATCCATGAAAGTGATCATCTTCTGCGGCGGCAAGGGCACCCGCCTGCGCGAAGAAACCGAGTTCAAGCCCAAGCCCATGGTGGAAATCGGCGGCCGGCCGATCATGTGGCACATCATGCAGCGCTATGCTCGTTATGGGCACAAGGAATTCATTCTGCCCCTGGGCTACCGGGGCGAAGTGATCAAGCGGTATTTCCACGACTACAAAATCCACAACTCCGACTTCACCGTGGATCTCGCCTCGGGCGATCTGAGCGTGCATTCCTCCGCCGCCTGCGTGGATTGGAAGGTAACCCTCTGCGACACCGGCGAAGACACCGAAAAAGGCGCGCGGATCAAGCGCACGGCCAAGCATATCGGCACGGAGCGCTTCATGGTCACCTACGGCGACGGCGTGGCCGACATCGACATCGACGCCCTGCTGGCCTTCCACGAAAAACACGGCAAGATGGGCACCTTCACCGGCGTACGCATGCCTTCGCGCTTCGGCACAGTGGACACAGACGAGGCCGGCACGGTCACGGGCTGGCGCGAAAAGCCGGTGCTCAACCAGTTCACCAACTGCGGTTTTTTTGTCTTTGAGCCGGAATTCCTGGAATACCTCGGCGAAGATGAAAGCTGCGACCTGGAAAAGGCCCCTTTGGAACGCCTGGCCTCCGAGGGCCAACTGGCCATGTACCGACACGAAGGCTTCTGGCAGTGTATGGACACCCTGCGCGATTTCCAACTGCTCAACGCCATCTGGGACAAGGGCAACGCCCCCTGGGCACTTTAAGGAGCCACACCGTGTTCAACAACGCCTACAAGGGCCGGCGGGTTTTCATCACCGGGCACACGGGTTTCAAGGGCAGTTGGCTGGCGGCCTGGCTGCTTGAACTGGGAGCCGAGGTCACGGGCTATGCCCTGGAGCCGCCTTCCACCCCCTCGGCCTTTGCGGTGCTTGAACTGGAAAAACGCATCCGGCACATCCACGGCGATGTGCGCGATGCGGCCGGTCTGGCCCGGGCAGTGCAGCAGGCCGGGCCGGAAATCGTCTTCCACCTGGCGGCCCAGGCCCTGGTGCGGCCTTCGTACGAGGACGCGCCCGGCACCTTCGCGATCAACGCCATGGGCACCCTGAACCTGCTTGAGGCGGTGCGCGCCTGTCCCGGCATCGGTGCAACGGTCTGCATCACCAGCGACAAGTGCTACCGCAACGACGAATGGGTCTGGGGCTATCGCGAGACCGACCACCTGGGCGGCGACGACCCCTACAGCGCCTCCAAGGCCTGCGCGGAGATCATTGCCCACTCCTATTTCAAGAGCTTCTTCGCCAATGGGCCGGCCGCGGCCACGGTGCGGGCCGGCAATGTCATCGGCGGCGGCGACTGGGCCCTGGACCGCATTGTGCCCGACTGCGCCCGGGCCTGGACTTCAGGTAAGCCGACGCACATTCGCAGCCCGCACGCCACCCGCCCCTGGCAGCACGTGCTCGAACCCCTTTCCGGCTACCTGCATCTGGGCGCCATGCTGCTCTCCGGGCGGGAGGGCAACGGCGGCCTGCCCCTGCGCGGCCAAGCCTTCAACTTTGGTCCGCCCTCGGCGGTCAACGCCGAAGTGCTTCAGGTGGCCGAAACACTCAAAAACCTCTGGCCGGGCTTCGACTTTTTCTGCGATCCTTCGACCTCTGCCGGCAAGAAAGAATGTACCCTGCTCAAGTTGTGCTGCGACAAATCTCTGGCTCACCTGGGCTGGCGGGCGGTACTGGACTTTGCCGAAACCATGCGCTTCACGGCCCAATGGTACCAAGCCCATGCCGACGGCAAAGAAATGTACGCCTATACGGCCGGGCAGATTGCCGAATACGCCGGCAAAGCCCGGCTCGGAGGCTTGTCGTGGAATCGCTGAGCGAAATCCGGCAGACGGAGATCTCCGGCGTGGTCCACGCCTCGTTGCGGGAAATAGAGGCCGAAGGCGGCCCGGTGTTGCACATGATGCGCCGTGATGGTCCTTTGTTCGAAGGCTTTGGCGAGGTTTACTTCTCCGTGGTTCTGCCGGGCGCAATCAAGGCCTGGAAGCGCCACAGCCGGCAGACCCAAAACCTGGCCACGCCCGTCGGCCTGGTGGACATCGTGCTCTATGACTCCCGGCCGGATTCGCCCAGCAAGGGGAAAATCGCCGTTGTCCGCCTGGGCAGGCCCGGCCACTATCGTCTGCTGCGCATCCCGCCCGGCGTCTGGTACGGCTTTACCGGCTGCAGCGAGCAGCCATCGGTGCTGGCCAACTGCGTGGACATTCCCCACGCTCCTGAAGAATCCGAGCGCCTGCCCAAAGATTCGCCCGAGATTCCCTGGTCTTGGGAACGGCAAGCGCCGCGCGGCTAATACAAACATGCGCCACCTGATCACCGGCGGTTACGGCTATGTGGGAGCCTATGCAGCTTCCCGGGCGGCCGCAGGCAACGAAATTTTCATTCTCTCGCGTGGGCCGAAGAGAGACGCACCCTTTGCCCACGAGCACATCCAGGCGGATCTGACCACGGTTTCCGCCCCGGAACTGGCCCGCCTGCTGCCCGAAGATTTGGACGGTTGTTTGCATCTGGCCGCTCTGAACGACTCCGCCGACCCGGAGTACCCCCGCCAAGCCCTGGCGGCCAACGCCTTCGGCACCCGAACCTTGCTCGAAGCCCTGCATCTGCGTGGCGGTCTGCCCCATTTTGTCTATCTGAGCACCTTTCATGTCTATGGCAGAGCCGGCGGGAACATCGACGAATCCACCCCGCCCGCGCCGAGAAACGACTACGCCCTGACCCACCTCTTTGCTGAAGAGTACGGCCGCATGTTCGCCCGGGTCCACAGCCTGCCCTTTTCCACGGCCCGCCTGACCAACGGCTACGGTGCGCCGCTGTTGTCCGACCCCGGTCCCTGGCGGCTGATTTGCAACGATCTCTGCCGCCAGGCCGTGCAAGAAGGGAAAATTACCTTGAAGGCCCACCCAAAAGGACAACGCGACTTTGTGCGTCTGGCCGACGCCGACGCCGCCCTGATCACTCTGCTTGAACGGCGTGACTTGGCCGGAGGGCTGTACAACATCGCCTCGGGCCGGACCGTGACCTTGGGCGAGGTAGCCGAGACTGCGCAACGAGCGGCTCAAAGCCTGCTGGGACGGGAAATTCCTCTGATTCTCGAAGGCCGGGACGAGGCCCCCGCGGGCGAGCCGCTTTGCGTGAGCGCCGAAGCGGCGCGCCGCGATCTTGGCCTGGAGGCCGGTACGGATATGGAAAGTGAAATGCGGGCCATCTTCAAGGCGGCAGAGGCGCAGGCATGAACAGCCCTCTGACCGTGTTGCTCACCGTATACAACGGCATGCCCTACATCAGCGAGGCCGTGGAAAGCATCTTTGCCCAGCAGATCGGCGACGCTCTGCCGGGTTTCACCTTCCGCATTCTCGACAACGGCTCCGAAGACGGGACCGGGGCCTGGCTGGATACCCTCAAGGCGCCGGACCACATCGACCTGCAGATCGAGCATATGGGGCGGAACATCGGGCGCACGGCCGTGCTCAACCGGGGCTTGGCCGCCGTGGACACCCCGCTTACGGCCATTCTTGACGCCGACGACATAGCCCTGCCCGGGCGGCTGCTGCGCCAGACCGTCTTCATGGCCGCCCACCCGAACATCACCCTTTTGGGCAGCGACGTGCTCTACATCAACCCCTCGGGCGGCATCGTCGGCCGGCTGCGCATTCCGCAGGGGCACGGGGCCTTGCGCGATCACTTTCCGCTGTTCAACCCCTTTGCCCACGCGGCGGTCTGTTTCCGCACCGAAGCGGCCCGGCTGGCGGGCGGCTACCCGGCCGCCACGCCCTACGCCCAGGACCTGGCCCTGTGGATCGCCATGCTGCGCGACGGCGGGCAAATGGCCTCCATCGGCGAATTTCTGGCCAAAATCCGCATCCACCCCGGCCAGGCCACCCGCTCGCTGATCTTCCAGCGCGCCCGGCTGGAAGACACCGCGTCCACGGCCGAAAACATGCTGCTCATTCCCGGCCTTTCCAAAGCGGCCCGGCAGGCCGCCCACCTGCGTCTGGCCGGCGCCCTCTGGCGTCTCGGGCGCAAAAGCCCGGCCCGACAGACCTTCTGCCGGGGAGTAAAAGAAGCTCCGCTGCTCCTGCCGTGCAACCCCCTGTTGTATCGCCGGCTGTTCATTTTCCTCAAACGCCGCTTCACCGCCCAAGGCTCGGCATAGCCGCGCCGGCCCAACCCATGCGCATTCCTTCAAATTTTCTGCAGCAATTATATGCGCGCCATGCCCTCAAGGTGGGCGCGGCCTGTCTGCTGGCCTACGGCCTGTCCTTGATCATCGGCGCCCACTTTTCCGTTTGGGCTGTGGTCTCGGCAGTCATTGCCATGCAAATGAACGTGGCCGAATCTTTCCTGATAGGCGTGAATCGAATCATCGGCACACTCCTGGGCGCTTGCCTCGGCATCGCCCTGCTGCTTTTTCTGCCCAAAACACCCCACGGTCTGGCGGTAGGCGTTCTGGTCATCGTCGTACCGTTCGGCTACCTGACCCGCTACGGCCCCAAATGGAGCGCCGCCTCCATTGCGGCTTCCATCGTGCTGCTTTCCGGCGCCTCCGTGGTTGGGGAAGGCCACGGCGAGGCTATATTTTTCGGGCTTGCCCGAGTGGGTGAAATCATCATCGGCGTGTGCAGCGCCTTTGTGATCAGCCTGCTCCTTTGGCCGGTGCGCCTGGTGGACACCCTGCGGGCCGACCTCGGCCTGCAGTATGCCGAATGCGCCCGCCTGACCGATGCCCTGATTTCCTCTTTTCTCAAGGATCAGGGGAGCCATTCCACCGACCTGCTGGAAAGCATTGAAGCCAAGGCCTGGACCAACCACGAGCGCCTGAGCAAAACCCGTAAACACGAATCCGCCCTGTTTCGTTACGACCACAGGCTCATGGAGGTGCAGGTGATCACCCTGGACCGCGTCGTGGAACATCTGCGCACTCTGCTGGAAGCCCTGAACGACTATGAGGAGGGAGCGGGCCAGCCGCCCCTGACCCAAGAGTTTCGCGCTCTGGCCGATGCGGTCATGGACGGTCTGCGTCACATCGGCGGCGACGCCCCCACCGCGCCCGTGCCGGATCTGGTCCGCCGGCTGACCATCGGCATCGACGTGGCCGAAGGCCGGCTGTCGGAACTGCGTCTGCAGGGCGACTCCCTCAAATATTCCCTGCACACCGTCCTGCAGTTTTACACCTTCTACCAGACCATGCGCCAACTGGTGGAAACCCTGCTCTTAGCCCTGCACCGTCTGGAGGGCCTCAAACCCCGGAGCGGCCATGCGGCCTGAACCGGCCGAAGTCGGGCGGCTTTTGTGCCGCTGGTTCGCCCGCAACGGCCGGGATCTGCCCTGGCGCCGGGATTACGCCCCCTATGCCGTGCTGGTCTCGGAAATCATGTTGCAGCAGACCCAGATGGATCGGGTCACGGCCTATTTCGAACGCTGGATGGAGCGTTTCCCCAGCCTGCAGGCCCTGGCCGACGCGCCTGAAGAAGCCGTGCTCAAAGCCTGGGAAGGACTGGGCTATTACAGCCGGGCCAGAAACCTGCACCGGGCCGCCGGGTTGATTCTGCACGGGCACGGTGGGAACATTCCGGCAGATCCGCAAACCCTGCGCCGTCTGCCGGGCATCGGCCCGTATACGGCCGGGGCCGTGGCCTCCATTGCCCACAACCGCCCCGAGCCGGCCGTGGACGCCAACGCCGAACGGGTGCTGGCCCGGCTCTGGGACGTGGACCTGCCGGTCAAAAGCCTCCAGGGGCAGGCCCGCTTTCGTGAGCTCGCCGGGGGGCTCATGGCCGGGGGTGAACCGCGGGTGACCACCCAGGCGGTTATGGAACTGGGCGCCCTGGTTTGCGGCAAACGGCCCGACTGCAACCGTTGTCCCCTGGAAGGCCTCTGCCTGGCCCGGCAATACGGAATCACGGCCGAACGCCCGTTGCCGGGTAAAAAAACCGAATATTTGCCCCTGGAAATCGTCACCGGGGTTTTACTGCACGAAGGGCGGATTTTTATTCAGAAGCGCCCGGAAAACGGCGTTTGGGGCGGGCTTTGGGAATTTCCCGGCGGCAGGCTGGAGGCGGGAGAAACCCCGGAGCAGGGTGTGACCCGCGAATTTCTTGAAGAAACCGAACTGCACCTGCAGGTGCGTGAAAAACTCGGGATCATTCGCCACGCCTACACCCGCTACCGCATCATTATGCACTGCTTTTTATGCAGCCTGAACCCGGAACCATCCCGGCCCGCCGCTCTGCACGCGGCCACGGAAAATGCCTGGCTGACCTTGCCGGAGTTGGAAGTTCCGGCCATGCCCGCCGGGCATCGCAAGCTGTTGCACGCTTTCGGCCCACGCATCGCCAAGGCCCTGGAGGAAGCATGAGAGGAGGCAAACCGCGCCGGCTCCGCCGGCTTGCCTGCCTCCTGCTCGCGCCGGCCTGTCTGACGCTTTTGGCCGTCGAGATCCTTTACCTGGCCGAACCCCGCCTGTTTTCCACATATCTGCCCAAGGCCGCCGCCATGACCGCCAAAGAACTACCCGCATCCGAGGCCTACCCTCTGGGAGATCTTCCCGAAGCCTTGCAATTTGAGCGCCTGCGCCTGGAAAAATCCGCCCGCAGGCTCACAGCCTTCGCCCGGAACCAACCCGTGCGGGTCTACCTTGTGGCCCTGGGGAGCAACCCCGTGGGACATAAGGAATACCAGGGCGACCGCAAAACCCCCGAAGGCCTGTATCAAATCGACGCCAAAAACCCCAACAGCGCCTATTGCAGAAACGTCGGCATCTCCTACCCCAACGCCGAGGACCGGGCCCGAGCCCAGAAACTCGGCAAAAACCCCGGCGGCGACATCAAAATTCACGGCCTGGCCCCGGCCTTCGCCTCCCTGGGCGCGGCCCACCGCCTGGCCGACTGGACCCACGGCTGTATTGCCGTGACCAATGAGGAAATGGAAGAAATCTACAGCCACACCCCGGTGGGTATTCCCATTGAAATTGTGCCTTAGGAGCTGCTTCAAGAGCACTCTTTCTTCTTCGTTTTCCCGCCGGCGAATCCCCCTGTCGGGGCCTTGGTTTTTCTTGCGACATGGTGTATACACGAGGCACTGCAAATATCCGCGAGGACTTTGCAGTTGTTTTTTAAGTCAAAAACGTCGCAACGGCGGCAATTTTACTTCTCTGGATGGAACACATGACGGACAAACAACGGCAGGCCCTCAAAGCCAAAATTATCGGCGAAATCGAGAAAGCCCGGCAGGATGTGGCCAACCTGGAGGAAATTACCCGTCCGGTGGGCACCGAGGACATGGATGAAATCACCCGCATGGATTCCATCGTCAACAAGAGCGTGAACGACGCGGCCCTGGCCACGGCCCGCAGCCGGCTGGCCGGGCTGGAATACGCCCTGAAGCGCATCGACGACCCGGAATTCGGCTACTGCATCGACTGCGGAGAGGAGATTCCCCTACCTCGCCTTCTGGCCATGCCCCAAGCCACCCATTGCGTCGACTGCGCCGGCTGAGCCGGCAAAGGATACGCCCATGATCGCCCCCGATTACGCCGCCCGTCGCGAAGATCTGCGGCCCCTGCTGCGCCGGGCGGGCCTCGCCGCCCTGCTGGTGAGCCTTGACGCCGATCGCTACTACCTGAGCGGCTTCGAGTTGCATGATCCTCAACCGGACGAAAGCGCCGGCCGGCTGCTGGTTTGCGAAAACGGCCGGGACATTCTCTGCACCGATTCCCGTTTCCTGGACGCGGCCCGTCGCATCTGGCCCGAAGAGGATATTTTCGTCTATAAAGGCTCCGCCGCAGAACAGATCAACATCCTGGTAAAAGACCGGTTTTCCGGCCCGGTTGGCTTTGACTCCCGGCACCTCTCCCTGCGTTTCTATGAAGATATTGCGCCCGGCCTGGATCTGCGCCGAGCCGACGGCATGGTGGAATCCTTACGGGTGCTCAAAGACGCCGCGGAAATCGAGCGTCTGAAAAAATCCTGCGCCCTGAACCACGCCCTGATGCTCCGGCTGCCCGATATGGCGCGGCCCGGCCGAACCGAAGCCCAGATTGCCTGGGACATCGAACAGTTTTTCCGCAACCACGGGGCCGAAGGTCTGTCCTTTGCCTCCATCGTGGCCGTGGGGCCCAACGCGGCCCTGCCCCACGCCGTGCCCGGCGACGACACGATTTCCGACAACTGCGGCCTGCTGGTGGATGTCGGCTGCCGGCTGGATGCCTATTGCTCGGACCAGACCCGCTCTTTCTGGGTGGGCGACAGGCCCGACCCGGTGTTTCAGGATCATCTGGGCTGGATTCAAGAGGCTCAGACCCTGGCCATACAGGCCATCCGCCCCGGGGCACTCTGTAGCGACATCTACGGCGTGACCCGAAAATTCCTCGACGGTAAGGGCGTGGGGCATCTGTTCACCCACGGCCTGGGCCACGGCGTGGGCCTGCAAACCCATGAGCCGCCGAGTCTGAACCCCGCTTCACAGACCGTTCTGCAGCCGGGCATGGTGGTCACGGTCGAGCCCGGCATCTACCGTTCCGGCCTTGGCGGGGTGCGTTGGGAATACATGGTTCTGGTCACTCCCGACGGAGCCGAGGTGCTGTAAGACAGGAGGAGATCATGGCCATTTCCTTCGCCGTCACCGAATCCCCCCTGGGGCGCCTGCTCCTGGCCGGTACCGGCAAGACCCTGCTCGGCTGCTGGTTCGTGGGTGCGGCCCATTTTCCCCCCATACCCGAAGAGCGCATCCGGCGTGCCCCGTTCCTGGCCATGCCCGGTGTTCGGCATGGCGACTGCGGCTGCAAGGCAGGTCTGGCCGAAGATCTGCGTAAAGCCCGCAAAACCCCGACCCCACCCCCGCCACCGGTCGTGCTTATGAGCGCAGTCATGCAACTTGGGGCCTACTTCGCCGGCGAGCGCCACGACTTCGACCTACCCTTGGAACTCGTGGGCACACCGTTTCAGATCGCGGCCTGGGAACATCTGCGCGGCATTCCTTACGGCGCCTGCACCACCTACGGGGAAATCGCCCGCAACTTGGGCAAGGCGACCGCCGTGCGGGCCGTGGGTACGGCCCTGGGACGCAACCCTTTAAGCATCATTGTGCCCTGCCACCGGGTGCTCGGCAAGGACCATTCCCTTACCGGCTACGCGGGGGGCCTGGAACGCAAAAGCGCCCTTCTGGAACTGGAGGGCGCGTCGTTCAAAAAAGTCCGCTAGCTATAATGTTTCACACGAACTTGCTTGCTTCGGTTGGACGACTTTTTTAGAAAAAATCTAGAAAACGCCATTTTTTTACTGGATGAAATTGCCGCTTTGGGGTATCGGCAAATGACTTCCCGCTCAGGGCATGTGCCCGCCGGAATTTTTTCCTCCAAAGGGAGATGCGCAGCATATGCAACAAGGCTTTTTTTCCATCATCCTCAATGCCACCCTTCTGGCCCAGTTGGTCCTGCTGCTTCTACTGGTCATGTCGCTGGCGAGCTGGACCCTGATCATCTCCAAGTTCTTTTCCCTAAACGCGGCCCACCGCAAGGCCGAGCAGGGACTCAGCCGCTTCACCGACGCCCGCGACCTGCGCGAGGCCGTGCAGTCTCTGGGCGGCGATCACACCTCGCCCCTGTACCACGTGGCCCAGCAAGGCGTGGCCGAGTTCAACCGCCTGAAAGAAGCAGGCAACACCGGCGACGTGGTGGCCGACAACGTGCGCCGCTCGTTGCGCCAGGGGGTCAGCGAGGTCACGGGCAAACTGACCTCGTCCCTCTCCTTCCTGGCCACGGCCGCCAACACCGCGCCCTTCATAGGGCTGTTCGGCACGGTCTGGGGCATCATGCACTCTTTCCACGAGATTGGCCTGCAGAAGTCGGCCAACCTGGCCACAGTGGCTCCGGGCATCTCCGAAGCCCTGATCGCCACGGCCGTTGGTCTGTTCGTGGCCATTCCGGCCACCGTGGGCTACAACATGTTTCTGGGCAAGGTTACCTATATTGAGGCCGAGCTGGTCAACTTCGCCGGCGTGTTCCTCAACCGGGTACAGCGCGAACTGAACACCCGGACCACGGCGAACGCCTCCAGGAGTGCCTAGCATGGGCGCCTCGCTCAACGGCAAGGGGTACGTTGCGGAGATCAACGTCACCCCCTTCGTGGACGTCATGCTGGTGCTGTTGATCATCTTTATGGTCACCGCGCCCATGATGACCCAGGGGCTCGACCTGCAACTGCCCGAAACCACCATGGTCGAGACCCTGCCCACAGACTCCGAAAACGTGGTTCTAACCCTTTCCAAGAACGGCACCATCTACCTGAACGAATACAAGACCCCCAGGGAAAACCTGTTTTACGCCCTGAACGCCACTGTCAAGAGCCGCAACAAACAGCTCTTTCTCCAGGCCGACAAGGATGTGCCTTACGGCGATGTGGTCTACATTATGGGCAAAATCCGTGAAGCCGGCATCGAGCGCCTGAGCATCGTCGCCGAGCGCCTGGATGAGGACGTTCCGGCGACCCAGCCCGCCACGCCCGCCCGCTCCCGCGCCGGGGGTCGCTAACAACGTGTCCGAAGCTCGCCTGCCGGGCTTTTTGCTCTCTCTTTTGCTGCACCTGGGTGTTTTCGCCCTGGTGCTCTTTGTGCCCGTGCTGGGCGATAGCCCGCCCCCGCCCCCGCCGACAGGCCCTATGATTCTCGGGCCCGTGACCATCGGCCGCGAGGGCAGACCCGCCACGGCCAGAAAGCCCGAGGCCGCCCAGGCCGACCGGCAGGAGCCGCGCGCTCCCGAGCGCCCGCAGGAACGTCCTGAGCCCAAGCCGACCACTGCCCAGCGTCCGCCGGTGGAGACCCCACCCAAGCCCACGGCTTCGGCCAAGCCCCAAGTGGACCCCAACGCCCTGGTTCTGCCCCAAAAACAGCCCCAGACCAATGCCACGGCCAAGCCGGAGCCGCAGAAAAACGCCACGGCCAAGGCGCCTGAAAAACCCGCGCCCAAGCCCGAGCCGGCCAAGAGCGCCGCAGCCAAGGCGCCGGAAAAGCCTGCGGCCAAGCCTGAGCCCGCCAAGCCCAGGGGCGACTCCCTGGCCGCTGCCTTGAAAAACCTGGAAAAGGACGCCAAGGGCTCTGCCGGCAGCTCAGGCAAAAGCACCGGGCGCGGTGCCATGAGCGGCGCCCTGGACGATCTGCGCGCCGAGGTGGGCGGCGGTGGGGGTACCGACGCCTCCGGCGACGGCCCCGGCGGCCGGGGCGGCGATGGAGTGGGCATTGTCGGGGCCTACGGAGAAAGCGTGGTCTCGCGGGTGCGGCCCAACTGGTCTCTGCCCGGCCAAGCCAGAAACTACACAACCGTGGTCAACGTGTATATCAACCCCGACGGTACGGTGCAGCGCGCCGAGATCGTCCGCAGTTCCGGCAACTCCTACATCGACTCTTCGGTCGTCCAGGCGGTCATGGCCTCGCATCTGGAAGCGCCGCCTCCAGGCTATTCCGAAGTGGAGATCACCTTCAACACGGATGATCTCGCTCATTAAATACATAATATTTCAATAAATTATCTTCAGCAATGCCCGGTGGATGGTGAGGCTTCGCCGGACCGTCCGCCGGGCATTGCTGAGTTGAGATCGACAAAAAACACGCCCAACCGCCTCCTCTGCATTTTCGGGCTGTACTTGCGCCTGAGGCATTCCGGCGCGCCACCTCCCCACCATCAGGCCTCGGGGGAGGATGCTTTTTTTTTTCGGCGGTGCTATAGGTCGTGCGCTTCACGTCAACACCACGAGGTTTGCCATGCACAAACGTCTTTTCTTTTTCAGCGGCCTTCTCCTCTTGCTCGCCCTCGGAGCGGCTCCGGCCGGGGCGACCCAAATTCAGGCCAGCATCTTCGGAGCCGGCCAGAATGTCAGCCGGGTGGTCCTGGCCCAGCCCACGGGTTCGGGGAGCAACGTTCAGGAGCTGAACGACGCCATTTCTCACAACATGCGCATCCTGCCCTTTGTCGAACTGCTGGACCCGCGCGGCATTCCGGGCGGCGGCGGGGTCACCTCGCCCACGGCCCAGGGCATTGACTTCAACCGCTTCCTCACCGCCGGGGTCAACCTGCTGGTGACCACCAACTGGGTGACTTCCAATCAGGTGGAACTGCGGTCCTTTGAAGTTTCCAAAGGACAGTTCCTGTTCGGCAACCGCTACGATGTGGCCGGAGGCTCCGAAGGCGCGGCCGACGTGGCCGACCGCTTCTGCGCCGACTTTCTCGAAGCAATCATCGGCCGGGGCGACTTTTTCCGCTCCACCATGGCCTTTGTCAAATCCGACGGTCCGAACAAAAAAGACATCTGGAGCGTCAAGCCCAACGGCCGGCATCTGCAACGCCTGACCAACGTCCGGGGCGAGTCCCTGTCGCCTGCCTGGTCGCCCGACGGCCGCTTTGTGCTTTTTTCCAACATCCAGCCCCGCGGCCACGCCCTTGGCGTCTATGACGTCGTGGCCAAGACCACCCAGTTGATCAAGTTTCCCGGCAACACGGTCATCGGTCCCTGCTTTATGCCCGACAACCGTGTGGCCGTGGGCCTGACCGACGGCCGCAACCCGAGCATTTTCATGCTTAACCGCGCCTTCCAGAAGGAAGGCAAGCTTGAGGCCAGCAACGGCATTGATGTTTCGCCTTCGTTTGACGCCTCCGGCCGGCTCATGGCCTTTACCTCCAGCCGCGCCGGCGGACCGCAAATTTTCGTGAAAGATCTTTCAACCGGTTCGGTGCGTCGCGTTTCCATGACCGGCAGCTACAACACCGACCCCTCCATCAGCCCCGACGGCACCCTGGTGGCCTATGCCAAGCGCACCGACGCCGGGCATCGTATCTTCGTCGCCGACCTGCGCACCGGGCAGGAACGCCAGATCACCAACGGTCCCGGCAGTGACGAAGAACCCGCCTTTGCCCCGGACGGCTACTTCATCGCCTTCATGTCCTCGCGTAGCGGCGCCAAACGCGTCTACTTCACCACCCGTTTCGGCGGCGAGCCGACCATGCTGCCCACCGGCCCCGGCGACGCCGGCTTCCCGGCCTGGGGCAAGACTCGGTAGACGAGAAACACCATGCAGCTTATTCGGGCAAAATCCGCCGGTTTCTGTATGGGCGTCAGCCTGGCCCTGCGCGCTCTGGACGCCGTCTTGGCCGAAGGTGCCAAGGGCCGGATCTTCACTCACGGGCCGATCATCCACAATCCGCTGGTTATTGCCGACTATGCGGCCAAAGGGGTAATCGGCTCCGAAGACCCGTCCGCGGCCGGCCCCGGCGACATGGTGATCATCCGGGCCCACGGCGTCCCCCGCGAGGTGGAAGAACGCCTGCACGCCTCCGGCGCCGACATCCGCGACGCCACCTGCCCCAAGGTCAAGAAAGCCCAGTTGGCCATTGCCGAGCAAAGCGCCCAGGGCAGAACCCTGCTGCTCTTCGGCGAAACCGATCACCCGGAAGTGCGCGGGCTGATCTCTTATGCTGGAAATCGGGCCAAAATCTTCGGTTCATTGGCCGAGTTGGAGGGTATTTATTTAAACCCGACCGAAGACTGGTTTCTGGCCGCTCAGACCACCCAGGAGCAAACCGCCTTTGAGCGCGCCGCCGAGATCGTTCGTCGACGCCTGGGGCGCGACATCCCCGTGCCGGCCACCATCTGCGCGGCCACCCGCACTCGTCAGGAAGAAGCCGAAGCCCTGGCCGCACGGGTCGAAGCCATGGTTGTGGTGGGCGGCAAAAACAGCGGCAACACCCGCCGGCTGGCCGAAGTGGCCGCGGCCCGTTGCCCGGCCGTACTCCACGTGGAGCAGGCGGACGAACTCGACCCGACTTTTTTTGCCGGCCGGCGCAGGGTCGGCCTCACAGCCGGCGCCTCCACTCCCGAACGGCACATCGCCGAGGTGGAAGCGCGGTTGCTTGCCTTTGCCGTGCACTTCGAATAGCGACACCGCCTGGAGTATTTCTCGCCTGACGGTTCTGCCCCTGTGCCGCGCCTATCGGCATAAACTTCAAACAGCGCGGCAAAGTCTGCTTCTTTTTTTGTACAATGATTTATTCGTGAATCATATTGACGAAAACCCTTTTTTAAGAGAACCTTGTTCATAAATTCAGGCGGGAGCGCCCATGCCGCGCCGTGAGATACACGGCCGCCCGCGCCGTAAAAAGCACGTGGGCAACGTTCCCACAAGAGGGGAGTTGCATACCCATGAGTCAGACAAAGATTCTGTTGGAGGCCGGGACCAACGAGCTGGAAATAGTCGAGTTCCATCTGGACGAAATGGAAAGCGACGGTATCACCCAATATAAAGGCTATTATGGAGTGAACGTGGCCAAGGTGCTGGAAATCATCCGGCTGCCCAAGGTCACGGAACTGCCCGAAGTGCGCGACAAGTCGGTGCTCGGCGCCTTCAACCTGCGTTCGCAGATCATCCCCCTGGTGGATCTTTCCGCCTGGCTTGGAAAAAAGCGTATCGAAACCGAATCGCCCAAGGTCATCGTCACCGAATTCAACAACGTGACCACGGCCTTCCAGGTTTCAGGGGTCAACCGCATCCACCGGATCAGCTGGGAAGAGGTCGAACCGCCCAACACCTACGTATCCAATCTTACCCGCAACACCATCACCGGTGTGGTCAAGCTTGAGGGGCGAATCATTTTTCTTCTCGACCTTGAGCGCATCGTCGGCGCCCTCAACCCGCAGCTCGCCCTGCGCCTGGATGAAGCCGTAGACTGGGACAGCGGCAACACCTACCGCGCCCTGGTGGCCGACGACTCCACAGTGATCCGCGAAATGCTCAAGGATCTCCTGCAGCGGGCGGGTTTCGCGGTTGAGGCCGTGAGCGACGGCCGCGCCGCCTGGGAACGCCTGGAAGAAATCAAACGTAAGGCCGAAACCGAAAACAAACCCGTGGACCAATACGTCCAGTGCGTGGTTTCGGACATCGAAATGCCCCAGATGGACGGGCACAACCTGTGCAAGCGCATCAAGGACGATCCTGTGCTCAAGCACCTGCCGGTGCTGCTCTTCTCCTCCCTGATCACCGACAGACTGCGCCATAAAGGCCTTTCCGTCGGCGCCGACGAGCAAATCTCCAAACCGGAAGTCACCGCTCTGGCCCAAAAAGCCATTGCTCTGATCCAGAAAAACCGCGAGCGCTTTGCCGCCAAAGCTTCGTAAGGCACGTGGAAAATTGAGGGCCGCACCCTCGTTAAGCCCCCGCCGCGAAACTCGACTCACGGCGGGGGTCAGGGCAAGAGCATTATAAGCCCCGGCCGAAAATGAGTTTTTCCCTAAAAGAGTCGTCCCATCCAGCCTTCTTCAACTTTTTGGGATTACTATCGCCGTTGGCGTAGCGTTTACAGATATTGAGAGCCAGACGGCGCAGGACCGCCATATTTTCCGCAGCGTCGCCTCGCCTTATACGGCTATCATCCTCTCCGAAGGTGACGTCCAGCACCCAGTGGAGTTGATTCTCCACAAACCAATGCTGCCTGACCGCCGAGAGTGCCTTTTCTGGATTGAGCGGTAAGGAGCTTATACAATAACGAACTTCCCGAGAAATGCCGGCATGTTGCTG
>JAVBLS010000043.1:0-71317 GCA_031553235.1 Desulfovibrio sp.
GGTCATGGCCCCGGCCGTGGAGGTCACCCGGTCGCGCTGCATTTCGGCGCCGCGTGAAATCTGTTCCACTTGGGCGGCCAGTTCTTCGGAGGCGGCGGCCACGCGGTCGGCGATGTCCGAGGCGTCCTTGGCCACCTGGAGCATGACCCGCTGCTTTTCTTTGATCCCGGTGAGGTCGGTGATGATTTCAAGGTAGCCGACGGCTTCGCGCTTCCGGTCGAACAAGGGCAGGGCGGACACGGCGATTTCCATGGTCTTGCCCTTGGGGTGAATGGTGGTTTCTCCGCTGTGCGGACCTTTGCGGGCCATGGCGCACTTGCCGAAGCACTTGTCGGAGTCGCACTCGTTGGCCTTCATGTGGCCGGAGCAACCGTCGTTGGTGAAGTTGCCGCCGATGGCATCCTGGGCGATTTTGTTCAGAAAGTTGATTTTACTGTCCTTGTCGCAGCTCATCACCGGCAGAGGCAGTTCATCGAGCACCATGGTGTAGGCCTCGCCCACGGAGTTGACCGACTGGGCCAGTTCGCCGAAAGCGCCGGAGAAGGCTTTGGTGTCGAGGCGCTCGCGGAAGCGGCCGGAGCAGATGCCGTCGGCCAGTTTTTGGGCATCGTGCATGACCGTGGTCAGCACAGTGGGAATCTGGCGCATGGCCTCGGCCATGGCGCCGATCTCGCCCTTTTCGCGAACGTTCAACTTGTGGCTGAAATCGCCGCGCGACACGCTTGCGGCAAACTCGGCCAGGTTGCGCAGCACCCGGACCAGACCGAAGATGATCAGCGCGGCAAAGAGAAGCCCCACAAGCATGCCGACCCCGCCGACCAGAGAGTTGCGCATCTGGCCGGAGGTGTTGTCTTCCAGAAGTTTGCTGCCGTATTCGCGCATCTGGGTGTCGACCTCCCCGCTCAGGGGGCCGGTCACCGCAAAGGTATTTTTCAGGCGGTCGGCCAGGGTGGCGGTTTTTTTGTCGAAGTTCAGCCCGAGATCCATCATGGAGTCGACCGCGGCCTGGTAGCCGCCAAGAGCGGCGGTCAGGGCCTGATGCGCGCGGAGGCCTTCATCGGTGTGGAGAAGCGGGCGGATACCCTCGACGGCCGTGCCAAGCTCCTTGAGAAGGGCCTGGGCCTGCTTGCCTGTGGTCTCATCCAGCGATACGGCGAACATCCCGACGGCGCCGCGGGCTCCGGCCATCTTCTCCCAGGCAACGGAAATGGCCGCCAAGGCGTCGATGTTGCCCACCCCTTTGGCCTGATTGGTCATGGCCATCAGGGAAGTATTCATGGTCGCGGCTTCTTTTCTCGCCGTCTCGATAATTTCGCCGGACCTGACGATGTCGATGCGAATTCCTTCAATGTCCTGCCCGAGGCCGGTCACGGCGGTTTCGATTTTTCTCAGGGCCTGTTTGCGTGTCTCCAGTTTGACGAATTCTTCGGCCCCGGCGATGCTGTCCTTGGCCTGCTCCATGCCCTTGGCCACGTCGGCCATATGGCTCGGACTTTTGTCGTTGATGAAAAGATAGAGGTGGTATGTAGCCCTGTACAGACCGGTTTCCAGATCGCTCGTGGCCAGGTTGAGACGGGCCAGGCGCCTATACTCTTCAAAGCCGTCGCTCGATTTCTGCAGGTCGCGGTATCCCATGACCGCCACAACCGCCAGAAGCGCGATCATCACAAGAAATCCGGTAATGACCTTGTATTTTGTCGTCATAAAGCCCCCATAGTAAGGCGTTTTTGCATCGGATGGAGCCGGAAGAGCCGGCTGTCCATGCCATTGTATACTTCTATAGCAGTATTACTCTTGCTGTGGTCTGCAATCAAGGAAAAATAATAAAAATCTTTATTATGCTGAAAAAAATCCGATCTTATTTTGGCAAAAACGACATAACTACTGTAAATGAGGCAATCATCGTGAATTTATATGATCTGTAGCAGATAAAATATATGTTATTTAATTATAGCAATCTATAACGTTTATTTTATTGTATAGATGGTAAAATAAATATTTCTGTACAGTAAATATGATATATAAGATTGACGTTGAGAATGCTCCTTTGATCCGATGGCCGTGCTGCGATCGGGTTGAGGGGCTGCATCGACGGCCGCGCTGCGGGGCCGCGTAGGGGAGGGCTGTACCGACGACCAAACTGGAGATGTGCGCGGGCGGAATGGCGGGTGGGCCGGATCAGTCGGCGGCGGTTTCGCCGCGAGCCACGAGCGTCACCGGGCCGGAGACCCAGGCCCGGGCCGGCCCGAGCCTGATGGACAGGGCCTCGCCGCTGGGCTGAAACACGGCAGTGGAAGCCTTGCGGGCCAGCGCCAGGGCCAGGGAGGCCGAGCCGCAGGCCGTTTCGGCATGGACCGAAGCTGTGGCCGCGACCCGGACCAGAGGCGTGATCGCCGGGCCCGCGGGCGTTTCGCGGCACCAGATCACCCCGGCGGCCGGTTCGGCTTCAAGGCCGTGCCGCAGGCGCAGGTCACGCGAGCCGGCGAACAGATCCGTTGGCTGCGGATGCCGGTCTTCATCCAGGAGCAGATGGCAGATGCCGGGCAGACGCACCAGGGTTGTGCCGGGGGTTGGGTGCTCCAGGCGGGCTCCGTCCAGGGGCACGCGCACGGCGCAATACAGGGTGTCGCCCGCAAGGGGCAGGGCGGGGGGCGGAGCGGACGGGCCGGGCGGAACGGCCTCCAGGCGTTCCAGGCAGGCGGCCAGGGCTTCGGGGCTCAGGGCCACGGCGGCCGGCGCGGAAGCGGCCAGACCGGAGACCCGCAACAGGCCCGTTCGGGTCGTGGCGTCCAAAACGGAGAACCGGCCCAGGAGGGCCAGCTCAAAGGCGGCGGAGCGGGCGGCGTTGACGCAGAACTCGCCGCCCATCATTTCCAGGCGCGGTACTTCTTCGTCGGCAAAGAGCGCGCCCACCTGTTCGGCGGCCAAGTGCAGGGGGTGCATCAGCCGGGCGGAAATCTCGGCCAGCCGACCGGAGGGCACGCTTGGGCCGGGCAGCAAAATGGTGGGATTGCCGCCCGGCAGGAGTTTGACAAAGGGCAGCCGCACGCCGGTCCCGAGCCTACTTGGCAAAGCCCACGGCCCGGCGCTCGCGGATGACCGTGACCCGGATCTGCCCGGGGTAGGTGAGGTTGCGCTCGATTTTTTCGGCCACGTCCTTGCAGAGCAGGAAGGTGGCGTCGTCGTCCAACTCTTCGGAGTTGACCATCACCCGCACCTCGCGGCCGGCCTGGATGGCGAAGGCCTTGGAAACGCCCTCGAATTCCATGGCGATGTTTTCCAGGTCTTCCAGGCGTTTGGTGTAGTTTTCGAGCAGTTCCTTGCGGGCTCCGGGCCGCGCGCCCGAGAGGCAGTCGGCGGCCTGCACCAGCACGGCCATGGCCGTCTTGGGCGGCACGTCCTCGTGGTGGGCGGCAATGGCGTTGATGATATCTTTGTTCTCGCCGTATTTTCTGGCCACATCGGCGCCGATGGTGGCGTGCGAGCCTTCCACCTCGTGGTCCAGGGCCTTGCCCAGATCGTGCAGTAGGCCGGCCCGCTTGGCTTTTTTGATGTCGAGATCCAGCTCGGCGGCCATGACCCCGCAGAGCGAGGCCACTTCAAGGGAGTGCTGCAGCACGTTCTGCGAGAAGCTGGTGCGGAATTTGAGCTGCCCGAGCAGGCGGACGATGTCCGGGTGGATGCCGTGCACCCCGGCGTCAAAGGTGGCCTGTTCGCCCACCTCGCGCACGTGCACTTCCAGTTCCTGCTCAACCTTTTTGACGATGTCCTCGATGCGGGCAGGGTGGATGCGGCCGTCCTGGATCAGGCGCTCCAGGGACATTTTGGCCACCTGCCGGCGCAGGGGGCTGTAAGCCGAAAGAATGACCGTTTCCGGGGTGTCGTCGATGATCAGATCCACGCCGGTGGCCGCTTCAAGGGCGCGGATGTTGCGGCCTTCGCGGCCGATGATTCGGCCCTTCATATCTTCACTGGGCAGGGTCACGGCCGTGACGGTCTGCTCGGCCACGTAGTCGCCGGCATAGCGCTGGATGGCCGTGGCCAGAATTTCTTTGGCCTTGCGCGAGGCGGTTTCGCGGGCCTCGCTTTCGATCAGACGCATCATCTTGGCCGCTTCGTGGCGGGTTTTGGCCTCGACTTCTTCAAGCAACTGGGCTTTGGCTTCTTCGGCGGTCAGGCCGGAAATGCTCTGCAGGCGTTTTTCCTGTTCCTGCAGGCGGTCGGCCAGCACGGCCTCGGTTTCTTCCAGCTTTTTTTCGCGCCGGGCAAACTCCTTTTCGGTCAGGATGATTTCCTGCTCCTGCCGGCGGGCGTTTTCCAGCTTTTGCTCCAGCTTTTCGCTGTGTTCCTGCAATTTTTTATCTTTGGCCTTGACCTCGCGTTCCTGCTCCTTGATCTCCTGCTCCATCAGGCGCTTGGCCTCGAGAACCTCGTCTTTGCCCTGAATGATGAGTTCTTTTTTTTGGGCCTGGGCCTCTTTGCGGGCCTCTTCCACGATGCGTTTGGCAAGTTCGCCCGCCGCGGCCATGCGTCTGGCGGCCAGGATTTTGGAGAGAAAGACACCTACCGGGATACCGACAATAAGTGAGGCAAGGGCTAGAATCAGGCTGAAGGTTTCCATGAAGACCTCATCTATGTATACCCCCGGCGCGGGGGGAACGGATCGGCGGGGGCCGCCGCGCGCGAAATAAAAAAAGAACACCTCTGGCCGGACACAAGAAAAAGCCCGGCAGGGCTTTACACGGAGCGGACTCGCCGCGGAACCACGGCGGGCTGTGGGAGAGATGGGGAGAAGGTGAAACCCCGGTGGTGCCGTGCGGTCACCATCCCGCAGGACCTTATGGCAACCTACGGTGGGAAAATCGGAGACCCGTCAGGTTTCCCGGACAAGCCGGGCATGCACACAGAGTCGTCGTCAAATCCCTTTCTTCTTGATTGTGAGGCCGGCGACTATGACCGCCACCTGCACCCCAGGGTTCACCTTCAGACGGAGTTACCCGTCGCTTTCTCTATGCCTGCGAGAAGATCTTCCAGCCGCTTTTCGCGGTCTTCCCAGCGCTCGCGCAAGGTGACGTAGTCGTCTGCCAGAGCCAGGGCCAGAAAGGTGAGAAGCTTCTCTTTGCTTAAATGTCCGCCGTTCCGGGCAAGCCGTTCAAACCGTTCCTCAAGCAATGCACACGCCCGCTCAACCCGCCCTGGGTCGGCTTCAGCCTTGAATGAGACTTCCTGCCCCAGGACCGACAAAGTGTGCCGACGCATGGTTTACTCGGGTTCCATCCGCTCCTTGATACGTTCGACAAGGGTCTCGACCCGCACAAGCGCGGAAGTATTTTTTTGCCGTTCATCCTCCAGAGCGGCGGCAAGGCGGCGGATTTCCGCTTCCTGCGCCGCGGCCGCCTCACCCGAGGCGGCGCGCAATTCGGCATTTTCGCGCTCAAGCTCTTCCAGCTTGGTCAGCAGCGCGGCCACGCGCCGTTCCAGTTGATCCAGCAGTTCCATAAGTGCAGGTTAATCCGATTCGATCCCAAAGGCAAGAGGCGGAAACAAAGATACCCGTGTCTTTTTCGCCCCGGTTGCACTCGCAGTGGGAGGGGTTCAAGACGACTTTTTTCGCTCCAAGTTCACCTGCCGGCCGCGGGCAATGGCGATCTGCCCTTCGGGAACGTCTTTGGTGATCACCGAGCCCGCCCCTACCATGGCGCCCGCGCCCACACTCACCGGGGCCACCAGGGCGGTGTTCGAACCGATGAAGGCGCCCGCGCCGATACGGGTGAAATGCTTGTTTTTGCCGTCGTAGTTGCAGGTGATCGTGCCCGCGCCCACGTTGGCCCCGGCCCCGACCTCGGCGTCGCCCACGTAGGTCAGGTGGTTGACCTTGGCGCCCGCGCACAGGCGGGCCTTTTTCACTTCCACGAAGTTGCCGGCCCTGGCCTTTTCCTCCAGCACGGCGCCGGGCCGCAGGCGGGCATAGGGGCCCACCCGGCAGTCCGGCCCCACTCGGGCGTCTTCCAGGTGGCAGAAGGAGAATACCCGGGCTTCCGCCTCCAGGGTCACGTTTTCCAGCCGGCAGTGTGAATCGACACGCGCGCCCTTGGCCAGGCGCGAGGCCCCGTAAATTTCGCACGGCCCGGTGATCTCCGCCCCGGGTTCGAGCACGGCCCGCGGGCCCAGGCGCACGGCCGCCGGGTTGTGGATGAGCACCCCGGCGCGCAGGGCCTCTTCAACCAGGCGGGCGCGCAGGCGCTCTTCGCCGGCGGCCAGCTCAAGGGGGCTGTTGATGCCCAGAAGATCGGCCTCGTCGCCGAAGTTCACGGCTTCCACCCACAGGCCGGCTTCGGCCGCCAGGCCGATGATATCGGTGATGTAGTATTCGCCGGATTTGTTCTTGTTGGTCAGTTTTCGCAGCAGGGGCGCGACCCGTTCCAGGCGCAGGCAATAGATGCCCGCGTTGATTTCGCCCGTGTGCGGGCCGTGTTTGGCCGGGTCGTAGTCTTTGGCTTCGACCACGGCCGTGGGCCTGCCGCCCTGCCGCACCACCAGGCCGAAGGCGGCCGGGTCGGGGGGGGTCAGGGTCAGAAAGCCGAGGTCGGCGTCGCCGCAGGCCTGAACAAAGGTTGTGAGCTGGGAGTGGCGCAGCAGCGGGGTGTCGCCGTTGATCACCAGCAGGCGGGAAAGCCCGGCGGCCTGCAGATGCGGCAGGGCGGTCATCAGAGCATGTCCCGTGCCCAGTTGCTCGGCCTGCAGGATCATCCGGCCGGCCTGCTCCGGGAAGGCGCCCCGCACCTCGTCCGCGCCGTGGCCGATCATCGTCCAGGTGCGCTCCCCGGTCAGGGGCGCGGCGGCCGCATATACATAGTGCAGCATGGGTGCCTCAAGCAGGCGCTGCAGCACTTTGGGCCGGGGGCTGTGCATGCGCGTGCCCTTGCCGGCGGCCAGTATCAATGCTCCCAAAACTTCCATTGCCCCCACCTCGTTGTGTGGTTTTCGCGTTTTTTCGAACAATTTTACTTTGAAAGCGTCTATGAAGCCATCTCGCCGACGGACTTGTGAACGAGCCCGCAAGCGGGCGCCCGCTTGCGGGCTCGGCAGAGTAGATGAGCATCTTCAATGTTCATCTACTCTGCCGACCGGCCGGTGTAAAGAATACTTATTCCACTCTTGGCAAGGCCGGGGCTTTGGGCTATAGAGGGCCATGTCTTTTCATATCCCGACCAAAACAGTCCATTTTCAGATCCCCGAAAGCGCCGCTGGAAAGCGCCTGGATGCGGCCTTGGCCGATGTGTTCCCCGGGCTCGGCCTGCGCGGCCGTCGCCGCTTGTGGGAGCATTGCCGTATTTTACTGGACGGCTGCGAGTGCAGCCCGGCTCACCGCCTGAGCGGTGGCGCAACCCTTGTGCTGGAACCCCTGCCTGGGGCAATCGCGCCCGATCCCGAGGCTTGCGGGGTGCGTCTGGCTGCCTGGACGCAGGAATTCGTCGCCCTGTTCAAGCCGACCGGGCTGCACAGCGCCGCCCTGGCCGGGGGCGCCAACGCCTCGCTGGAGGGGCTGCTGCCGGATCTCTGGCGCATGTTCCGGGCCGAACGGCCGGGCCTGCCCGTGGAGCCGCCGCGCCTGCTCACCCGACTGGACGCGCCCACGGCCGGGCTGGTGGTCGGCGCCTTCGAGCCCGAGGCCGCGGCTCGTTTTCGCCGGCAGGAGCGGGCAGGCGAGGTGGACAAATATTATCTGGCCCTGGTCGAGGGCGAGGTCGCGGCCCCGCTGGTCACGGCCAAGGGCCTGGACACGGCCGGCCGCAAAAAGACCCTGCTGCTGCCCGAGGACGATATCGACCCGGCCCGGCAGACCCGGGTTTTTCCCCTGCATCTTGTGTCCGGGCAACCCACGGCCGGCTGTCTGGTGCGGGTGCAGATCAAACGCGGGGCCAGGCACCAGATTCGCGCCCACCTGGCCGGCCTGGGGCATCCGTTGCGCGGCGACACCCTATACGGCGGTGGAGGAGAGCCGGGCGAATTCCTTCTTTGCCATTACCGTTTGGAAATGCCGGGCTTTGTCGCCTCGCTGGAAGACGAATGAATACGGCCAAAGAACAATTGCCGGCCCGGATTTTTGCCGGCGCGGTTGCCGGAAAGGGGCTTGACCCCGAAGACGCTCTCGCTCTGGCGTACCTGCCGGCCGAGCTCCTGCCGGATCTGTTCGCTCTGGCCGGGACCGCCTTTTTCGCCGCCGGCGCGCGCCGCTGCACCTGCTCGATCATCAATGCCAAGTCCGGCAACTGCGGCGAAGATTGCGCCTTTTGCGCCCAGTCGGCCCGCCGGCGCGAACGCGGGCCGGTGCAGCCGTTGCTTTCGGCGGACGAATTGCTGCGCCGGGCCGAGGCCGTGGCCGCCTTGGGCGTGGACTGCTGCGGCATCGTCACCGCCGGGGGCGGGCCCAATCCTCGGGAGTTGGAGCGGCTCTGCGAGGCCGGCCGGCGCATCGTGGAGCGCCTGGACCTGCGCCTGTGCGCCTCGTTCGGCATTCTGAACGAGGATCAGGCCGTGATGCTGCGCCAGGCGGGCTATGCCGGCTGCCACCACAACCTCGAGACCAGCCGGGACTTTTACCCCCAAGTCTGCACCAGCCACACCTGGGAGCAACGCCTGGAAACCCTGGGCCACGCCAAGCGGGCCGGGCTGCTGCTCTGCTCGGGCGGCATCTTCGGCCTGGGCGAAACCTGGGCCCAACGTATCGAGTTGCTGGCCTGCCTGCGTGAACAGGGGGTTGATTCCGTGCCCCTGAATTTCCTCATTCCCATTCCGGGCACACCCCTGGAGCAGGCTCCGGCCCTGCAACCGGCCGAGGCCTTGCGGCTGATCGCCCTGGCCCGGCTGATCCTGCCCGGCCAGGACATCATTGTCTGCGGCGGCCGGGGCCAGACCCTGGGCCAATGGGCCGACCTGGTCTTCCAGGCCGGGGCCGGCGGGATCATGGTCGGCGACTACCTGACCGTGCCGGGCAGATCGCGCGAGCGGGATGCGGAGTTGTTGCGGCTGTTGGGGATCAGGTAAGCTCCGCCTGTTCCCAGGCACGGCCCTACGCTTCGGCAATCAGCGGCGTCAGGTCCATCTCCTCGCCGGCGTGGAGCACGTGCTGGATGGACGGCAGGTGTTTGACAAAGAGGTCGAAGAGCTCCGGCTGGAACTTGGTGCCCCGGCCGCGCTCCAGGATGTCGAGCACGGCCTCTTCGTCCAGGCCGCGCCGGTAGACCCGGTCGGAGCGCAGGGCGTCATAGACGTCCACCAGCGAGACGATGCGCGCCTCCATGGGGATGTTGTCGCCGGCCAGGCGGTGCGGGTAGCCCGAGCCGTCCCAGTTTTCGTGGTGCCACAGGGCGATGCGCTCGGCCATCTGGATCAGCAGACTCTTGGAACTGGAAAGGATCTTGCCGCCGATGCTGGTGTGCTGCTGGATGATCAGCCGCTCGTCGGCCGTGAGCGGGCCGGGTTTGAGCAGAATGGCGTCGGAGATGCCGATCTTGCCCACGTCGTGCAGGGGCGCGGCCGCCCTGATGATGTCCACCTGGTTGGTGTTCCAGCCCAGTTTTTCGGCCAGAAAGGCGCTCATGATGCCGATGCGGCGCACGTGGCTGCCGGTTTCGGCGTGGCGCGAGAGCAGGGCGTTGAACAGGCGCGAGATGATTTCGGCCTGGGTGTCGCGGATGGCCTGGGTCTGGGAGCGCACGATGCGTTCCAGGCCCTGGGTGTATTCGCGCAGAGAGCGCTCGGCTTCGATGACCCGGATACCCACCTGGATGCGCAGCTTGAGTTCGTCGATCTCAAAGGGTTTGACCACATAGTCGTCCACCCCGCCTTCGGCAAAGCCGTGCAGCCGGTCGGAAAAATCGCCCTTGCCCGTGAGCAGGATGATGTAGAGATACTGGGCCTCGCGCAGAGCCCGGGCCCGCTTGGCCAACTCCACCCCGTTCATGATAGGCATGTCCCAGTCGGTAATCAGCATGCCGATTTCTTCGGAGTCCGGGGCAAAGAGATTGACGGTCAGGCCGTTCAGAGCCTCCTGGCCGTTGGCGGCCTCGGTGACCGTGTGCCCCATGGCCCGCAGGTGCGAGGCCAGAAAGTAGCGGGCGGTTTCTTGATCTTCGGCGAACAAGATATGCATAGGCACTCCAAAGGGAAATCGACACAGGCTTAAAAAGTCACGCCCGGTTCTTCTCCATGTACTCTTTCATCTCGGTAAAAATCAAGCCGATGTGGGCATTGAGCTCTTCCAACAGGCGCTCGGCCTCGGCCCGCCTGTCCTGCAGCCCGGCTCGGCCCGCTTCTTCCAGGGCCAGGGCCAGAGAATAGGCGCCGCTGCGGGTGAAGTAGCCGGTGATGCCCTTCAGAGCGTGGGCGGCCACGGTCAGGCCGGAGTTGTCGGAACGGGCC
Organism: Desulfovibrio sp.; assembly: GCA_031553235.1. Lineage (GTDB taxonomy): Bacteria > Desulfobacterota > Desulfovibrionia > Desulfovibrionales > Desulfovibrionaceae > Frigididesulfovibrio. Next base: position 10,426 of record JAVBLS010000043.1, read on the forward strand.
AGGGCGTCGGCCGCGTCCTGGGCCAGCTTGGGCGCGTCACGCAGATACAGGCGCATGCTCTCGCGGATGAATTCCTCGTTGCCGGAGAAGCTGCGTTCCAGCATGGGCCAATTGATGGCGTCCGCTTCCCCGGTCGTGTCGATCTCCGCAGATTCCGCCGGGGTTCCGGGGCCTTCGGCCGGGGCCGCGCCGTCCTTGCCGGCTTCGAGCACATCGTACCAGCCGCCTTCGCCCGTCCGGTGCCCCTGCGCAACCGGAGCGCATTCGGCGGACGCGGGCGTCTGCCCGTACTGCATGACCTCGGCAATGACTTTGCGCAGGTTGCCGAGCAGAATTGGCTTGGCAATATAGCCGTCCATGCCCACGGAAAGATATTTGTCCCGGTCGCCTTTCAGGGCGTTGGCCGTCATGGCCACGATGCGGACCTTGTCCTCGATGATGCCCTGGCGCTCCATTTCGCGGATGGCCAGCGTGGCCTGGATGCCGTCCATGACCGGCATCTGGATGTCCATGAAGACCAGGTCGTAGGCTTCGGCGCGCAGGGCTTCCAGAGCCTGTTTGCCGTCGCCCGCCACCACCACCTCATGCCCCAGTTCGTTGAGCATGCGGGTGGCGACCATCTGGTTCATTTCCACGTCTTCGGCCAGCAGCACCCTTAAGGCTGCGCCCTTGGGCACGGCCTCGATCTCTTGTTTGGCGCTGCGTTCGATTTCTTGCCCGTCGTAACTTTCCCAGATATCCAGGGCCGCGGCCATGGCGCGCAGCAGGGTTTCCGGGCGCACCGGCTTGTCGAGCACGGCCTGGAAAAACCCGGGCTTGCCGGTTTCGCTCATGACCGCAGTGGGCAGGTTGCCCGAGGTCAGCAGGATGATCGGCAGATCTTTGAGCTCGGCGTCGGCCCGCACGGCGCGCAAGAGGTCCACTCCGTCCTTTTCGGGCATCTGCAGGTCGCTGAGAATAATCTGGAAAGGCCGCTTGGACCCGGCCGCCACCTTGGCCAGGGCCAGGGCTTCGTCCGCCGATTTGCTTCGGCGCACCTCAAGGCCCCAGCCGGCCAGGGTTTCGTTGAGAATGCGCAGGTTGGTTTCGTTGTCGTCGACGATGAGCACGTGCCGGCCCTTGATCGCTTCGGCGCAGACCAGGGGTTTTTGCGGCGCCGTGCCGGTATCCACGGGCAGTTCGAGCTCGAACCAGAAGCTTGATCCGAAACCGGGGTGGCTCTTCAGTTCCAGCCTGGAGCCCATGAGGCGCAGCAGGCTCGAGCAGATGGCCAGCCCCAGGCCGGTGCCGCCGTATTTACGGGTGGTGGAGGTGTCGGCCTGCTCAAAGGCGTTGAAGATACTTTTTTGCTTTTCGGGCGCAATGCCGATGCCCGTGTCGGTGACCGAAAAGCGCAGCAGGGCGGTCTGCTCGGTTTGCGAAACAGGCAGGGCAGTGACGACCACCTCGCCATGTTCGGTGAATTTCAGGGCGTTGCCCACCAGGTTCAGCAGAATCTGGCGCAGCCGGCCGGGGTCGCCCGTCACCTGATCCGGCACTTGGGGCGAGATATGCAGAATCATCTCGATGTTCTTTTTGAAGGCAATGGGCGTGAGGCCCTTGATGGCGTCAAAGAGCACGTCGCGCAGCAGGAAGGGGGCGGATTCCAGGCTGAGTTTGCCGGCTTCTATTTTGGAGATGTCCAGCACATCGTTGAGCACCACCAGCAGGCTGTCGCCACTGGTTTTAATGGCCGCCGCCATGGAGGCCTGATCGGGCGAGAGCCGGGTGCGCAGCAAGAGATCGGCCATGCCGATGACCCCGTTCAAGGGCGTGCGGATTTCGTGGCTCATGTTGGCCAGGAAATCGCTTTTGGCGCGCGAGGCCTTTTCCGCCTCGTCTCTGGCCTCGCGCAGCACCCGCTCCAGGCGTTCGCGCTCGGTCATGTCGACCACCAGGCCACCCATGCCGAGCAGGCGTTCTCCTTCAAACACTGGGAAGCTGAACCAGCTGAAGGTGGAGCCGTCCGGGACGGCAAAGGCGTTTGTCAGCTCCAGGCAGGCGCGTTCAGCCGCGGCCCGGGCCTCGTGGACGGCCAGGCGATTATGCACCTCCGGGGCCAGAAGGGCTCGGGCGTTACGTCCGACCACGTCGTCCACGCTTTTGTCGAGCATGGCCGCAAACCTGGAGTTGACCAGAATGTAGGCGCCGCTCTCATCCTGAAGAAAGATGCCGGCCCCGGCGTTTTCCATGACGGCCTGCAGTTCGCCCCGGCGCCGGTTGAGGTCGGCGGTGCGCCGGCGCACCCGCTCCTCCAGTTCGTCGGTCAGTTCACGCAGCGATTGTTCGGCCTTGTCGCGCTCGCGCAGTCCGACGGCCAGGCGTTTGGTGCCGAAAGACAGGCCCAGCAGGCCCACCAGCCAGATGCCCATGTGCGAGCCGAAAAGGATTTGCGACGAGCGGGACGCGGTTTCGAGAAACGGTTCCATGGGTACGGACACGCTGATGCCGCCGCGCACGCTGCCCACAGTGTAGTCGGGGTGGCAGGCGATGCAGCTCTGCTCGGTGGTCAGCCCGCGGATCAGACGCAGGTATTCTCTCTTGCCCAGGGGCTGGATTTCAGCCACTTCTTCAGCTTCGCCGCTTTCGATCTTTCCCAGGCCGGTCCGTTCCCAGGCATCGGGAGCGTTGCCTGCGCGAATGGGTCTGGTGCTGGTGATGTGCCCGATTACCCCCGATTGCGAGGCGCCGAGCTCATGTACCAGGCGGGTCATGAAGGCCGGGTTGATCTTGGTCAGCAGCCGGCCGTCATCAACGGTGAGATCTCGCCCGGGGTTGTTCAGATAGGGATTGGGACGCGTGCTGTTGGTGACGAAAACAAAGATGCCTCCGTGCACCGAGTTCCAGCGCCGGTACATGACGTCTTTTTCAAAGGCCGTGCGGGCCTGGAGCCGGGCCGAATCAAAGGCGTGAACCCGGATTTCGCGCAGATTGTACCAGAGCGAGACAAAAATCACCAGGGTCCAGGCCAGGCAGACCAGCAGAAAGAAAAGCTTGAGGGGAACATTGCTGCGCCGGCTCCCGCCGCCGGCGGGAGCGGCATTGTCGTCTTTCATCCGAACGGCGTCCCTTGAGCGAAGCAACGATGCATCGGCCGGCGCTTTGTCGTCACACACGGGCGATTGTTCCTTCGAGTATACAATATTGTTAGATTATCCTTACGATAGATTCCTATCAAGAGCATTTGATATGTCAAGCGTAAATATAAAATATTATATATGGTAATCGTTATTTTATAATAAATAACTGCCTGTGTCCCGGGCTGGCGGAAGAAGGCCGAAGCGGCTTGGCGCAACAAAAAAATCCCGGGCCGCGCTGTGGCGCCGACCCGGGACAAAGAGATGCGTGTTCTCGTATTGGGATCAGACGGAAAGGGCCGTTTTCAGGGCGGCAAAGCCCGCTTCGGCCCCGGCCGGGTTGGCGCCGCCGGCCTGGGCCAGATCCGGCCGGCCGCCGCCGGAGCCGTCGATGGGCGCGGCCGCGATCTTGATCAAGTCGGAGGCGTTGAAGCGGGTCTGCAGGTCTTTGGAAACCGCCACAATCATGTGGGCCTTGCCGTCTTCTTCGGCCGTCAGACAGAGAATGCCCGAGGCCAGACGCGAGCGCACGTCGTCGGCCAGTTCGCGCAGGGCCTTCATGTTCGGCGCGCCGGTCGCGGCGCAGACCACCGGCACCCCGGCCACGGTTTCGACCGCCGCGGCCAGTTCGGCCGCGCCGGCCCCGGCGGCCCGGCCTTCGGCCTTGGCCAGATCCCGGCGCAGAGCCCGGACCTCTTCCTGCAGGGCGGCGACCCGGTGGACCAGTTCACCCGGCCGGCTTTTGGTCAGTCCGTAAAGGTCGGCCAGTTCATGGCGCTGGGTGTTGAACAGTTCCAGGGTATTCCAGCCGGTCACGGCTTCAATGCGCCGGATGCCGGCCGCCACCCCGGCCTCGGAAGTAATCGCGAAGGCCCCGGCCCGGCCGGTGCGGTCCAGGTGGGTGCCGCCGCACAACTCGACCGACTCGCCTTCAATGCGCACCACGCGCACGTTGTCGGCGTATTTTTCGCCGAACAGGGCCATGGCCCCGCCGGCCACGGCCGCGTCATAGGCCATGTGCTCCGCGGCCAGGGGACGGTCGGCCAGAATGGCGGCATTGACCCGGCGCTCGACCTCGGCGAGTTCTTCGGGGGTCATGGCCGTGAAGTGATGGAAGTCGAAGCGCAGGCGGTCGGGCGCCACCAGCGAACCGGCCTGGCGGGCATGCTCGCCGAGCACGGCCTGCAGGGCGGCGTGCAGCAGGTGGGTGCAGGTGTGGTTGCGGGCCGAGGCCAGGCGCGCGCCTTCCTCCACCAGCAGATCCACTTCGGAATCCAGAAGGATCTCGCCTTCGGAGACCTCGATCTGATGGAGGGTCAGTTCGGGCGAGGCCTTCAGGGTATCGAGCACCTGGGCCGCGCCGAGAGGCGTGGTCATGCGGCCGGTGTCGCCTACCTGGCCGCCGGAAGCGCCGTAGAACGGGGTGACGCCGGCCACGGCAAAGCCCTTGGCGCCTTTGGGCAGCACGGGTACGGCCGAGCCTTCGGCATCGAGCAGGGCGATGATCCGCGAGGCGCCGGACAGAGCCTCGTAGCCGGTGAAGGTCGAGTGCAGGCCGTCTTCAAGCAGGGCGGCGAAGCGGGCGGCCAGATCGGTCTCGCCCGAGCCTTTCCAGGCCGCTTTGGCACGCTTTTTCTGCTCGTCCATGCAGATCTTGAAGCCGTCCTCGTCCACGGAAAAGCCGCGTTTTTCGGCCACGTCGTTGATGATGTCCAGAGGGAAGCCGTAGGTGTCGTACAGCTTGAAGGCCACGGCGCCCGGCACGGCCTTTTGCCCGGCCTTTTCCAGGCCGGCCATTTCTTCTTCAAGCAGGGACAGGCCCTTGTCCAGGGTCTTGTCGAAGCGATCTTCCTCTTCTTTGATCACCCGGACCATGAACTCGCGGCCGGTGCGCAACTCGGGAAAGTCATCGCCCATCTGGTCGACCACGTTGTCGGCCGTTTTGTACAAAAAGGCCTTGGGCATGCCGATGAGCCGGCCGAAGCGGTAGGCCCGGCGGATCAGCCGGCGCAGCACATAACCCCGGCCCTCGTTGGAGGGCATGATCCCGTCGGCCACCATGAAGGCGATGGCCCGGCTGTGGTCGGCCACAACCCGCAGAGCCGTGTCGGTGTCGTTGGTGTCGGGCGCGCTGCGGCTGTATTTCACCCCGGCCAGATCGGCCGCGTGGACAATGATCTGCCTGAACAAATCGCCGTCGAAGTTGGAATAAACGCCCTGGCACACGGCCGAGACTCGCTCCAGGCCCATGCCGGTGTCGATGCTCGGCTTGGGCAGGGGCTCGCGCTTGCCCGGCGCGGTCTCATTGAACTGCATGAACACCAGGTTCCAGATTTCCAGAAAGCGGTCGCAGTCGCACTTGCCGATGCCGCAGTCGGGCCCGCAGGTCATGTGCTCGCCCTGGTCGATGAGAATTTCCGAGCAGGGGCCGCAGGGACCGGTGTCGCCCATGCGCCAGAAGTTGTCCTTCTCGCCCATGCGGATGATCCGCTCTTTGGGAATGGAGGTGTGGGCCAGCCAGAGTTGCTCGGCCTCGTCGTCATCGAGAAAGATGGTGGCGTAAAGCTTGTCTTCGGGCAGCTCCAGCTCTTTGGTCAGAAAGTGCCAGGCGAACTTGATGGCGTCTTCTTTGAAGTAGTCGCCAAAGGAAAAGTTGCCGAGCATCTCGAAAAAGGTATGGTGCCGGGCCGTGCGGCCGACGTTTTCCAGGTCGTTGTGCTTGCCGCCCACGCGCAGGCATTTTTGGGCCGTTGTCGCCCGGGTGTAGGCGCGCTTCTCCAGGCCCTGGAAGATCTTCTTGAACTGCACCATGCCGGAGTTGGTGAAAAGCAGAGAAGGATCATCCTTGGGTACCAGTGAGGAGGAACGCACGATCTCGTGCCCGTTCTGTTGGTAATAGGCCAGGAAACGCCGACGAATTTCGTTGGTGGTCAACACAAAAAAGCTCCTTTAGAACAATTCGTTTTATTCGGTTTCGGCGGCAGCAGTCTCAAGCTCTTCTTCTTCCACAGTAGCCAATTTATCGGGGTTCATGCCGAGATGTTCAATGATTCTTTTTTCAATGGCCAGACGCAGTTCGGCGTTTTCTTCCAGCAGGGCCCGGGCGTTTTCCTTGCCCTGGCCCAGACGCTCCTTGTCGTAGGAAAGCCAGGAGCCGCTCTTTTCAACAATGCCGCAATCAACGCCGAGATCCAGAATCTCGCCCGTGCGTGAAATGCCCGTTCCGTAGAGGATATCGAACAGGGCCACGCGGAAGGGCGGGGCCACCTTGTTTTTGACCACCTTGACCTTGGTCCGGTTGCCGAAGCTTTCTTCCTTGTCCTTGAGGGTCTGGATCTTGCGGATGTCCATGCGCACCGTGGCGTAAAACTTCAGGGCGTGGCCGCCGGTGGTCGTCTCCGGGCTGCCGTAGCCGGTGACGCCGATTTTCATGCGGATCTGGTTGATGAAGATCACCGCCGTGCGCGATTTGTGGATCGAGCCGGTCAGCTTGCGCAGGGCGTGCGACATCAGCCGGGCCTGGCCGCCCACCTGGGTTTCGCCCATGTTGCCTTCGAGCTCGGCCTGGGGGATGAGCGCGGCCACCGAGTCGATGACCACCAGGTCGACGGCCCCGGAGCGCACCAGAAGATCGGCGATTTCCAGAGCCTGCTCGCCGTAGTCCGGCTGAGAGATCAGCAACTCGTCGGTCTTTACTCCCAGGCGTTTGGCATACTGCAAATCCAGGGCGTGCTCGGCGTCGATGAAGGCGCAGGTGCCGCCCAGCTTTTGGCATTCGGCAATGATATGTAAGGTCAGGGTGGTTTTGCCCGACGATTCCGGGCCGTAAATTTCCGATACCCGGCCACGGGGGATGCCGCCCACGCCCAAGGCCAGATCCAGGCCGATGGACCCCGTAGGAATCACCGCGATATTGGCGTGGGTGGTGTCCGACAACTTCATGATTGCACCCTTGCCGTGCTTCTTCTCAATGGTCTCCAGCGCGGTGCTCAAGGCCTCCAGGCGAATCTCTTCCGGGGTTTGGGCGGGTTTTTTGGCCATGCGGCATGTGCTCCCTTTATGAAAAAATTAAGGAATCATTTCTAACAAAAGGGCAGTGTGAAGTCTACAAGTCACCGCCGGCCGGCCAGGTTTGCCCTTTTGCCGGCGGGAATTTTCCGGCTCGGACGGCCGCCGTCTGCGCCGCCGTGTTCACCGACGAGCAACTGACCAAGCTGGTCAACTTCGGGGCGATTACCTCGTTCGTGATGCTCAACTTCGCGGTTTTCTGGTTCTTTTTCATCCGCGAAGGCCGGCGCGACCTCGCGGGCTGCCGGCGTTATTTGATCTGCCCGATGATCGGCATGGCCATTCTGCTCTATGTCTGGAGCGGCTTTGACCACATGACCCAGATCATCGGCTTTGCCTGGCTTGCCGCGGGCCTGGCCATCGGCTATGTGAAGAGCAAAGGCTACAAAGAAGTGCCGGAAGTCTTTAGAGCAGTTTACGCTTCAAATAGTCGCTTAACGGCGGGCAAAGCCCGCCTACGCCTATTTGGCGGCAAGGATTTGCCGACAAATCCTTGCGAGCATTTCAAGTGTGAAATGCTTTAGAGCAGTTTACGCTTCAAATAGTCGCTTAACGGCGGGCAAAGCCCGCCTACGCCTATTTGACGGCAATGATTTGCCGACAAATCCTTGCGAGCATTTCAAGTGTGAAATGCTCTAGCGCCGAAAGTACGGACGAAGCCGTGCGCCTGTCGGTACTCCACATGCACGATCTGCTGCAACAAGAGACCGGTCTGGCCGGCGATGAGGCCCTGATGCTGATGAGCGCGGTCGGGCAGGCCCGGATCAGCCAGGTGGTCAACGCGCTGAAAACGGCGCGGTTTTGCATGCCGCTTAAGATATTACGGGATTTTCGCTTGTAAAAAAGGGCTGCGGATGCGGCCCTTTTTTACAAGCAGTTCTTGCGGCGGAAGTAAAGCATAACTGAACCGCAGAGCACGAGGCAAAGGGCCAGCATGGCCCCAAAGGCCCAGGGGTTGTCGGCCGGGGCCAGGAACATGTTCATGCCGTAAATGCCGGCGATGATTGTGGGGATCACCAGGATGATGGTCATGCCGGTGAGGAATTTCATGACCTCGTTCAGATTGTTGGAGACCACCGCGCCCATGGCGTCGCCCAGGCCGTCCACAAGGGTATGGGCGGTGATCATGGCTGTTCCTCCACGGGGCGCAGCAGGCCGTTTTCCAGGCGCAGCATGCCGGTGCAGACCCGGCCGAGAAAGGTCGCGTCGTGGGACACGGCCAGAAAGGGTAGCCCCAGGCCGTTCAAGGTGTCCACCAGCAGGGTCGCGGCAACCGGGTCCAGGTCGTTGGTCGGTTCGTCCAGGAGCAGGAGCTTGGGCCGCATGGAAAGCACGGCCGCCAGGGCGGCCAGTTTCTGCTCGCCGCCGGAAAGGTTGCAGCCCGAGCGCCCGGCCAGCCGGCCGATGCCCAGGCTTTCCAGGGTTTCCTCGGCCCGTTTGCGGGCTTCAGACCGGGACAGCCCCAGGTTGATCGGGCCAAAGGCCACGTCTTCGAGCACCGTGGGGCAGAAAAGCTGGTCTTCGGTGCGCTGCAGCAGATAGCCCATGCACGGCCGGGCGGCGCGAAAGTCGTTTTCCGTGCGCAGGGGTTTGCCGGCAAAGCGGATTTCCCCGGCACTCGGGGGCAGCAGACCGGTGATCAGGTGCAGCAGGGTGCTTTTGCCGCAGCCGATGTGCCCGGAAAGGCCCAGACGGTCGCCGGGCTCAAGACAAAGCTCCACACCGCGTAAAATTTCCGGCGCGCCGGGGGCATGGGCGAAGCGCAGGGCGACGATTTCCAGCAGAGGGCTCATAAACCTCAAGAATACAGGCCGGCGGCCGGGATCGCAAGGGCCATGAGCAGGCCGCAGGCCGTGAGCAGACGGGCGGCCGGTCCGGCCTCGGCCTTATCCGGCTCCAGGGCAAAGCGCCCGCTAAAGCCGCGCAGGCGCATGGCCGCGTCCATGCGCCCGCTTTTGTCGAAGCTGCGGATCAACAGCATGGCCGCCAGATTGGCCGAGGTGCGCAGGGTATGGAGCGAGCAGCGGGGCACAAAGCCGCGCAGCTTGGCCGCCCGGCGCATGCCTTCCAACTCGCGGGCAAACAGGCCGATGTGCCTGCCCATCAGCAGGAGCAGGGTGACGAGTTTTTCCGGCACGCCCAGGCCGCGCAGGGCCCGGCAGTTTTCGGCCGGCGGCCGGCGGCCCGGCAGGCAGATGAAAAACAGGGACACGGCATTGGCTTTCAGCAGCATGACCAGGGCGGCCTCGGCTCCCCGCAGGGTGAAGTGCACCGGGCCCAGGGACAGGGCTGGGCCCGTGGGCGCGCCGAAGCCCAGGGGCAGGGTGCAGAAGAGCAGCAGAAAGAAGGCGTTCAGGCGGGCAAAGGCAGTGCCCAAGAGGCGCAGGGGCGGGCGTTCCAGGCCGGCGATGAGCAGGCCGACACCCAGGGCGGTCAGGGCCGGGGTAAGACCTTTGGCCGCGGCAGTGCCGACGGCCAGGGCCAAGGCCACCAGCAGACGGTGCCGGGCGGGCAGGTCAAGACCGCTCATGGCCCAGGGCCGCGTAGGGCAAGTTGAGGAATTCCGGCCGGACGCGTTCCACAAAACCCACCACCAGCAGGGTCACGGCGCCTTCGACCAGGGCCAGGGGCAGGTGCGCGGCCAGCAGGGTCACGGCCGCGGCCCGGAAGTTGACCCCCGGCATGCCCTGCCCGGAAAGGATCAGGGCCAGGGCGGCCAGAAGGCCGGAGAATATGATCGAGAAAAAGCCGCAGGCAAAGGCCGCGCAGCGTCGGGTGGAGAGTCTGGGCGAAGCCAGGACGGGCAGGAACGCATAGCGGCAGACCACGGCCGGCAGGGCCATGACGCAGGTGTTCACCCCGAGCACGGTGATGCCGCCGAACTGGAAAAAGAAGGCCTGGAGCAACAGGGCGGCGAAGATGGCCGGAAAAGCCGCCGGGCCGAGGGCCAGGCCGATCAGGCCGTTGAGGATCAGGTGGACGCTGCTCGGCGGCAGGGGCAGGTTGATCAGCGAGGCCACGAAAAAAGCCGCCGCAAACAGCGCGGTGCGGGGCATGTCTTCGGCCCGGATGGCGCGCAGGCCCAGACCCACGCCGGCGGCGGCGAACACGGCCCCGGCGGTCAGAACCGGAACGGAAAGAACCCCTTCGGATATATGCATGGATGACCTTCGGTGAGAATGCCGCGTGGCGGGGGGCCTGCCTCGCGGCGGTGTTGTGTCTGGTGGAAGCATAGCTCCGGGGGCGGCCGGGGTCAATGTGCTACGAATTGAAAATTTGTGCTATCGAGGAAGTTGATGAATTTTTAGATAATTTGAGTTAAAAATTCAGACGGCCATTGAGGAAAAGATGCAACGAAAAACGGTCTTGTTTGTCCTGGTTCCCGAATTCGGCGACTGGGAGGCGGCCTTGCCTGCGGTCGGTCTGCACTGGGGCTTTTTTCTGTGGGAAGCCGCCTACGAAGTGAAGACCGTGGCCCTGAGGGAAGGGCCGGTGCGTTCCCTCGGTGGGTTCACGATATTGCCCGACCATACTGTGGACACCGCGCCGGAGGACTTCGCCGGCCTGATTCTGATCGGCAGCACAGGTTGGCGCGACGAAGAAGCCAAAAAAGTTCTCCCCCTGCTGCGCAAGGCCAAGGCCGAAAACCGGGTGATCGGCGCGATTTGCGATGCCGCCCGTTTTTTGGCCGTGCACGGCTTTGTTGACGATGTTGAGCATACCGCCAACGCGCTCTCGGAAATCACCGGCACGCCCGGCGCCGCCTATGCCGGGGCGGCGCGTTACAAAGAACGGCAGTCTGTGCGCGACGGCAAGATCATCACGGCCAACGGCACGGGCCACGCCGAGTTCGCCCGGGACGTGCTCTTGGCGCTCCATGCGGCCGAACCGGGAAAAATCGCCGAGTTTTACCGGCTGGTGAAAAAGGGCCACCATCCCGAGTAGGGAATCCAGGCTCCGCTTTGTTGCCTCCCTCTCTTGCCGGCCCACAAAACGAACATCCCGCCCTCACACCGGAGGGCGGGATGTTCGTTGCAGACTGCGCCGCAGGCGCAACAACCCTACGGCAGTAAAGTAATTACGGTCGGCTGCACCGGCGCGCCGGACGACCCGCCCCCCGTGCCGTCGCGCAGCAGCGAGGAGACTTCGGCGTTGATCGGCACGGTCATGGTCGACATGGCCAGCACCTGCCGCGAGGCGATGTGCACCAGGCGCAGGTTGAAACGCACGCTGCGCGAGCTGACCACGTAGGTGCCGGCGAGCACGGCCGGGCCGTCGGCGCAGCCCGAGCCGAGCAGGTCGCTGTGCCGGGTGAGCAGCAGCTCGCCGGTTTCCGGCTCAAAGAGCACTTCCGCGCCCTGGCGGATTTCCTGGACCGTGTAGCCCGCCTGCACGAACCAGCGGGAAATCTCTTCCTGCACCTGGCGGGCCAGGGGGTTGGCTTCTTCCAGGTTGTTGACGTTGACCGGCGTGGTCACGAACATGGACAGGCCTTCTCCCTGGCCGAAACGCTCGACCAGCTGGCGGTCCATTTCCCGGCCCATGGCCGATACGGCCTGGGGCACGGTGACGGCCAAGGCCGGTCCGGCCGCGAAAAGTCCCGTGAGGGCGGCAAGGGCGAGACGGAGTGCGAGTCTGCGTGCGGACATGGGAAACACCTCAGCGTTGGGCATGGATCATCCGGTCCACGGCTTCGAGTTCGTGGGAGGCAATGGCTTGGGTGGAGCCGTCGTTGGAAGAGGCCAGGGCCATCAGGTACTGCTCTTTGGCCAGCTCGTAGCGGCCTTCGGCCGCATAGGCCCGTCCTTGCTGGATGCTGCGCATGGCGTTGGGGTCGTATGGGACCACGGCCACGCGATCGTTGGAAAAATAGGACTGCACGCCGCAGCCTGCCGCAAGGAACAGGGAGCCGAGGAGGCAGATGATCAGGATGATGTGCCGCATATTCTTTGCCTTTTTTATTAGAGCAGTTTACGCTTCAAATAGTCGCTTAACGGCGGGCAAAGCCCGCCTACGCCTATTTGGCGGCAAGGATTTACCGACGAATCCTTGCGAGCATTTCAAGTGTGAAATGCTCTAGTGAACGTCCGCGCCCTGGTCTATGGGGTTGACCGAAACCTTGGGCTGGGTCACTTCCTTGTAATCACGAATGCCCAGGCCGCCGCCGTCCAGGCGCAGCTTGCCCGAGCCGGTCATGCGCCGGGCCAGGGCCGAAGCCGGCAGCACGGCATTGGCCGTGTGCAGCACCCGGCCGTCGGAGGGGCGGATCATCCGGGCATTGACGATGATCGCCTGCTTATCGGCATAATAGGTGCCGGCAATGACCACCGAGCAGGTGGTCAGGTTGACGTCGCCAAGGGCTCTGGTCAGGTAGTAGTCGCCGTCGCCGTCGCGCACGTTGATGCTTCTCGGGGCGCGGTATTCGCGCACCGCGAAGCCGCGCTGGTTGAATTCATAGATCATCTGTTCGGCCATGAGCCTGCCGAAGGACGAGGTCTGTTCCAGGTCGTCCATGTTGACGAAGGAAACGGGCATGGCCACGAACCCGTTCATGGACGAACCCACGCCCATGATCAGTTGCTCGGCCAGCTCTTTGGCCGTGAGCTTGAGTTCGCGGGCGTCCATATAACCGGACTTGGGTTTTTGCGTGGGCTCGCCGGGCACCCAGACCACTCCGCCCTGGCCGTCGGGCATGGCAATGCCGTTGTCCACCCGGTCGGCCTGGATGGTGGACACTTCTTTCCCGTTATACACGGCACGCGGGCCGTATTTGCCCGGCAAGGCCGTGGTTGAGGAAAAACTTGCCCCTCCGCTTCCGGCGCCGCCCATATCGCCCATCTCGCCCGGCATCTCCGGAACGTTCGAGTTTTTTGGGCCGCCGCAACCGGCTGCCGAAACAGCCAAAATGCCGACGCAGAGCATCATGCAAAGCACCCGCATGTGATTCTCCTTACACGCCCGACAGCATCGGAAACGCTTCTGTTTCGCAGCTTATCGGCCAAAAAAACGACAAGATTAGCACCCGCCGGACAATGGCCCGGCCGTGCTTGCCCGAAGACATGCAAGTTCCGGGCCGAAGATAATTTGGGGCTGTAAAAAAGAGCCGCCAAGGTTGGCCGGCCACCTTTGCCCGCGATGTGGAAAGGTAGTCTTACGGCGTCGCGGGCGGCACCAAACCCCGCCCATGGGATTCAATCCCATGCGGGGGGCTTGGGGGACGGAGTCCCCCAATCAGGCCCGGCTGTTGGGGAACATCTGTGCGAAAAGGATCAGGGCGGGCTCAAGGGCAGCGGCGGTATCGCAACGGTTGAGGGCGGCGTGCAGGGCCTTGGTCGTGCCGGGGTCGACCTGGGTCAGGCCTGCTTCGAGGCGGCGGTGCAGTTCCAGGACCGAGGCGTCGTCGTCGCGGATCAGGGCGATGAGCCGGCGCATCTCGGCTTCGGCCGGGGGCGGGGCAACGGGCGGAGTGCCGGCGGCGTCGATGGCCTGGAAATAGGCACCGAGGGCGTCGAGCATGTTTTCGAGCCCGGCGACAAAGCCTTGGCACAGGGCGCGTAGGTCTTCGGCGGGCATGATCTCGTCGCGGGCGGCAAGCTCGAGCACTCGGGCGGTTTCCTGGACGTCGGCCCGGCCCACGGTGCCGGCCAGGCCTTTGAAGGTATGGGCCGTGCGGCCGATGTCCTCACGGTTCTGATCTGGCAGGGCGCGTAGCGCGGGCAGTTCTTCGGCGTAACGCCGGTGGAAGTCGCGCAGGATTTTTTGCAGCAGGGCGTGGTTGCCACCCAGGCGCCGGGCCGCTTCCTCCAGGTCAAAGCCCTCGGGCGCGCCCGGGGCCGGGGTGGGAGAAACCCGGGGCGGCGCGATACCCGGTACAGCGGGAGGAACCGTAGCCGAACCGGCGACAGGCGTGGCGGTACCCGGAGGAGCGGCCGGTGCAGTAAGTGGCACGGCAGCGGTTGGAGCCGCGGCAGGCGTGGCGGCCCGGGCGTCGGCCAAAGGCGCAGCCGGTCCGGCGGCAGGTTCAGAAGAAGCCGGAGCCTGGGGCATGGCGGGCGAGGTCTTGGGCAACAGGCGGTCGAGCACGCGGTACAGGGCCTCCACGTCAATGGGTTTGGTCAGGTAGTCGGCCATGCCCATTTCCAGGCAGCGCGCGCGCTCTTCCATCAGGGCGTGGGCGGTCATGGCCACAATGGGCAGGCCCCGGCCCGCCGGGTCGGTCCGCAGGGTGCGGGTGGCCTCGTGCCCGTCCATGATCGGCATCTGCAGATCCATGAACACCAGGTCATAGGCAGGTTTTGCGGGTTCATCGCGGCGCAGGCGCACCATATCCACGGCCTGTCTGCCGTTGACCGCGGTTTCGACGACCAGCCCCACCTCTTCAAGCAGTTCGACGGCAATCTGGGTGTTGATCGGGTTGTCTTCGACCAGAAGAATGGTGAAGCCGGAAAAATCGCGGCGTTCGGTTTCGGCCGGCCGGGGGGTGAAGGTTCCGGCCCGCATGACCTCCAGCAGGGTGTCGAAGAGCTGGGAATGGGTGATGGGCTTGGGTAGAAAGGCGTCGGCCGGGACGGCGGACAGGGCGTCGCGGTCCGGCGGGCCAAAGGCCGAGATGATGATCACCGGGGGCGAGTCGGGTTCGCTCTTGATGCGGTACAAGGCTTCAAGGCCGTCCATGCCGGGCAGGCGCACATCCAGAAGAATCAGGTCAAAGGGCCGGCCCTGGACAATCGCATCGCGCACGGCCGAAAGGCCCTGCTCGGCCGATTCGACGGCCGTGACCTGCAGGCCGAAATTTTCAATCATGCCGGAGAGAGAGAGCCGGTTGACCGGGTTGTCTTCGACCAGAAGCGCGCGTTTACCCACCAGGCCTGCCGGGGCCGTGCGGGCGACCGTTTCCTCCGAGGCGTCCAGGCCGAAGGGGCAGGTGAAGGACATGGTGGTGCCCCGGCCATAGGCGCTTTCGACCTTGATGTCGCCGCCCATGAGCTGCACCAGCTTGCGGGTAATGCTCAAGCCCAGGCCGGTGCCGCCGTAGCGGCGGGCCGTGGAGGCCTCGGCCTGGGAGAAGGATTCGAAGAGCTTGCCCAGTTGTTCAGAAGTCATGCCCAGGCCGGTGTCGCTGACGGCGAATTCCAGCACCACGCCGGTGTCGGTCTTTTCGATCACCCGGCAGCGGATGAGAATTTCCCCCCGGTCCGTGAACTTCAGAGCGTTGCCTACCAGGTTGGTGAACACCTGGGAAAGACGCAACGGGTCGCCCACCAGCCCGCGCGGTGCATCCCCGGCGATGTCCGTGACCAGTTCAATGCCTTTCTCGGCGCAACGTTCCTGAAAAAGGGCCAGAATGCCGTCCAGGGGCATGTTCAGGTTGAAGGGGGTTTGTTCAAGGGTGAGCTTGCCGGCCTCGATCTTGGAAAAGTCCAGGATGTCGTTGAGCACGCCCAGAAGGGCCGTGGCCGAGGAGTGGATTTTGCGGGCATAGTCGCGTTGCCTGCCGTTCAATTCGGTTTTCAGCAGCAAATGGCTCAAGCCGATGACCGCGTTCATGGGCGTGCGGATCTCATGGCTCATGGTGGCCAGAAACTCGCTTTTGGCCTCGCCGATTTTTTCCGCGTGGGTCCGCCCGGCCTCCCTGGTCCGGACTTCTTCCAGCAGGGTGTTGACGGCCGCGCCCAGGCTGCGAAAACTCTCGCTGCCCACCTCGGGCACCCGGCGCACGGCGTCCGGATCCTTGGCCACCTTGAGCACGGCTTCGCGCAGGCCGGCCAGGGGCCGCAGCAGGGCGCGGTCGAGCAGCAGGCTGATCAGCAGCATGAAAATGAGAAACAGCGCGGTCAGGGTGCCGTACAGAATGCCGCGAATGCCTTCGGCCGTGCCGGCCATGTTGCGGGGCAATTCGCCCGCGAGCATGACCTGGGGCTTTTCAAGAAACAGCGCCGGGTAGGAGATCAGAAAGCGGTAACTGGTCGGGGTAGCGGTCCACAGGGTGTAGCCGCGCTCGACGGCGGCGGCCACATGCTCCGGCTCCGCGGCAAAGGGGGCGCGCGCAAGTTTGAGGGAGGCACCCCCGGCAGCCGCGATTTTGGTCACGTCGGCGCTGGTGACCAAGTCCAGGCAGAACATCCGGCCCTGCGAGGGTTCGGAGCGGGTGTGCGGCCGGATGGGCTGCGACGAGATGTGGTAAAGATCGCCATTGTAGCTGTAGAACACCGAAAGGCCCAGTTCGTCGTCTTTGGGGTAAAACGTCCCGCCGGGCCTGCATTCGCGCAGCAGGTCCGGCGGGAAGGCGTCAAAGCGGTCCTGGTTCAGGTAGTGAAAGCGGTTGAAGATCACCCGGCCGAAATGGTCGACAATGGCCAGACCGGCGTATTTTTCCGCCGCGAGCACGTCGTCGGAGACGTTTTCCTCGATGAACTCCGGGTGCTCCGCCGGGTGGGTCAGAAAATCCCAGGTTGTGTCCCAGTTGGCCAGGCTTTCATTCTTGGCGTTCTGGGCGTCGAATTTATTGTTGAGCAGCACTTTGACCATCAGAACGTTGTGTTCCATGATCTGCCGCTCGCTTTTGCCGATCTGGGGGATTAGCCGTTGCTCGAGCACCAGCACCGTGGCCCCGGCCAGAGCCAGGAGCGTGAAGGCCAGAGCCGCGAGAAAGCCCCCTCTCAGACTCATGCGCCGGCTCCGGGAACGGTGCGCGCGATGGGCATGCTGCGGGAAGCGCCCAAAGGGTTGCTCGACAGAGTCAGGGCGGGCGGCGCTTGCCGGCGCTTGAACTCCGCCCCGCGCACCATGGCCAGCACCCGCAGCACGGTGTCGCGCTCAAAGCCGAGTTCGATCAGGGCCTCGGCTCCGCAGTTGTTTTCCAGGTGGTTGTGGAGGATGGCGTCGAGCACGTCATACGGTGGCAGAGAGTCGCTGTCTTTCTGGCCGGGCCGCAGTTCCGCCGACGGAGCCTTTTCCAGGGTGGAGCGGGGAATGATCTCCCGTCCCTTGACGGCGTTGAGCCGCCGGCTCACGGCATAGACCTGGTTTTTGTACAGGTCGCCGATGACCGACAGAGCCCCGCCGGAGTCGCCGTAGAGGGTGCAGTAGCCCACGGCCGCTTCGGACTTGTTGCCGGTGTTCAGGAGCAGGGCGCGGTTCTGGGCCGCCTGGGCCATGAGCAGGGCGCAGCGGATGCGCGACTGGACGTTCTCTTCGGTCAGCCCGATCAGGTCTTCGCCCTCGGATGCGGCAAAGCCGCGACGGAAAGCTTCGAGCATGGGTTCGATGGGGATGGTCCGGGTGCGGATGCCCAGGTTCCGGGCCAGGGCCAGAGCGTCATCCAGGCTGCCCCGGCTGGAGTATGGCGAGGGCATGAGCAGGCCGAAAACGTGTTCCGGCCCGAAGGCCTCCACGCCCACGGCCGCCACCAGGGCCGAGTCGATGCCGCCGGAAAGGCCCACGACCACATCGGAAAACCCGCATTTGCGGACAAAGTCGCGGGTGCCCACGGTCATGGCCGCGAGCAACTCGTCTTCAAGCAGGGGATCTTTCTCGACGGGCGCGGGTTTGCCCGCGGCCAGATCGACCACCAGCACTGCCTCCTCGAACAGGGGGGCGCAGGCCAGCAGGGCGCCGTCGCCGGAAAAGGCCGGGCTGCCGCCGGGATAAATGCGCGCGTCGTTGCCGCCCACGCAGTTGGCCGAGAGCACCGGCACCCGGTAATGGGCCGCAGTCCAGCCGAGCATGCGCCGGTGCATGCTTTGCATGCCCTGGGCATAGGGTATGGCGGTGATGTTCAAAAGCCCGTCCGCCCCGCCGGCGGCCATGAATTCCGCCACCGGGTCCGCGTCGTAGGTGCGCCGTTCTTTCCAGAAGGTGCGGTCGTTCCATACGTCTTCGCCCACGGTGACCGCCAGGCGCCAGCCCTTGTGGTGCAGCACGCCGCAGGCAATGCCCCGTTCGAACCAGCGCGGATCGTCATGAATGCCCCCGCAGGGCAGCAGCACCTTGCGGCCGAGCACAAAGGCCGTGCCGTTGCGCAAAAACACGGCGCAGTTCTGCAGGGGCTTGCCCTGGGGCACAGGGTTGGCCACGGGCGCGCCCAGCACCAGGGGCGGCAGCCCGGCTTCACCGTGCCGGCGGGCCAGATCTTCCAGAGCCTCTTTGCAGTCGGCCACAAAATCCGACTTGAGCAGCAGGTCGCCCACATTGTGTCCGCACAGGGAGAGTTCGGGCGAAAGGCAGAGTTCCGCGCCTTGCCGGGCGGCATCGGCGGTCATGGAAAGGAGCATGTCGGCGTTGTAGCGCAATGCTCCGGCCACAGGATTGCTTTGAATAATCCCGACTTTCATCTGATTCCCGCTTTACTCCGACCCGGAACGGCGACGACACTGTTGCGCATCTGGCAACTATGATATCATATTCTGATCGGAGACGTCATCTATTGAATAACGAGTAATACGTTTTTTTTCATGAAAACGTTACGGCCGCCCATGGGCGGCCGCGCTGTATCGGTGCTGCCCTAAGAGAGGACGTCATTCATGGCGTAGAGCCTGCCGGCCTTCTGTTTCGCCAGCCAGCGCGTCGCCCGCAGGGAGCCGCCGGCGAAGTTTTCGCGCGAGTGGGCCTGGTGGGCGACCTCGATGCGTTCGCCCGGCCCCATGAAATAGACCGTGTGCACACCCACCACGTCGCCGCCGCGCAGGGTCTGCAGTCCAATTTCCCGGTGCGGCCGCTCGCCGATGATGCCTTCGCGGTGATAGCAGGCCGTTTCTTTGAGCGACCAGCCCCGGGCTTCGGCCAGGCATTCGGCCAGGCGCACGGCCGTGCCGCTGGGCGAGTCTTTTTTCTTGTTGTGGTGAATTTCGACCATTTCCATGTCGTAGCCGTCGCCCAGAGCCTTGACCAGTTCCGGCAGAATCCGCAACAGGGCGTTGACCCCCACGCTCATATTCGGCGACCAGAGGATCGGCGTCTGTTTGGCAAGTTCGGCCAGTTCGGCCCGCTGGGCCTCGTTTAAGCCGGTGGTGCCGATGACGTGGGACGCGCCGGCTTTGGCCGCGGCCCGGGCCGCTTCAAGCGAAGCTTCCGGCGCGGTGAAGTCGATGATCACCCGGCCGGGTTTGAGCAGGCCGGCTGCTTGTGTCGCCACCGGGCAGCCCAGATGCTGCAGTTCCGGGCAGTCTTCGGCCCGGCGTTCCACCGCTCCGGCCAGATCCAGATCCGGCGCCTCGCGCACCAACCGGGAAATAATCGAACCCATTCTGCCCCCGGCGCCCATGACGACGATTTCAATACCCATGCTGCCTCCTTGTTGGTCTGCTTTCAGTCGAAGGTTCACCGTTCAAGTCGTCGAGAGATAGCGCATTCGTTCTCCCGCTGCAATGTGCCGGATTTTACTCGTCCTCATGGCCGGGCAGCAGAACCTTGCCCACGGAAAAGCCTTTGCCGATCACCGGGCCGAAGCCGTAGTACTGTGAGGTGCCGGCATCGTAGATCAAGGGCTTGATCAGGGCCGGGTCGGGCTTGCCGTCGGGACCGAGGCAGCTTTCATCCACCTTGACGTCCAGAATTTCGCCGATGAACATGGTGTGGACGCCGAGTTCCAGGCTTTGGCGCAGCCGGCATTCCAGAACCACCGGGCACTGGGCCGCGTAGGGGGCGTCCACCAGATCCGAGCGCACCGCGGTCAGGCCGGCGGCGGCAAACTTGTCGTAGCGCCTGCCCGAGGCAATGCCCAGGTAGTCGGCCTCGCGGACCATCTTTTCCGAAGGAATGCCCACGGTAAAGGCCTTGCGGGCCGAAATCGCCTCATGCGTGTAGCGGGGCGGGCGCACCGAGACCTGCAGGCACAGGGGCTCGGAGCAGCAGATGCCGCCCCAGGCGGCGGTCATCAGGTTGGCCTTGCCCGCGGCGTCATAGCTGCCCACCAGCAGCACCGGCTCGGGGTATATCCAGGGGTTGGGGCCGAACGAACGTTTGCTCATGGAAAATCTCCTTTGGGACGTGATTCGTTGTGGCCCGCCGGCGGGCCGGGCCGCCGGCGCGGCGTTGGGGGAAAGCGCGAGAACAGTGTACTCTGCTGTAATAGAGCAGTTTACGCTTCAAATAGTCGCTTAACGGCGGGCAAAGCCCGCCTACGCCTATTTGACGGCAAGGATTTGCCGACAAATCCTTACGAGTATTTCAAGTGTGAAATGCTCTAGCTCTTGTAAGAAAAAGGAAAGGCAACGCAGCCCGCGCCGCGTCGCCTTTCCACTATAGACCGTTGAACGGAGATGGCAAGCCGGCGTCCTGAGCTTACTTCCGGACGGGTTTTGCGTCGTGGGGCAGGGTGGGCTCGGCGCTGTGGGTCAGGGCGGGCTCGCCGCCCACCCAGAAGGTGCCGCCGGCCGTGGCCAGCAGTTTGCCTTCGCCGTTGCCGACCTGGGCCTCGGCAAAGATCAGGCTGCGGCCGGCCTTGACCACCCGGGCCTCGGCTGTGATCTCGCCGCCTCTTTTCGGGTCCGAAGCCCGCAAAAAACGAATGTTCATTTCGGCCGTGGCCGTGTGCTGTCCTCTGTGCAGCAAACTCAAGACCGCGTGGGCCATGGCCTCGTCGGCCATGGTGGCCAGTATGCCCCCGGCCACCATGCCGCCGCCCTGCGACAGCCGCTCGGAAACCGGCAGACAGACCCTGGCCCTGCCTTCCCCCGCCGACTCCACCCGGGCGTCGAGATGGCGGAACAACAGGTTGACGCGCTGATCGCGCTCCATCACCGCACGCAGATACTCCTGAGGCATATGGTCTCCTTGGTGGTGCATTTGGGCGGATACCTCGGCCCCCGGCGGGGTGTGAGGCGCAGCCACAGGTTATTTGCAATGCCGGCGGACGAGATCGCGGATTTGGCCGAGGTCGTCCGGGGCGAGTCGGATCAGGCCTGTCTCGGCCCTGAACCAGGTCAGTTGTCGTTTGGCGTAGGCGCGGGTATTGCGTAGCCAGAGGTCGCGGCATTCGGCAAAGGTGAGATCGCCGGCCAGGTGGGAGAAGAGTTCGCGGCAACCGATGCCGGACCAGCCAGGGGCCAGGGAGTCGGCGCGGCGCTTCAGGGCGGCGCGGGCCTCGTCCAGGGCGCCGGCCTGGAGCATCAGGTCGATGCGCCGATCCAGGCGCGGCTCAAGGGCGATCAGGGGCAGTTCCAGGCAGAGGCGCAGGGCTCGGAAGGGCGAGGGGTCCTGCGGGCGGTCGTGCCACCAGCTCAGGGTTTTGCCGGTGGCATCCCAGACTTCAAGGGCGCGGCAGATGCGCTGGCGATCGTTGGGGTGCAGGCGTTCGGCCGAAGCCGGGTCCACTTCGGCCAGAATGCGGTGCAGGGCGCCCGCGCCTTCCAGGGCGCAACGGGTGCGCCAGTGCGCAGCCACTTCTTCGGGCACGGCCGGGATGGAAGCGATGCCATCAAGCAGGGCGCGAAAATACAGGCCGGTACCGCCCACAAGCAGGGGCAGCCGACCCTTGGCGTGCTCGGTAATGGCCGTTTTGCCTGCCAGACGGGCAAACTCGCCCGCCCCGAGGGTTTCGTGGGTTTCCAGGCAGCCAAAGAGCCGGTGCGGGCAGCCGGCGCGCTCTGCGGCCGTGGGCTGGGCTGTGATGATGGGAAAGTCGCGGTAAAACTGCCGGGAATCGGCGTTGATCACCGTGACCGGAAACTCTTCGGCCAGGGCCAAGGAGGCGGCGGTCTTGCCGGCGCCGGTGGGGCCCATGAGGCAGATCAGAGGCAGAAAATGGCTCATACCTGAATAGGTGCTCTCCCGGAAAAAAGCTCAGTGAAATTGCTTTAGGGCTGGGGTCGGCCGACCTTCTCCCGCGGCCGGGGCGGCTCAAGCCAGAGGGTAAGGCCATCCAAACTTCTCCCGCAGCCGGGCATAGACCGGGTCGGGCACCAGGCCCTTGATGTCGCCGCCCAGCTTGCCCGCGGCCTTGATGATTGTCGAGCTGATGTACAGCCACTGGTAGTCGGTCATCAGGAACACGGTCTGGATGTGCCGCTTGAGTTTGCGGTTCATCAGGGCCAACTGGAACTCGTATTCGAAATCCGACACGGCCCGTAGCCCGCGCAAGATGACCCTGGCCCCGCGCCGGTCCACGTAGTCCACCAGGAGCCCGGCAAAGGGCTCGATCACCACCTTGGGATTGTCGCCGAAAACTTCTTCGGCCATCTTCACCCGTTCCTCGATGGTGAACAGCGGCGACTTGGGCGTGTCCAGGGCCACGGCCACGATGACCCGATCGAAAATTTCGCAGCCGCGCCGGATCAGACTGGCATGGCCGTTGGTCAGGGGGTCGAAGGTTCCGGGGTAGACGGCTGTTTTGATTTCATTGTCCATAAGATCACCCGTGTTTGTCCGTACGTTCGATCGACCTGCAGTTCCAACTCCGGATGCGCCGTTTCCGGCTCAAAGCGCAAATGCGACTCCACCTCGGCATCGACCACCGCCCCCGGCGCCAGAAAATGCCCGGCGCACAATGCCTTGAGCACCGCGCCCAGAACATTGTCCTTGTAAGGCGGGTCAATGAACACCAAGTCGTAGGGCACGGCCGGGGCCTTGCGCAGAAACTTCTGCGCCTCTTCCCGCCGGATGCTGCAACGTTCGGGCGTAAGGCCAAGCAACTCGGCATTGGCCTCCAGCACCTTGACCGCATACGGCGCGTTCTCCACAAAGGTGGCGTGGGCCGCGCCCCGGCTCAAGGCCTCGAACCCCAGGCTGCCGCCGCCGGCGAACAGGTCCAGCACCCGGGTTTCCGGGCCCACGGCCTGCCGCGCCTCCAGCATCGAAAACAGGGCCTCCCGCACCCGGCCCATGGCCGGACGGAACCCGGGCCCCGTCGTGGTTTTCAGAGCCCGTCCCCGGAACTCCCCGGCTATGATCCGCATATCTTGTCCTTTTGGGGCTTCATCCCAAACCCCCTCAACGTGCTATGAACCATAAAAAGCGCTGTAGGCTTTGGTTGTGGCATAGAGGTCGGCTTTGCTTGCCAGTTCAAAGGGGCTGTGCATGGAAAGGATCGGCGGTCCGAAGTCGATGATGTTCATGCCGTAAGCGGCCAGGTGCATGGCCACGGTGCCGCCGCCGCCGCCGTCGACTTTGCCGAGTTCGGCCATTTGCCAGGGGATGCCGTGTTTGTTCAGAAGGTTGCGTAAAAGGCCCACATATTCGGCATGGGCGTCGTTGGCCTCGTACTTGCCGCGGTGGCCGGTGAATTTGCAGAAGCAGGGACCAAAGCCGAGGTAGGCGGCGTTGTTCTTTTCGTGCAGTTCTTGCCAGTCTGGGTCGACGGCGGCGTGAACGTCGGCCGAAAAGGCCTGGGCGGCACGCATGACCGTGGAAAAACGGGCCCTGGGCTCCCAGACGGCGATGAGATCCTGCATGCAGTACTCGAAAAAGCGCGACTTGGCCCCTGTGGAACCTTCGGACCCGATCTCCTCTTTGTCCCAGAGCATCAGCACGGTGGTGTGCCCGGGCCTGGGCGTCTCGAGAAAGGCGTTCAAGGCGGTGAAGACGCAGATGCGGTCGTCCTGGCCGTAGCCGCCGATCAGGGCGCGATCCAGGCCGACAACGCGGGCCGGACCGGCCGGCACGGCCTGGAGCTCGGCGGAGTAGAGGTCTTCTTCGTCAAGGCCGTAGCGTTGGTTGAGCAGAGCCAGAATGTGGGCCTTGACCGGCTCTTGGGGTTCCTCGGCCTTTTTGCCTTTGCCGGCGGCCGGGGTGGGCTCGTGGCCGAAGACCAGGTTCAGGCGCTCGCCTTCAAAGACCTTGGAGATGGGCTGGTCGGCCTGGCTCTGAGCCAGGTGGGGCAGAAGATCCGCGATGGTGAAGACCGGATCGCCCGGGTCTTCGCCGATGACCAATTCCACGACCTTGCCGTCCTTGCGCACGACCACGCCGTGCAGGGCCAGGGGGCGGGCCAGCCACTGGTACTTGCGGATGCCGCCGTAATAGTGGGTTTTGGCCTGGCCGACCTTGGCCTGTTCGATCAGCGGGCGCTGCTTCAGATCCAGGCGGGGGGTGTCGGCATGGGCGCAGACCAGCCGCGAGCCTTTACTCAGGGGCTTCTTGCCCTTGCGGGCGGCAAACAGGGTTTTGCCGTGCAGGGAGAACAGGGCCAAGTCGGAACCGGCGCCCTCGGCAAAGCCTTTCTTGGCCAGCTGGGCCCGGACAAAGGCAATGGTCTCGCGTTCGGTCTTGCAGGCGCTCAGAAATTCCATGTAGCGGCCGGCCAGTTTTTCCATGCCGGCGCGGCTTTTGGCGTCGGCATACAGTTCCCAGCAGGACTTTTTTTCGATTTCCAGGTTGGGCATAGGATCCTCGGATGAAAGAATAAGCGATAAGAGCAGATTAACATTGAAAATGTTCACCTGCTCTGACGGACGCGTAAGCGGCCGTCCGCTTGCGGGCTCGTTCAGAAGCCTGTCGGCAATATAGCTTCATAGGCAATTTCAAAATGAAATTTATCCATTTTAGCTGGGCGCGGCTATGCCGTCAATGCGGGCCCGGCCTTCCTGCCGCCTTATTCTTCGGGTTATTCTCCGATTTGGGCGGTGGACAAACCCCAGGAGTTCAGGTGCCCGGCGATGAAATCGCAGACCTGCTTGTGCTCGGCCTTGCCCGCGCCCTCCACGTTCAGAACCGGCCCAAAGGCGAAGCGGATGAGGATATCCGGGCGGATGGGGCCGAAATCTTTGGCGAATTTTCCCGTGCCCCAGGCGTCGGTGCGCAGGGCGACGGGCACCACGGGCACGCCGGCGCGCTTGGCCAGCTTGATGCCGATGCTGTTGAACAGGCTGAGATCCAGGCCGGTGGAGCGGGTGCTTTGGGGAAAGACCACGACCGAGGTGCCTTCGGCCAGGCGTTTGGCGCCTTCTTCCAACACCGCGGCCAGGTCTTCGCGCGGGTTGACCCGGTCCACGGCCACGGGCCGGCGGCTGCGAAGCACATGCCCCAGGCCGGGGTAGGTGAGCAGGCTGCGTTTGACCACAAAGGTCAGATCTTTGCGCGGCTGGATCAGGCAGGGCAGCACAAAGGTTTCCAGGGTGCTCATGTGGTTGGCGATGTAGACCGTGGGCCGGGGGTCGTCGAGCACGTTCATGCCCGTGACCTCAAAGCGGGCGCCGAGACCTTCCAGAGCGCGGACAACGGCCAGGCTGGAACGGGTCCAGTCTTCGCCGGTGTAGGTGCCGAAGCGGGCCTTGAGCCCGGAAACGCCGATAATGGCCGTCAGGCGCGGGTAAAAGGCCAGGCTGGGCAGCAGAGAAGGGGTCTCGATGGGCGGGGGCGAGACGTAGGTGTCGCCGGGGAAGATGATTTCGAGCATGCGGTCATTACCTATTGTTTTTTCTTGGCGATCAGGCGCCTATGGCGCGAGGTCAGGGCGGCCTCGGCCCCCTGGGTTTTGGGATGGTAAAACTGCCGGCCCGCCACGTCTTCCGGCAGATATTCCTGGTCCACCCAGGCATCGGGATGGTTGTGCGGGTACAGGTAGCCCTTGCCGTAGCCCCATTCCCGCTGCAGCCGGGTGGAGGCGTTGCGCAGGTGCAGGGGCACGGGCGCCGTGCCCGCGGCCTTAATGTCCCGGCTCGCGGCCAGGTAGGCGGCATAGGCGGTGTTGCTTTTGGGCGCCAGCGCCAGGTAGATGACCGTTTCGGCCATGGGCAGATAGCCTTCGGGCATGCCGATGTTTTCCACGGCCTGGTGGCAGGCCGTGGCCAGGGGCAGGGCCGCCGGGTCGGCCAGGCCCACGTCTTCGGCCGCGGCCAGGATCAACCGGCGGGTGATGAAGCGCGGGTCTTCGCCGCCTTCCAGCAAGGCGGCCAGATAATAGATCGCCGCGTCCGGGCTGCTGCCCCGGATGGATTTGATCAGAGCCGAGGCCAGTTCGTAGTGCTTGTCGCCCTGCTTGTCGTGCCGGGCAACGATCTCCGGCAAATGGTCCTTTAGGGCCGCGCCTTGGCGCTGGTCCTCGGGCAGGCCGGCCGTGTATTCCACCAGGTTGAGCAGGGTGCGGGCGTCACCGCCGCTCAGAGTGGCCAGGAGATCCGCCCCCGCTTCCTCTAGTTGGAAGTCCAGGGTCTCGGCCCCGCGCCGGGCCAGGGCCATGAGATCCTGGTGCACCAGGGGCCGCAGGCGCAGCACGTGCAGGCGCGAAAGCAGTTGCGGGGTGACGCTGAACGAGGGGTTTTCGGTGGTCGTGGCCAAAAGCGTCAACTCGCCGCTTTCCAGCAGCGGCAGGAAAAAGTCCTGCTGCGCCTTGGACAAACGGTGCAACTCGTCCAGGATCAAGACATCCGTGCCGGAGAGCATGCGCCTGAGTTGCTGCAGCCCGGCCTCGGGCGCGCTGATGCGCGTGACTTTTTTGCCGTGCGCCCGGGCCAGCAACAGGGCAATGGTCGACTTGCCGCTGCCCGGCGGGCCGAAAAACAGGATGCTCGGCAGGCGCTCCGCCCGCATCAGGTTCTCCAGCTTGGCCCGCAAATGTTCCTGGCCGATAAACTCGGCCGTGTCGCTCGGACGAAGCCGCTCCGGCAACGGAGGGAGAATACCCATAATGACCTCGTGTTGTCGGGGCGGAAGACCAATCAATACACGCCGGGCAGGCCGCTGTCGCGGAACACGCCGTCGATGATCCCGAGGTGGTAGTTGGCGTGCCTGACCAGTCCCATGAGGGCGTGCTGCAGGGTGCGCGGCTTGGCAAAGGTCGCGCTCAGGCCCGGGTGGGATTCGGTCAGCCGGCCGGCATCCAGGCCTTGCATAAAGGCCCGGGCCAGGTCTTTGACCTTGGCGGCATGGGCGAGCATGTCTCGGCGGCTCATGGGATCGGCCGGCTTGTCCAGCATGATCACTTCGCGCGAATATTCGGAGAAGCCGAAGGAACCGTCGGCTTCGGGCCGGGCATACATCTCGGCGCAGGCGTAGAGATGCAGAAACTGTTGCCAGACGGGCCGGCCGCCACGCTTGGCAAGCCAGAGATCTTCGGGGCAGGCTTCGATCTGCTTGACGCCGAGATCGTGGAACCGTTCAAACTCGTCCCAGAAACATTGCATGACTTGGTCTTTCATAAAGGTTCCTTTTGACGTTTTGGCGCAGCACGTCATGTTGCAGGGCGGCCCGCATTCGTTGTGGGAGTGCTGCCCACCCACCGACCGCGATGGAACTTTTTGAGCCCCAAGATGCTTCCTTATTCCTGCCGAGCCCACCAGGCCAGACCGAGGGTCAGGATGGCGGCGGTTTCCCAGCGCAGGATGCGGCTGCCCAGGCTGACGGGGGCAATGTCGGCCTCGGCCAGAAGGCCGGCTTCGCGGGGGGAGAAGCCGCCTTCGGGGCCGACGACCAGAAGCAGGTCGCCGGGGCCGCGCAGGTCTTCGGCCTGGAGCATCCGCCCCTGGGTGTCGCCTTCGTAGAGCATGAAGGCGCGGTTGAATTCGGAACGCCGGCCGGCCAGTTCCTCGACGCCGTGGCGCAACAGGGTCAGTTCGGGCAGGCGCGGGTTGCCGCATTGCTTGGCCCCGGCAATGAGCTCGGCCCGCCAGCCGGATTTTTCCACGTCCGGCAGGGCGGCCTGACTGAAGTCAGCTTGCCAGAGCCAGATGCGGGCGGCCTCAAGCTCGACGCTCTTTTCCAGAAACCAGCTTCGGCGCAGGGCCTTGGAAAAACCGGCCGCCAGGGTGCAGCGGGTTGCGGGCGGCGGCACGAGTTCCTGGTGCTCAGGGGCCAGGTGAAGTTCTTTTTTGCCGACCTCAAGGATGGAAAAAAGGCCCAGGCGGCCGAGGCCGTCAAACAGGCGGATACGATCCCCGGCTTTCAGGCGCAGGACCCGGCCCGCATGATGGGCTTCGGACCCCCGCAGCAGAAAGGGTTCGGACCAAAGTTCCGGTTCGAGGTAAAAGCTGTGCGGGTCGGCCATGGTTCAGCGAAATTCCGGCAGGCGCAGCAGCCAGGGAATGGTGTTTTTGTCCACAAACATGACCGGCCGGTAATAGGTAGGGACGCGGCCCAGGCCGTTGTCGACAAAGGTGTCCGGAACGGGCGGCTCCTTGCGCAGCAGGCCCAGGGCGACGCGGACGGCTTCGGCGGCCAGCAGGTCGGTGTCTTTGAACACGCTCATGCCCTGGATTCCCCGATACATCCGGTCCAGGCCGCCGGCATTGGCATCCTGGCCGGAGACGGCCACGGAACCGGCCAGGCCCTTGTCGGCCAGGGCCTCCAGGGCGCCGCCGGCCGTATCGTCGTTGGGGGCGAGCACGCCCCGGATCCTGTCGCTCCGTTCCAGGGCCTTGCGTACCAGGTCTTTGGCCGATTCCGGCTTCCAGCCCACGGCTTCGCCGTCGGCCACAACGCGGATGTCGCCGCGATCGATCAGGGGCTGCAGATACTTCATGGCGCCGGCCCGGAACATGACCGAGTTGCCGTCTTCCTTGGCCCCGGAAATGAGAATGTAGTCGCCCTTGGGCGCGTGCTCGGCCAGAAATTTCCCCTGCAGCTCGCCCACCTGGGTCTGTTCAAAGGTGACGTAGGCGTCCAGCGGGCAATTGAAGAGCAGGCGGTCGTAAGCAATGACCGGCACGCCCCGGTCATGGGCGTAGCGCACGGCCGCAACGGCGCCGTAAGCGTCGTTGGGCACGATCAGCAGGGCGTCGACGCCTAGGTTGACCAGTTCCTGCACCTGGATGTTCTGCTGCTCCTGGCTGTTGCCGGCAAAGCGCACCAGAATGTTCACCTTGTGCCGGTCGGCCTGGGCGCGAATGGCCTGCAAGTCGTACCCCCAGCGGCTTTCGCGGAAAGAGGGCAGGGCCACGCCCAGGCGGGGCGCGGCCCCGAGGGCCGCGTCCGCGCACAGCAAGAGCCCCAGAAGAGCGAGGGCGACGAGGCCGCGCAGGCCCCGGCGCAGCCCTGCGGGCTGTTTATACGAGGGCCGCACGGGCCGTGCCCTCGGTGTAGAACGGTAGGGTGGCGGGCTTGGCGGGCAGTTCCGTCTTGGCGGCCTTGATCACATAGGCGGGCTCGCCGGCGGCCTCGGCCCGGACATAGGCCAGGGCCACGGCCGCGCCCACGGAAGGGGCGAACGAGCCGCTGGTCACCGTGCCCACGGCCTCGCCTGAAGGCAGGGCCAGCACGTCGCCCTGGCGGGCGCTGCGCCGGCCTTCCAGAACCAGGGCCACAAGCTTCTCGCGCACCTCGTGGGCGCCATCGCGGCCCACGTAGTCGGCCTGCGAGGTCAGCATGCCGGCATAGCCGGCCTCGGCCGGGGTGCGGCTTTCATCCAGGTCGTGGCCGTACAGGGGCAGGCCCACTTCCAGGCGCAGGGTGTCGCGCGCGCCCAAGCCCACAGGCTTGACCCGCTCGTCACCGAGCAGCATGGTCCAGAGTTTTTCCGCCTTGTCCCAGGGGAAGTAAAGCTCAAAGCCCAACTCGCCGGTGTAGCCGGTGCGGCTGACCAGCAGCGGCCCGCCGTCGAATTCGGCCTCGGTGAAGCCGAAATAGGGCAGCCGGCGCCAGGGGCCGGGCAGCACGCTCTCGAGCACGGCCGGGGCCAGCGGTCCCTGCAGGTCAAGCTTGGCCGTGGCGTCGGAAACGTCCTCAAAACGGAAGGACGGCCCGAGGCGCTCCTTGAGGGCGGCGAAATCCGTGGGCCGGCAACCCGCGTTGACCACGATCATGAAGCGTTCTTCGGCCAGGCGGTAGACGATCAGGTCATCCATGACCCCGCCCCGGGCATTGAGCAGAAAACCGTAGCGGCAACGGCCGGGTTTGAGGGTGGCGACGTTCACGCTCAGGGCCCGGGCCAGGGCGTCGCAGGCGCCCGGACCTTCGAGAATGAACTCGCCCATGTGGCAGATGTCGAACAGTCCGGCCTGGGCCCGGGTGTGCAGATGCTCGGCGATGATGCCGGTGGGGTACTGGATGGGCATGTCCCATCCCGCGAATTCGGCCATTTTCGCGCCGTTGGCCGCGTGCCAGGCCGCCAGGGGGGTTTTCAGAAGTGTGCTCACCGGGTGATCTCCTGCCGGATGTCAAAGGTGGATGCCGAGCCGTGGTTCGGCAAAACTCTCCCCGGACTCTACGAAGAATTCCCCCTGCCGGCAAGGCCGGCAGGGGGGTGGCGAGCGACGGGCACGGACGGCGGCGGTAAAGCTTTGTCATAGCGGCAAAGCTTACAGCGGCGGCGGCGAAGCCCTACAACTGCGGCCGGGAGATGCCGCGCAGGGCGGTGTCCTGCTTGCTTTTGCGGATGGCTTTGAAGTCGTCGAGCAGGGCCACAAGCTTACCGTAGTTTTTTTTGATTTCCAGGCCGTTGGCGGTCAGGGCGTCGTCGGGCTTGTTGATGTAGGTGCGCAGCAGGTAGGCGTCGTTGAGAATGGTGTCGCCGCGGGAAATGACCGCGCCGACCAGGGAGTCGAAGTAGCTGACGATTTCAAACTTCAGCGAATGGAGCAGGGAAACCGCTTCAACGAGCATGCGGTTGTAGGAGATGCGTTCGCCACGCAGACTGCGGTCCTTGAGCTCTTCGAGCAGGCGCACTTTACGGGCCTGCTGGATGAAGCTGTAGCGGCCGACGACCTCCTGGTAGAGCTCGTTCAGGCCGACAAAGAGCCGGCAGTTTTCCGGGGCCAGCAGCCAGCCGTCGAGAATTTTCTCGATGTTGGCGAAAAATTCTTCGCTGTAGCCGATCATCCGGCGCTGGTGCTTGGAGAGCCAGGCGTAGAGGAATTTCAGGCGCTTTTCCACGCTGTCGGTGTTTTCGACCAGCTCGCTGCGTTTGTAAATGATCCGGCCGGTGTGCTCGCCCCGGACAATGTCGTTGAGGCGCAGGAACATGTTGGCCGTGTCGCGGATAAACCCGACGTTCTCCATGAGCCTGCCGCTGAGGGGGTGGATGATCGCCTGCGATTCCACGGAAATGGCCCGTTCCTGACGCACGTTGTCCGGGCTGAACTTGTGCTGTTTGTAGCGCACCCGCAGGATGATTACGCGTTTTTTGGCATCCAGCAACCAGCCCTGATCCATGAGGCTGGGCAGGAGTTCGTGGTCTTCGTCCACCGAGACCAGGGCGATTTTTTCCACCTGCGGGTACGGCCGGCCCGTGCCGTCGTTCCAGATGCTGGTGATGGTGCGGTCCGACTGGCTCAATGTGCGGATCAGGAATTTTTCGCCCATCTTGTGCAGCTTGCGGGCGAACAGGGCGGCCGAGGTGCGCCGTTCGGAAGCGATGGGAAAGCCGTAGAGTTCCATGAGGTGCCGGCAGACGAAAATGCGGTTGCGGTCGTAAGAATCGGGATCGTCCAGCAGGAATTTGCCGATGCGCAGGCCGTAGCGTTTGACCTCGGTGTCCAGGTCCGAGGGGAACGAGGCATAGATCCCGGCCAGATAAAACTCGCGCTCCTGCGGGGTGTCGCCGAACATGCCGAAGACCTGGCCCCGGTCCATGTTGGCCAGGTAGGGCATGAGCAGGGGGTACAGCTCGGGCGAGGTGACGTCTTCTTTGGCCAGGTGCAGGCGGATGTTCTCCTGCAGGCTGCGGGGCAGGCGCGACTGGAGCACGGTGAGGTTGCGCAGCATGCGCTCCTGGGCCAGATCCGGGCGCAGGTCGCGTTCCACGGGCTGGAGCAGGTCGAACTGGAAAACTTCGTGGAAATAGCGGATGGGCCGGGCAAAGGCCACCATGCTGAAACCGGGCAGCTTGTCGTGTTCCCAGAGGTCGCTTTCAAACGAGGGCAGCAGTTCGCGCGTTTCCACCAGAGGATAGTCGGAGAGCTCGGCAAAGGGCTTCATCAGGCCGTGCTTGATGTGCACCTGATCGAGAAACTGTTTGAACTGCGCACCGGTGCGCAGTTCAGGGTGCCGCTCAAAGGACCATCCGTCCTTCCAGGCAGGGTCGGCTTCGGTAAAGGCGAGTTTCCAGTCCAGGGTCATACGGCACAGGGGAAAGGGGTTACAAGCTTTCGTTGCGGCAGGGTACCCCGGACTGGAAAAAATTGCGAGAAAAATCTATAGATTTACGTAGTGGAGTGGGAGCCCTCCGGGCAATCCGACGACCCGTGCCTGGCCTCCTTGCCCTCGACGATGAAGAGCACGCCTTCGGCCAGGTTGGAGGCCAGCTTGCCGATGCGGGTCAGAGCCCGGGCCGTGTTCAGCCGGCGCACCGAGCGTTCCACGGCGCGCTTTTCCGAGCGATCCATGGCGTCGATGAAGGCCTTGAGCACAAGAATGTCCATCTCGTCGCAACGGCATTCCATCTCGCGCACCCGCTGGGCCAGGCGCACGTCGTTCTCGCGAAAGGCGTCCACGGCCCATTCCCACATTTTCAGGCTGTGCTCGGCGTGCGCGCCGAGCCGTTCCAGGGCCGGGGCAAAGGCTTCGGGCAGGGGTTCCTTGGCGCTTAAATAGGCGGCCGCGGCCGCGATGACCACGGCTTCGTCGCCGCAGCGCTCAATGTGCACGCAGGCCCGGATAATCGCCACGATGAAACGCAGGTCTTTGGCCCAGGGCTGGGCCAGGGCCAGCAGGCGAAAGCACATGTCGTCGATTTCCAGGTCTAGGTCGTCGATGATCCTGTCGCCTTCGATGATTCGCCGGGCCAGTTCCACGTCGCCCGAATGCAGGGCGCGCACCGAGGATTCCGCGGCGATGCGCACCAGGGCGGCCATTTCCAGCACTTTTAGCCGGAGCAGGGTGAGTTCTTGTTCAAAGCGCATTATCCGAACCGTCCGGTGATGTAGTCTTCAGTTTGTTTGTGCTTGGGCCGGGTGAAAATTGTCCCGGTGTCGCCGTGCTCGATGACCTTGCCCATGTAGAAGAACACGGTGGAGTCCGAAACCCGAGCCGCCTGCTGCATGCTGTGGGTGACGATGACGATGGTGTATGATTCGCGCAGGGTTCCCACCAGTTCTTCGATCTTCTGGGTGGCGATGGGGTCCAGGGCCGAGGCCGGCTCGTCCATGAGCAGCACCTCGGGCTGCACGGCCAAGGCGCGGGCGATGCACAGACGCTGCTGCTGCCCGCCGGAAAGCCCCAGGGCCGAGGCGTGCAGGCGATCCTTGACCTCGTTCCACAAGGCGGCGCTTTGCAGGCTTTCTTCCACCCGGCCGGCGATGAATTCCTTGTCCGAAACCCCGTTGACCCGCAGGCCATAGGCCACGTTCTCGAAAATGCTCTTGGGAAAGGGGTTGGGCTTTTGAAAGACCATGCCCACCCGCCTGCGCAGTGAAACCACATCCACGCCCGCGGCATAGATGTTTTCGCCTTCCAGCAGTAGCTCGCCTTCCACCCTGGCTATGGGGATCAGGTCGTTCATGCGGTTGAGACAGCGCAGGAAGGTGCTTTTGCCGCAGCCCGAAGGGCCGATCAGGGCTGTGACCCTGCGGGCGGCGAAGTCCAGGTCGATTTCATGCAGGGCCTGAAAGCCGCCGTAGTAAAAGTTGAGGCTGCGGGAGGATATCGCGATGGAAGGTTGCATGCGGTGTTCTTTTTTAGGAGCTGATTTTAAATAAATCTTTTGTCCAATAGTTTCGTCATCCGGCCCTTTTGCTCCGGTCGAGTGCCGGAAGAGCACACTCCCTTCGCAAAAAGGGCCGGATTCCTCACTCCTGGAGCGAAATCTTTTATTTAAAACCAGCTCCTAAGAGCAACTTATTCAGGAAGCGCCCCAAAGCGATAGCCGACGCCCCGGATGGTTTCCACGCTTTCGGCATAGGTGCCGAGTTTTTGCCTGAGCCTGCGGATATGGGTGTCCACGGTGCGGGCGTAGCCCTCGAAACCATATCCCCAGACCGAGGAGAGCAACTGTTCGCGGCTGCGCACCCGGCCGCGCGAGGCCATGAGGTCTTGGAGCAGCTTGAACTCGGTGGCCGTGAGAGTGACTTCGGCGCCGTCGACTTCCAACCGGTGCGCTTCGGGGTCGAGGCTCAGGCCGTTGAAACGCAGAGCCCCATCCCGGGCCGCGGCCGGGGTCCGCCGTTTGCCGCCCAGCACCAGCTTGAGCCGCAGGAGCAGTTCCCGAGGGCTGAAGGGCTTGACCATGTAGTCCGAAGCGCCCATTTCCAGGCCGACCACGCGGTCGATTTCTTCACCCCTGGCCGTGAGCATGATCACCGGGGTGTGCGCGGTTTTGGGGTCACGCTGCAACTCGCGGCAGAGATCCAGCCCGCTCATGTCGGGCAGCATCAGATCCAGAATCACCGCCGCGGGGGCAAAAGAGCGGATCAGGAGCAGGCCCGCCTCGCCGTCGGCGGCCGTGGCCGCTTCATAGCCGGCCCCCTCCAGCGTGACGGTAAGCAGGCGGTTGATGTCGGCGTCGTCTTCGACGACCGCCACACGGGTCTTGTTCTCCATGCCGGCCTCCTGTGCGGCGAAAGTATATGAACAAGATGACGAGGACGGGGCGGAATTGTGACAATCAGGCGACGAAATCAACCCGCCGGGCAACGGAGTCAATCGGCCGGGCGGGCGTCAAACCCCAGTTCCTGCATCCGACGGTAGATGGCCAGACTGATCCAGGCGTCGGTGGCGGCATAGCGGATCTGTTTGGCCGAGAGATTTTGGGTCGCCCAGTTGGAGCACTGCTCGCCCTTGGAGATGCGCAGGCCGAGAAAGTGCGCGGCCAAGCCGCGCAGCCCGTGCTCGGCCACGCCGGCGGCCCGGGCCAGGCGGCCGAGATCGACCACGCCGGCGGGCTCAAAAGGATGGAGCTTGGCCAGAAAACGGCAGTCGTCATGCACGGCCACCCCGACCTTGAGCACGCCCCGGCCGGCCAGCAGCCCGGCCAGAGCGCCCGGCAGCACGGTTTCGGCGGGCTGGAAAATATAGACTCTTTCGGTGTCGGCCAGTTGGATCAACGACGGCAGGTAGGTCTTGCCCTTACGGAAGCTGGGCCGGGTTTCGGTATCAAAGCCGAGGGCTTTTTGGCAGAGAAGGTGCGTAACGACTTCCTGGGCCTGGGCCGGATTGTGCACCAGCACCACTTCGCCCTCGTAGTGAAACAAGGGCATGGCGTTGATACTGTCTCTGCTCAGGCGTTCGACTGTGTCCTGCCTTGGCGAAACTGCGGTTGTGGCGTGGCTGTTCCCCATACGTGTCTCGATCACTATACCCAATGGCACACAAACTCCCCGGAGTAAAGGCGCGCCGGCTTATATTTCCCGGTTGATCAGCCGTAGAGCTTTTGCCATTCGTCCAGAAAGAGCACGGCGGTTTCCAGGGGGCCGAGTACGCCTTGGCGGGCGCGCACGGCGACGGCCAGTTCCGCGAACGAGGCGTCGGCCGGCAGACCACAGGCGCGCACCAGGTTGTGCAGGTCGGTCTTGAGGTCTTCGGGCAGCCCGGCGGGCCAGGGCGGTTCGCGGCGAACCGTGCCGAAATGCGGCAGGCGCTCGGCCGCGAAGGCCAGCAGGCTGTCCATGCGGGCCGCATAGGTGTGCTCGGCCAGAACCCGGGCCCGGGCCCGCTCGGCATAGCCGGCGCGTTCTTCGGGCCGGCCCATGAAGTGGCCGATGCGCTCGACCAACTCGTCAAAGTCGGCGAATTGGGCCACTTCGTCCTCGGCAAAGAGGTCGGGCAGCAGGGAACGGCGGTCGCAGAGCTGAAAGGCGCCGCAGGCGGCCAGCTCAAAGGTGCGCGGGTTGACGAAGTCGCCGGGCGTGACCAGGGCGTCGGCGCGCACGCTCGAATGCAGGTTCAGGTTGATTGCGGAAGCGTTGTAGATGTGTACCGCTTCTTCGGGCGAAATGCGCGCTCCGCTGCGCTGCAACAGCTCGGGAGCGAAGGGCGCGCCTTCCCATTCCGTGCCCCAGATCTTCAGGCTCGGGCCAAGCTCGGCCAGACGGGCAAAGGCACTGCGCCGGTTGGGATAGCCCGCGCCGAGAAAAGACAGGTCCGAACCATACTCGGCCCGCTCTTCGGCGGAAAGCTCCAGGGGGCGGTGCAGCTCGGGCAGGGCGGCCATGGGCAGATACAGGGCGTTTTCCTGCCCCATGGCGGCCAGTTCGCTCAAAAACGGTTCCTCCTGGATGACCGCGAAGATGTCGTAATAGGGCGCGAAGGCCCGCCAGTAAGTGAACAGACGAAAATCTTCCATGAACCACATGGCCGTGGGCACCTTGTCGGCCCGTAGGCGCTTGAGGGCCCGCCGGCTTAAAGGCGCCTGGGCCATGGCCAGGACAAGATCCGGCTCAAAGGCCTCCACCTTGGCCAGCACGGCCTGGGAAACCACCTGCAAAAAGCTGTTTTCCAGAAAATCCAGGCGATCCACACCGACGCGCAACTGCTTCAGGGCCGAGAAGGCGCCAAAAAACTCCGGAGCCTCAAAAACCTCCACCAGCCGCCCGGTTGCGGCCAGGGCCCGGGCGCAGTAGCGGCCGATGGGCAGGGAGCCGCCGTAAAAAGGCAGGACAACGAGAACCCGCTGCATATTATCCCTCCCTCGTGGCGCCGGGCGGCAGCACCCAGTCGGTTTCCTGGAACAGTTCTTCAGCCGGTCCGGGCGGCACCGGCCCGAGGGGCGCGGCCCGCCACTCGGCCAGAAGGTTGCGCAAGGCCCGGCGTTCGGCTGCGTGGGGGTCTTGGCCGTCCACCACCCGGTAGTCCATGCCGAAGCCGTCGGGCATGGAAACCAGGCCGAGCAATCCGTCGGGCCATTCCGGGCTGAAGCGGCCGGATAGGTGCTCCAGAAAGGCCGGCTGGGCAAACGGGGCCAGGCAGGCCGTGGCCCGCGGACAGGGCGCGGATTCCAGGCAGGGGGAACAGGGCTCCACGGCCTGCCAGATTTTGTGGCCAAAGCCGTAGGGGCCGGTTTCCCAACACCAGGCCGAGGACAGGAAAAAGGCCTGCACCGGCGTGCCCGCATGCGCGGCCAGATGCATCAGGCCGGTGTCGGACGTGAGCACCAGGTCCAGGCCCTGGAGCATGTCCGGCAGCTCATGCAGGGCAGAGGCCCCGCAGGCGTCCTCAAGCTTTCCCAAGGCCTGGGGCGAGAGATGCCGGGCTAGGCGGCGCACCAAAAGCCGTTCGCTTTTGCTTCCCAGGGCCACCAGAGCGGGGCCGCCCCGGGCCCGAAAGACCGCCTCGACCACCGGGCCGAGCACCTCGGGCGGCAGGCTGCGCCGAGCCCGGCGGCCGGCCATGACAATGCCGACGCGGCCCAGGCCGCGTGCTTTGGGGATAGGGTTCACGGCCTCGGGCCGCACCGGGTCGGGGTGCAGAAGGCCCCAGAGATCCACCAAATTCAGGGGAGCGCGGGACCGTCGGCCCATGCTGCGCGCGATCAGGCGCAGCCAGGGCGAGCTCCGGGGCCGGCCGTTTTCCTGAAAGTGGCCGCGCACGATCGCCGGGTCAAAAAGCCCGGCCAGGGCGTGGGACAGGGGCGAGGCATTCAAGGTGTAGACGGCGGCAAAGGGCAGGCGGGCCAACTCGGCCAGACCGGCCAGGCTGCGGGCCAGAACCTCGCCGGGCGCGGGTGCACCCGTGGCGTGGGCCGGCACGGCATGAATTTCGGCAAAGGGGTAAAGCACCCCGGCCAGCGCGGCCAGGGAATGATCCACGCACAGATGGACCTGCGTCTCCGGCTCGGCCCACAGGGATTGGATCAGTCGCGCGCTCTGGGCCAGGTCGCCCATGCGCGCCAATTGCACCGCCAGAACGTGGCGCATGGACGCTCCTTGAGCAATTTCATTTTGAAATTGTCTATGAAACCATATTGCCGGCGGACTTTCGAACGAGCGGCCCTGCCGCCCGGCTGAAAATAGCCCAAGGGTGGTTCTGGGGCAAGGGCGGAGCGGCCGGCTGATTAATGGCCTCTTTGCCCGCCGGCTGCGTCAGACTCGTTCCGTGCGAAACTCATATACGTCTTGATACGTTGCTTCGCCCGGCACTCGTCTTCCTTGCCGGCAAACAAAAATTCTCATCGATCGGCGTTTCCTTAACGTTTGAAGGGGTTGGAGGTTCCGGTCGGCGGGAAGGCCGCCGGGTAGGCCTCGGGCCTGAGATCCACGGCAACGCCGGAACCGGCCGAGGCATAGGCTTCGCTGATGTCAAACCAGTATTCGCGCGATACGGACTGCACCGCGGCGCCCACGGCCGGGGCGGCACGCTTGGCCCGGGGCAGGGCGGTCAGCTTGCGGTAAAGCTCGGGTGACTCGGCCTCGGAAACCAGGCTGACCCGGCCCCGCCAGACCGCGTACATCCGGCCGTCGCGCACGCCCAGGGTACGGGAGACCGTGCCGTAGTCCACCACGGCCCAGCGCTTGCCGGGCGGCGGCGTCTCAGAAAATTCCACCTCGTTGCGGGTCTG
This sequence comes from Desulfovibrio sp., assembly GCA_031553235.1. Classification (GTDB taxonomy): domain Bacteria; phylum Desulfobacterota; class Desulfovibrionia; order Desulfovibrionales; family Desulfovibrionaceae; genus Frigididesulfovibrio. The sequence goes on from JAVBLS010000043.1 coordinate 48,904, forward strand.
CAGCAGCTGGCTTTCCACCGCCACGGTGCTGCGACGGGCTCCCTTGCGCCCGCCCGGTGAGGCGAGCACAAAGGCGTCTGTGCTGCAATAGCCCCAGCCGCCCCGGCGAATTTCTCCCCGCACCGCCTTGTCCAGGACGCACTGCTCCGGGGTCTTGGCCAAAAGGGGAGCGGGTTGCTCCGGAAAGGCGGAGGCGCTCCGCTGGGGCAGCTTGCCGGTCGTGGTGCAGCCGGCGATGAAAAAAAGGCAAAGCAGGACGGAGGCAAGACGAAAACCGGTAGGCATGGAAGCTCCTTTGCATGGCACCCGCCGCGTCGGAAGGCCGATACAGGGGACGAGGCTACCTACCTGATTTTCCGCTTTATAGCAAACCCCGCGTGGCCGGCGGTGCGCAATTTTCATGTAATTTCAAAGGGAAAACAAAATCATGCCGCGTGCAGGCGCGGGCCGCAGGCTCCGATTTGACCGGTGGGCGGCGGGTGTTGCCATACCTCACGCAGGTACGGGCCACAATCCGCTTGCGCGGCCCGGCAAGGCCAGTTGTGAGATCTGGAATGACTGTAATTAGTTACATGTTTGTTGGAGAATATTTTTAGCAGTAACTTATCGTTGCTTTTCTACAAGAATGAAAAAATCGACTGAATAAAAATTTGACTTACTCATTTTTAATAAAGTAAAAATGAAAAATTTTATATTGTTAATGGGATATATGTAATACCACTTGTCGGAGTGAAGAATATTCCTTGTTATTCTCAGGTGTTTCGTGAATTGCTTGCTTCGTGAAATCATCTGGGATATAATTAATCCACCTATGAACCGGTCGGGAAATGGCGCTGCCCGTCACTAGGGCGCGGTTGCCGAAAAAATAAAAAGCAATCGCTTACATTATCGACAGGCCATTTCCTCTCCTCAAACTTTAGGAGGCTTCCATGAAAGGTTTCGCTATGTTGAAGATCGGCACCGTGGGTTGGATTGAGAAACCCAAGCCCACGCCCGGTCCCATTGACGCCATAGTCAAGCCCCTGGCTCTGGCTCCTTGCACTTCAGATATCCATACCGTTTACAGCGGCGCCATCGGAGAGCGCACAGACATGATTCTCGGCCACGAAGCCGTGGGCGAAGTGGTTGAAGTGGGCAAGGACGTGAAGGATTTCAAGCCGGGCGACCGGGTGGTGGTGCCTGCGATCACGCCTGAATGGCGTTCCGTTGCAATTCAAAACGGCGTTTACGGTCAGCATTCCGAAGGCATGCTGACCGGCTGGAAGTTTTCCAACATCAAAGACGGTGTGTTCGCGGAATTTTTTCATGTGAACGACGCCGATATGAACCTGGCCCATCTGCCTGCCTCCATCACCCTGGAGCAGGCCGTGATGATGCCGGACATGATGACCACGGGCTTTCACGGGGCCGAACTGGCCGACGTGCAGATCGGTTCCACTGTGGCGGTCATCGGCATCGGCCCGGTGGGCCTGATGGGCGTGGCCGGGGCCAAGTTGCGCGGCGCCGGGCGCATCTTTGCCGTGGGCAGCCGCAAGCATTGCGTCGAACTGGCTCTCGGCTACGGGGCCACCGACATCATCAACTACAAAAACGGCAACATTGTCACTCAGATCCTCGATGCCACCAAGGGCAAGGGCGTGGATCACGTGATCATCGCCGGCGGCCCCAACGAGGTGTTGGCCCAGGCCGTGGAAATGGTCAAACCCGGCGGCTGCATCGGCAACGTCAACTACTTCGGCGAGGGCGATTTTCTACCCATCCCGCGCCTGGCCTGGGGCTGCGGCATGGCCCACAAGACCATCCGGGCCGGTCTCTGCCACGGCGGTCGAGCCCGCATGGAGCGGATGATCGACATCGTCAAATACGGCCGGGTCGACCCCGGCAAGATGGTCACCCACACCTTCTCGGGCCTGGAAGGCGTGGAAAAGGGCCTGGCTCTGATGAAAGACAAGCCCGCCGACGTGATCAAGCCCGTGGCCCTGATGTAGATCTTTCACCGTAACAGGCTCTTCTTCCGCTATGGATGGAGGCCGCAACCGGCCGGCTCCGCCTTCAGGTGGAGCCGGTTTTTTCGTACGCTTTTTGTCCGTTTTCGTATTCAGTCATTTTAATATTTCATTCCGCTGAAGACGGCTTGCGCCCATATCGCCGTAAAGGAGATCGCCATGTCGTATGCCGGCGCAAGCGGACCGCCGAGCAAAGTCACGACCGGAGCCGTGGCCGCGTTCATTGTGGCCGCCATATTTAATTTGCTGTGCATGTCCGCCTATACCCGGGGCACCGATCTCGCGGCCGTATCGCACGCGAAAGAAATAAGGCCCCGACGGCGCGAAAGTGGGTCGGAAGAGCCTCGACAACCGCGGCAAACGCCGACGGGCGCCGGGTTCCCTGGGGAAACCGGCGCCCGTCCGTTGGTTACAGTAAAGATGACTTAGAAGGTGTAGCGCAGGCCGAGCATGACTTGGTGCATGTAGAGGTTTTCGGTTTTGCTGGAAACGTCCCCAGAGATGGAGATGGGGCCGACTGTGGCCGTGGTGTCGATGGTGTCGCTTTTGACTTCGCCCAGAGAGGCAAAGCGGTAGCCGAGATCCACGCTCAGGTTGTCGGTGAAGGCCCAGGCCGCGCCGGCGCCAACGTTCCAGGCGAAGTTGGTGTTGGATTCGGTGCCCCTGTCGGTATCCAGGGACAGGGCGGAGCCCCAGGTGGTGTTGCCGGATATGTTGCTCTTGGCGTCAACAAAGGCCATGCCGAGGCCCGCGCCGATGTAGGGGGTGATCGGCGTGCCCGTTTTGATGTCATAGTAAATGTTGAAGAACAGGGTCTGGATGTCCAGCTTCTGGTCCAGGGACAGGCCCAGGTTGGGGCCACTACGCTTGACCTCCGCACCCACACCGGCTTCGGTCTGGGAGAAAATGCTGTACTCCAGTTCGGCGCGCACAGGCACGTTGAACTTTTTGTCAAAGTCATAGCCGATGGCCAGGGCGCCGCCAAAAGCGTCGTCGTGGTCGTCGTCGCTTGTGCCGACGGACGCCCCACCGGACTTCACGTTCGCTTTGAGTTTGTCCATGACCGTGTAGCCATAAATGAATTTGGGGGCCACGTACACGCCGATTTGATCGGCGGCGCGGGCGCCGCTTTGGAACATGCCGATGCAGAGCAGGGCACCGCAGAATGCAAAAATCTTTTTCATAACCTTCTCTCCTATATAAAGTTAAAGATGACAATATTTTATACGAGTGCGTCTTGGAAATCAATACAATATTATAGTAATATTATCTCGTAGCACAAAAAATGAGGAGTTTGTTCATGCACGCCGCAGTTGCCGTAAAAAACACAGCGCCCCGTCGCGATGTCGCGGCAGGACGCTGTATATTGAAAGCGGGCCTGTAAGCCGGGTTCTGTCCCCCCGCATGCGGGGGCGGCCGTCATTCCTCTAGGGCCGCAATTGCTCACGGCCTCAAGCAACCAACCCGGAAGCTTCGGCCGGGCCGGCCTCAAACGCTTCCCTATTCGGTCTTGCTCCAGACGGGGTTTACCCGGCCGGCGCGTCGCCGCGCCGGCCGGTGGGCTCTTACCCCACCTTTTCACCCTTACCCCGGCGAACCGGGGCGGTCTGGTTTCTGTGGCACTTTCCGGAGATTGCTCCCCCTGGGCGTTACCCAGCGCCTTGCCCTGTGGAGCCCGGACTTTCCTCCCCGCCAGGGGATTGCTCCCTTGGCGCGGCGACGACCCGGCCCGCTTTCATCCTTGCCGTTGCCGGCGAAATTTTTCTCAAATCCCGGTGCTGCCCGGCGTACAAAGCGACGAGCGCCGTTGTATGCACAGGCCTGCATCAGGCGCAGCCGCGCAGCAACTTCAGGCACGGCCCGTGCACCCGGCCGTTGGAAGCCAGAATCTCGCCCCGGCCAATCTTAAACCGGCCGCCGGAAAAGTCGGAAACCAAGCCGCCAGCCTCGCGCACCAGCAGGACACCGGCCGCCATATCCCAGGGCTTCAGTCGGTTTTCAAAATACAGATCAAAGCGGCCGCAGGCAACCCATGAGAGATCCACCGAGGCCGCGCCGCAGCGTCGCAAACCCCGGCAGCGCGGCAAAAAGGCCTCCAGGCGGGCCAGCAGGCGCGGCAACTCTTCGCATATTTCGTAAGGAAAGCCCGTGGCTCCGAGGGCCGAGCCCAAGCCTTCGGTCGCGGTCACCGTGATGGGCCGGCCGTTCAGAAAGGCGCCGCCCCCGGCCACGGCGTGGAACAGCTCACCCAGCAGGGGGGTGTGCACGGCCCCGAGCACCGGCTCGCCCTGGTGGACCAGGGCAACGGAAATACCCACCAGGGGCAGGCCGTGGGCGAAATTGGTGGTGCCGTCCACCGGGTCCACGACCCAGCACAGGGGCGGCATGTCCAGGCCGATGGCGCTTTCTTCGGCCAAAATGCCGGCCTCGGGCAACAGCGCGCCGAGCTCTTGGCGCAAAAAGGCCTCGACCGCCAGATCGGTTTCCGTGACCAGGTCGATGCGGCCCTTGAGGCGGATGTTCCGGGGCCTCTCGTGGTGTTCGCGCAAAAGATCGCCGGCCCGCTCCATGACGGCCAGAAAACCCGGCGCAAGACCGGTGGGGACAGTGGAGCAGATTAACATCGCAAATGTTCATCTGCTCCGGCGGACGCGCGAGCGGACACCCGCTTGCGGGCTCGTTTGGAAGTCTTTCGGCAATATGGTTTCACAGACAATTTCAAATGAAATTGCTCCAATGGAAAGATTCAGGATCAGTTGATGAACACATCGTTGTAAAAGGCGCGGTTTTCCATGGTCTTGCCGGTGCCGCGCACCACCGTGGTCAGGGGATCCTCGTCGATGAGGATGTTCAGGCCGTTGGTGCTCTTGTGGATCAGCGTGTCCAGGCCTTTGAGCAGGGCTCCGCCCCCGGCCAGGAGAATGCCGTTGGTGGCGATGTCGGCGGCCAGTTGCGGCGGGGTCTTTTCCAGAGCCTTGTGCACGGCCAACAGAATGGCCCTCACCGGCTCGGTCAGGGCCTCGCGGATGTGTCCGTCGGTGACCCGCACCGAGCGGGGGGTGCCTGCGACCATGTCCTTGCCGGAAACCTCGACCACCAACTGCTCCGGCAGCGGATAGGCCGACCCCACGGCCAGCTTGATGCGTTCGGACATGTTTTCACCGATGTGGAGCTGGAATTCGTTCTGGAAGTACCGTTGAATGGCCGTGTTCATGGCGTCGCCGGCCACCCGCACCGATTCGGCATAGGCCACGGCCGAGAGGGAGATGACCGCCACCTCGGTGGTGCCGCCGCCGATGTCGACCACCATGTTGCCGAGAGGCTGGTGGATGGGCAGGCCCGCGCCGACGGCCGCGGCCATGGGTTCTTCCACCAGGCGCACCTGGCCGACCCCGGCCTGCTGGGCAGATTCGACCACGGCCCGCTTTTCCACCTGGGTGATGCCCGTGGGCACGCAGATGACGATGTTCGGCCGGGCCAGACTGAAGCCGGTGATCACTTTTTTGATGAAAAAGGCGATCATCTGCCGGGTGACTTCAAAGTCGGCAATGACCCCGTCGCGCATGGGGCGGATGGCCTTGATCTTTTTGGGCGTGCGGCCGAGGAACTCTTTGGCCTCGCGGCCCACGGCCAGAACGTGGCCGCGATCGGCGTCGATGGCCACCACCGAAGGCTCGTTCAGAACCACGCCGTTTTTTGGGGTGTAGAGCAGGGTGTTGGCCGTGCCCAGGTCCATGGCGAGGTCTTTGCTGAACAAGTTGAGCAGTCTTCGGAACATGCGTGTCTCTATGCGATGGGTTCGCCGCCGGGGGAAAGTTCGGTTTGCACCGGCACCTGATGGTGCAGATCCCGGAGACGGCATTTTATATACAGGTTTTCCAGAAAAAGCGCCAGATGTTCCGCGGCCATCAGGACAAAATCCCGCCCCGCGTCACCGGGGTTTTTGGGAATGCCGTCGGCCAGGCAGAGCACGCCGCGGGTTTTGCGCTGAAAAATCAGGGGCACGGCCATGACGCTCTGGAAGCGGGGCACATCCTGAGTCCGCCCGATAAGCGGGGTTTCGGGCAGGCCGTCGGGGTCGAAACCCAGGATCGGCGCGTTGTTGCGGAAGACCCAGCCGACCACGCCCAGGCTCATGGGAAAGGTCGGCATGTTGGCCCCCCGCAGCAGCAGCGGGTCGCTCTCGCCTTCGACGGTGTAATTTTCGCCGTAGGCGTCGCGGGTGCACAGGGCGGCGTAGGTCCAGCCGGTCATCACGGCCATCAGGTCGAGAAAGTGGCGCAAAAAGTCGTTCCAGCGGGTATGCTTGCGGCGCAGATCGTAGACCGCGCGCAGGGCCGCGTAATAGCGGGCCGTGGTCCGCAGGCTTTCGCAGCTTTCATTTTCGTCGCGCAGTTCCGCCGCCAGCGAGGCAAAGAGGTACAACAGCTTCTGGTCTTTTTCAGAAAAGGAATACTGGCGCTTGGAATCGACGCAGAGCACACCGCCGCCGGGCAGGGCACAGCCCATGAAAGCCTTGATGTACTGCTCTTCGTCGCCGGTGTAGTAGCCGAGCTGGTTGCTGCGGCGGTCGAAATTGGAGACCAGCAACGGCTCCTGGTGGCGCAACACCCAGCCCACCAGGCCCCGGCCGGCGATCACCTTGGCTTCGGCATCCAGGCTGTTGCCCAGGCTGAAAGAGGCGGCCGGCACGTGCGCGGCCGGCGTCCCGCCTTCTTCAGTCGTTTCCGGCAGAAAAAGCACGGCGGAGTATGCGTCGAGCACACTGCACAGGAGGGCGAGAATCCGGTCGAGTCGACTTTGCTGCATGATATCCTTCTTCGCGGCAGAGCCGCGCCGAACCGCCCCCGAAAGCGGGCGCCTTTATGAGTACAGGACTATGCCCCTTCTTTCAAGCCCGAGGCATGATAATGAGAAGAGCGCCGGGTCTGGCGCGCCGTCGGCTTTTGGCCGGAAAGCCTTGCAGGACGGTGAATGCCAAACAATTATATAAGGAATATGGCATGAGCATAAAGTGGAAGAATGGAATGAGTTGATGGGGAGGCACGGGAAGAAAGGTACGAGCGAGGGCGGACCCTATGGTCTGCCCTCGCTCAAAACACGGCGCGCATGCCCGCTCAAGACGAGATCACAGGTAATCCGGATCCACGGCGGCCGGTCCGTCGGCCAGGATCAACTTGATAAACTGCACCGTGGCCGCATCGACCGGCACAATGGGAAACTTCTGCCGGCAAACGTCGCAGGTCATCATGGTGGGCCGGGTCGGCGCCACCAGGGGCAACTCCCGGTTGCAGTACGGGCAGGAGTAAAAAAAGACCATCTCCATACCCATGGGCTTGACCGGGTCCGGCGGGCGGTTGGGCTTCATGGGCTTCACACCCCCTCCAGCAGGCTCTGCCCGGTCATTTCGGCCGGTTGGGGAATACCCATCAACTGCAGGACCGTGGGCGCGATGTCGGCCAGCTTGCCGCCGGAGCGCAGGGGTTTGCCCGGCGCGCCGACCTCGGCCACAACCAGGGCCACCGGGTTCTTGCTGTGCGCGGTCTGGGGCGTGCCCTCGGGCGTAAGCATCTCTTCGGCGTTGCCATGGTCCGCCGTGATCAGCAGGGTGCCGGCAACGGCGTGAACGGCCGCCCGAATGCGGCCCACGCAGACATCCACGGTCTCCACCGCGGCAATGACCGCCGGGATGATTCCGGTGTGTCCGACCATGTCCATGTTGGCCAGGTTGCAGACCAGAAAATCGAAGCGCCCGCTCTTCAAGGCCTCCACCAGCCGGTCCGTGACTTCCACGGCGCTCATCTGCGGCTTGAGGTCATAGGTGGGCACGTCGCGCGGCGAGGGCACCATGATGCGCTCTTCGCCGGGCAGGGGCTCTTCTACCCCGCCGTTGAAGAAATAGGTGACGTGGGCGTATTTTTCCGTTTCGGCGATGCGCAACTGGGCCATGCCCCGGCCGGAGATTATCGTGCCCAGGCCGTTGTCGAGCTCCTGCCGGGTGAAGGCTGCGGGCAGGGGAAAGGAAGCCTCGTAAGCGGTCATGGAGGCCAGGGCCGCGAGGTTGGGCCGCTCGCCCCGATCGAACTCCGCGAAGGAATCGTCAAACAGACAGCGGGTGATCTGGCGCACCCGGTCGGCCCGGAAGTTGAAGAGAAACACCCCGTCGCCCGAGGCGATACGCTGCATGGGCGTTCCGTCGGCCCTGATGATGACCCTGGGCCTGATGAATTCGTCGGTTTCGCCGGCCGCATAGGCCGCTTCCACAGCGGCGACGCCCGAGGCGGCCGTGCCGGCCGTGCCGTGGACCAGGGCGTTCCAGGCGGTCCGGGTGCGGTCCCAGCGCTTGTCGCGATCCATGGCGTAGTAGCGGCCTACGACCGTGGCGATTTGGCCGCCGTGATCCTCGAGGGCGCGCGTGAAGCCCAGACCGGAATGCGGGTCGGTGTCGCGGCCGTCCATGAAGGTGTGGACCACGGCCGGCACCCCGGCGGCCTTGGCCGCGTCCAGCAGGGCGAAAAGGTGGTGGATGTGGCTGTGCACCCCGCCGTCGGAAAGCAGCCCGAGCAGATGCAGCGTGCCGCCCGAGGCCCTGGTCTTGGCCAGGGTGTCCACAATGACCGGGTTGGCGGCGAACGAGCCGTCTTCCAGGGTGATGTCGATGCGGGTCATGTCCTGGTAGACCACCCGGCCGGCCCCGATGTTCATGTGCCCGACTTCGGAGTTGCCCATATAGCCTTTGGGCAGGCCGACCTCCCGGCCGGAGCAGGCCAGTTGGGTCTTGCCGGGCAGGGCGAGCAGGGCGTCGATATTCGGCGTCTTGGCCAGGGACACGGCGTTGCCCGGACCGGCGGGGGCCCGGCCCCAGCCGTCCAGGATCAACAATAAAGTGGGATGGGGCATGAGATTACTCCTCACGCTTGTCCAGGAGAATCGGGGCCGTGGGCCAGAGCGTGTCGAGGCGATAGAGCTCCCGGCTCTCGGGCAAAAAGATATGCACGGCCACGTCGTTCAGATCCAGCAGAATCCAACTGCCCACGCCGTAGCCTTCCATGCCCAGATACTCCCAGCGCTGCTGCCGGCAGTATTCGAGCACATAATCGGCCAGGCCCTGGGCGTGACGCACCGAAGTGGCCCCGGTCACAACGGCCGCCTCCACCGGCGCGTCCAGGCCGGAAAGATCAAACGCCACCGGGCGGACGGCTTTTTTCTCCAGCAGGCGTTCGACAATCTGCAGGGTTTTTTGGGCAAAAGAAAGAACGACGGGTTGTTGCTGTGCTTGGGCCATGGTTCCTCTGGCGTTGATGGTGTGTTCGACGAATACTATAGCGCACGATCCCCCGCTCGGCAAATCCACTCCACGCCGTATGCGCGCTTTGGGGGAGATTGCGACTTTGCCTCAAACCTCGCCGGCGGGGTGCGGGCGGGATTGGGAGGGCCGCAGCGCAATTGGACCACAGGGTGGCGGTGGGGATGGTGCGGCGTCAGACGCGGAAAGCAAGTTTTTTGCGATGGGTTGGGCTCTTCGGCCCCGCCCCGGAGCGAAAAACGGCGCCCGACAAAGTATCGCGCCACATCATCCACACCATCAGGGCATTTACATTCAATGCGCCCGGTGATAGCAAAGCCTTTCCGCAACTGCACCGGCCGTGGGAGGACATCATGGACGCCGAATCCGTCTTTACTCCGGAATGGACCCGCGAGGCTTTTCCCCCCGAGACCACGGACGCTTTTTTTGATGCCTTGTTCGGCGATGCCGAGGAAGGCGCCTATGACATTGCCTTGCGCTTTGTGCGCGCGGGCAAGGGAAGCCTGGAGTTTGCCCTGGATCTGCACCAGCGCGGCGGCAAATGTCTGGTCTGCAACTTGACCTACGGGTTGCCGCAGGTCTTTGCCCGCCACCCGGTGATCAATCTGAAGGGGCTGGTGGAAAAAATCTGCCGGGCCGTGGGCGCCGACCCGGCCAAGAGTGCCTGGGAAGTGGGCTCGACCAAAGAAATTTCCAACGCTCTGCACTGCGTACCGCTGACGATCACTCTCGGTTAGAGGCCGCCCCTCCAATTGAATATCCGGAGCCGGTCCCCAAGGGGGTGTCGTCCGAGGGCCTGTTTCCGTTCCCCAACAGGCGGACCAGTTTGCGGGTGAGATCCTGCAGGTCGATGGGCTTGGTGACGTGGTCGTCCATGCCGGCCGCCAGACTTTTGTCGCGGTCTTCCTGCATGGCATGGGCGGTCATGGCGATTACCGGCAGATTGCGCACCCCGGGGCGGCCGTGGGCCCGCAGCAGACGGGTGGCGGTGAGGCCGTCCATTTCCGGCATCTGAATGTCCATAAGAATGCCGTCGACGTCTTCCTTTTCCAGAATATCCAAGGCTTCGCGTCCGTTGACCGCGGTCAGGGCCTGAACTCCGAGACCATCCAGCAGGGCCATGGCGATCTCGCGGTTGATCTCGTTGTCTTCCGCCAAAAGCACCCGCCGGCCGATCAGGACGGAGGTATCCACCTCGTCTGCGGGGCCGGTCTGCATTCCGGCTTCGGTCGTCCGGCTCAGGGGCAGGGTGAAGCTGAAGCGGCTGCCCGCGCCCGGGGTACTTTCCACCTCAAGGGTGCCGCCCATCATTTCAACCAGCAGCTTGGAGATGACCAGGCCAAGACCGGTGCCGCCATATTTGCGGGTGGTGGAAACATCGGCCTGGACAAAAGGCCGGAACAGTCCGGCCAACTGGCCGGCGGTCATGCCCACGCCCGTGTCGGTGACGGCAAAATGCACCGGGAACGCCTCGGAATTGTCTGCGGCCGGGGCGATACTCAAGATCACCCGGCCTTTTTCAGTGAATTTGAAGGCGTTGCCGCAGAGGTTCAAAAGCACCTGAGAAAGGCGCAACGAGTCGCCCGTGAGCATGGCGGGCACGGCCGGGTCGCGCTCAAGGACGAATTCCAGGCCTTTGGCCTCGGCCTGGGGCTGAAATAGATCACGCAGGGTGGTCAGCAGGTCGTCGAGGACAAAGGGCGTCGGTTCCAGACGCATCTGGCCGCTTTCAATCTTGGAAAAATCAAGAATATCGTTGATTACCCCAAGCAGGATTTTGGCCGAGGCCTCGATTTTCGTCAGATATTGGCGTTGTTCCGGGGGCGGCGACTGGGCCAGGGCCAGGTGGGTGAGCCCGAGCACTCCGTTCATGGGGGTGCGGATTTCGTGGCTCATGCGGGCCAGAAAATCGCTTTTGGCCCGCCCGGCCGATTCGGCCTGCTCCTTGGCCCGGCGCAGGCTTTCTTCGGCCTGTTTCTGGGTGCGCATGTCGCGCACGTAGCTGAGCAGCACGGGTTTGCCGCGCAATTCCAGGCGCAGGCGGGTGACTTCACAGGGGATTGGCTCGCCGTGGACGTCGCGATAGGTGTGCTCCATGCGCACCACCCCGCGCTCCAGTACCAGGCGGTACTCCTGGCGGCGGCGCTCCTCGCCGAGGAAGCCGAGTTCCGCCTGCCTGGCCCGGATCTCGTCGATGTCCCGCACCCCCAGCAAGGCCAGGAACCCCGGCCCGGCCGAGATGATTCCGTCTTCGTTCCAGATTACGTAGCCGTCGGGCGAGGCCTGGAACACCGCGCGCATGATCTCTTCCAGGTCGCGCTTGCCGGCCGAGTCTTCTTCCAACTGCGAGGTATGCCGGTAAAGCTCGCTCAAGTGGGTGCTGAAGCGGTCCAGCAGTCCGGCTACCTCGGCCAGCTCACGGATGCGGATGTCGGGCATTTCCACATGCAGGTCGCCCTGTTGGATTTCCTCAAGCTTTTTGGCCGTCCAGCGCAGGGGCTTGACGATGGCCTTGTGCAGGACGAGCAGATACAAGCCCAGGGCGAAAATACCGCAGGTAAAGATGAAGCGGGTGCGCGCATGGGCCGTCAAGGCCGAGGCCTTGATGGCTGTGAGCGACGCGGCGCCCGCCGCTTCGGCGCCCGCGCCGATTCTGTCGCGCAGTTCGCGGATGGCCGTGTCCACCTCGTGCCAGAGCTCTTCGGCATCGGCGCGCATCTTGCGGTAGCTTTCCCAGTCGGCGGCGTAGTCGGCGCTCAAGGCTTTGAGCCGGTTGCAGTGGGCCGTGCCTGCCGGCGAGGCTCCAGCCAGACGCCGGCACAAGGCCTCCACGGCGGTGCGCTGATCCGGCGGCGGCGGTGGCGGCGCCCCGGTTTTGGCATCGATGAACATTTCGCGTTGCCCGGCCAGGGTGTCGAGCAGCGGCCGCTCCACATCGCCCGCATCGGGCCGCAGTTCCATCAGCAGGTCGGAAAGCTCCAGGGCGCGGGTGAAAAGCTCGTTACGGGAGGTCTGGGCCTTGTCTTTCAGTCTGGCCAGGGCGGTGATCATGGAAGAGGCGCGCTGCACTGCGGCGTAAAAGTCGGGGTCGCGATCAAACACCGATTCGGCGGCCATGGCCTGGGCATTGATGCGGGCGTTGCGCCGCAGAGAAGGATCTTCGGCGGCATAGACCACCTCGGCATTGCGGCGCAGGCTTTCGATATGGATGAAGGTGCGCTGGTTCTGCAACAGCTCGGGCAGGCTTTCCTGCTCAATGCTGGTGGCCAGGCGCGAGATGTCGTCGATGTTGTCAAGTCCTTCCTGGCTGATCCAGAGAAACAGCAACAGCACCGCACCCGAGCAGAGCGTCAGAAAGAGGCTGATGGACAGCCGAAAGGGGCCACGCCGGGCCGGGGACGGGAGAGTGTTCTCGGACATAACTTTTTAGTATATGTTGAAGTCAAAGTACTTCCGGTTGATGCGCGCGTATTCTCCGTTTTGCCTGATGGCCTCGAGGGCCTTGTTCAGGTCGTCGACGACCTGCGGGAGTTTTTTGGACACGGCGATGTAAGACGGGCCGGAAAGCTCGGCATCCTGCACCGGTCCACCGACGACCTCAAAGGCGTCGCCGGCCGGGGTTTTCAGAAAGGCGAAGCCGGGCAGGCCTTCCACCAGAGCCACCGTTGTTTTGCCGTCGCGAAGATCGGCCATGAGACCTTCAAATTCCGGCAGCGTCAGCAGTTCGGTCTTGGGGTAGGCCCGGCGCATATAGGCCTCTTGGGCCGAGCCGGTTTGCACCCCCGCAACCTTGCCCGCCAGGCCGTCAGGAGAGACGTCGGCCCCGGCGCCCGCCTTTTCCAGAAAAACGCTGTGCGAGCGGTAGTACCTGTCGGTGAAGTTTACCAGTTGCAAACGCTCTTCTGTGTTGCCAAAGCCGGCCACGGCAATGTCGATGTCTCCCCGGACAATGCCGGGCAGGATATCGTCAAAGGGCACGCCGGAAACGATGCATTCACGTTTCATTCGGGCGCACAGGGCCTTGGCGATATCCACATCAAAACCGGTCAGGTTGCCTTGGGCGTCGATAAAGCCGAAAGGTGGGTACTGGGCGTCCACGGCGACACGCAACGGCCCTTCGGCCGCAACGCCCGCCCCGGCCAAAAACAGAAACAGAAAAGCGGTGGTAAAAAAGCGCATGGTGTCCCCCTTTTGCCCTCCCCCGAGAGCCCGGCGATTTAGTACACGTTGAACTCGAAATACTTGCGGTTAATCTTGGCGTATTCGCCGTTACGCACGATTTCTTTGATGGCCTTGTTGATCTGTTCGCGCAACTCCGTTTGGCTTTTGGCCACAGCCATGTGGGCCGAGGTGGCCACCTCGGCGCCGGTCACCGGGTCGCCCAGGGTTTCCAGACCGGAGCCCAGCGGGCTTTTGAGCAGGGTATAGCCGGGCAGGCCATCCACCAGGATAATGTCGACTTCTCCCCGTTGCAGGCCGGCAAACAGTTTCTCAAAGTCCGCCCTAGGTACCAGAACAATTTCTTGCCCATAGGCTTTGCGCAGGTGTTCCTCCTGGATGGAGCCGGGCTGGACGCCGACCCTTTTCCCGGCCATGGCCGCGAGATCCAGGCCTTTCACGGTCCCGGGCTTTTCAATGAAGATGCTTTGGGAGCGGAAATAGTGGTCGGTAAAATCCACAAGCTTCTGCCGCTCGGGAGTGATCCCCAGCCCTAGGGCCAGGAGATCGATTTTGCCGGCGACCAGCGCCGGGAGCAGTTCCTCAAAGTCCATGGGCAGGAACTCGCATTCCCGCTGCATACAGGCGCACAGGGCCTTGGCGATGTCCACGTCGAAGCCGGTGAGCCGGCCCTGTTCGTCGACATAGGCAAAAGGCCTGTATCCTTTTTCAACCCCGACACGCAAAATGTCTTTTTCCGCGGCGCGTGCCGTTGCCGGGAGCAGGGTGAGGCACAGGAATAGACAGGCCGGCAGCGCGCGCAACGCGAGGCGTCTTATTGGCTCAAGGGGCCAAAGAGGGTCTGGGCAAAGGTACATGCCGTCTCCTTGGGGTCTCGGCTCCGCCCTGCGGAAAACCGTCTTTCCGGCCAGGACCGCGGCGGCCGACAAGTGTGCAGGGACGCGCCGGACGCGACAATCACTACATACAATCAAATACGCCATCCGGAATGCTGGAGTCAAATGGAAAAGACTTCTTGCGTTCTTCAATATCGCAACGCCGGCCCGACCGGCGGCCGAAAGATTGCGGCGGAGCCACGCCGTGCATGACTCCGCCGCATCAGAAGCGGGGGATTCCCGAGGGTTGGAGCCGTTTAACGTTGAAAAAGTTGAACGGCTCTGCCGGGATTTGTCTGCAAATCCCGGCCATGAGATGTTCTAAAATCCAAAGCCGTCGTTGCTCGCACCCGAAGACCCGAAGCCGAAGTCGTCGGGCGGGGCGGCGGTGGCGCCGTCGTCGAACGCGGCCGGAGCGGCCGCAGCTTCGGCGCCGGCGGTTCCGGCCACGGCGGCACCGGCCGCGCCCACGGGCAGGGCGGCCAGAGCGTCTTTCACCGCGCGCGAGACAAGATCCTTGACACTCTGCTCAAGGTCTTTCTCATCGATGGCCACTTTGCCGCTGTAACCGGCCAGTTCGCTTTTGAGCTTGGAGATCTCTTCGCTCAGGGCCTTGTTCTTCTCTTCAAACTGGGCGACCTTTTTTTCCAGATCCGCGGCCTTGGCCTTGAAGGGAGCCATGGTCTTCACCTCGGCCTGGGCCGCGTCGGCTGCGGCCCGTCTCTCTTCAGACTCGGCCATGGTCCGCTCGATGAGATCGAGCAGGTCGTTGATACCTTTGGTCTCATGAGCGGGCATGGGCGAGATGGAGACATTGTCGCCCAAGGACTTTTTCTGTTCAATCAGCCAGGCGCCGTATTCCATGCCTTCGTCGAGGGAAAGTCCGGCAAACTTGGGGTTCAGGCCGGCCAGCCAGCCCCGCACCGCCGGAGCAACGGCCGGGCGGGCGCAGTCGCAAATGTCGCGCTGCACGGCGTAACCGAGGAAGTCGAGCACCTCGCCGCCGCCTTTGCCGGTCACCACGCCAAGGACCGATTCCATGGGGAACACTCTGCGATCGTCATCGGACATGTGAGCCTCCTGTGGGCATCTTCGTTGTTTCTTATGGGCGGCTGTGCGCCCGTTGTTTCTTTCGTCTGTTTCGGCTATCTGCCCATGTAGCGCACATAGGTCAGGGCCGCCGTGCGGTAGACCAGGTGGCCCAGTTTGGACCAGGGCAGGTAGGCGAACAGCATGAACACCGAAACCAGGTGCAGGTAGTAGACGAAGTAGGCCAGGGGCGGAATGCCGGCCAGGCGCAACAGCATGCTGCCAAGACCGGTGAGCCCCACCACCCAGATTACCCCGAGCAGATACCAGTCGTAGAAGCTGGAGGTCTGCTTGGACGGATCCAGGCCTTTGCGCCGCACGGTCAGCAGAGTCAGGCCCACGAGCAGCAGCAGGGTGCCGACAATGGCCAGGAGCTTGACCGGGTGATACAGGGGCATAGGTGTATGCAGGGCCAGGAATTCCAGGCCGGGAATGCGCCCGCCCCAGTGCCCGCCGGCCACGATGGTCGTGACCACGGCCAGGCAGACAAAGCCATAGAACAGGCTCATATGCCCCAGCTTGCGGGTGGACTTTTCTGTGTCCGCGCCGCAATCGGCGAACTTCTTGTGGGTCAGAATTTCCGAAACGATCACGTCGAAAATGCAGCAGAGCACCGAGCGCTTTTTGCCCAGGAACATGACCGAGCCTTTGGGCCCGATGGAGGCGATCAGGTTCTTCACGCCCTTGTAGAAGGTGAAGAGCACGAACAAGACCGTCAGCCCGAAGAGCAGGTCGATGGTGAAGTCGCCGTAAAAGAGCTTGCCGAAGACGATGTCGCCGTCCGGCAGCCAGGCGCCCGGCCGGAACACTCCGTAGGGCACGTGGGCCGCTTCGGATTTGAACAGCCAGAAGCCGGAATCGGCCAGGGTGGCCCAGAGGTTGAACTTGGCCACGCAGAACCAGATCAGCCCGAAGATGACCGCCGGAATGCCGATGAGGATGGGCAGAAACTTGGCCGAGCTCATCCAGGTGCCGATGGCCGAGCCGGGCACCTGGTTTTTGTAGGCCATGGTGCGCATGGCCGACATCAGATCCGCCGGCTTGGCGCCGCGCGGGCAGAGGTCGGAGCAGCCGCCGCAGTTGTGGCAGAGCCAGATGTCCGGGTCGGACAGCAGCCTGTCTTTCAGGCCCCACTGCGCCCAGATCATTTCTTTGCGCGGGTAGGGGGCGCCGTGCGGCGAAATGGGGCAGGCCACGCTGCAGGTGGCGCATTGGTAGCACTTTTTCAGGGAGTCCCCGCCGGCCGCCTGCAGATCCCTGATGAATTGCAGATCCGGTTCGATTCTCACAGCTTGTGCCATTGCCTGCTCCTCCTAATATCCCTTGAAGGGGTTGGGGCCCTTTTCAAAGATCATTGCCATGAACTCTTCGACCATCTGCGGCACCTTGTCGTACTCGTCGATGGCCACCTGATACTGGGCCACGCGGTCGGGCTCGACTCCGAGGCGGTTCAGGGTTTCAGCGATGTTCTCCTTACGGCGGTTGCAGATTTCCGACCCCTTGACGAAGTGGCACTGGTAATCGTCGCCGTATTTGCAGCCCATCATCATGACGCCGTCAATGCCTTTGCTCATGGCGTCGGCCACCCAGATGGCGTTGACCGAGCCCAGGCAGCGCACCGGGATGACCCGCACATACGGGCTCCAGGGCTTGCCGCGCATGGCCGCCATGTCGAAGGCCGGGTAGGCGTCGTTCTCACAGGCCAGAATGACTACGCGCGGGCCGCCCTTTTTCATGTCGTCGGGTACCTTGATGTCGCGGATCATCGAGCCGATCTGGTCGACGTTGTAGTTGTCGAAAGAAATGACCCGTTCGGGGCAGGCGCCCATGCAGGTGCCGCAACGCCGGCAGCGCGTCGGGTTGGGCTTGGGCGTGCCCTTTTCATCGTCGTCCAGGGCGCCGAAGGGGCATTCTTCGGTGCAGCGCTTGCACTGAGTGCAGCGCACGAAGTTGAACACCGGGTAGGAAAGATCGCCCGAGCGCGGGTGCACGGCCACGCCCCGGTTGACCGACTCGATGCACTGGATGGCCTTGAGGGTGGCGCCGAAAGCGTCTTCTTCGGCCAGATCCATGGTCATGGGCCTGCGCACGCAGCCGGCCGCATAGACCCCGGTGCGCCGGGTCTCGTAGGGGAAGCAGATGTAGTTGGAGTCGGCGAAACCGTCAAAGAGCGAAAGATCCGGAAAGGCCGGCCCCTGGCGGTATTCGAACTGCATGATCGGCTCTTTGGCCGTGGTCGGCACCATGCCTGTGGGCAGGACCACCATGTCCACGGCCAGCTCGATGGAGCCGCCGAGCAAGGTGTTGTCGGCGCGCACCACGAGGCCCGCGTCGTTGTCGAGCACGTCCACGCCGGCCACGTCGGCCTTGGTCAGCATGACCCCGGGCTTGTCCTGGGCCGTCTTGTAGAAGCGCTCGTGGATGCCCTGCACGGTCATGTCCTTGTACAGGATATAGGCCACGGCGTTCGGACCGGAGTCGGCCACATAGCCGGCCTGCTTCAGGGCCACCAGGCTTGCCACCGAATTGGAGTAGGGCAGGTGGCGGGGGTTTTCCATGTCTGCGTGAACAAAGGCGGCTTCCTCGTCGCCTTCGGGCGCGGCCGCGGCCTTGTCGGTGACGACTTCGGCCGGAGCTTCGGCCTCGTCCTTACAGTCGCTGGCCGGGGTGCAGAGGCCGGTGTTCAGGATAAAGGCCACGCGTTTGGCCGAGCAGGCGCCGTTCTTGCAAAGCTTTTCGAACTCGGCGGCCGTGACCACGCGCGGGCTCTTGCCGTAGCCCAGCGGGGCCAGCAGAGAAGGATCCTGCGGCTGCCAGCCGGTGGCCAGCACCACCGCGCCCACTTCGACGCACTGTTCGCCCGAAGAGGTTTCCAGGGCCGCGGTGTAGCAGCCGGGCGAGCCGGACAGACGCTTGAGCGAGGCCGAGGTGTAGACGGTGATCTTTTCGTCGGCCTGCACGGCCGCGATTTTTTGTTCAAGGCCGGTCTCGTGGGCCTCGGCATAGGGGGCTTTCAAGGGGATGGTCTTGACGAAGTTCAGCGCCCGGCCGCCCAGTTGGACTTCTTTTTCCACCAGGGTCACGGCAAAGCCCGCGTCCGAGGCGGCCTTGGCCGCGCTCAGGCCGGTCCAGCCGCCGCCCAGCACCAGAATGCAGCGGGTGCTTTCAATGTGTTCCGGGGCGGGCACATTGCTTTTTTGCAGCTTGATCACCCCCATGTTGACGTAGTCTCTGGCCATCATGGACAGCAGTTCCGGGGCTTCGTCCTCGGGGTCGCCGGACAGGGGAGAACCGTCGGGGTTCTGGTAGGCCAGCACGCAGCCTTCGCGCAGAGAAACGCGTTCCACCTGCACGCCGTCGAATTGATAAAGATCCCAATCCACGCGCGGGGAGGAGCCGCAGAGCAGCACGCCGTCGAGCTCGTTTTCCTTGATGTCGGCCGCGATCTCGTCGCGGGCGCTCCCGGCGGCGAGCACGGGGAAGGCCTTGACCACCAGGGCGAGGTCGCTCCAGCGGCTTTCCACCCCTTCGACCAGGGCTTCCACATCAAGACCGCCGCCGATGGCGGATTGGTCGAAGTAAACGCCGATTTTCGTAGCCATTGCTACCTCCCTCTCACCGTTTGGATCGCTTTCAAGGCGGCGCCGGTGCCGGATTGGGCGGCGTGCATCACATCCAGGGGCCGGGCGGCGCAGCCGGCGGCGAAAATGCCGCGCTCGGCGCCGTCCACCACAAAGCCGTCGGCGTCCAGGGCCACGCCGAAGGGGTTGGCTTCCCCGGCCAGGGAAGGCTGCATGCCGGCGGCCAGCACGACCATGTCGTGTTGGCGCTTGGTCTTGGTGCCCTTGACCGCATCTTCCACCTCAAGGAGCACGTCGCCACAGTCGCAGGCCTCAAGGCCTGCGACTTTGCCCTTGATCAGGCGGACTTTCTCGTCGGCCGTGACCTTATTGCGGAAGTTCTCATAACGGCCCGGGGTGCGCAGGTCGATGTAATAGATGGTCACCACGGCGTCGGGGTATTGCTCGCGAATGTACAGGGCCTGCTTGAGGGAGGCCATGCAGCAGATATAGGAACAGAAGTTCAGGTGGTTCTGGTCGCGCGAGCCGGCGCACTGCACAAAAGCGATGTTTTTGGGCGCCTTGCCGTCCGACGGGCGCTTGAGCGCGCCGCCGGTCGGGCCGTGGGGCGAGGCCAGACGCTCCAACTGCATGTTGGAGACGCAGTTGGCCACCTGCCCCGCGCCCAGGTTGGCCAGCCGGGTCACATCGTAGGGCTTCCAGCCCGTGGCCAGAACGATGGAGCCAACGGAAAGCTCGATGTCGCGCGCTTCTTCGTTCATGTTCAGGTTCGGGTCGCGGGCCGCCTTGATGCGGTCTTCAGGGGTCAGAGCCTCGGTGTCGAGCACCCAGCGGGCCGGGAAGGCAAAGGGCATGGCCTGGTACAGGGCCTTGCGCTTGGCCAGGCCGAACTCGAAGTCGTTGCGGGTTTCACCGGTCATGGCCGAGGCCAGAAGGGAGAAGTCGGCGCTGTGCGGGGCGGTTTTGCGCGGCTTGATATGCACCTTGACGGTGTAGTCGCCCGCTTGCCCGGTCACTGCCGTGACCTGGGCCAGGGTGAAAAATTTGATCCGCGGGTTCTTCTTGATGCGCTGGAACTGGATTTCCAACCCGCAAGACGGCGGGCAAAGCTTGGGGAAGTACTTGTTCAACTGTGCCGCCCGGCCCCCGAGCCAGGGGCTTTTTTCGACGATGAACACGTCGTGGCCGACTTCCGCGGCTTCCAAAGCGGCGGTAAGGCCGCTGAATCCGCCTCCGACGACGAGGATGGCGCTCGACATCTCGGTTTTCCTCCACTGAAGGTTGCAAACGGGCTTCGGATAAAACGACCCGAACCAAGACAATAAGCGACCTTACTGCCCCGGCTCAGGCCGTTTCTCTCAGGTCGCGCCCACACCCGGCAGGGCCGGGCCGGCACAACCACGCGGCTTGCGCATGCGCAGGCCGGCAAAACGGTTCGGGCCCGCCGATGCGGGCCGACGCCGTAAGCATGAAAAGCTCAAAGGGCGGGGGCCGCGCACGAGGCGCGGCCCCCGGGTTGCCTTAAGCGTCGGGAATGATCTGATAGTAGGGCTTTTTGAAGATTTTGGTCTCGCCCTTCACCGGATCATGCTTGGAGTTGACGAAGCACTTCCACTTGGAGTCGTCCAGGCCCATGAAGTCGGCTCTGTAGTAGAAGCCGGGGTAGCGGGACTCTTGACGGAACTGAATGTGCTGCATGTGCAGGCGCACGGTCCACAGACGGTGGTAGTTTTCCCAGCAGCGCAGCAGCTCGTGCAGGTCACGGGCGGCCAGCTTCAGGGAGTCTTCTTCAAGCATCTTCAGAAGATGGAAGCCGGTCTGCAGGGCAGCGTCGGAAGTGGTGTAATAGGTGCTGATCCCCCCGCCGTATTCGTCGGTGGCCTTGATCAGGCGCATCATGAAGTTTTTCGGCGAGATGTAGTTGGGGTTGACCACCGGGTCGGTGGAGGCGGCTTTGCCTTCCAGGAAGTTGTAGTACGGGCGGTAGATCAGCTTGACCAGGTCGGCGGAGCTTTCTTTGATCGCCGGCTTGAAGTCTTTGTGATCCACGCACCAGCGGACCATCTGCTTGCCCACGATGCGGCCTTCGGCGTGCGAACCGGAGGAGAACTTGTGACCGGAGGCGCCCACGCCGTCGGCGCAGGTGAACAGGCCGTTGACCGTAGTCATGCGGTTGTAAATCTTGCCGTTGTCGGCCTTGATCTTGTAGTCTTCAGGCACCCAGGGCTCGTCCGGACCGGAAACCCAGATGCCGCAACAGCCGGAGTGGGAACCGAGCAGGTAGGGTTCGGTGGGCATGATTTCGGAACCGGTTTCTTCCGGCTGAATGTTCATGGCGGCCCACAGGTTCGCCTGGCCCACGCACATGTCGAGGAAGTCTTCCCACGCTTCGGACTCAAGGTGCTTCTGCTGGGCTGCGTTCAGGTTGGCGAATGTGGTCTGCAGGGCGGTTTTGGTGTCCATGTAGATGGGGCCGCGGCCTTCGCGCATTTCGCGCAGCATCATGTGGTTGCGCAGACAGGTGGGAATGACGTGGCCCTTGGCGTAGCCGCGGTCTTCATAGGGCTTGAGCATGGCGCGGTTGGTTTCGCAGTAGTCTTCACCCTTGAAGTTGGTGGCTTTCGCCTTGAAGAGCAGGAACCATGCGCCCACCGGGCCGTAACCGTCTTTGAAGCGGGCGGGCACGAAGCGGTTTTCCATCATGGTCATTTCCGCGCCTACCTGAGCGCACATGGTGTAGGTGGAACCGGCGTTCCACACGGGGTACCACGCGCGGCCCATGCCTTCGCCGGTGGAGCGGGGCTTGTACACGTTCACCGCGCCGCCGCACGCCACCAGCATGGCGTTGGTTTTGAAGATGTGCACTTCGTTGGCGCGCAGGTTAAAGCCCACGGCGCCGGCGATGCGGTTTTCCTGGTTGGCGTCGAGAAGAAGCTTCACTATGAAGATACGTTCCATAATGCGGGCTTCGCCAAGAGCGTTCTTCGCGGCTTCCGCCACGATGCACTTGTACGATTCGCCGTTTATCATTATTTGCCAACGCCCGGAACGCACAGGGTCGTCGCCCTTGCGAAGCGCCTTGCCCTTTTCCCTGGCCTGGGCGCCGTCCAGGTTATGCCCGTCGGCATCCTTAATCCAGCAGGGCAGGCCCCATTCTTCGAACAGGTGAACGGAATCGTCCACGTGGCGACCAAGGTCGTAAATAAGGTCTTCGCGCACTATGCCCATAAGGTCGGTACGGACCATGCGCACGTAGTCGTCGGCGGAGTTCTTGCCAAGGTAGGTATTGATGGCGGAAAGGCCTTGGGCCACCGCGCCGGAACGTTCAAGGGCGGCTTTGTCCACCAGCATTATTTTCAGGTCGGGGGCGTATTTGTC
>JAVBLS010000024.1:0-8652 GCA_031553235.1 Desulfovibrio sp.
TTGGCACCCTCCGGGCCATTTGCCTGAACCTGATCAAACGTATCCCCGGAAAGCTGAGCATGAAAACCAAGCGATTCCAAGCCTCGCTCAATGACGAGTACCTGTTTAAGGCCCTGAAAATTTAGATGCGTCTGCCCTGCGCTTGCGCCCCCATGGCATTGACAGAACAGGAGAAAAAAGGGATAGCAAGCCAAAGGGAGCGACTATGGAACGCCGAAATCATCCCCGTGTGCCCTTGGATACTCCGCACTTTGCCGAATTACGCTTTGAGGGCGGGGGCCGGCTTCCGGTCATGCTCGTGGACGTCGGCCGGGGCGGCCTGCAGTTGGCCGTTTCTTTGGCGGATCAAGATCCCAACGCGCTGCTTGGCTGTGAAGTCATCCTGCTCGATCTGCCCAAGCCTCTGGACCCGGCCGGGCACGGCCTGAGCGGCAAGATCACCTGGCTGGCCCCGCAGCGCTGCGGCGTTCGCTTCACCGAGTTCCTGGCTTTGCCCGACGAACAGTTGGCCGCCTTGGCTTCTTTGTTGTAATTTTTTCCCTTCTGAAACACAGTTTTTACGGCGCTGCCCCAGGCGGCGCTTTTTTGCTTGACGGCCGACTTGTCGATCCTATATTTCGACATATAACGAATTGACGAAAGATCAAACGAGGTAACTGTGTTCCACTTTATGACCATCACCCGCGCCTTGGCCGACGAGAACCGGGTGCGCATCCTGGCCGCCCTGCGCGAGCGCGATCTCTGCGTCTGCCAGGTGACCGGGCTTCTGGATCTGGCCCCGTCCACCACCTCCAAACACCTGAACATCCTGCGTCAGGCCCGGCTGATCGAGGGCACCCGCCGGGGTAAGTGGGTCTATTATCGCGCGGTCGACCCCATGACCGCGTCCAAACCCGTGCGCGAGGCCCTACGTTTTGTCTTTGACGGCCTCAAGGACAGCCCGGAGCTCAAGGCCGACGAGGAGCGGCTGCACAAGATCCTTGCCGCCGGGCTTGATGTCTGCGGCATCGAGGAACACTCCCCTTTTATCCACTCTCTGGCGCCCGATGTCGAAGAGACCCAAGCCTGAGTATATAAACGAGGATATTTCCATGAGCTCCACCTGCTGCCCCTGCTGCTCGGGCAATTCCTGCTTCACCGCCCCAACCGCAGAAAGCGCTTCCGGCCCCCGCCGCGAATTGATCTTTCTTTCCGCTTGTGCCGTCATCTACGCCCTGGCCCTGATTCTGGAAGATCGCCTGGCCGTTTCCGCCGGTCCCTGGGCCCGCTGGGCGGCATTCGGCATTCTTTACGTCTTGTGCGGTTTTTCGGTTTTTAAGCAGGCTGTGGCGGCCATGCGCCAAGGGGATATATTCAATGAATTCACCCTGATGTGTGGGGCAACCGTAGCCGCCCTGGCTTTGGGCCAGCTGGGCGAAGCCGTGGGCGTGATGCTTTTTTACCGCATCGGCGAGCATGTCCAGGAACGGGCCCTGGCCGGCTCGCGCCGTTCCATCCGGGGGCTGTTGGCTTCCAAGCCGACCACTGCCCGGGTGGTCGACGGCGACTTTGAGCGCGAAATACCCGTGGAAGCCGTGGCCGTGGGCGCGGTGATCCGGGTGCCGGCCGGTGAGAAAATTCCCCTGGACGGCGAGGTGCTTTCCGGCGTTTCCCAGGTGGACACCGCGCCCCTGACCGGCGAATCCGTGCCCGTGGAAGTGGCCCCCGGCTCCACTGTGCCCGCCGGGGCGGTCAACCTGCATGGGGCCTTTGTCATGCGCGCGACCGCCCCCTTTGCCGACACCCACATGGCCCGGATTCTCGAAATGGTCGAGCACGCCTCGGCCAACAAGTCGCCCACCGAACGCTTCATCACCCGCTTTGCCCGTTGGTATACCCCGGCTGTGACCTTCGCCGCCCTGGCCGTGGCCGTGATCCCGCCCCTGTTTGTTGCCGGTGCGCTCTGGAGCGACTGGATCTACCGCGCCCTGGTGCTTCTGGTCATCTCCTGCCCCTGCGCTCTGCTCATTTCCATCCCTCTGGGCTACTTCGGCGGCATTGGCGGGGCTTCGCGCCGGGGCATTCTGGTCAAGGGCGGCAACGTTCTTGACGCCATCCTGCATGTCGACACGGTGATCTTCGACAAGACAGGCACCCTGACCAAGGGCGTTTTTGAGGTTGCCGGCCTTGAGCCCGCGCCCGGCGTTGTCGCGGCCGATCTGCTGCAGGCCGCCCTTTGGGCCGAGGTCCACTCCAATCACCCGGCGGCCCGGGCCCTGGTCCGTCACGCCGAAGCCTCCGGCCTGCAGGCCGACCTGGCCGAGGCCCGCGCCGCCGAGGCCCGGGTGCGTGAATTCCCCGGTATGGGCCTAAAGGTCGAGGCCGGCGGCCGCGTGTTCCTGGCAGGCGCGGCCCGGTTGCTGCGCCGGGAAGACCTGGAGATTCCCGACACCCCGACCCCCGGCGCCGTGGTCCACGTTGCCGAAGACAAACGCTACCTGGGCCGCATCATCGTGGCCGACTCGCTCAAGCCCGAGTCGCGCGGCGCAGTCCAACAACTGCGTGATATGGGCATTCGCACCCACATGCTCAGCGGCGACAACGCCGTGGTTGCCGCCCACGTGGCCGGCGCAACCGGCCTTGACGGTTTTGAGGCCGACCTTATGCCCGAGGGCAAGGTCGAAGCGGCCAGCAAGCTCGGCGACCCGGCCCGCACCGCCTTTGTCGGCGACGGCATCAACGATGCGCCTATTCTGGCTCTGTCCCGCGTGGGCATCGCCATGGGCGGCCTGGGCGCCGAAGCCGCGGTCGAAGCCGCCGACGCCGTGATCATCAATGATTCCCCGGCCAAGGTGCCTGAACTCTTGCACATTGCCCGTAAAGTGCGCCGCATCGTGCGCGAAAACATCGCCCTGGCCCTGGGCGTCAAGTTTGCTTTCATGGCCCTGGGCGTGGCCGGCCAGGCCGGGCTCTGGGAAGCCGTGTTCGCCGATGTCGGCGTCGCGCTTCTGGCCGTGCTCAACGCCACCCGCGCCATGCGCCGGTAGCCGGCATCACTTGGAGAGGCTCTACCTCCCCAAACCCCTCCCGCCGGGGGGACTGAGTCCCCCATGACGCCCGTCAGGACATACGAATGCGAGCGGCGTAGAAGAATTCGGCGAGCGGGGAGTCGGGAGGCGTGGCGAATTCGCTCTCGAGGTGCGCCTTGGGGTGGCGGGAGAGGAAATCAACGACCTGGCCCTGGTTTTCGGCCGGGTTCAGGGTGCAGGTCAGGTAAAGCAGCCGGCCGGAGGGGGCAAGGCGGGCGGCTGCGGCATCGAGAATTTCGCGCTGTTTGCGCAGCAGGTTGGGGAAATCTTCAGGGGTGCGGCGCAGGCGAATTTCCGGCCGGCGGGCCAGGGTACCCAGGCCGGAGCAGGGCACGTCGGCCAGGATCAGGCCGAAGCGGGTATCGGCGGCCAGGGGCGCGGCCCGGTCGGGAAAGACCTCCTGGGCCGGGCCCTGGACCAGATGGGGCAGGGGCGCGGCCGGGGCCAGAAAGGCATGGTCGTCGGCCAGGCCGTGCAGCCGGGACGCCGAGGGGTCGGAGGCCAGGGCCACGGCAATGCCGCGTTCGAGCAGAGCCATGGTCTTGCCGCCGCGTCCGGCGCAACAGTCCCAGATCGGAGCGGGCACGGGGTCGGGCAGAACGGTCTCAATGGCTTCCAGAGCCGCGGCGGACTGGCGCGCGGCCGCGCCGGTGCGGAGGATCTCGCGGGTTGTGGGCGGCAGGGGGCCGGTAAAGGCCAGGGAGCAGGAGCCCACGGCCAAGGGCGCGGGGTCGCCCTCCAGGAAAAGGGCGCGCGTCCCTTCCCAGTCCGGACGGGAGCGGTTCAGGCGCAGGCCGGCGGGCGGGGCGCCGGCCGAGGCCTTCAAGTACATACGGGCGGCTTCGCGGCCGTAGGCCTCGTTCCAGAAACGCACCAGCCATTTGGGCGCGGAAAGCAGAAAGGCCGCGTGCTCTTCGGCTGTGGGGAAAAAGGCGGCCGGCGGGTTGTGAAAATCGTTGAGCGAATGAAACATGTTGCGCAGTACGGCGTTGGCCACGCCGGCCAGTCCCTGGCCAAAGCGATGGTGCAGGTGCTCCACGGTGCGGTGGACCACGGCCCGCTTGGGGGTGCGCAAAAACGCACCTTCATACAGGGCGCAGAGCAGGGCCAGGCGCATTTCATCCGGCAGCTTGTCGGGCTTGTGCAAAAAGCGCAGACAGAAAAATTCCAGACGGGAATAACGACGCAGCACGCCGTAGACCAGTTCGGTGCACAGGCGCTTGTCCACGGGCACCATGCGCGGAGAGGAAAGCACCGCATCCAGGGCGGCCTGGGAGTCGACCCCGCGCTGCAGGACTTCGGAAAGGGCCAGCAACGCGGCGGCCCGGGGGTCGTGGTCGGCTTTGAGCAGGCCTTTGCTCATGTATTTTCCTTGGCGGGCGGCAGGTATTGGTGGGCGATGAAGCGGCGCAGGGCGGCCTCGACCAGGGCGTGGGCCACCAGAGTGTTGCGGCAGGGGCCTTCGGGCCGTTGGTTCAAGACGCCGAATACCGGCAGGGGGTGGGTGTCCTGGATGCCGGAGGCCAGATCTCGCTCGCAGGCCACAGCCAGAATCAGGGCCGGGCGGGTTTCCACCACAATGCGCCGGGCAATGCTGCCGCCCGTGGCAATGGCCAGATGCACGCCGTAGCGATCGGCCAGTTCCAGCAGGCCGGCCACGGGGCAGCGGCCGCAGCGGGCACAGGCCTGCGGGCGGGCGCTCAGACGAATGGTACAGTCGGTGTGCTGCAGGCAATGGGGCAGGAGCAGCAGAATTTTTTCCGGCCGGAAGCTGCCGGCCCGACTCAGGGCCAACTGGTTGTTGACCTTGATGAAGGAGCGGCGCACCTCTTTGGGGCTGACCCCGATGAGCCGGGCCAACAGCTCCATCAGGGGCAGAAAGAGCTTGATGGTCAGGCCGCGCACCCGGTCCGAGCCCCAGAGGGGTCGGCCGGTAAGGATCTGCAGCACCAGGCCCAGGGCGGCCCAGGCAATGGTCAGAATGCACAGGGCCAGGAGAAAGCCGGTGATGTAGGGCACCGAGGGGTGGATGTTGCCGAAGCCCACAGCCGGGATGATCCAGCCGATCAGCAACAGCAGGCAGAGTAGAATGGATGTGCCCGTAACCAGGCCGATGAACAGGCGTTTGCGCGGCGGAGCCGTCTCCGGGTCGGAGAGAAACGGCAGAGGTACCGGCTCCTTGCGCGGGGCGCTCATAGGGGCTCCGGCAGGACGAAACGGGCGCCTTCGACACCCAGGTAGCCGGCCGCAAAAGCCCGGCCGTCCATGCTCTTTTTACCGGCCGGGCGCAGGGAGGTGAAGGCATAGACCCCGTCGCCGCAGGCCACGGGTAGAGCGTTGCCGCGCACGGCAAAAATCGTCCCGGGCTCGGCCTTGGGCAGATCGCGCAGTTCTTGGGGCAGTGGGAACAACCCCGGGGCGGCCAGGACCGGCAGGTCGTCCTTGCCGGGGCGTTGCAGCATCAGGGTCGCACCCGGCCACGGGGTCAGGCCCCGAATGCGGGCGTGCAGGCCGACGACGGGCAGGCGCAGGTCCACCAGGCCCTCGGCCTTGGTAATTTTCGGGGCGTGGCAGGCCCTGGCATGGTCTTGGGGGATGGCCTGCAGGGTGCCCGCGGCCAGACGGCCGGCCGCTTCGCAAAGCAGGTCGCCGCCTTCTTCGGCCAGTTCGGCCAGCAGGGTTCCGGCCGTGTCGTTGATGTCGATGCCCACGGCTCGTTGCAGCAGGATGGGGCCGCTGTCCAGACCCGCCTCCATGCGCATGATGGTCACGCCGGAAACGGCCCCGCCGCTCATAATCGCCCGCTGTACCGGCGCCGCCCCCCGATACTGGGGCAGGAGCGAGGCGTGGACGTTGATCGGCATCAGGCGGGGGATGTCTAGGACACGCTGCGGCAAAATCAGGCCGTAGGCGGCCACGAGCAGAAGATCGGGCTTATGCGCGGCCAGGGCGACCACGTCGGCCTCGGCCTTGAAATTCAGTGGCTGGAACACGGGCAGGCCGGCTTCCAGGGCGGCTTCTTTGACTTCCGGGGCTTTCAGGGCCTTGCCCCGGCCGGCCGGCCGGTCCGGCTGGGTATAGGCACAGGCAATCTCGACCGCCGGGCAGCGGAGCATGCGGCGAAAGATCACGGCCGCAAAGCCCGGGGTGCCCATGAAAACAGCGCGCAATGCGCTCATTTGCGGTCCTTTTTGGCAATTTTGCGATCATACATCATGCGCTTGAGCCGGCTGATGCGGTCGATGAACAAGGTGCCCTCCAGGTGGTCGCACTCGTGCTGCAGGCAGATGGCCAACAACTCGTCGGCATCCAGCTCGATGGGGTTGCCGTCCAGGTCCGTGGCCGAAAGGTGCACCGTGGGCGCGCGGTAGAGTGTGGAGCGCAGCTCCGGCACCGACAGACAGCCCTCTTCCGATTCCACCTCGCCTTCGCCCAGGGTCAGCTTGGGGTTGACCAGAACAAGCAGGCTTTCGCGTTTTTCCGGGCCGGAGGTGTCCAGGGTGATCAGACGCACGGCCTCGCCCACCTGGGGCGCGGCCAGACCGATGCCGTCGCGGGCATACATGGTTTCCACCATGTCCGCGGCCAGTTCGCGGATTTCCGAGCTAATCTCTTTTATTTCAACGGACTTGCGCTGCAAACGCGGGTCCGGATACTGCAAAACGGGTCGAATCATGCCTGCCTCAAATGTGGTTTCGCGGCCATGCCGCAGACAAATCATAAGGACTTTCCCGGAAAAGGGAAGGCGGAAATTCCGACCGGTCGCCGGGCAAATGGGTTTTTTTCTTTACAGGGCGGCGCGCGGAGGGTAGAAGAGTAACACGATTTTTAAAAACGTAACACAAGGAGTGCCCATGCGCCGTTTTACTTCATTTTTCGTCGCCCTTTGTCTGGTGTGCCAAGCCGGTCCCGCCGCAGCCCATTTCGGCATGGCCATTCCTTCGCGCCCGGTGGTCGAGGCCCAGAAAGACGAAGGCATCACGGTCACCTTCCGTTTCTGGCACCCCTTTGAAAATGTCGGCATGAATCTGGAGACACCGGCGGCCGTCACCCTGTACCACGATGGCAAAACCCTGGACCTGACCAGGAGCCTGGTGCCGGGACAGGAGCGTGGCCACACAATCCAGAGCCTGCACTACAAGCTTGACCGACCCGGGCTGTACACCTTTGTCATGCAGCCCAAGCCCTACTTTGAACCGACCGAAGACCGCTTTATCGTGCATTACACCAAGGTCATGGTTCCGGCCTTCGGTCTGGACGACGGCTGGGATCGCCCCCTGGGGCTGCCGGTGGAAATCGTACCCCTGGCCAAGCCCTTTGCTCTGTACGCCGGCAACGTCTTTCAGGGCCGGGTGTTCGAAGGCGGCAAGGCCGTGCCCGGGGCCGAGGTGGAGGTGGAGTTTTACCCCGGCCCGAGCCTGAAGGGCACTGCGCCCAACGAGTTCATGACCACCCAGACGGTCAAAGCCGACAACGCCGGGATGTTCACCTATGCTCCGCCCAAGGCCGGCTGGTGGGGGTTTGCCGCCCTGCGCGAGGGGCCGAAGAAAATCGCTTACGAGGGCAAGGACAAGGACGTGGAAATCGGTGGGGTGATCTGGGTCCATGTCGAGGAATTCCTCAACCTCACCCCGGTGGAGTAAACCGTGCGCCGATTTTTTATTGCCCTGTGTCTGTTGTTGCTGCTCCCGGCCGGCCGGGCCGAGGCCCACGCGGTCTTCGTGTTTGGTTTTTTTGAGGGCGATCAGGTCTGCGCCCGGGGCTATTTTGCCAAAGACCGCCCGGTGATGGAAGGCGACCTTGAAGTGCGCGACCAGGCCGGCAAGGTGCTGGTTTCCGGCCGTACCGATGCGAGCGGCAACTGGTGCGGCCCCAGGCCTGCGGGCAGCGGGGAACTGACCCTGGTGCTCAATGCCGGGGAAGGCCACCAGGCGGAATTTACCCTGGCCCCGGAAAAGGACACCCCAGTGCAGCCGGCCGCTCCAGTGCCCCCCGCCGACGCTCCGGCAGGGGAAACCCCGGCGACCGGCACTGTGCCGGCGGCCCAAGGTTCGTCGGCGCAGACCTCAGCGCCGCAGGCTTCGGCAGCCCAAGTTCCGGCAACCGCTCAGGCCCAGGCAGATCAAGCTCCGGCGACCCTGCTTGAGCCCTCCACGGCGCTGGAAGAGATGGTCCACCGGGCGGTGCGCGACGAACTGCTGTCCGCCCGGTTGGAAGACGCCAACACCCCGGGCCTGAAGGATATCCTCGGCGGCCTGGGCTGGATTGTGGCCCTGGCCGCTCTCGGCTACATGTATCTCCAGCGCCGGAGTAAATAGTAGATTCTTAAAAAGTCTTATTAGGCAGCTGTCGGCCGAAGTTCATTCCTTCGCCATGTTACCGCGCAAAGAGCAAAAAGGACACTAAGCAGCCCTGCGGCCGCAGCCTTCATCCATTTTCTGCAATTACTGATATCCGCATTAATAATTAAATATGTTCCACTTTCTTAAAGCACCCGGCGATTACCTGCTTTCGCGAGCGGAGAGTCCGAATTGCCCTTTTCAGTTCGCGTTTCAGGTGGGCCAGGTCCGTACAGCAGATATTT
>JAVBLS010000057.1:0-8841 GCA_031553235.1 Desulfovibrio sp.
GCTGGCCTGGCAGATGCACGTCGACTTCTGGAACCCGGCCTGGCCCCGAAGCGTGCGGGAAGACCTGGTCAGGCATTCCACGGCCTGGCACCGCCTCAAGGGCACCCCGGCGGGTGTGGTGCGGGCCCTGTCCCTGTTCGGGGTGCGGGCGCGGGTCGACGAAAGCGGCCGGGGCGACAAGTGGGCCGTGTACGAACTGGAGCTGGATCAAGCGCCGGGGGATCTCCTGCCCACCATCGTGGAAGCGGCCGAGGAAACCGCCCCGCAGCGCTGCCGCCTGCGCCGGGTCTACGGCGGCTTCGACCGCCGGCCGATCATTCTGGACGTGGGCCCGGCCCTGGACGACGGCTGCCTGGACGACGATTCCGGCGTCTGGGACCCGGAAACCGGCACCAAGGAGAGCTTCGGCCATACCGTGCCCATGTTCGCTCGGCCGGACTCCCGGGCCTACCTCGGCAGCGTGTCCGCCCATGCTTCCCGCGCCTTTTATGTGGACAAGGCCATCCTGGACCAGTGGCGCCTCGATGCCCCCACGGTCAAGAGCCACGGCTTCATCGGCGGCGCCCTGGTGTCCCTGCTCAATGCCGGCATCCAGGGCCGCAAGCGGCGCTGGGAAGGGCCGTGGGACCACCACAAATGGAATGACTGCGACGGCCGGCCCGGCTTCACACCCATACCGCGCCGGCGCGTCGACAATCATTACAGTGTTTCCAAAGCGCAGTTCGTACCGGATTTCTGCCGCCTGGATTCTTCCCTTGAACGTCTGGATGGGCAGCGGGTCACCCTGGTGGACAATCCCCTTCGCCTGGATTGCACCCGCCTGGACCGCGGACTCGCGGAGCTGGGCCTGCGCCGCCCGGCCATTGACGAGCGCTTCATTGAAACGGCCGGCGGCCTGGCCCGGGCCGGGCGCCCGGACCCGGGCATCGGCCCGCTGTATGTCCATGCCGCGCTCGCAGAGCGGGCGGAAGCCGATTCCGGCATCGCCGTGACCACTTACAGCGGAACAACCGCGGGCCTGATGGCCCTGCGCAGGCCCTATTCCCTGCCCGACGGCACCGAGTGGACCGGGCCGTGGAACCACCGGACCTGGCGCAGCATGGGCATCCCGGCAAAGATCACAACCGAAACAATTGAAGGAGAATGAACATGAGCCTTGCAACCCTGACCAACAGCGGTCGCGCGGGCATAGCCCAGGCCCTTGCGGCCATGCCCCTGCATTTTGCCTGGGGCGGCGGCGACGCCGCCTGGGAGACCGACGACGGGCAACACCTCAAGGAGCCCCTGGTGGACGCAACGGCCCTGGTCAACGAGCTTGGCCGCCGGGCCGTCAGCGCCGTCGGCCATGTGCTCGAAGACCCCGAGGGCGAAATCACCATCCCGGTGGGCAGGCAGCCCGACGGCACGGTGGTCACGGCCCGCTTCCGCTCGGTCTTGGAGCCGGCGCCCTTTCTGTACCTGCGGGTGAATTTCGACTTTGCCGACGCCGGCAACCAGATCATCAGGGAAGTGGGCGTTTTCCTGAACACCCTGGTCAAGGACGATCTCCCCCCGGGGCAAAAATATTTCACACCGGATCAATTGACCGATGCCGGCCGTTTGCTGGCCGTCCAGCGCATGGACCCGGCCATCGCCCGCTCGCCCGCCGTCCGGCAAACCTTCGAATTCGTCCTGGCTATTTAATTTATTAGGAGCCCCCCATGCCCGATATCAAGCTTGACCAATACTACGATCGCCACGACCCGGCGAAAGACTACGGCCGCGTGTTGTTTCGCGCCGACCGCACCCTGCAGAGCGCGGAACTCAACGAGACGCAGGGCGGCCTTTTGGACCGGATCAAGGGCGTCGGCGACGCCATGCTCGCCAACGGCGACATCATCCGCGACTGCAGGGTGTCCATCAACGATGGCGGCGAAGCGCGCTGCGAGTCCGGCGCCCTGTACCTGGAAGGCGCCGTGCGCGGCGTGCCGCCCGCGACCCTGCGGATCCCGACCACGGGCACCGTGGTCATCGGCGTATACCTGCGCTGCCGGGTGATCACCGAACTGGAAGACCCCGGTCTGTACAACCCGGCCGTGGGCACCCGCGGCGAGGGTGAAGGCGGCGCGGCCCGCCTGCGGGAAGAAACGGCCTGGGGCTTTTCCTCCGACGGCCAGAGCGGCGATTTTTACCCGATCTATACCGTGGACGACGGGGCCATACGGGCCAAAGAAGCGCCGCCCAGCCTGGACAGCGTGACCCAGGCCCTGTCCCGCTATGACCGCGATTCCGCCGGCGGCACCTACATTGTTTCCGGCCTGCGGACCCTTCCGGCCGCCGACACCGAGGACGGCAAACAGGTCTACACCGTTTCCGAGGGCCGGGCCCGGGTCTACGGCTACCCGGTGGAGCTGACCGTTTCGCGCCGCCTGACCAGGCAGGCCAGGCCGGATCTCCTGAGCGTCGATTCCGAGCCGCATTTGTCCGCCGGGCCGGAGGCGCAACGCATCACCCTGGACCGCTACCCCGTGGGCCGGGTCACCCAGGTGCGCATCACCAGACAGACAACGGAAAACGTCACCCACGGCGGCTACAGCGGCAGCCTGGACCCCCTGGGGAACACCTCGGTGGTGGAAATCATCGAGGTCAAGCAGGGCGGGGTCACCTACACTTCCCCGGCCGACTATAAGCTCACGGCGGGCAAGGTGGACTGGAGCCCCTCCGGGCTCGAACCCGCGCCGAACAGCACCTATTCCGTGACCTACCGCCATATCGCCACGGCCGAAGCCAAGGACGTGGACTTGTCCGGCTTCAGCGTGGAAGGCGCCGTGGCCGGCACGCAGATCCTGGTCAACTACACCCAGATGCTGCCGCGTCTGGACCGGCTCTGCCTGACCCGGGAAGGCGAGTTTGTCTGGGTCGACGGCGTGGCCGGCGAGTGGAACCCCCAGCCGCCCCGGGTGCCCGAGGACATGCTGGCCATCGCGACCGTTCACCAGACCTGGGACGCCTTCCGCTCCGTGCGCGGCGACGGCGTGCAGACCGTGCCCATGGACGAGATCGCCGGGATCACCACCCGCCTGGACGCCGTGGTGGCCGAAGTGGCCCAACAGCGCCTCACGGCCGACCTGATCACCCGCGAGGCCGGGGCCAAGAAAGGCCTGTGGGTCGACCCCTGCCTGTCCGACGAGATGCGCGACCAGGGCCTGGCCCAGACCGCGGCGATCATTTCCGGGGTGATTACCCTGCCGGTGGCCGTGGACGTGGTTGCCCAGGTCGGGCGGGACATCGCCAAGCCGAGCGTCCAGACATTCTCCCTGCAGACTGCGTTGGAGCAGGTTCTGCGCACCGGCGCCATGCCGGTCAACCCTTACCACGCCTTCGATCCGCTGCCGGCCATGCTGTCCCTGACCCCGGCCGTCGACCGCTGGACCGAGGTGCAGAGCGCCTGGGCCGGCCCGGTCACCCGGGTGTTCAACGGCGGGCACTGGGTTCCCGGCCGCTCCTCCCTGGTGGGCAGTGCCGGCAGCACCACCACCGAAGTGCTGGCCTCGAGCAACAGCAAGCTGGCCTATTTGCGGCAAATCGACGTGGCCTTCCACGGCACGGGTTTTGCCTGCAACGAGATTGTCGACGTGACCTTTGACGGTCTTCCGGTGGTCGCCACCCCCTACAAGGCCGACGAGGCCGGGGTCTTCGCGGGCGCGTTCACCATCCCGGCCGACGTGCCGGCCGGCGTCAAGCAGGTGCTGTTCTCCGGCCGGGGCGGCACACGCGGCTCCGCCGTGTTCAGCGGCCAGGGGCAGCTCACCGTGCAGACCCTGCGCAGCGTGACCACCACCGTGCTCACCTGGCATGACCCGCTGGCCCAGACCTTTGTGCTGAACGAAGCCTGCCAGATTGCCGCCGTGGACCTCTGGTTCACCGCGCGCGGCACTTCCAGGGTCGTGGCGCAGATCCGCGAGACCGGCGTGGGCCTGCCCAACCAGACCGTTTTGGGCGAAGCCGTTTTGGACCCCTCGGAGCTGGTCCTGGACAACAACGCCACCCGCGTCCTGTTCAGGGCTCCGGTCATGCTGCAGCCGGAAACCGAGTACGCCCTGGTGGTCATGTGCGACGATGCCGTGACCTCCCTGGCCATCGCCGAACTGGGCAAGTCCGACCCCTGGTACGGCACCTGGGTGACCTCCCAGCCCTATCAGGTGGGGGTTTTGCTTTCCTCCAGCAACGCTTCCACCTGGACCCCGCACCAGGACAAGGACATGACCTTCCGCCTGCTCAAAGCCGTTTACGACGAAGCGCCGCTCAACATTCCCCTGGGCGAGGTGGAAGTGCACGGGGCCACGGACCTCATGCTCATGGGCGTTTCCGAGCAGCCGGCGGCCGCCTGCCGGGTGGAATACACCGTGACCCTGCCGGATGCCTCCGGCCTCACCCTGACCGACATGCAGCCCGTGCGTTTTGCGAAGCCGGTGGCCGGCAAGCTCGCGGTCGCGGCCAAACTCAGCGGCGGCAAGAGCGCCGCGCCCGTGCTGCACCCCGGCACCCAGGTCCTGGCGGGCATCGCCTCCCAGACCGCCGACTACATCACCCGGGCCGTGCCCGCCGGGCCGGACAGCCGGGTGCGGGTTATCCTGGACGCCCACCTGCCGGCCGGCAGCGCGGTCACAGCCAAGATGGGCGACGGCGTCGTCTGGACGGAGCTGCCTTTCGTCAAGTCCAGCCCCCTGGACGGCGGCTGGCAGGAGCTGCTGTACGAAGGGGCCACCGATGACCTGCTGGTGCGGGTCAAGCTGGACCTTGCCGGCACGCCCACGGCCCGGCCCCTGGTTTCCAATGTCCGCGTGCTGACCATTTAAGACAGACAACACGGCAGGGAGCCTTCCTCGGCTCCCTGCCGCAGGAGCGTCATATGAACGAAAAAACGTCTTTTGCCGGGCTGAACAAGGTGGGCACCTACCTGGACGAGGATCTGCCCCTAATCAACCAGAACACCGACATCCTGGACGCCCAGCTCGCGCAGGCCGAGAAAGAACGCCGGGCCGAAGCCGCCGCGCGACAGGCGGCCGACGACGCCCTGGGCGGCCGCCTCGATCGGGAGGCCGCCGCCAGGGCCACGGAAGACGGCCTGCTGGCCGACAAGATTCTGGCCGAAACCCGCGACCGCGAGGCCGCGATCACGGCCGAGACCCTGGCCCGTGAGACGGCGATCGCGGCCGAGACCCTGGCCCGCGAGACTGCAATCGCGGGGAGGGCGCAAGCCCTGGAGGCCCACGCGGCGACAACGCTGGGACAGGGCGCGCACGGCTTTATCATGGGCAAGGAAGGGCAAATCCTGGCCATGCAAAGCGGCAAGCCGGCCTGGAAAGACCATTATGAACTTTGCGAGTTTTACGCCTGGCGGCACCCGACGCTGAAGCCGGGCTTCCAGCCGGCCCAGGGCGGCCTTCTGGAAAATGCCGCCACGCTTTACCCCGAAGCCTGGGCCTACCTGCAAAGCGCCGAAGGCCGGCTGCTCTGCAAAACCGAAGAAGAATGGCAGGCCCTGACCAGGGCGATTTGGCACACGAACGCGGACGGCACGCAAGTGGGCTGGAACGGCATCGGCGGCGCGCCGTTTTTCGCGCCGAACATCGCCACCGGCGCTTTGCGCCTGCCGGACCTGCGCGGCATGTACGTTGAGGCCGCCGGCTTCGACGCTCTCGGCGTGGGAGGCGCGCATGGGGATGGGGTGCGGAATATTACGGGTAATGCTCCGCCTATCCACGGCGGATACGGTACATACGGCGGCTCTTACCTCAGCGGCCCTTTTGCGGCGACAAACACCTTTCCTGGGCATTTGCTCTTTGGGCAATCGAACCTAGCCGAGCGGGTAGCGTTCGATGTGAGTAAGGTCGCTCCTGTCGCCGCAAAAAACCAACCCCGAGCCTGGGGCGCTCTGGCCTGTGTGTACCTTGGCCTTCCGGCGTCATGAGGCGGGCAGTCCCAAATAGACGCACGCGAGGCTTCCCCACGCACGCGGCTGGTTTTTGTTTGCCACCGGAACGACGCGGGAGGCGTCGATACCCGTGTTTGCGGCGGGCTCGTCACTGCCTCGAACGCCTATGATGTTGCTGCCATGCGCACAAACAGCGCCCGAAAACCTGCCGTATTTATCCGGCAGCATGCCCCACCCCACAATATTCCGCACCCCATCCCCATGCGCGCCTCCCACGCCGGGAGAATCGTAAAAATCTGCCGATAAGCCGTGCAAAACAACGGAGGACTTATGGCGGAAACTGCTGTTTTTCGGTCGGTGGCCAGGGACTGGTGGGAGCGCTACATGTTGCGCGGCAACGTCGAATACGCCGAGGAATCCTGGCGCCGGCTCGAACGCGAGGTCATGCCCAGGTTGGGTGACCGGCCGCTGAAAAAGATCGACGCCCCGATGATCCTGGCCATTCTGCGGCGCATCGAAAAGCGCGGCGCGCTGGAGGCCGCGCGCAAGGTCAAAAGCCATGTCTCGCAAATCATGCGCTACGGCATCGCCTGTGGGCTGGTCTACAGCAACCCCGCCCGCGACCTGGGCTGGGCCCTGACCCCCAAAAAATCCAAGCCCAGGGCGGCGCTTACCGAGCCTCGGCAGATTGGGCTGCTGATCCGCGATATTGCCGCCTTCAAGTCTCGAAAAAGGCGACATTCACTGCAACTGGCCGCCCTGACCTTTGTCCGGCCCGGCGAGCTGTGCCAAGCGGAATGGAGCGAGATCGAATGGGACGCCGCCATCTGGCGCATCCCGGCGCATAAAATGAAAATGAAAAGGCCGCACATCGTTCCGCTCTCCCGGCAGGCCCTGGACGTGTTGCGCGAGCTGCAGGCGCTCACCGGGCGGGGCCGCTGGCTGTTTCCCTCCCGCTGGGACAAAACCCGCAACGAAAGCGGCGGGGTTCTGAACACGGCCCTGAAACGCCTGGGCTACGGCGCGGTCATGTCGGCGCACGGCTTTCGGGCCATGGCCGCATCCACACTTGCGGAAGCGGGCTGGGCAAGCGAAGTCATCGAGCGCCAACTCGCCCATGTCGACAAAAACCAGGTCAGAGCGGCCTACCAGCGCTCGGAATTGTTGCCCGAGCGCCGCAAGATGATGCAGGCCTGGGCCGACTACCTGGATATGCGGTGTGCCTGGGCGATTTTGGGTAGATAGCCTTTGTGGAGGATCTTCCGCTTCGGCCGGGGATTGTCCCGACTTTTTTTGCATAAAAAATACACAAAAAACTTGATTTTATACACACAAGTGTGTATTTTTAAGTCGTCAAGAGCGCAAGAGGAAGCAATGACGGCGAAGGAAGTGATACAAAGGCTGAAGGCGGACGGCTGGTACGAGCTGCCGGGCAAAAAGACCGGGCACAAACAGTTCAAGCACCCCGGCAAGCCGGGCAAGACCACGGTGGCCATGCACCCCGGCGACGTCTCCAAGTGGACGCTCAAGAAAATTGAAGAACAATCCGGGGTAAGCATGAAGTAAGGGGGGAGGCCCCCCTTACCCGGCCCCGCAAGATGAAGAGCCCCCCGAGGACGAAGAGGAGTTTTTATGGAAATGCGCGCATACTATGCGGTGTTTGTACCCGAGGATAACGGCAAGGTGTCTGTCTGGTTCCCGGATGTACCCGGCTGCCAGACCTGGGGCGAGAATATGGAACACGCCTTTGCCCAGGCAATGGAGGCTCTGGAAGGTCACCTGGAGGCCCTGGCCGACGATGACGACCCCATTCCCGCGCCCTCGCACCACGACGCGGCCTGGGCCATGGTGCGCCGCGATTTTGAGAAAGAGGGCGAGGCGCAGCCCCTGGGCACCGTGCTGCAGCTCGTGCCCGTGCCGGACGTGCAGGAAAAGCCCGCCCGCGTGAACGTGTCGTTCCGCCGCTCCACCCTGAGCATGATCGACCGCAAGGCCGAGGCCGCCGGCATGACCCGCTCCGGCTTCCTCTCCAGAGCGGCCGAGGCCTTCCAGGTGGAGCGGCACGGGCGCTGAATTGCCCGCTGCACACCGCCTGGCACATGACGATTACAGGCGGCGTGGTCGGTTTCGCCGGCGGCCGGCACTGCACCGGCAAGGCCGCCAAAAAGCGTTGGAATTTTTCAACCGTACGATACAAAGGCAAGAACCCAGGACCTCCGGGGTTCTGCCGTTTTTACCGCCGCCGCCACTCCCACGGCGCCGTCGCCGCCTCTGTCGCCGTCACCAAAAAGTAAAACAACTTCTCCTATTCTTGCTGATCAGTTGCCCGCCGCGACAAAGGGACAGCAACTGTCGAACCACGGACAGACGTCGCAACGGGGGTCATAGCCTCGAAATTTATGCCTTCGTCGGACTCATCCCTTACGGTCCCGGCCGAGACCTGAGCAAGCAGCTGTTTCTGGAGTTCGATAAAATCATCCTTGCTTCTGGCCAGTTCCCGCAGGGTTTCGTTTTCCCGGCCATGCGCGCTGATCAGTTCCCGGAGCGTCGCGTTTTCCCTTTCATGCGCGGCTATCAGTTCCCGCAGCATCGCGTTTTCCCGCTCCGCCGACCCCGCACTCCCCCCCGGCGCGGCGGCCTGTTCCCGGGACCGCGCCTGTGAAAGCAGCATCTCCCCCTCGCCGAAGTACAGCCAGTCCCGGTTGATCTGGGGATATAGTTCCAGAATTCTCGACAGGGACGGGAACAGGTTTTCCTCCCTGGATTCATTCAGATACCCGTTGAGGGTGCGCTGCTGTATGCCGAGTTGCTGCGCCAGCTTTGTCTCCGACCCGGCGAACTCGACAGCTATTCGCCTGACCCGTTGATATAATCTCATAAATGCTTTTCCCGCCTCCTCAAGAAAGAATGTGCTTGACTGTTAG
>JAVBLS010000034.1:0-43735 GCA_031553235.1 Desulfovibrio sp.
AATTTTTTCGGGTGGCAAGGCGCAAGGCAAAAGTTGGGCGAAGCTGTATCGACATACCGCGAGGTCAACTTTTGCCTTGCAACGCCGCCACACGGGAAAAGGCGGCTGTGCAGCAGGCGTAGTAATGAGGGCTGAGCCTAGTAGTAAATTTTGGCGCTGATGCCCTGAACGCGCACCACGTACAGCGACGCCTTGGCCGCCTTGAACTTTGCCGCGTAAGCTTTGGCAATGGCCGCCACCTTTTCCGCCGACTCTTCGGTATCCGGGCAGTAAATATCAATGATGATCGTGCGCTCGCGGATCACCCCGTACTCCTCGGATTTCCATTGTCCCCGGCCGTCGGTCGCGGTAAGGCCGGCGGGAAATCTCGGCGTGATCTCCTTGTCGACAAAGCGCCGGATCAACTCCGTGGAAACTGCTTTGTCCCCCACGCCCGTACCCAGGTGCAGGCGATACCAGGCGCCTTCGTTGCCTTCCAGATCCCGCGCCACAGCGGGAAAAGCGGCCAACATGACCAGACAGAGAACAAGAATCAGCTTTTTCATGGCAACTCCTCACGGGATATCGTATATTCGGGCAATCGCATAGCGAATATACGCCGGTCCCGCTCGTGTGGCAACCACCTTTCAAATTGCGTTGACTACACCAAGTCATTTTTGCATTTGCCGGCATGGCGCGACAGAGCGGCAAGTTGTTTTTGCATCAGCGTTTTGTTTTCCGTGGCCTCTTCTCCGCCATTGCCGCGTATTCCGGTTTGCCCGGCTCAAAGGAACACTTTCTGCATAGCGAAGATATATGTCTGGCCCGTACCCAGCCGGGCGCATCAAGTTTTCGGGCGCGCCGCTGTTTCGGAAACAGGGGAAGCGCCCTGGATGGAACTGGAAGTCCCCGCGCGGCTGAAAGCGGCGCAAGGGAAAGCCGTCGTTTATGAAAAATCGGCCGCATCCGGCCGCAGTATCTGCAGAGCAGCAAAGAGGGAGAGCACCATGGCCAAGAGCCCGTCTGACTTTATCAATACGGACGCCAAAACCGTATGGCACCACCTGTTCAAACACGAGGGCAAAGCCCCCATGATCGTGGTGGAAGGCGAGGGACTGCGCATAAAGGACATTAACGGCAAGGAATACCTGGACGCCACCTCCGGCGGCGTCTGGTGCGTGAACGTGGGCTACGGCCGTGACCGGATCGCCGACGCCGTCTGCGACCAGATGAAGAAAATGGCCTACTACGCCGCCTCGGCCGGCAACCTGCCCGCCATTGAATTTTCCGAAAAGCTTTTGGAATACATGCCCGGCCTGTCGCGCGTGTACATTTCCAACAGCGGTTCCGAGGCCAACGAAAAAGCCTACAAGATGATCCGCCAGCGCGCCTACAACAGCGGCAAGAAAGAAAAAATCAAGGTCCTGTACCGCTACCGCGACTACCACGGCACCACCATCACCGCGCTGAGCTCCACCGGCCAGCCGGAACGCAAGGACCTGTTCGGCCCCTATACGCCGGGCTTTGTGGAAGTGCCCCACGCCTGCTGCTACCGCTGCGCCTTTGGCAAGACCTACCCCGGCTGCAACCTGGAATGCGCCACGGCCATTGAAGACATCATCAAAAAAGAAGGCCCGGACACCGTGGGCGGCGCCATTTTCGAGCCCATCACCGCGGGCGGCGGCATCATTCCCCCGGTCAAGGAATACTACGAAACCGTTTCGGCAATCTGTAAGAAATACGACGTGAAGCTGATCATGGACGAAGTGGTCTGCGGCATCGGCCGCACCGGCACCATGTTCGGCTACCAGCATTACAACGTGATTCCGGATGTCGTGACCATGGCCAAGGGCGTGGCCAGCGCCTACATGCCCATTTCCTGCACCGTGAGCACGGAAGACTTCTTCGGTTCGCTGCAAAGTTCCAAGGACAAGCTTTCCTACTTCCGCGACATCAGCACCTTTGGCGGCTGCGCCGGCGGCCCCACTGCGGCCCTGGAAAACATGAAGATCATTGAGGAGGAAAAACTCCTTGATAACGTCAAGGCCATGGGCGAATACCTGCTCGCGGGCCTGAAGGAAAACCTGGACCATCCCAATGTGGGCGACGTGCGCGGCAAAGGCCTGCTGACCGGCATCGAGTACGTTGAAGACAAAAAGTCCAAAACTCCCCTGCCCGAGGAAAAGGTCATCGCCATGTGCGGCGCCATGGCCGCCGACGGCGTGCTGGTGGGCCGCACCAACCGCAGCTTCCCCAACCAGAACAACATCATGAACTTTGCCCCGGCCTACATCGTGACCAAGGACGACATTGACACCATCCTGAAGAGCCTGCGCAAGGCCATCAAGACCGTGCTCGGCTAACACCGGCATTCCGCGGCGCAGCCAACACCGCAATAACCAAGGCCCGCTCCACCCTCAGACGGTGGAGCGGGCCTTGGCTTTTTCGCTGCCTCGCCCCCCTTGAAAAAAGGCGAAGCACTCCGCCAAACAGGAGAAATCAGTTTGACTTTCCAGAGGCTGACGACGCAACCGCTTGCCACGAGTTCTTGGTGCAACCGCTCCGCGCCGTAGGTGCCACGTGTCCTGCTGTGGGCGGCCAGAATTTCGGCCTCCAGGCGAGCCGTCTTGCTTGGCGGGACAGCGTCGCGTTTGAGCCAGGCGTAGTATCCACCTACGGATGCTTGCAAAACAGAGCAAATAAGCCGGACAGGATATCGGTGTCGCAAAGTGCTGACCGCGGCGTACCTCACAGCGATTCCTTGGCAAAGTACGCCGCCGCTTTTTTTAAAATGTCGCGCTCCATACGCAGCATGGCGTTCTCTTTCTTCAGTCGCGCCAGTTCCGCGTCCTGCTCGCTCACGCCCGGTTTCGACGCGAATCCTTGCTTGTCCTGCCGGTACCGCGCAACCCAGTTCGCCAGGGTTTTCATGGGAATCGAAAGCCTGCGCGCTGTTTCCGTCACGCCGAAACCATCCTCAACCGCCATGGCGACCGCTTGCTGTTTCAATTCCTGCGGATAACGCGCCCGTGGTGTTTTCGTCATAGAACCTCCTCAATGAGTATGAACTATGGCGTCCGTTTTTTCCTGCCTATCTCAGAAGGCGGCCGGCAGGTGATGGTTTTCTTTGGAAGCATCACACCAAACCGGTCGGTTGCCCCAGGTTTATTTTCCTCAGCGGGCATGCTATGCCCAGCGACATCGGAAATCGATGCCGCAGGGCATTACAAAATGAAGCGGGAGGTTGCCGATGAAAATAGACGGTATCAGAAAACGCAAAACCAAGATCGATCGCCTGGAGCTGCTGCATCTGGTCAAGGAACTCGGCTCCATCTCGGCAGCGGCCAAGTCCCTGGGTGTTTCTTACAAGGCTGCCTGGGAAGCCGTGGAACAGATCAACAACATGTCTTCCCAGCCCATTCTGGAACGAAAAACCGGTGGTCAGGGCGGCGGCGGCACGGTTTTTACCGAGCACGGCCTGAATTTTCTCAAGTACATGCAAAACTTCGACGACCGCTTCCAGGCCTTTGTGTCCGGCCTGGGCACGGCTGAAGACGGTCTGCAGATGCTCAACCAGTA
Organism: Desulfovibrio sp.; assembly: GCA_031553235.1. Classification (GTDB taxonomy): domain Bacteria; phylum Desulfobacterota; class Desulfovibrionia; order Desulfovibrionales; family Desulfovibrionaceae; genus Frigididesulfovibrio. Next base: position 3,559 of record JAVBLS010000034.1, read on the forward strand.
TATGCGGGCCATCAAGTTCGCTACCAGCGCCGACAACCAGTTCGCCGGGCGCATCGTCGACCTGACCCCCGGCCCGGTGAACAGCGAGGTCATCCTGGACATCGGCGACCAGGACCGCATCGTGGCCCTGGTCTCGAACCACAACGTGCAGAGTCTGGGGCTGCGGCCGGGCATCGAGGCCTATGCCCTGATCAAGTCTTCGAGCATCATCGTGACCAAGGAAACCGGCTTCAAAAGCAGTGCCCGCAACCACCTGGTTGGCAAGGTCAGCCGGCTGGAACTGGACGGGGTCAACGGCGAAGTGGGCATTCAGCTGGCCGGCGGCAAAACCGTGACCGCGGTGATCACCAGTGCAAGCGCCCGAAACATGAACATCTGTATCGGCGACAGCCTGAGCGCCCTGGTCAAGGCCACGCAGGTCATTTTGGCTACAGCTTAGAGCTACACCCTCCAGAACACCACGGCCAGCTTCGAAGTCACCCGCTCGCGGACCATGCCGTTCACGGCCTCTCGGGCCAAGCAATCGGCCACTGCCTGTTTTTCTTCGGCCGTCAGCGGGCGCAGGTTTTCAAACGAGCCCCGGTGCATGAGCAAGGAATCTTCCAACGCGTAGTCGGCCTCCCAGGCATGGTCCACATAAGTGACTTCCGGGTTGTAGCCCATGAGCCAGAGCAGGTTGAAGGCACAGTAAAAAGGCCGGCGGGCCCGGGCCTTCTCCTCGTCCCAGCCCACCAGGGGCATGAGCTTTTCCCGCACGGAGTTTCTGCTTTCCGCCATGGTCACGAGCAGACAGGCGCCTTTGCAGGCCGCGATCATCTTATCCAGCCCGGCCTTGTCGGAAATGGCCGGCGTGCGCGAAGCCAGCACCAGATCGAAACGTTTTTCCCAGTCCAGGGCCGCGAGATCGGCCGTTTCCCAGTCCAGAACCCGAAAGTCGATGTTCTTTGCCCCGGCGGCGGCCGCGTTCTCGCGGGCGTGCGCAATCATCTTGGGAGAAATGTCGAAGCCCGTAACCCAACCGGCCCGTTTGGCCAGGGACAAGGCATAGTTCCCCGTGCCGCAGCCCACGTCGAGCACTCGGCTTTCCGGGGTAAGCCGGCATTTGGCGATCATCTGCCGGGCCAGCAGCCGGCGCATGTCGCGCGAGGAATCGTCTTTTTTCCGCTCGTTGAAAGAATCGGCTCGACGGTCCCAGAAAACGGCCTGGGCTGTGGCGTCACTGTCGCGCTTTTTCCAGATTTCGTCGAAAGAACGAATGTTCATGCCCCCTCCCGAACCAGGTTCACCTTGATCCCGCCGCTGCTGAAGATGTCTTCGCAACAGCCGATCTGAATGGCCTCGGCCACACCCGCGCGGTCCGTGACCACCAGGCCGGAAAGCGAGGTGATGCCGTGCTCGAAAAGCAGCGGGTTCATGGGCGTGCTTGGGCCGACCATGCAGATCACCGCCCCTCTGGTCAACTCCAGAAGCCGGGTGATGGTCTTGTTGATGAAGGGCGTGCCGGTGATAAAGACTACATCCTGTTCCGGCAGAATGTATTCTGCCGCCGTATCCGTCAGGTCGCCGGGCCGGGGGTTGCGCTCGAGAATCGACAGCTTGCAGTGGGTGCAAAGCTTTTCCGGATGGGGAAAATGCCCGACAACCGTGACCTTCTTGTCTTTGAGACGTGACAGGAAAAAGTCAAAGGCGCAGCCCTTGGCCTTGTCGGCCGCATCATGCAACGGGCTTTGCGGGATCAACAGCATGCTGCGGTCGGATTCCAGAAACAGCACCAGGTCGCGCAAATTGTCGCCCGGGCGCAGGCCGAGAAGACCCAGGCCCAGCAAGGCCATGCGGATGCCGAGAACCTGACCGCTACAGATGTGTCCGTGGTAGGCTTCGGCTTTTTCGAGATACGCCCGCCAATCGCTCATAAAAGGCTCCTTGCCGCCAGGGGGACAACCCGTGCCGTCGGCCGACAAAACCCGCCGACACAACAGAATTATGTGTTATGACGCGGGGCTGCGGTATCCGTCTAACGTACGTTGCCGAGAAAGACGCGACTCAACCTGGTCTCGGCCAGTTTCTTAAAACGCTTGAGCAACTCCACGTCCGTGGCCGGGGCGGTAAATTGAAAAGCCGGAAAGTAGCGGGAAAGATGCAGGGGAATGTCCGGCGAGAGCGAGGCAATCCACTCCACCTCGGCGGTAAAACGCTCGGGGTCGTCGGAAATGCCCGGCACCACCAGGCTGGTCAATTCCACGTGGGTTCCGGCGGCCATGAAGGCCCGGATGTTCTTTTGCACCCGCTCCAGGCTGCCGCCCAGGCGGGTGTAAGCGGCCGGGTCAAAGGTCTTGAGATCGACATTGGCCGCGGCCGTGACCGGGGCCAGATCGGCCAGGACTTCGTCACCAATCATGCCGTTGGTCACCAGAACTATCTCGATACCCGCCTCGCGCAGCAACGGCGCGGCCGCGAGAATATACTCGGCCTGCAGGGTCGGCTCATTGTAGGTGAAGGCCACCGAGGCCAGGCCCAGGACGCGTACCCTGGCGACCAGATCTCCGGGCGACAGGTCCGTCAGATGCGGCAATGTTTTGGGCTGGGCGATAGAGTGATTCTGACAGAAAGGACAGCGCATGGTGCATCCCACGCTGCCCAGGGAAAAGATGAAGCTGCCGGGGCGAAAGCAATAGAGCGGCTTTTTTTCCATGGGGTCCACGGCCAGAGAAGTGAAGCGCCCGAGAAAGGGCGACTCCAGGACCTCTTCGCCGCCGAGGCGCGCGCCGCACCGGCCGGCGCCGCCCACCGGCACCGGGCAGTTGTGAAAGCACAGGCCGCAACGGTACAGACGCCTGCCGCCCTGCTCCTCCAAGCGCCACCAGCGTGCCGGAATCATCTCACTCCTCCGGGTAACGGGTCACGGTGAAGCGCTGGAAGGTTGCGCCCTCCAGGTTGCGGATGCCCGCCTTCTGAGCCGCGATGGAAACCTGCCTCTCCACCGTGTCCACGCCTTCCAGGTCCGGCAGGAGCAGGCCGCGCCGGCCGTCCTTGGTTACGATCACCCCGTAACGTTTGGGGTCCAGGCCGTCTCGGGCCGTGGCCTCGGGCCGGCTCAGCACGTCCACGGAAAAGCGCACGTTGAGCAGTTCCTCCAGGCGCATGGGCGAAAAACGCGGATCGCGCACCGCCGCGGAAACGGCGTTCATGACGATTTCCCTGCCGAGGTCCGCGGCCAGGGGCAGAATGGTGCCGATGCAGCCGCGCAACGTGCCTTTCAGGGTCTTGATGGAAACAAAGCAGGCTTTTTTCGCGTTCCACAGGTCTTCATCCGGACTCACGGCCCGAATTTCCGCCTGACTGGGCTGGGGCGCGCCGCGCAAATGCCGGGTCACGGCCAGCCGGGCCAGGGCGGGGTAAGGATGCACCAGGGCGGCGCCGGGGCGTTTTTCCGGTTCACCCTTCCACAGGGCCGTGCAATAGCCCACGCCAAAGGGGCCTTCGTAGGAGAAAACCTGCAGGGGAGCGTCGGTCAGGCCGAGCAGACAGAGCACCGAGCGCAGGCCGCACTCGCCCGCGCCGTCGAGAACATCCGGCGAAAGGCCCAACAGGGGCTCGGCCGAGCCGGCCTTAAGAGCCTCGACCAAGGTTTGGTCAAAGATCTTGCCTTTGGGATTGTACCCTGCCGGAGCGTCCGGCAGCAGGCGGTGGGAAAGATCGCCGCTGGCCAAAAGCGCCCAATTGCCCGGCAGATCCAGGCCGCGCAACGCCCGGCCCAGGGCAAAGGCCTTGCGCGGTGAAAGGCCGATGGGACCGGCAACGATCAGCGGCGGAAGTTCACCCCAGACCTCGGTCAGGGTGACCAGGGGCACCAGGGTGCCGTGGTCGCGGCTGATCTCCGGGGCCGTGCTCAAGGACGGGGGCAGCCCGGCCCGGACCAGACCTTCGGCCAAGAGGCGCAGGGCCTCGTACGGCACCTCGGCCTGCAGACGCACCTGGGGCGCGCCAAAAGCGGCCAGACTGCCGTTCAGGCGCGGAGCGTCGTTGAGCAGCAGTGAACCCGGGGCATACGGGTGGTGCGGCGAGAGCACCAGCAGCACCCCGGGCCGGGGCAGCCCGGCCAGTTCCTTCTTCAGACGCCCTACCCCTTCCAGAGTGGCGCCGGCCTCGGCCTCGCGGCCACGGCCCACTTCCGGCAGGATAATCGGCGGATGCGGCATCAGAGCCGCCCAGATCCAAGACATACGCGCCTCCCGTGCTCAAAGGCCCGCGCCGGCAACCTCGCCGCGCGTCTCTGCCAGGAGGTAGCATAGCGTAAACGCGGCTGGTGATAAAGCGAGGCACCGGGGAAACCGGGAGGGGCTGGGGAGGATTTTTGTTCTCTGCCAAGGAAAAAAGGCTTTTTATGGAAGGAGTGTACTCTTCTGGTACTCGGCTGGAATAAAAGCCTTTTTGACGCAGGCAAAGGGCAAAAAGCCCCTCGTAGCGACACCCCCTACCCCAGATACGCCCGCAACAAGGTCAACAACCTGGACAAATCGATGGGCTTGGAAATGTGGGCGTTCATGCCGGCGGCAATGGCCCGGTCCACGTCTTCCTTGTAGGCGTTGGCCGTCATGGCTACAATGGGCACCCGGGCGGCATCGGGATGCGCCAGGCCGCGGATGGCCCGGGCCGTCTCATAGCCGTCCATCTCGGGCATCTGGATATCCATAAAGATCATCTGATAGCATCCTTCGGGTGCCGCCGCGAAAACCTCCAGCGCCTGCAGCCCGTCCTCGGCCTCGTGGATCTCCAGGCAGCTCGAGGCCAGCAACTCGCGCACAATGGTGCGGTTGATTTCCACATCCTCCACCAGGAGCACGCGCCGACCGGTGAGATCCAGATCTTTTGGGGCCTCGTCCGCGTCGACAGCGCACAACCTGCCCTTGGCAAAAACCAGTCCAAAGCCGAAGATCGAGCCGCGATCCGGCACGCTTTTCACCTTAATCTCGCCGCCCATGACGGCCACCAGGCTCTTGCTGATGGAAAGGCCGAGACCGGTGCCGCCGAAACGCGCGGCAATGCTGTTGTCGGCCTGCTCAAAGGGCACGAACAGGCGGGCAAGCTGCTCCGCAGTCATGCCTATGCCGGTGTCGGCAATCTCAAAGCAGACCCGCAGGCCTTGCCCATCCTCCTCCCCCGGTTCCACCAGAAAGGTAATGGTCCCGCCGGCCGGAGTAAACTTGACCGCATTGCCGAGAAGATTGATCAGCACCTGGTTCAGGCGCAGCTTGTCGCCCACAACCACCAACGGGCCCAGCGCTCCGATGTTGCTGCGAAAGGTGATGTTTTTTTCCGCGCAACGCGAGGCGATGATCGCCGAAACCTCTCCCATGGCGCGCGGCAGGTCAAAGGGCTCTGCGGTGATTTCCAGTTTGCCGGACTCGATTTTCGACATGTCCAGCACGTCGTTGATCACGCCAAGCAAGCGGAGTGCGGATCTCGTGGCTCATCCGGGCCAGAAAGGCGCTCTTGGCCTTGGAGGCGGCCTGGGCCGCCGCGGTCTGCAGTTCCAGTTCGCGGGTGCGCTCGCGCACGGTCTTTTCCAGCTTGATCCGAAGCGAACGGTTGCGCACCAGGAACATGATCAACAGCACCAGAAAGGCCGAAAGCAGCACGGTGCCGGCCAGCAGCATGGTCGCGCGGGTCCGCGACAACTCCGAGGCGTAGTCGAAGGTACGGCTTTCCCAGCGGGTGGTGATGATCTCGGTCTTGGCGAAATCCTGGGCTTTGCCGACAATGGAACACAAGATCGCTTCGCGCTTGCTGAAGCCGAATTTGGATGCCATGGGGTGGCGCAGAACGATGTTCGCCTTGTAGCCGGGGTTGCGGTGGTAGTTGGTCTGGTTGAGGAGCATGTTCTGCGAGGCCAGAAACAACTCGATCTCGCCCCGGTCCAGGGCCTCAAAAGCCTCGCTGATGCCGGGATACACCACCGGCTTGCTGCCGGAAAACCACTGTTCGTACATATCTTCATAGGCCGTGGCCTCAAGCACGCCGACCCTCTTGCTCAGAACCTGATAGATCTCCAGATCGGGGTAATCCATCCTGGACAAGAAAGCATACGGGGTCACGCAGTAAGGCTTGTCGGCCCAGAGAAACTTGTCTGCCCGGGCCTCCGACTGGATCAGTTCGGAGATCATCGCCGCCCGCCCGTCTTTGAGCATCTCGAAAACCTCGGGCCAGGTCGCCCGTGTACCGGCAACCGGGGTAAAACGCAGGCCGGTGAGCCCGGAAATTTCCCGTAGCACGTCCGGAACAATGCCTTCAAAAGCCTTGTCGATTTCATTGTAAAAACAGGTCGGGTAGTTGTCGCTCTCCAGGGCAACGGGGATGGTGGTGCCGTCGCTTAAAATTTTTTCGATATAGGCTTTTTCTTCCGGAGTAAATTGCTGGAACAGGCTGTATTTATTGTAATCATACATGCCACGGGAGTAGAGATCTTCCAGGTCTTCAAGGCCGCCGCGTGCCAGGTATTTGTCCACGACGGCGACAATGACCTGCAGATCCGCCTTCTGCGTGGTCAGCGATACGGGAATATAGGTAAGAGGGAAAAAATCCTCGGAAACGATAAAAGCGTCGCGGGCAAAAAAAGACCTGGACACGCTTTCATTGATGAAAGCGTCGATTGTATTGTTGCGCAACATGGCCGCGGCCGTCTCGAAGTTGTCGACATAGACCGGTTCAAAGGCCGGCTTGAAGGCCACCCGAAAAGGGGCCAGATGGACCGAGCCGGTCAGAAAGCCCAGGCGGGGCGGTCTGCGCTTGGCCACGGCATAGATGTCGAGCGATTCCGCCTTGGCAAAGACCGTAATGGAACGCTCGGCAATGGGGCCGGTCATGAAGTATTTTTTCCGGCGCTCGGGAGTGGGAATCAGGTCGCCGGAAAAGTCGATGCCGCCGTCGGCAAGCCCGGCGATGATCTCGTCCCAGTCGCGGAGCTGCGGCCGGAATTCCAGATCGAACAAGACCGAAAGCCGCAGGCACAGACGCTGCGTATAGCCGTCAAAACTGCCTTTGCCGTTCAGGAAAGATTCCGTCGAGGGCAGGGCTCCATTGTTATCCCGGGAATGTCTCTGAAGGTCGCAATGCGGCTGCCCTTGTCGGCCGCATCGGCGCAAGCGCAGGTGAGCAACCGGGACAACAGGAACAGCAACAAAATAAAATAAGACGATTTTTGTCTGAAAAAATCTGCCGTGGAGAAAGACGCATACATTGACACGGCACTTCTCATCGGCGTTTTTCTTACATCCGCGAGGGTTTCTGGCACGGAACAAGCCATCGGCATCCTCTCGCTTCCCCACATTATTTGCCATAGGTGTATCCGAAAGCCTGCCGTGTTCGCAAGCGCCGACGCGGTAAATATTAAGGAAACGCCGATTAATGAGAATTTTCGTTCGCCGGCAAGAAAGACGAGCCCCGAGCGAAGCGAAGTGTATCAAGATATACTTGAGATTCGCACGGGGCGAGCCCGACGTAGCCGGCGGGCAAAAATGCCATTAATCGGCGTTTCCTTAAAAATATTCGTCTCCTCCTCTGTTCATCCGCTCCGAAAGTCACGCAGGCCGGCCTCTGCAAATAATGTGACCAAGCCTTTCGGCATGCCGGAATTTCTTGCCCGGGTGCGCACGGCCCTGCGCCACGCGGACGCAGGCAAAAACACCGAGGCGGTGTTCACGGCCAGCCCCTTGAAGGGGACCGTGCAGCCCACCGGGTGAGCGTGCTGAGCCCGAAGATCATCGCCACCGAGCCGGGCGTGGGGTATCGCCTGCTGCTTTAAAGCCTTTTCAATAGGAAGAGACGGCGCCAAAGCCTGGTAGAGACTCCGCCTAGAACTCAAGTGAGAAGGTAGTGGGTCAGTTGGGCGTTAGACGAGAAAGGCGAGTTTTTGGCTCCGGGGCTGGGCTCTTCGGCCCTGCCCCGGAGCCAAAAACGATGCCTGCCAAAGTACCACGCCAAACCGGCCCACTACTCCCTCTCTTTTCAGTGAATGGAAAAAGCGCTATAGGATGCGGGCACCCGGCGGACGACAGCCGGACCACCTTGTAACCAATAAAGAAACGCATGCGCGCAGTACGGCTTTTGACGGAACTTCTGGACGCGGCCACGGCCGAGTTGGGCTGGTCCAAGCCCGCCAAGGCGGTGATCGAGCCGCCCAAGGACAAAAAATTGGGGGATCTGGCGGCCAACTATGCTCTGGTGCTGGCCAAGGAAGTGGGCAAAAACCCGCGCGAGATTGCCGGGCTTTTGGCCGAAAAGCTCAAGGGCGCGTCCGAAGCCATCGCGGCCGTGGAGATTGCCGGCCCGGGCTTTCTCAACGTGACCTTTTCGCCGGCTTTCCGGCAGGCCCTGCTCCCGATCATTGAGGCCCAGGGCGCCGACTTCGGCTCGAGCACACGCGGCAAGGGGCAAAAGATCCAGGTGGAGTTTGTTTCGGCCAACCCCACCGGGCCGCTGCACATCGGCCACGGCCGGGGCGCGGCCGTGGGCGACTCGGTCTGCCGCATTCTGCGTTTCGCGGGCCATGAGGTGGAAGCCGAATATTACATCAACGACGCGGGCCGGCAGATGCGCACCCTGGGGCTGTCCATCTGGCTGCGGGTACTGGAACTGACCGGCAAACGTTCGGAGCCCTTCCCGGACGACTGCTACAAAGGCAAATACATCGTCGACATCGCCCGCGAGCTGCTCGGCAAGGAGCCCGATCTGGCCGAACGGGCGGAAGAGGCGGGTATCGACGCCTGCTTTGAATACGGCCTGAAAGAAATTTTTGACGGGATCAAAAAAGATCTGCGCGACTTCGGCGTACACCATGACGTCTGGTTTTCCGAGCGCTCCCTGGTGCAGGCCGGCCGGGTGGAAAAGACCCTGGAACAGCTCAAGGCCGACGGGCAGGCCTTTGAGGCCGACGGCGCCCTCTGGTTCCGGACCACGGAGGCGGGCGACGACAAGGACCGCGTGCTGCGCAAGTCCGACGGCAGCCTGACATATTTCGCCTCGGACATCGCCTACCACGCCGACAAATATGCCCGCGGCTTCACCAGGGTCATCGACGTCTGGGGCGCGGACCACCACGGCTATGTGCCGCGCATGCGCGCGGCCATCGAATCGCTGGGGCGGAAACCCGAGGCCTTTGAAGTCATTCTGGTGCAACTGGTCAACCTGCTCCAGGGCGGCAAACAGATTGCCATGTCTACGCGCGCGGGCAAATTCGAAACTCTGGCCGACGTCCTGGCCGAAGTGGGCACCGACGCGGCCCGGTTCATCTTTCTTTCGCGCAAGAGCGACAGCAAGCTGGATTTCGACCTGCAACTGGTCAAGCAGCGCACCATGGACAACCCGGTGTATTACGTCCAATACGCCCACGCCCGGGTGGAGGCGGTCAAGCGCCGGGCGGCCGAACAGAACGGCCCCACGCCGAACGAGGCGGATCTGGCCCTGCTCACGGCTGAAGAGGAAGTGGACCTGTTGCGCCTGCTGGACCGCTTCCCCCAGGTGGCCCTGGACGCGGCCGAGCAGCTTGCTCCGCACTTTATCGGCCATTACCTTATGGAACTGGCCGGGATACTGCATCGGGTCTATGCCGTGCTGCCGGTCATGGGCGCCGAGAACCGCACCCTGGGAGCGGCCCGCCTGCGGTTGTTCGACGCCGTGGGACAAACATTGCGCAACGGCCTGGCTCTGCTGGGCGTGTCCGCGCCGACGAGCATGTAGATGAGCCAGAACGCCAGACCCGGCGGCCCGCCCAAAAAGGCACGGGTCGTCACCTTCAGCCTGCGCATCCCCACTCTCATCGGCGGCCTGCTGGCCCTGGTGGTGGGGCTGATCTGGATATTCATCCTGGGCATCCTGGTGGGCCGGGGCCAGGCGCCCGAAACGCAGATTCCGCAGATTGCCGGGCTCATGCCCAGGGTGGAGGCCGATCCGGCCCCGCCGCGCATTGTCGATCCCGCGCCGGCCGGAGTGATTCCCGCCGGTGAGCTTTCCTATGTCGATGCCTTGAAGCAGGGCCGGCCGCGGCCCCAGGCCGCCGCGCCGGCGCATCCGGCCGAGGCACCCACGCCGGCCGAGCGGGTCAAGCCGCAGGAAAAGCCCCAGGCGGTGCCGGGCGCGGAAAAACCGGGAACGCAAAAATTCGACTACGTCTACCAGGTGGCGGCCTATAAAGCGGCCGCGCCCTGCGACGCTTTGGTGGCCAAGCTCAAAACTTCGGGCCTGAAGGCATTCACGGAAAAAAGCGATGAAAAAGGCGCCACCTGGTACAAGACAATGGTCACCTTCCGTGGGACACCCGATGACGTGGACAAACTGCGCGCAAACCTGCTGCCCCACAAACTGACCCGACTGATCCTCAAAACCAAGACCCCGGTGCGCTGACCCACCACGTTGCGGATTGCGGTCGGCCGCGTGCCGGGGTGAAAAATCTTGTTCGGCGCGGCATTCCGTTGTGCTCATTCCGCGTATGCCCTGCACCCATTTGACTTGCCCCGCCGAAAGGTCTACATAAAGGTGTTTATTTTCACATAAAAAGAACAAACGAGACGGATTGCATGTTCCACCCTCTGCGCCTTTTCACCGGTTCCGTAGCCGGGCTTGGCCGCGCCGCCCTTTCCCTGATTGGGGAAATGGGCGCCATGGCCCTGTTTCTGCTCGACGGGGTGCGCCATATGTTTTCCTCCGTGGGCCAGGTATCCAAAGTGGTCCGCCAAGTCTACGTCATCGGCGCGGGTTCGTTTTTTCTGATCACCCTGATCGGCCTGTTCACGGGCATGGTCCTGGGCCTGCAAGGCTACTACGTGCTGACCACGGTCGGCTCCGAGGGGCTGCTGGGCTCGGCCGTGGCCCTGACCCTGATCCGCGAACTGGCGCCCACACTCACGGCCATCATGGTCACCGGCCGGGCCGGTTCGGCCATGGCGGCAGAAATCGGGGTCATGCGCATCACCGATCAAATCGACGCCTTGGAAGTCATGGACATCAACTCCATGGCCTATCTGGTCTCGCCCCGGATCACCGCTTCGCTGATCGCCTTCCCGCTGCTGACCTCGGTTTTCACCATCGTGGGCATCATCGGCGGCTACCTTACGGGCGTGCTCATGCTCGGCACCAATGCCGGGGTCTACTTCGGGCGCATCGACTCCAGCGTGCGCTGGGCCGATGTTTCCGGCTGTCTGACCAAATCGCTGGTCTTTGCCCTGTGCGTGGTCATGGTCTGCTGCTTCAAGGGATATTTCGCGCATACGCGGCGAGACGGCATGGGGCCTGAAGCCGTGGCCAACGCCACCACCTCGGCCGTGGTGCTTTCGTGCGTGCTCCTGCTCATCGCCGACTACGTGCTCACCTCCTTCCTCCTCTAGCGCCATGTCTCAAAGCAACTGGACCATTGAACTGGAGCACCTGCGCCTGGGCTACGACGAACATGTCGTGCTCGAAGATGTGCACGCCGTGCTGCCGGGCGGAAAAATTTCCGTTGTCCTTGGCGGCTCGGGCTGCGGCAAATCCACCCTGCTGCGCCACATCATCGGCCTCTCCCGGCCCATGGCCGGCCGCATCGCGCTCGGCGGCCACGATCTTTTCGCCCTGCCGCACCGGCAGTTCCGGCGCATCCGCCGCAGCATGGGCGTGCTCTTCCAGGACGGCGCACTGCTCGGCTCTCTGACCGTGGCCCAGAACACGGCCCTGCCCCTGACCGAGCACACCCGCCTGCCGCTTAAAATCGTACGCGAAATTGTTTTGCACAAGCTTGCCCTGGTGGGTCTGGCCGATTTTGCCGATTACTATCCATCAGAACTTTCCGGCGGCATGAAAAAACGGGCCGGCCTGGCCAGGGCCATTGTCACCGACCCGCCCATTCTGCTCTGCGACGAACCGACCTCGGGCCTGGATCCGATCAACGCCGCCCGTATGGACGAGCTCCTGCTTTCCATGAAAGAACGCTTCCCCGGCATGACCATTGTTTCGGTCAGCCATGACATGGCCGGGGTGAAGGCTGTGGCCGACCACGTCATGGTCCTGCACGAAGGTCGGGCCATCTTCAGCGGCTCGCGCGAGGAGTTGCAGACCACCACCAACCCCTACCTGCGCCAGTTCATGGAGCGCAAGACCTTGGAGGGGAAGGAAGGCGACGACGACCCGCGGCTGCACCTGGACGACACTGTGCGCCGGATGATGCACAAAGCCCTGGCCGGACGCCTGGAGTCCCGCCGGGAAGAGGAATAAACAATGAAAAAGTATCGTCTGGAATTCTATGTCGGGCTCTTTGTGCTTGTCGGCCTGGCCTGCCTGGCCTATATGACTGTAAAGCTCGGCAAAATGGAAGTTTTCGGCGGCGACGGCTATACCCTGAAGGCCAAGTTCGCCTCGGTCTCGGGCCTGCGCGCCGGCGCCTCGGTGGAAATGGCCGGCGTACCCGTGGGCAAGGTGGCGGCCATCCGCCTGGACCCCGAAACTTACTATGCCAAGGTCGAGTTGCAGATCGACAAGGACGTGGTCCTGACCGACGACTCCATCGCCTCGGTAAAAACCAGCGGCCTGATCGGCGACAAGTACATCAGCGTTTCCGCGGGCAGCGGCTCGCCCCTGCACGACGGCGACACCCTGACGGAAACCCTGCCCGCCTTCGACCTGGAAAAGGCCATCGGCGAGTTCATTCATGGAGGCGTGAAATGAAGCTTCTCTGCCGCGTCGCGGCATCTTTGTGCATCGTCCTGGTCCTGGGCGCGGCCGGGTTCGCGTCCAGGGCCGCGGCAGAAGATTCCGAGCCGCGCAAGGCTCTGGAAAGCATCGTCAACAAGGTGTTGCATATTCTGGACACGGCCGACCTTTCCAGCCCGAGCGCCCGGTTGACCTCCCTCAACCAGGTGCAGGAAGTGATCACCGGTCTCTTCGACTTCAAGGAGCTTTCGGCCCGCACTGTGGGTCCTGCCTGGAAAAGCTTCACCGAAGACCAGAAAAACCGCTTCACCGAGGCCTTCACCACCCTGTTGCGCACCACCTATGCCGAAAAGCTCGAAGGCTACGACGGCGGCAGCGTGACCTACACCGGCGAAACATCCAGCAGCAACGGCGACCGGGTGGAAATTCGCACCCGGGTGGTGCTCAAGAACAGCACCGTGGGCGTGGACTACCGCATGAACAAGAAAGATCGCTGGATGGTCTACGACGTCATTGTTGAAGGCGTGAGCCTGGTGCAGAACTATCGTTCGCAATTCCAAGATATGCTGGTCAAAAACGACGCTGAACATCTGATCGCCCAGGTGCAAAAAAAGGCCGAAGAAATGAAAACAGTCGGCCAGGCAAAGTAACACCATGAAATGCGCTTCTTTTCGTCCGACCCTGTTGGTGCTGCTGCTTCTCCTGTGCCCCGTCTCGGCTGCCCTGGCCGCCGCCACCACGGCCGATCTCGATGCCGACGCCGACTACCTTGACGCCGTCGGCCCGAACGTGCCCGATCCCCTTGAGGGCTGGAACCGTGCCGTGCACAGTTTTAACGACGGCTTCATCAACTATGCCGCCCGCCCGGCCTATAACGCCTATGCTTATGTCACTCCGGACTTTTTCCGCACCGGAGTGAAGAATTTCTTCCACAACCTGGCCTTTCCGGTGCGCTTCACCAACAACCTGCTCCAGGGCAAGGGCCGTGCCGCCGGCGTGGAAATGAGCCGTTTCGTGCTCAACACCACGGCCGGTCTCGGCGGCATCATTGACGTGGCCAAAAGCCACAAGCCCATCGTGCCTGTGGACGACGACGAGGATTTCGGCCAGACCCTGGGGGTCTGGGGCATCGGTGAGGGCTTTTATATCGTCTGGCCGCTCCTCGGCCCCTCCACGGCGCGCGACACAGTGGGCCTTACCGGCGATTATTTTCTTGACCCCGTGACCTATGTGAAACCCTGGGCTCTCGGCGCAGGCGTGGGTGCTTTTCGCACCTTCAACCAGTTGGACGCGATCATGGACCAATACGATGCGGTCAACGATCTGGCCGTGGAGCCCTACACCGCGTTCCGCAATGCCTATATCCAGAATCGCCGGGCCAGGCTCGACCGCTAGAGCGATCCACTCATTCCAAACCTGCCCCCCCATTTTTCCTTGCCGGACGTAACTTTCGCTGATAGGAAACAGGGCTTATCCGCACTGCTGAAGGAGTACCCATGACCGAGTTGGATCAGAACGCCGCCGAAACCCCGGCCGCCGAGCCGGCCGAGCCCAAAGCCGGAGAACAGTCCTTCGCCGAGATGCTCGCCGAACACGAGCGGGAAGAATCGCCGCAGTCCCGCCTCAGCCCGGGCCAGCGGGTCACCGTGCGTATCGTGGCCATAACCGCCGACACCGTGTTTGTCGGCACCGGGGCCAAGGTCGACGGCATCGTGGATCGCGAGGAACTTGAAGTGGACGGCGAGCTGCCCTACAAGGTGGACGACACCCTCGACCTCTACGTGGTCAACGTCAGTCCGCAGGAAGTCAAACTTTCCAGAGTGCTCCGCGGCGCGGGCGGCCTGACCGCCCTGGAAGAAGCCCGCGATGCCGGCCTGCCGGTGGAAGGCAAGGTCACAGCCCAGATCAAGGGCGGCTACGCCGTGGAAATCATGAAGCGCCGCGCCTTCTGCCCCGGCGCGCTGATCGATCTGCGCCCCCTGGACGATCCGGAGTCCGTGGTCGGCAAAACCCTGCCTTTCCTGATCACCAAGCTGGAAAAAGGCGGCCGCAATATTGTGGTTTCGCGCCGGGCCGTGCTGGAACGCGAGCAGACCGAAAACCGTGACGCCCTGCTGGAAAAGGTTGCGGTCGGCGACGTGATCGAAGGCACGGTCTCCCGCCTGGCCCCCTTTGGCGCCTTTGTGGAGCTGGCTCCCGGCGTAGAAGGCATGGTGCACCTTTCCGAACTTTCCTGGACCCGCGTGGGCCGCGCCGACGAAGCCCTGAGCGCGGGCGACCTGGTTCGGGCCAAGATTTTGGGCATCGACCGCTCCGACAAGGGCGTGCGCATCTCCCTCTCCCTGCGCCAGGTCATGGACGACCCCTGGAAGCATGTGCCCGAGCGCCTGCACCCCGGCGACCTGGTTTCCGGCAAGGTCGTGCGCACGGCCCAGTTCGGCGCCTTTGTGGAGATTCTCCCCGGCGTCGAAGGCCTGGTGCACATTTCCGAGCTTTCCTACGAACGCCGGGTGCTCAAGACCGAAGACGCCGTGGTCGCGGGTGATGTGGTCGAGGTGCTGATCAAGGACATAGACCTGGACAAACGCCGCATCTCCCTGAGTATTCGCGAAGCGGCCGGCAACCCCTGGGACAAGGTGGACGAGTTGCTCGCCCCGGGCGCGGAAGTCACCGGCACGGTGGAAAAACGCGCTCCCTTCGGGCTGTTCGTCACCGTTGCCCCCGGCCTGACCGGGCTCATGCCCAATTCGGCCATGCAGCAGTCCAAGAGCCGCTCGGCCCTCGACAAGCTCGGCCCGGGCGAGCCCCTGGCCGTAATCGTCAAAGAGATCGACAGGCAGAACAAGCGCATCTCCCTGGTCCCGACCGACACGACCGGTGATTCGCCGGCCGGCCGGCCCGACGCCGAGGAAAAAGACTGGAAGCGCCATGCGCCAAAGCCCGCCAGGCCCTCTATGGGTTCGCTGGGCCTGGCCCTGCAGGCGGCCATGGACAAGAAGAAAAAGTAACGGCCGGCCAGATTCTGCCGGGACTGTCCTGAAGATACGAAACCCGCGCCCGGCGCGGGTTTCGTTTTGGCACACAGAAAACGGCCTTTCCCGCGTGGGGAAAAGCCGTTTTCGTTCGAGCAAAAGACAATTCCTGTCGGTATCACACTTCCTGCTTGGCGCTCTTCTTCATGCTTAGGCCCACGCCTTCAAAGATTTCGAAAATAGCGAAGCCATACCACATGGTATAAATGACATAGAAGATCAGCACGCCGGCCACCAAGGGAATGTTGTCGCTAACCTTCACGGCCTCGATGCCGTAGAAGTTGAAGCCCAGCTCCACACCCTTGGTCAGTACGGTGTTGACCACCGAGGCCTCGGCCACCATGTCCTGCTTCTGCAGAGGCTTGATCATGTTTTTTGCCAGGCGATGCCAGGCTTTGACCACCTCGAGGCCAGGCTTGTTGTAGCGCACGGTCACTTCGTCGGCCCGGTTGGCATAAAGCGACTGGGAGTCGGCGATGATCAGGCCGAGCAGCTTTTGCAGGTCGCCCTTGATGCGCAGGCCGTCCGCAACAGGCGCGGCTTCAAGGCCCACCGAGTTGATCTGGTCGATAATGGCCGGCACCCCCTCCCGGCTTTTGAAGGTCACGGTCAGATCCAGATCTTTCTTTTTGATGCCGTCAACCTTTTTCTGGATGTACTCGTCGTCGTCCACGCCGGGCACCAGATATTTGGCGCTCGAGCCCTTGGACAAGGTGTTGAAGAGGTTGTCCGCATAGACCAGGCCGTTGACCTTGCCGCCGTGCGGGCCGGGGAACACCGGCAGGAAGAAGACTACAAACACCACGATGAACGACGCCATCAGAAGAAGGCCGCGCATAAATGCTTTGGAATTGCGAATAAGCATCTTAGGCCTCCCCTCTCAGCTTGCCGATGTTGGAGATGAACTTGCCGCCGACCCAGACCCCGAACAGGGCCACCACCACCCAGAAGATGATCGCGCCCACAAAGTCGATGGTGCCGACCACCTCGTTGGAAAGCTTGAGCACTTCCAATTCCACCAGCTTTTGCGGCAGCGTGGCCGCCCGGTTGATGAAACCGGCCAGGATGGTCACGGCGTAGAAACCGCGAATATGGATGCCCTTGACCACTTTGGTGGTCAGGGCGCCCACCTGGATGCCGAAGAGCGAGCCGATCAGCATGCCCATGGCCAGGGTGTAAAACACGTAGCCGTAAATGGCATACTGGGTGATGCCCGCGTAGCCGGCCGTGAAGATGATCTGGAGAATGTCCGTGCCCACAGTGGTCATGGAGGAAACGCCGAACACATACACGAACATGGGGAAGGTCACAAAGCCGCCGCCCACGCCCATGATGGCCGCGAGCAGGCCGACAAAGGCCCCGCCGGCCGCGATGATCCAGCCCGAAAGCCGGCGGCCGCCGGGCACGAGATCCTGGTCAAAGGTAATCATCGGCGGCAGGTTCATGCTCTGCAGCTTCAGGGCCAGGCCGGTGCTGCCGGAGGGGCCGCCGTGGGCATCGCCGCCGCCCGGGCCGCGGCTGGATTTGAGAAAATCGATCAGGGCGTAGGAACCGAGAAAGCCCAGAAGCACCGCGTAAATGGTGCTGATGAACATTTCCGAAACCAGGGGGTTATAGTCGTATAAGGTCTTCTGCACGACACCGCCCACGGTGGCGCCGATGATCGAGCCCACCAGAAAGGCCACGGCCAAAGAGCCCGAGACGTTGCCGAGCTTTTTGTGCACCGTGGTGCCCATGATGGCCTTGGCGAAAATGTGGAACAGGTCCGTGCCCACGGCCATGATGCCCTTGATGCCCGCGGCCATCAGGGCGGGCGTGATGATGAAGCCGCCGCCCGCGCCGATGCAGCCGGTGATCAGGCCGGCAATCAGGCCGATGGCGATAGAAACCATGAAGATTTTCATGGAATAAAAGGCCGGGGCCAGGGCGGTCTTGCCGCCGAGCATCTCCTGGGCCGCATCGGCAGGCAGCAGATAGGCCAGAGCGGGCAGCAGCAGAACGCCCAGGCCGATGATCAACATGCGCTTGCGGCTTTTCAGGATCGAGGCGGAAACCTCCATATCCCACTGCGCGTGGGCTACAGCCCCCGCTTTCATAAACTCGTACACCTGCCGTACAGGACCCATACGCCTTCCTCCCCTCTCGGTTTACAATGAAAGTTGCGCCCTTGCCCGTATGTTTGTCTGCCGCCGGCCATATCCGGCGCCCTACCACCCGGACACAAGCAAAAATCGGGCCGAAGGCCCGTGCAGGAAAATACATATAAAGTTGCTATATTACGATAATATCATGATATCTAAAATTGCAAAAGGGTGTCCATTTTTTTTACACCTGCCAAAAAAGCCGGCAGGTGGGTAAAAAAAGCAGCCCGGCAAGGGAATACTCCCCCTGCCGAGCAGCTTGAAAAATGCTCACCGTCAAATCCGCCAGAGGCCGCAGCTGAATAGGGGGCGGCCAGTGAAATGGGACACGGCCAATTGCCCGGGGAAACGCCGGCCGCGACGGTCCGGCTCGAATCCAGGGTCCGGCGCCGGGTGTCGGCGGCGATGCCGGCCACTTCGTTCACGCTGCCCGCTATCCGCTCGCCCGCGGCCGACTGCGCAGAACGCGGGGCCTGACTCGTGCTGCGCCGAATGCGCCGCAGGTAATCCGAATTATACCTTGAACCCAAGACGACTTTTCAAAAATGCCTTCAGTCCCATGCTTCGGTATTTATAAAATTTCATATATACTTTCTTGATTTTCGGGGTAGTGGAGATGAACCGCATCAACTCCCACTCACGTATGCACGGAAGTGCCCCAAGAGTGTCGACGGCTTCATTTTTCCACGGAGTATGCGCGTAATACTGCCAAAATATCAGCGCTGCCGGAAAAAACTCCTTAAACGGCTTTACTTTGGTAAAATGAATTATCTTGCCCTGCAAATCGTGGAGAGTCTCCAGCAATCGGCCGTAATCATTGAAATAATAGTTAAATTTGTCATCAAGATAGGCCACGTTGAGCTTACGTTCCGCACAGACGGAATTGAGCGCGTCCTGATCCGGAAACCTCAGCTTCCGGCCGCCGGCCGCCGCATGCCGGCACATTTCCAAAAGGCGCGCCTCAAAAACATTCCCGTCCGCGCACAGCTCCCGAATCGCGCGAAGGTGCAGCAAAAGAACGCCGGAATTGAGATATCTTCCGGCATCTATGCCAAAATGCCTTAAATATTCTTTGTCCGCGCCCTTGACGTCACGCCAGGTCTCTTCTTCTTTCACTCCGGCGATCATCACGTTTTCGTCAAACAGCCTGTAAAGCTCCGCTATGTCCAGATTGACGATGATGTCACAATCCAAGTACACGACTGTGTCCACAGGGAGCAACTCGTGGAGATACAGGCGGTACAAAGAGGCATAGCCGAATTTCTCCGGAATTTGGTCACGCACGGCCTCCGGCAGGCTGTGAAACAGGTGAACGCTGAACCTCTGCCGATATTTTTCGGCCAGCTCCGTAAAATGCCGTCGCGCTTCCGGCTTCAATTCCCGCCCGGTGACCAGATGCACATGCACTTTGCTTTTGGTGTTGGCGAACAAAGACAAAAGCATCGTATAGGGATATTTATAATATTCGCCGCTGCAATCATCCATGCACACGGCGCAATGCACCATATCATCCATATGAGAAACCGTTGTTGGTTTATCGGCGCTCCAAAGCGGTTCGACGGTTCGAAAGATGCTCCGCTCCGCCGGTGCCGCGTTCACGAAATGCATTTGCCGTATTCTGTCCGCCCAGGCTACATCCGCCGCCGAAGGCGGCGTGAGTGAGCCAAAAACCACGCTTTTCGGCGAACGAGCTTTCACGAAGTAGCCAAAGCTATTTCGTGAACATCACACTATGACGCTTTCGATATTGTCCTTCCATGATTATGCCTGAAGCGTGAGGCAAAAAACCGCATGAGGCCGTTCCGACGTATTTCCAGCATCCGTCCGGTCGACTTGCGCATAAAGCCGAAACTCATGGCGAACCGATAGTACTTATACTCTTTCAGCATCTCAAGGCCTGCCATCCGCACGAAGGCATCTTCGCCCCAGGGACTCATGGCATAATATTTCCAGTAGGCCAGACCGGCAGGAAAAAAGACATCCCAGGGCTTTTCCATGGTAAAATGCAAAACGCACTCCGCCCACGCAGACGGGGTCAGAAAATATCGTCCCTCCATATGTACCATGGTGTTGAATTTGGCATCGATATATTTCACCAGGCCCGAGTCGCCAAAAACAATATTCAGAACATCCTGATCCGCGAGTGCGAGCGGAATTTCGGCCCGCACGCATTCCGCCATGGTTTGCAGAAAAACATTATCGGAGCCTGTGCCGCATTTTTCCCGCATCAGCTGCGTGTTCAGTAAAAGAACGCCACTGTTGAAGGAATTGTCGTCGCGCGTTCCGAATTCGGCAAATTTTTTGCGCATATCGGGCGATCGATTCTGCAGCGCATCGGGATCATGGACGGCCGCAATGCAATATTCAGATATATCGATGTCATACAATTCGCGAATGTCGATATTCATAATAACATCACAATCTGTATATACAACAATGTCGGCATCGATCAGTTCATGAATAAAAAATCTGTAGCAGGAAGCCACACTGAATTTTTCGGGCGCGCCGGCCAGCATGGGGTATTTTTCATATGGTATTTTATATATATTTACAGTTAAACAATGCTGCTTTTCCAGATCCCGAAATGCCTTTTCGGCCTCGGCGGAAAAAGTATCATCCACCAGCAGATGGACGATGAGTTCTTCTCGCGTGTTGGCGACAATAGACAACAACGTGGCGTAGGCATGCCGGTAATATTCACCGCTGCGATCATGAAAGCACAATGCGCAATGGATGGCGCTCATAGTAGATTCCTCCTTCTCACTCCTCCAGGAACTGCTCTCGTTCCATCTGATAACCATGTAGCGGGGACAGAACGGCGTCATACGAGGAAAGCGAGTTTTTTTGCGATGGGGCCGGGCTCTTCTGGCCCTGCCCCGGAGCAAAAAGCGAAGCTTGACGAAGTATCACTCCGACCTGTCCCCGCTACACCCGATACTCTCCGGTCCAGCAGGCTGTACAGAGATTGTTTTGGTGCTCCGGCAGCAGGGCCGTGAGCCCTTCCAGGGAAAGGTAGCCCAAGGAATCCATCTGCAGCAGTTCACGGATGCGCTCCGTGGAGTGCCGGGCCGCGAGCAGTTCCTCCCGCCGGGGAAAATCCACCCCGTAGATACAGGGGTGGCGCGTGGGCGGACAGGCTATGCGCAGATGCACCTCCGTCGCTCCGGCCGCGCGCAGCTCCGACCCCAGGGCGGCCGTGGTCGTGCCCCGAATCAGTGAATCGTCCACCAGGGCAACCCGTTTGCCCGCCACCACCTCGCGCACCACATTGTGTTTCATGCGCACGGCCGCGGCCCTGGCCTCCTGCCCTGGGGCGATGAAGCTGCGGCCCACATAATGGTTGCGGATCAGCCCCCGCTCCACGGGCAGGCCCAGGGCCCGGGCAAAGCCCATGGCCGCCGACATGCCGGAATCCGGAATGGCCACGACGATATCCACGTCGGCCGGGTGCTCCCGGGCCAGGGCCTGGCCGCTCATCTGCCGGAACAGATGCGGGGTGCGGCCGAAAACCACGGAATCGGGCCGGGCGAAATAAATCAATTCCAACAGGCACAGGGCGGACGGGTGTTGCCCGTCGGCCAGGGAATAGGAGCGCCGCCCCGAGACGTCGCAGACCAACATCTCGCCGGGGGCGATTTCGCGCTCGTATGAAGCGCCCATCTGGTCCAGGGCGCAGGTTTCCGAGGCCACCACCATCCCGCCGCGCAGCCGGCCGAGCACCAGGGGCCGAAAGCCCCAGGCATCGCGCACGGCCACCAGGCGGTCGGCAAAAAGCATGACCAAAGAAAAGGCCGCTTTGGCCGGGGACAGGGCGGCGGCTATTTCCATATCGCTTACGGCATGGCGCTGGGCCAAAAGATGCAGGAACAACTCGCTGTCCGTGCCGGTCTGCAAAAGAGCGCCGTCGCGCAGCAGCGACTGGGCCAACGTGTCGCCGCCGGCCAGGTTGCCGTTGTGGGCCAGGGCCACCTCGCCGCCCAGACAACGGCCCAGAAGGGGCTGGGCGTTGGCCGGGCAACTGCCGCCTGCCGTGGAATAGCGCACATGCCCGATGGCCGCTTCGCCAGGCAGATTGCGGGCCTCGCCCTTGCCGAAGACCTCGGCCACCAGGCCCATGCCCCGATGCCGTACGAGCGCGCCGGCGTGGCTTGCGACAATGCCGGCCGACTCCTGCCCCCGATGCTGCAGGGCGTGCAGGCCGAGGGCGGCCAAGGGGGCGGCGTCGGGCACGCCGAACAGCCCGACCACGCCGCAGGCATCGCGCGGGCGCTCGTTGTCGGGGTCCGGGTCGGGAAAAGGGGACAGATCGTTGGGGAAAAAATGCTGCATGACGGTTCCGATGAAGCGTTTTGGGCGTCCGGCCCACATCCGGTCGGTGGGCGGGATACCGGCCGCGTCGTTGGGCGAGAGCGCCTTCTCCCGGCGGCGGAAGGCTTTCCGACCGCCGGGAGCTTTTTTTATGCCCGTTCAGCGCTCATTTCAATGGTTTTCCTTCCACCACCCCGGCGTAATAGTCTTGCAGGGGAGCCACGCTGCGCTTTTCCGTCCGGCGAATTTCCAGCCCCTCGACGGCGGCGCGCAGGGCGGCGATGGTGGTGATCAGGGTGATGCCCCGGGCCAGGGCTGTTTCGCGGATGACCGTGGCGTCGCGGGCCGAGGCCGGTCCGCTCACGGTGTTGACGATCATTCCGGCCTCGCCGTTGCGCATGAAATCGAGAAGGTGCGGGCGCCGCGGCCCGATCTTAACCACCAGTTCGGCGGCAATGCCGTGCTCGGCCAGCACCGCCAGGGTGCCGGGCGTGGCGTACAGGCCGAAACCCAAGGCGGCCAGGCGCGCGGCCAGGGGCGCCAGGGCCTCTTTGTCCTGGTCCGAAACCGAAAGCACCACGTTGCCCTCATAGGGAATGGGCGCGCCGGCCGCGGACTGGGCCTTAAGAATGGCCATGCCGAAACTGCGGTCGATGCCCATGACCTCGCCGGTGGAGCGCATTTCCGGCCCCAGGTGAATGACAGTGCCGGGAAAGCGCTCAAAGGGGATAACCGCCGCCTTGACCGCGTGGTGTCGCGGACGGGGCTCCTCAATGAAGCCGGTTTCGGCCAGGGAAAGCCCGGCCATGACCTTGGCCGCGATGCCGGCCACGTTGCGGCCCGTGGCCTTGGAAACAAAAGGCACGGTGCGCGAAGCCCGGGGGTTGGCCTCAAGCACGTAGACCTCGCGCCTGCCGGCCGGGTTGCGGGTCACGGCAAACTGCACATTCATCAGCCCGACCACGCCCAGCCCCAGACCCAGGGAACGGGTCATATCCCGGATGCGCTCCAGCACTTCGGGTTCCAGGGTGTGGGTGGGAATGGAGCAACTGGAGTCGCCCGAATGGATCCCGGCCTGCTCGATGTGCTCCATGATCGCGGCCACGGTGACCTCGCGGCCGTCCAGTACAGCGTCCACATCCACTTCAATGGCGTCTTCCAGGAACTTGTCGATCAGAATGGGCATGTCCGGGTCGATCCGGCGCTCGCCGATATAGGCGCGCAGTTCTCCCTCGCCGTGGATGCGGCGCATGTCCCGCCCGCCCAGCACAAAAGACGGCCGGACCATGACCGGGTAGCCGATCCGCCGGGCCAGGTTGCAGGCCGTTTCCTGGTTGCGGGCCATGCCCCCGGCCGGCTGGGGCACCTCCAGGCCCTCGGCCAGGCCGGCAAAGGCCTCGCGGTCTTCGGCCAGAGCGATGCCGGCGGGCTTGGTGCCGAGAATGGGCACCCCGGCGGCCTCCAGGGCGGCAGCGATGTTCAGGGGGGTCTGGCCGCCGAACTGAACGACCACGCCGTCGGGATTTTCGGCCTCGCATACGGCCAGAACGTCCTCGGCCGTGACCGGCTCGAAGTACAGACGGTCGGCCGTGTCAAAGTCGGTGGAAACGGTTTCCGGGTTGGAGTTGACCATGATCGCGGTCACGCCCAGCTCGCGCAAGGCCCCGGCCGCCTGCACGCAGCAGTAGTCGAACTCCACACCCTGGCCGATGCGGTTGGGCCCGCCGCCCAGGATGATCACCCGGCCCGGCCTGCCGGCGGCCTTTTTGCCGCCTTTTTGGGCCGTGGCCCCGGTGGCGTCCGGGACTGCTTTGCCCTCCCCTTTGCTCGCGGCCTGTGCCGCGTCTCGGGTCTCGCAGCCCCCATTCTTGGCCGTGGCCGCGGCGTGCAGGGCATCCGAGGTCTCGCTGTCGTAAGTGGAGTAAAAATAGGGCGTGCGGGCGGCAAACTCGCCGGCACAGGTGTCCACGCAGCGGAAGGCCGGGCGCAGCCCGGCCCGCAGGCGCAGAGCGCGCAGTTGTTCTTCGTTTGCGCCCGAGGCGGGCAGGGCTTCGGCCACCAGTTCAGCCAGACGGGCGTCGCTGAAGCCCAGGCGCTTGTAGCGCCGCAGGGCGGGGCGAAACTCCTCCGGCAGTTCTCCACCCTTGGGCACGGCCAGAGCCTTGACCGCCAGTGGGGCGAACCCGGCCGGGAGATCTTTTTCCGCCTCGACGATGCGCAGTATCTGGGCCAGAAACCAAGGGTCGATGCCGGTCAGCGCGCGCACCTCGGTCACGGGCATGCCCAACAGCAGGGCCTCGTAGACCAGCAGTAGGCGCTCGGGGCCGGTGCGGCGCAAATCCAGACGCAGCTTGCCCAGGCACCCGGCCGGGCTCGGGCGCAGGCCCACGGGCCGGCGGGGCGGCTCCAGGCCGGCGAGGCCGGTCTCCAGGCCGCGCAGAGCCTTTTGCAGGGCTTCGCAAAAGTTCCCGCCCAAAGACATGGTTTCGCCCACCGAATGCATCTGCAGGCCCAGCGAGGGGTCCGAGCCGGCGAACTTCTCGAAATTGAAGCGCGGCGCCTTGACCACGCAATAATCCATGGTCGGCTCGAAGCAGGCCGAGGTGCCGGTGATGTCGTTGCGCAACTCGTCCAGGCGGTAGCCCAGGGCCAGCTTGGCCGCCACCCGGGCGATGGGAAAGCCCGTGGCCTTGGAAGCCAGGGCCGAGGAGCGCGAAACCCGGGGGTTCATCTCAATGACCACCCGCCGGCCGCTGACCGGGTCCACGGCGAACTGGATGTTGCAGCCGCCCGTGTCCACGCCAACGGCCCGGACCACGGCCAGGGCATCGTCGCGCAGGGCCTGGTATTCCACGTCGGCCAGGGTCTGGATCGGGGCCACGGTGATCGAGTCACCGGTGTGCACGCCCATGGGGTCGAGGTTTTCGATGCCGCAGACGACAATGGCGTTGTCCGCGCGGTCGCGCATGACCTCCAGCTCAATCTCCTTCCAGCCCAGCACCGATTCTTCCACCAGAATCTGCCCGATGGGCGAGGCCTCGATGCCCAGGCGGGCAATCTCCTTGAGTTCTCCCATATCGTAGGCCACGCCGCCGCCCTTGCCGCCCAAGGTATAGGACGGCCGGACAATGACCGGAAACCCCAGCCCCCGGGCCAACTCCACGGCTTCGGCCACACTCAGGGCCGACTCGCTGCGGGGCAGATCCAGGCCGCAGTCGGTCATGGTCCTGCGAAAAGCCTGGCGGTTTTCGGCCACTTCAATGGACTCGGGCCGGGCCCCGATCATCCGCACCCCGCATTCTTCAAGAACGCCCGCCTTGTGCAGTTCCATGGCCAGGTTCAGGGCGGTCTGTCCACCCAGGGTGGGCAGGAGCGCGTCCGGCCGCTCCAGCCGGATGATCGCCGAAGCCATGCTCAGGTTCAGGGGCTCCATGTAGGTGCGGTCGCTGAAGCCGGGATCGGTCATGACCGTGGCCGGGTTGGAGTTGAGCAGAATCACCCGGCAGCCCTCTTCTTTCAGGGCTTTGCAGCCCTGGGTGCCGGAATAGTCGAATTCGCAGGCCTGGCCGATGATGATCGGCCCCGAGCCCAGGACCATGATGCTTTTGATGTCGCCGCGCTTGGGCATGCTTAGCTCCGAAATTGCAGGATGAGATCGCGAAAGCGCTCGAACAGGCAGGCCGCGTCGCTGGGGCCGGGGGCCGCCTCGGGGTGGAACTGAACGGCAAAGGCGCGGTATTCCGGCGCATCCAGGCCCTCCAGGGTGCCGTCGTTGAGGTTCCAGTGCGAAGGGGAGGCGCCGGCCGGCAACGACTCGGGGTCCACGCAAAAGCCGTGGTTCTGACTGGTGATCCAGACCCGGCCGCTCTGCAGATCTTTGACCGGCTGATTG
The DNA here is from genome assembly GCA_031553235.1 of Desulfovibrio sp. Taxonomy (GTDB): domain Bacteria; phylum Desulfobacterota; class Desulfovibrionia; order Desulfovibrionales; family Desulfovibrionaceae; genus Frigididesulfovibrio. The sequence continues at coordinate 29,607 of JAVBLS010000034.1, forward strand.
ACCCCGTGGTGCCCGAAAGGCAGCTTGTAGGTGCGCCCGCCCAAGGCCAGGGCCAGTAACTGATGACCCAGGCAGATGCCGAACAGGGGCAACCGGCCGAGCAGCGAACGGATGGCCGCCACGGCATAGTCACAGGGCTCGGGGTCGCCCGGGCCGTTGGAGAGAAAAATCCCGTCGGGCCTGGAAGCCAGAATGGTCTTGGCGTCGGTGGTGCCGGGCCAGACCGTGACCCGCAGGCCCTGGCGGAGCAGATGCCGCAGAATCGAAGCCTTGACCCCGAAATCCATGACCGCCACGCGCGGCGCGGCTGTTTCCCCACCGGCCTCGGCCGGCTCGGGTGAATGGGGATGCCGGCAGCAGACCTCGCGGGCCAGATCCAGGCCCTGCATGGAAGGCAGCTCTTTGGCCCGACGCAGCAGCGAAGGCCGGTCGAGATCCAGGGCGCTGACAATGCCGTTGCGCGCCCCGTGTTCGCGCAGGTGCAGGGTCAGGGCGCGGGTGTCCAGGCCGTGAATGCCGGTGATCCCGGCCCTGGCCAGGCGGCGGTCCAGACTCTCCGAGGCCCTGGGGGGCAGGGCCCCGGCCCAGGCCGGCGGCAAAAAAAACTTATGAAAGATTGCCCCGGCAGCTTTGGGCTCCGGGGCTTCGTCGTCATCATGACAGGCGCCGTAGTTGCCCACATGCGCCGCGGTAAAAGCCACAATCTGACCGTGATACGAAGGGTCGGTCAGGGTTTCCTGCCAGCCGGCCAGGCCGGTGGTGAAGACCACCTCTCCGGCCGCCTCGGCGCAGGCTCCACAGGCCGTACCTTCAAAACAGGCGCCGTCGTCCAGCATAAGCAGAGCGGGTTTCGCCATTTCCACCTCATAGGTTGCGGCGCGAGACATCGCGCCCGTGTTTCAGGCTTGCTTTGATTTGCACATTCAGTGCCGGCCGGTCGAATTTCCGACTGTGCCGGCGGTATTTCTTTTTTTCTTTGTTTTTTCAGTGTATTGAAGAGTACTTTTTGAAAGCAGATAATTCAGAGAAAGAGCCCGGCAAAAGAAAAAAGACAATAATGTCGTTTCATCTCAACAAAAGATACCCTGGAGTCGGAACATAACAAGGACGGGCCGCCATTTTTTTGGAGCGTCACCCGCCATATTTTGAATTATCAAATAAAATCATGCTGTTGTTGAGTAATTTTCACAAGCTTGCACGCTTGTTGCAAATCCGGAACCGGCCGCATGTATTCTTCTCTCACTTCTAAAGGAGCACCCCAGTGTCTTATACGCCCCGCAACGCCGTCCGCGCCTCCATTGCCGTGGATCGCCACCTGCCGCCCACCCCGAGCGCCGCAACCCCGCCGGCCGATCTGTTCGGCAACGACGTCTTCGACATGAAGGCCATGCGCGAGCGCCTGCCCCGGGCGGTGTACACCCGCCTGCGCCGGGCCGCCCTGACCGGAGGCAGCCTGCATGAAGGCGACGCCGACATTGTGGCCGGGGCCATGAAAGACTGGGCCATGGGGCACGGCGCCACCCACTACACCCACTGGTTTCAGCCCATGACCGGTTGCACTGCCGAGAAGCACGACGCCTTCCTGACTCTGCTGCCCATGCCCGGCTCCGAGCCCCAGGTGATCAACGAATTCTCCGGCAAAATGCTGATCAAGGGCGAGCCGGACGCTTCGTCCTTCCCTTCGGGCGGCATCCGCTCCACCTTCGAGGCCAGGGGCTACACGGCTTGGGATCCCACCAGCCCGGCCTTTCTCCTGGAGAACAGCCGGGGCAACAAAACCCTTTATGTGCCCTCGATATTCCTTTCCTACACCGGGGAATCTTTGGACCGCAAAACCCCACTGCTGCGCTCCCTTGAGGCCGTCTCGGCCCAGGCTGTGCGCGTCTTGCGCCTGTTCGGCAACGAGACCGCCCGGGTCAGCGCCATGGTCGGCCCGGAACAGGAATATTTTCTGGTGGACCGCCGGTATTTCTCTCTGCGCACCGACCTGCAACTGGCCGGGCGCACCGTGTTCGGGGCCAAGCCCTCCAAAGGCCAGGAGCTTGAAGACCAATATTTCGGGGCCATCAGTCCGAGGGTGCTCGGCTTTATGGCCGAAGTGGAGGAACGTCTGCTGGCCCTGGGCATTCCGGCCCGGACCCGGCACAACGAAGTGGCCCCGGGGCAGTTTGAGCTGGCCCCTCTGTACGAGCCGGCCAACATCGCCACCGACCACAACATGCTGGTCATGGAAGTGCTGCGCAGCACCGCCGAACGCCACGGTTTCGCCTGCCTGCTGCATGAAAAGCCCTTTGCCGGGGTCAACGGCTCGGGCAAGCACAACAACTGGTCCTTGTGCGACGCCGAAGGCAACAACCTGCTCGAGCCCGGCGACACGCCCATGGACAACGCCCAGTTCCTGGTCTTTCTGGCCGCCGTGTTGCGCGCCGTGCACCGGCACGCCCCGGCCCTGCGCCTGGGCACCATCGGCGCGGGCAACGACCACCGCCTAGGGGCCAACGAGGCCCCGCCGGCCATTCTTTCGGTATTTCTGGGCGAACGGCTCACAGCCGTGGTCGACGGCATTGCCGAAGGCCATGAATGCGACGAGGCCTGCGAGAAAGGCATGCTGCAGGTCGGGGTTTCCTGTCTGCCGCCCCTGCCCCGCGATATTTCCGACCGCAACCGCACCAGCCCCTTTGCCTTTACCGGCAACAAGTTCGAATTCCGGGCCGTGGGCTCTTCGCAATCCATCGCCCCGGCCAACATCGCCTTGAACGCCGCGGTGGCCTGCGCCCTGGACGACATGGCCACGGAACTGGAAGCCGCCATCGGGGCCGGCGAACCCCTGACCAAGGCCGTGCAGTCCCTGCTGGCCCGGCTGTTCCGCGAGCACCGCCCGGCGATCTTCAACGGCAACGGCTATTCGCAGGAATGGCAGGAAGAAGCGGCCCGGCGCGGCCTGCACAACATGAAGGACAGCGTGGTCACCCTGGCCCATTACAGCGACCCGGAGGTCATGGACACCTTCCTGCGCCACGGCGTGCTCAGCGAGCGCGAGCTTCTGGCCCGGCAGGAAATTCTCCTGGAAACCTATATCAGGGCCGTGCACGTGGAAACCAAGCTGACCTCGAGCCTGGGCCGCTCGGTGATTCTGCCCGTCGCCCTCGGCCATCTGAAAAAAACGGGCAAGCTGGCCATGAACGCCCGCGTCCTGGCCGACGACAAAGCCTCTCGCCCCCTGCCGGAAGAAACTTGGTACGCCCGGGTGCGCGAGCATGTCCACGGCCTGGCCGCCGCCCTGGACGCCCTGGACGCCCGGCACGAGATCCTGGACGCCATGGTGGGCACCCTGGCCCGGGCCGAGGCCGCCCGCAACGATCTGCTGCCGCTCATGGCTCAGGTCCGGACGCATGCCGACGCCCTGGAAGTCATGGTGGACGACGACGTCTGGCCTCTTCCCAAATACAACGAGCTGCTCTGGCAGCATTAGGGCTGTTTCCAAGTGAATCTTTCGACCAAATACTGCGTCAAGCGGCCCCTTCCGCTCCGGTCGAGGACCGCCAGAGTCCACGTCCCTGCGCGGAAGGGGCCGCTTTCCTTGTCTTTGGAACGAAATCTTTCACTTGGAAACAGCCCTTGGGGATTGCGCCGGAGGTCGGCGCAATCCTCTTGTTGAAGCAGTATTCGTCAAAACACAAGCGACGAGCCCGGTTGCAGCACAGCCGACAGCGAGGAACGGCCTTTGACTCCCCTTTCTTCCGACGACACCGGCCCACAGCCTTCCTTATATGATCCCAGAGCCGAGCACGACGCCTGCGGCGTGGGCTTTGTGGCCCGCTTGAGTGGCGCGGCCGATCACGCCCTGCTGGAATACGCCGTCATGGCCCTGGCCCGTCTGGCCCACCGGGGCGGCCGGGCCGACGACGGGGCAGGCCTGCTTCTGCCCCTGCCCAAGACCTTTTTGCGCCGGGTCTGGGAGCCTCTGTGCGGCCCCTTGCCCGCGCGCTTCGGCCTAGGCCACTTCTTTCTGCCCAGGGACTCGGGCTTGCGCGCCCGTGTGGAGCAACTGGCGGAAAAGATTGCGACCGAGCATGGGCTGTGCCCAGCGGCCTGGCGCGACACCCCCACCCGGCCGGAGATTCTGCGCCCGGAATCGGCCGCGCGCATGCCGGTCATCCGCCAGGCCCTGATCCGGCCGGCCGGGCTCGAAAATTTCGACGACGACGAATTCGAGCGCCTGTTGTATGTCGTGCGCCGGCACCTGGAGCAGGCAGCCCGGGCCGAAGGCTGCGGCCCGGACGATTTCCACGTGCTCGGCCTGTCCGGCCGGACCGTGGTTTACAAGGGCATGCTGCCCGGCGGCAGCTTGGCCGCCTTTTACCCGGATCTGGCCGAACGCGACTTCAGCGCGCACTTTGCCGTGTTCCACGAACGTTACAGTACCAACACCCTGCCTCGCTGGTCCCTGGCCCAGCCCTTCCGCTGCCTGTCCCACAACGGCGAAATCAACACCCTGCCCGGCAACCGGGCCCACATGCGCCTGCGCGAGCCTTTGGCCGCCTCGCCCCTGTTCGGCCCGGACATGCGCCACATCACCCCGGTACTCGACCCGGAGGGCAGCGACTCGGCCATGCTGGACAACGCCCTGGAACTGCTCCTGCGCGGCGGCCGCGACCTGGCCCATTCGGCCATGATGCTGCTGCCGGAGCCCTTTGGGGCCAGCCTCATCATGGGCGAGGACAAACGGGCCTTTTATGAGTACCACGCCGCCCTGATGGAACCCTGGGACGGCCCGGCCGCCCTGGTCTTCACCGACGGAAAGCGCCTGGGAGCCATGCTCGACCGCAATGCTCTGCGCCCCTGCCGCTTTGTCGTGACCACCGACGGTCTGGTCGTTCTGGCTTCGGAAGAAGGAGTGCTGGATATTGCCGCCGACCGCGTGGCAGACAGGGGCCGGCTGCGGCCCAGACGTATGCTCATGGTCGATTTCGCCCGCAGGCGCTTGGTTTCCGACGCCGAGTGCAAAGGCCGGGTGATCTACGCCAAACCCTACCGCCGTTGGGTGCGGGAATACGGCCTGAGCCTGCGCGACCTGCCGGTGCCGGCCGGGTCGGCCGGGCCGGAGCGGGCCCTTGGACCCGAAGAGCTGCTTCGCGGCCAACACCTTTTCGGTTACGCCAAAGAAGAAATCGAGGACATCCTCCTGCCCATGGGCCGCGACGCCCAGGAGCCGATCTGCAGCATGGGCCTGGATACCCCCCTGGCCGTGCTCTCGCGCCGGCCGCAACTGCTTTTCTCCTACCTGAAACAATGCTTCGCCCAGGTGACCAACCCGCCCATCGACCCCCTGCGCGAGGGCCTGGTCATGTCCCTGGCCGGGTTCGCGGGCAGGCGCGGCAACATTCTGGAAGAAACCCCCGAACACTACGCCCTGCTGCGCCTGGCCAACCCGGTGCTCCTGCCCGAAGATCTGGCCCGCCTGCGGGCCTCGACCCATCCCAGGGCAGTGGTCCATGAACTGCCCATGCTCTTCCCCCTGCCCGAGCCGGGCCAAAACCCGGGCCAATGCCTGGAAGCCGCCCTGGAAGGCCTGTTCGCCCAGGCCGAGGCCGCCCTTGATGCAGGCGCAACCCTGCTCTTGCTGAGCGACGCGGCAGCCGACGCGCACCACGCGCCCCTGCCCTCGCTCCTGGCCGTTTCCGCCCTGCATCACCATCTGCTGCGCCAGGGCAGGCGCCATGCCTGCGGCCTGATCGTCGACACGGGCGAGGCCCGCGAGGTCATGCACGCGGCCCAGCTCATCGCCTTTGGCGCGGCCGGCGTGCATCCCCGCCTGGCCTTCGCCTGCCTGGACGATCTGGCCGGGGCCGGCCGCCTGGACGCAAAGATGGATTGCCGCGCGGCCCGGCGCTCCTATGTGGTGGCCCTGCAGAAAGGTCTGCTGAAAACCTTCTCGCGCATGGGCATTTCCACCCTGCGCAGCTTCCAGGCCGGGCAAGGCTTCGAGGCTCTGGGCCTGGGCCGGGAGTTGCTTGAACGGCATTTTACCGGTCTGCCCGGGCGCATCGGCGGCGTCGGCTTGGCCGAAATCGCGGCCGAAAGCCTGGCCCGCCACGCCAAGGCTTTTCCCGAAGCCCACGCCAAAGCTTTTCCCGAGGCTCCAACCCGGCCCGCCGAAGCGCTCCCGGCCCTGACCGACACCGGCAGGCACCGGCAGCGCGCCGGGGGCGAAAAGCACCTCTGGTCACCGGTGGCCATCCGGGCTCTGCACCAAGCCGTGCGTGAAGACGATCTCCAAAGTTATCGCCGCTATGCCGAAGAAAGCGACCATCAGGAAGGAAATCCGGTAACCCTGCGGGCTCTGCTAGATCTTGTCCCCTGCCCGGAAGGCTCGATCCCCCTGGAAGAGGTGGAGCCGGAAGCAGCCCTGCTGCAACGCTTCGTCGGCGCGGCCATGAGCTACGGCTCCATCAGCCCGGAGGCCCACGCGGCCGTGGCTGCGGCATTCAACGCCGCGGGCGGCCGCTCCAACTGCGGCGAGGGCGGCGAAGCTCCAGAACGCCTGCAGCCCGGAGCAAACGGCGAGGATCTGCGCTCGCGGGTGCGCCAGATTGCCTCCGGCCGCTTTGGCGTGACCGCCGCCTACCTGGTGAACGCCGAGGAAATCCAGATCAAGATGGCCCAGGGCGCCAAGCCCGGCGAGGGCGGCCAGTTGCCCGCGCACAAGGTGCGGGCCGAAATCGCCCGGGTGCGCCGCACCACCCCGGGGGTGACCCTGATCTCGCCGCCGCCGCACCACGACATCTATTCCATTGAAGATCTGGCCCAGTTGATCTTCGACCTCAAGCGCCTGAACCCGAGGGCGGCTGTTTCGGTCAAGCTCACGGCCTGCGCCGGGGTGGGCACCGTGGCCTGCGGCGTGGCCAAGGCCGGGGCCGACGGCATTCTCATTTCCGGCCACGACGGCGGCACCGGAGCCTCGCCGCGTACGGCCGTGAGCCACGTGGGCCTGCCCTGGGAAATGGGCCTGGCCGAAGCCCACGCCGCCCTGACCGCCAATCATCTACGCGGCCGGGTGCGCCTGCAGGCCGACGGGCAGTTGCGCACCGGCCGCGATCTGGCCGTGGCCGCCCTGCTCGGGGCCGAGGAATTCGGCCTGGGCACGGCTGTTTTGGTGGCCTTGGGCTGCTGCCTGCTGCGGGTCTGCCACCTGGGCACCTGCCCCGTGGGCGTGGCCGCCCAGGATGAAAAGCTCCGGGCCAAGTTCTCCGGCACCCCGGAACACCTGGAGCGCTTCCTGCGCTTTCTGGCCCGCGACTTGCGTGAACACATGGCCGCCCTGGGCTTTCGCCGCCTGGACGAAATGGTCGGCCGGGCCGATTGCCTGCGCTTCAACCCGCCGGCCGCGCCTGAAAATGCCTTGGCGGTGTCCGCAAATACCTCGGCAATTCCAGGCCTTGCGGACAACGAGGTCCTGTGGCGCGACAAGGTAGCCGGCCTGGATCTGTCCGGCCTGCTGGCTCCGGCCGGCCCGGTGTGCCGACAGCCGGCTCCGGTCGATACCCTGGCCGATTCCCCCCTGGAAGGGGCCATGCTCGACAAGCTTCTGCCTGCGGTGCGCACCGGGCGCGCCGCCCGCTTCAGCGCCCGGGTGCACAACACCGACAGGGCGGTCTGCACCCGGCTCTCCGGCGAGATCGCCCGCCTCTACGGTGATCGCGGCCTGCCGCCGGGGCTGATCGAAGTCTCTTTGCGCGGCACGGCCGGGCAAAGCGCCGGAGCCTTTCTCAGCCGGGGCGTGCGCCTGACGGTGCGCGGCGCGGCCAACGACTATGTGGGCAAAGGCCTGTCAGGCGGGGTGGTGGCGGTCATGCCCGAAGACAAGACCTCGCCGTCCAACGGCCCGGCCGTGCTCGGCGAAAACGCGGCCGTGGGCAACGTGGCCCTGTACGGGGCCGTCGCGGGCGAGCTGTATGTGGCCGGCACGGCCGGGGAACGCTTTGCCGTGCGCAACAGCGGGGCCAATGCCGTGGTCGAGGGCGTGGGCGACCATGCCTGCGAATACATGACCGGCGGCGTGGTCGTGGTGCTGGGAGAAACCGGCTGCAACTTCGCGGCCGGCATGAGCGGCGGCTATGCCTTTGTCTTTGACCGTAGCGAGCATTTTCTGACCCGCTGCAATCTGGACGGCGTGGAACTGGAAGGCGTCTGGCGTTCGGAAGACGCGGCCCTGTTGCGCCGGCTGCTGGAAAACCACGTCCGCCATACCGGCAGCCCCCTGGCCGCCGCGCTGCTGCGGGACTGGGACGCCGCCCTGCCCCTGTTCCTCAAGGTCACACCCCTGGAATACCGCCGGGCTCTGGCCCGGATGAAGAGCAGCGAATCGGCCGGCGCCGAGGATGTGGCGGCGACCGAAGAAGTTTACCACCCGTAGGTAGAGGGCGAAAAGCCTATTGAAACATTACACCTAGCGGAGTTTGCCGGTCACAGCGGCCAGGGCCAAAGCCAAGGCGAAAAAGGCTGCGCCGACAAAAGCCACAGCCGGGATGCCCAGGCCGGCAAAGACCAGGCTGCCCAGGGCGGCCCCGCCGCCGATGCCGATATTGAAGGTGCCGGAGTATATGGAAATGGCCATATCGGCCGCATTGGGCGCCAGTTGCAGCACCCTGGTCTGCAGGGCCAGGGTCAGGGCCGGCAGGGCAGCACCCCAAATCAGGCAGGCCAAGGCGGCCGGCGCAAAACCGTGCTCCGTGGCCGCCGGCAGTAGAATCAGGCAGCCGACCAGTAAGGCCAAGGGGATCAACACGGCCGCGCGCGGCTTGCGGTCCACCCAGAGGCTACCCCAGAAGCTGCTCGGCAGGCCGGCGCCGCCCAGAAGCAAAAGCAGCAGAACCACGGTCTGGGCAGAAAATTTCCCCAGTTCCAGGAAAAAGGGCGTCAAATAGGTGAAGGCGGTGAAGTGCCCGGTCACGGTGATCAAGGTCAGGGCATAGACGCGCAGCAGGGACTTGTGCCGCAGCAGCGCCGGCAGATCCGACATGGTCCCGGCGTTTTGACTGGGCAGGGACGGCAACAACCGGACCAGGACCACGGCCGTGCCCAGGGCGACCAGACCCACGGCGGCAAAGGCCAGGCGCCAACCCAGGATATGCCCGACCAGGGTGCCCAGGGGCATACCCAGAACCGCGGCCAGCGACACCCCGGAAACGATCAATCCGAGCGCTCTGCCCTGCCCGCCCGGCGGGGCCACCCGGCCGGCCAAGGGAGTGACGATGGACCAGAACAGGGCGTGGGCCAGGGCAATGATGATGCGCGCGGCCATCAGGGCAGAAAAGTTCCAGGCCAGGGCGGCCAGCATATGCGCGGCGCAAAACACGCCCAGCAAAATCAGCAGCAGCTTGCGCCGGTCAAAGCGCGCACTCAGCAGGGTCAAGGGCAATGAGGTAATGGTCACCATCCAGGCATAGGCGGTCAGCAGCAGTCCGGTCTGGGCCTCCGGACGGTTCAGGCCGGCCGCGATGTCCGGCAGCAGACCCACGGGCAAGAGCTCGGTGGTGACGAAAATGAAGGCGGCAAGGCCCAGGCTTGCGACAGGCAGCCAGTCGCGCCGCAGGCGGGAAAAGCGGGAGGTGTCGTCGGGGGTCATGTGCTGTGCGTGGTTGGATCTTTTGGGGCCGGCGACGCCCACGGGCTTTGTAGGCAAGCCGCATTCACATAGCACACGGAGCCCGCGGCGACAAGGGGCAACCGCCGGTCATGTGTCGCCTGCCCTTGCGGGAAGCGGAACAAAACAGCCGCAGATGTGGTATGCCCCACACCGAAGCGCTGCTTCCTTGCCGCTCAGTCGCGCCCCGCCCCCTTTCTGCGCTCCAGCTCACGCAGCAGATCGTCGATGGAAAAACAGCGCAGCACCTTGCCCAAGGTTTCCGCGTTGCCGGCGCGCGCCGAGGGGAATGAGTCGCCGGCCCGGCCGAGGTCGGTGGACTTGTCGCTCGGGACAAGATACTTCGGCCCGGCGCCGGTCGTGATCCACTCGGGGTTGACGCCGAAGCGGGAAAGGATCGCCACCAGCCATTCGGCCGGGATTTTTCCCCGGCGCTTGGCGTCGGCGATGGACGACTGCCTGAGCTGCAGCATTTCGGCCAGTTCAAGCTGCGTTCGGCAGCCTGTGGCCTCGAAAACACGGGCCAGCCGCGCCTCCGCCTTGACGCACGATACAGTATCGGTTCCGGGAAACAAGTCGGGCATGCAACCCTCCGGTGTCGCCGTCATCGGCAACTACCGACGGGTAATCGCCAGGAGCCCGCCGGCGCAGGAGGTCGGCGGCGGTCCGCCTTGTGACGGATATGTGGCAAACACTTCTTACCAATATGCCTTAAAAATAACGTAAATGCAACTATTGAAAACTTAAATGACGCACAGCAAAAAATTACCTGCGGCATTTCAACAGCGAAGCGGTGGGAAAATAGTGAATCATCTTGGAGTATTTTTTGTCTAAAAACGTGAAATATATATAATATTAATTATTTTATTTTAAACATCACCCTATCAAACGATATGAAAATACCTTAACTGCAAACGCTATTTCTGGAATAATAATAGTATTTATAAATTCACAGCGGACTTGGTCCGCTTCGATCACGTCGGCGCGGCCGCGCAATCCGGGCGGCTCCTTGAGATGACCAAAGAAGCGGCCGATAACGCCGGCAAAACGGCCAAGAAAAAAACCTGGCCATTGACGACGTGCCCGATGTTCTGAGCACGGTCAAGGCCGTGCCCGATGTTCTGAGCACGGTCAAGGCCGTGCTCAGAAATACCTACGCCGTGTATGGTCTCATCAACCACATGGCGGCACTCAAATTTCTCACCAGCAACAGTGCAGACCTCATCCTGCTGGATATCGAGATGCCCGACATGAACGGTTTCGCGCTGCTGGGCATTATCCGGAAAATCAGAGCCTACGAGAGCATGCCGGTCATCTTTCTGACCGGCAACGCCAGTGTGGAAAACATCAAGAAAGCCCATAGCGCGGGCTCGAACGATTTTGCCCCAAAACCCCTTGAGGCAAAAGTGCTGCTGAAGCCGGCCATGCATCTCCCCTGGAGAGGATAGTACTCTTACCATATAGTCCCGGGCAGGAATCGGCGTTTGACGCCGTTCGGAAGATGGTCCCTAGAGCAGTTTACGCTTCAAATAGTCGCTTAACGGCGGGCAAAGCCCGCCCACGCCTATTTGACGGCAAGGATTTGCCGATAAATCCTTGCGAGCATTCCAAGTGTGAAATGCTCTAGCGTTTTTCCATGCCGTAAATGGTCAAAACCTTGCCGCTCCTGTTCACGGCCTTGAGGCGCAGCCGGGGCGGCAGCAGAAGCAGGCAGGCCAGGTAGAGCATGAAGGCCAGGCCGGCATAGGTGGGCACCACAAAATTGGGCAGAAGCTGGTCCACGATGAACAGGGCATGGACCACCAGGGCCAGGAGCGCGGGCAAGCCCAGGCTGCGCAGGCGTTTGGCGTCGAGATAGGCCCAGAGTAAGCGCAGGGGCACCACGGCGACCGGGAAGACCAGCTTTTTGACTTCCTCGGGCGTGCCCGGGTTGATGGTGTGCATCAGTTCCGGCCTGCCCTGGTAGAGAAGCGCGCCCAGCGTCCAACTGACCAGCCAAAGCAGGATCAGGGCCTTGAAATAGTTCAGCCGGCCGAGCCGGCCCAAAAAATCGCCGAAAACCCGGCCGAACCAGCCGGGAATCGAAGGTTTCTTAACGCTCATCACTTTATGCTCCCTGTACAAATGCCTAAGGGGCTGCTTCCAGGGGCTGTTTCCAAATGGAAGATTTCGCTCCAAAGATAAGGAAAGCGGCCTTTTTGACTCAGCACATCCTATGCCTCACCCTTCGGGCGCCGTCGGAAGACCTCCGGCGTCCATTCCGCCCTCCTGCGGAATGAGTACGAAGGGAGCGGACTTTTGTGGTCCTCGACCGGAGAAAAAAGGCCCGCTTGACGAAGGATTTGGACGAATGATTCATTTGGAAACAGCCCTACTCTGCGTATTTTTCCATGAACAGCTTCTCGGCCTGGGCCGAGCCGATCAGAATCAGCTCATCGCCTGCGGCAATGGGCGTGTTCGGGTCGGGCGGAATGCGCAGGCCGTCCTTGGCCCGCAGGGCCACCACGTTGCAGGCCGTGGTGTTGCGAATGCCGCTCTCCAGCAGGCTTTTGCCCACCAATTTGGAGGAAGCCTGGATTTTGAAGATATTCAGGCCCTCGGTGAGCATGAAGACCCGCCCCGGCAGAAGCAGGTTGACGATGGTGTTGGCCGTGAGGCCCGACTGCGACATGACCAGGTTGGCCCCGGCGTTGTACAGCGAGGCCACGTTGCGGTCCAGGGTGGCCCGGCTGATGATCTGGATGTCCGGCCGCAGCTTGCGGCAGTAGATGGTCAGATAGATGTTCAGGTCGTCGTTGTGCGTGGTGACCACCACGGTCTGGGTGGTCTCGATGCCCGCCCGGCGCAGTACGTCGTGGTCGGCGGCGCTGCCCGCCACATAGCGCGGGTCACCCTTGGGCACCCTGACCGGGTTCTTTTCCACCAGAAAAAAGGGAATGCCGCGCAACTGCAGGTCTCCGGCCACGGCCTTGCCCACCCGGCCGCCGCCGAGGATCAGCACCGGCGGCTGGACCTCGTCCCACTCAGGGCTCATGGCCTTGTCATAGAGCTCCAGCTTGTCGGCCGTGCCTGCCAGAAGCAGCACATGGTCGTCGGCAAAAACCGTGTCCGGCCGGGCGGGCAGGTAGTGATCGCCCTGCCAGATGCCGGCAATGTTCAAGTTGAAGCGGCCACGCAGATCCGCCTCCAGCAGGGTCTGGCCCACCAGGGAGGTATGCTGCACCGGGGCTTCGGCAATGCACAGGCCCTCAAAGCGGCCGATGGTGTTGGACTGCATGGCCGCGTTGAAAACCCGGCGGGCTAGGGCCTTGCCGAGCAGTTCCGCGAAGTGGAAGACATGGTTGGCCCCGGCCAGAAGCAAAATGTCGCGCGAGTCGTTGCTGTCGATGCCGGCGGCCAGGGGCACGCCGGGCGCGGCTTCGCGCACCGTGGCCGCGATGTTGGTATTTTTCAGGTCGTCCTGCAGGGCCAGGACCAGAGCGGCCTTTTCCACCCGCATGTTGCGGTAGCTGACCGGCGAGTCAAGATCGCCCTGGACCACGCTGTAGTGCCGGTCGTAGAATCCCAGGGCCCTGGCCGCATCGTCGATCAGCAGGCAATAAGCGATATGATACTGGCGCAGCTTTTCCACAATGCTCATGACCACGGCGTCAAAGCCCACCAGAATCACGTGGCCGGCGGTGTTTTCCGGCAGTTCCTTGGGGGTGATCGCCTTGGCCTGGGCGTCCAACCAGGGGGAATAGACGTAACGGATGAAGGTGAAGGGCATGATCAGCATGAAAAGCATCACGCCCGAGATGGTCACCACGATGGTAAAGAGCTTGCCGAGATCGCCGGTAAAGGTGATGTCTCCGAAGCCCAGGGTGGTCATGACCGTCAGCGTCCAGTACAGGCCGGTCAGATAGGAATATTGCCGGCCCTCCCAGGCCATGATGAAGTGGAAGAGCACGGTGTAGAGCACCATAAGCCCCAGCACCATCAGGGCGAAGCGCAGCATGAAGCGGATGTTACGCTGGTTGCTCTGCTGGGCCATGAAAAAGGCCATTTGCGAGAAGATGTACTTCACGGCGTTCCTTGAAAAATTACCTTTGACGGCGGCTACTAGAGCATTTTCACTTTGAGATGCTTGCTTGACTGCAGGCAAAGCCCGCCTACAAGCATTTTGTGGCAAGGATTTGAAGATAAATCCTTGCAGAGCAGATACACTTTTTCAAAGTTACTCGGCTCTAAGCAATTTCACCTTAAAATTGCCTATGAAACCATATTGCCGTCGGACTTCTAAACGAGCCCGCAAGCGGACGTCCGCTTGTGGCCGCCAGAGCAGATAGACATTTTCAATGTTAATCTGCTCTAGGGTCTGTTAACACTATTTAATCGCCAGTACGATGAGAGCAAAAATCACAAAGGCAAGATACATGCGCGCCAGCTTGTCAAATCGAGTAAAAACACGGCGAAACCCTTTCAATTTACGGAAAAGCCGTTC
>JAVBLS010000053.1:0-40151 GCA_031553235.1 Desulfovibrio sp.
CAGCCCTGTTCATAAAGCTCCACGGCCCGAAGTCGCCTGAACTCGCGTACATCTTGACTGGTCTTGCTGAGCGTTTTCATGTCTCATGACATACCAGAGTTTCTAGAAAATGTTTAGTGAAAAATGCGGATATCAATAAAACGTCGCTCCCTCACACGGGAGCGTGGATTGAAACCTCCAAGTGGTGCTACATTTCAAGAATATTATTCGTCGCTCCCTCACACGGGAGCGTGGATTGAAACTAATCGTTGGCTGATCCCCAAAGCGTGGGTTGAGGTCGCTCCCTCACACGGGAGCGTGGATTGAAACTCCAGCACGGGCACATCAAAGCCGATGCCGTTGTGTCGCTCCCTCACACGGGAGCGTGGATTGAAACATTTCGGCCAACACCTATCGTGCTGCAGCCGCGGTCGCTCCCTCACACGGGAGCGTGGATTGAAACACTTCACAGGCCACGATCAGGTAGCGGATTTTGCGTCGCTCCCTCACACGGGAGCGTGGATTGAAACATGTTAGGTAGCCGGGAATCCCCTCGCGTGGGAAGTCGCTCCCTCACACGGGAGCGTGGATTGAAACGGGTAAAGGTTGCTGAATGAAAGGGATGTGAGAGGTCGCTCCCTCACACGGGAGCGTGGATTGAAACCGAGCTAACAGCGGTCATCACGATAGGGGCAGATGTCGCTCCCTCACACGGGAGCGTGGATTGAAACATGCCGCATCCTCCCGGGCCCGCAGTTCCTCGGGTCGCTCCCTCACACGGGAGCGTGGATTGAAACCGCAATACGCGGTCCGCGAAAGCCCTGTCTCGCCGGTCGCTCCCTCACACGGGAGCGTGGATTGAAACCTGAAAGCAGCACCACCCGGCACATCCGGGAGATGTCGCTCCCTCACACGGGAGCGTGGATTGAAACCCGGCCAGGGACGGCGGCCTCATCCGGCTCGACGTCGCTCCCTCACACGGGAGCGTGGATTGAAACTTGAATTGATCCGAGCCCTCGACCAGGCCCATGGGCGTCGCTCCCTCACACGGGAGCGTGGATTGAAACAATAGTGACATGCAAGCCGCTCAGTACATATACGGTCGCTCCCTCACACGGGAGCGTGGATTGAAACCTTATCAATCGCCAAAATCAGATCGTTGTCTCGAGTCGCTCCCTCACACGGGAGCGTGGATTGAAACGAGCGTCTGTTCCTTGGGGTTCCCGGAGCGCCGCGTCGCTCCCTCACACGGGAGCGTGGCTTGAAACCGTCCACTCGCGCTTTTTCTGGGGGAGCTTTAAGTCGCTCCCTCACACGGGAGCGTGGATTGAAACATGTAGTTCGCCAAGGTCTTTTAAGCGGCAACGGGTCGCTCCCTCACACGGGAGCGTGGATTGAAACACCTTGGGCCAACCATCTGAAGGTGCCTTGTCGGCGTCGCTCCCTCACACGGGAGCGTGGATTGAAACTCGTGATGCTTGGGGCCGTACGGCACGTCTTCCGGTCGCTCCCTCACACGGGAGCGTGGATTGAAACTGCCGCACCCCGGCGCCCGGGCCGCTCAGCCCCAGTCGCTCCCTCACACGGGAGCGGGATTGAAACTTGCGAGCACGGCGATGACCGAGCGCGAGAGCACGTCGCTCCCTCACACGGGAGCGTGGATTGAAACGGCCTGGACGCTTCCAAGAGCTACATGAGCGTCTAGTCGCTCCCTCGCGGGGGGAGTTGGGTTGAAACCTTCATGGCCTCGCGCACCGCGTGCGTCCTGAAGGTCGCTCTCTTGCATGGTCTGCAGGCCTTATGGAAAAAATCCGGCCCCTACAACGATCGCATCAGCTTCCTGTTGACCATCAGCTCCATTTCTTCATCGGAATACGTGGCCAGGATATCCCGGATGTCTTCCAGCACCCCGGCCTTTTCCGTGCCGGTCTGAAAACGATAGGTCAGCGGGTTCAGGTAATGCACCGAGTCGAAATAGGTGTCCGTGCTCAGTCGCTCCAGAAACAACAGCAGTTCTTCGACCTTTTCCTTTTCCGGGGCTTCGACAAAGCGGCCGGTTCTGACCATGGTTTCCAGGGGCGTACCGGAAAAAACGGTCAGGCCGGTGGTGGTGATCCGGTGCGGATGCACCTGGTTGAAGAAAGCCGCCGTGGCCTCGGCGCTGTGCCTGCCCTGCCCTTTTCCGGCCAGGCCCAGGACATACTGCGTCGAATAGCCGATACCCGCTTCGTCCAGGCGCAACAATTGCTCCACAGCCTCCTCGGCGGTGTGCCCCTTGTTCATCAGTTCCAGGGCCTCATTGCTGCCGCTTTCCGTGCCGATATACAGCAGTCTCAGCCCGAGCCGGCGCAGTTCGCGCAAGTCGGCCGCGCTTTTGCCTTTCACGTCGCGGACCATTGACTGCATGCGCAGTTCCGCAAAGTCGGGGGCATGACGGCGCAGCACAGCGAGATAGGAGCACAGCGTTTTCATGGGCAAGGCCATTGGGTTGGCGCCGATCAAATAGACGGCGCTATCGGCCGGGTACGTGCCTTTCTTTTCAAGTAGCTCCTGTTCCAGGCGCTCCTGCGTAGCGGCCATAAAGACATAGCCGCGCGAACTGTAGCAAAAATTGCAGGCGTTGTATGTGCAGCCCTGGGTGGCGCGCAGCAGCAGGGACTGCGCCTCCTGGGGCGGTCGGAAGGGGGTTTCGGCAAATTCCATAACAATTTCCTCGACAGATTTTCTCCAGCTTATCATACGCGTTGTCCTTGAGGAAACACCCGTGTTTTTCATGGGCAATTTCAGCCGGAAATTGCTTATAACGTCATATCGCCATGCCCGCCGATATAAGGAAAACCGTTGCTTTTCCGAAAGATTTCCGGCATGACCCGCCGATGACGGATTCGTTGCGAATCATTCAGGTCGTCAATGTTCGTTGGTTCAACGCCACCGCCTGGTACGGCCTTTTTCTTTCCCGCCTGCTGCGGGACGCCGGCTACGAAGTGCTGGTGCTCGGTCTTGAGGGCACGGAGTCTTTTGCTCGGGCCCAAGCCATGGGGCTTGAGCCGGCGGCTTTAGATTTGAACGGCGCCTCGCCGGTCCGCCTGGCCCGGACGCTGCGCCGGCTCAACCGCCTGATCCATGAATTTTCGCCCCACCTGGTCAACTGCCACCGGGGCGAAGGGTTTATTCTCTGGGATCTGCTACGCTCCCTGAGCCGCGATTTCGCCCTGGTGCGCACCAGGGGCGACCAACGCCCGCCCAAGGGCAACCTGCCCAACCATCTGCTGCACCGCCGGGCCGACGCCCTGATCGCCACCAACAGCCGCACTGCCCGGGCCCTGGCCGGCACCCTCGACCTGCCCGCCGATCGCATTCACACCGTGCTCGGCGGGGTGGACGAAAGCGTCTTTTTTCCCGATCCCCAAGGCCGCGAACGTGTCCGAGAAGAACTCGGCTATGCCGGCGAAGACTTTGTCGTCGGTCTGCTCGGCCGCTTCGATCTGGTCAAGGGGCAGATCGAGTTGCTGGAAGCCCTGGCCGGCCTGCGCGCCTGGACGCACTGCTCCCACGAGCCCTTTTACCGTCTGCATTTGCTGTTCATGGGCTTTTCCACTTCTCTGGAGCAAAGCGAAGTGGAAGACGCCATCCGCCGGCTGCACCTGGAAGACCGGGTGCGCATCACCGGCCGGCGCGACGACATCCCGGCCTGCATCAACGCCTGCGACCTGGGGGTCGTGGCCTCGCAGGGCTCCGAGGCCATTGCCCGGGCCGCCTTCGAAATCATGGCCTGCGGCGTGCCTCTGGTGGGCACCGACGTGGGTGTGATGCCCGATCTCCTGGCACCCGAAGCCCTGGTGCCGCCCGGCAAACCCGCCGCCTTGCGTGCACTCCTGGGCCGGGCCGTGCTCGACGAGGAATTCCGCCGGCGCCTGGCGACCCGCCAGGGCGTTCAAATCGCCGGCCTGCAGCGAAGGCATTTTCTTGAAAACACCCTGGCCGTCTACAGCGAGGCCCTGAGCCGACGCGGCCTGCCGCGCCCCCACCAACTCTAGAGCATTTTAAGGACCACCCATGATCCTCTTTGCCGGCGACAACAATTCCGGGGCTCACCCGCGCATTCTTGAGGCCGTGGCCAAGGCCAACCACGGCCGGTTTTCCTCTTACGGCGAAGATCCCTGGACCGAAGAGGCCGAAGCCCTGCTGCGCGCCCATTTCGGCGAAACCGCCCGGCCCGGGCTGGTCTTTCTCGGCACGGCGGCCAACATCCTGTGCCTGCGCACCATGCTTCGGCCGCACCAGGCCGTGCTCTGCGCCGAAACGGCCCACATCAACACCGACGAATGCGGCTCGGCCGAATCTCTGCTCGGCTGCAAACTGCTGACCACGCCCTCAAGCGACGGCAAAATCGATCTCGCTGCCTGCGCCCGCCTGCTGGACAATCGTGCCTCCGAGCACCACGCCTACCCGAAGGTCATGTCGATCACCCAGTCCACCGAGTGCGGCACCCTGTACAGCCTTGACGAGCTACGGGAAATTTCGGCCTTTTGCCGCAAACACGACCTGCGGCTGCACATGGACGGTTCGCGCCTGTGCAACGCCGCCGCCGCCCTGGGGGTGTCGCTCAAGGCCCTGAGCGCCGATGTCGGCGTGGACGCGCTCTCGTTCGGCGGCACCAAAAACGGCCTGCTTTACGGCGAGGCCGTGATCTTTTTCAACGAAAGCATCGGCCACGAGTTCAAGCACGCCCGCAAGCAGCTCATGCAGCTCGGCTCCAAGATGCGCTTTCTCTCGGCCCAGTTTGTCGAGTTTCTCAAAGATGGCCTGTGGCTGGAAAACGCGCAAAAAGCCAACCGGGCCGCCAAACGCCTGGCCGAAGGCATTTCCGGCCTGGAGCACGTCAATTTCGTCCAGCCGACACAAGTCAATGCCCTGTTCGTACGCATGCCGGATAATGCCCTTGCCGCTTTGGCCGAAAACTTCTATTTTTACGTAATCGATCCGTACGATCAGGCGGGCTTTCCCCCGGGCCGGCCGATGATTCGGCTGATGACCTCCTTCGACTCCACCGACGAGGAGGTCGACGCCCTGATCGCGGCCGTGCGCGCCCTGGGGAAGAAAAGTTAGAGCGGAACAACAAGGGAGGACCATATGCATGTGGTAAAGATGACGGACCTGGATCTTGCCGGCAAACGCCTGCTCATTCGCGAAGACCTGAACGTGCCGGTGAAAAACGGCAAGGTGACCTCCGAGGCCCGCATCCTGGCCGCCCTGCCCACTCTGAAAAAAGCCTTGGAAGCCAAGGCCGCGGTCATTGTTTGCTCCCACCTGGGCAGACCCACCGAAGGCGAATACAGCGAAGAAAACTCCTTGGCCCCGGTGGCCGAGCGCCTGTCCGCCCACCTGGGGGGTTCCGTGCCCCTGATCAAGGACTATCTCGACGGCGTTGCCGTCAAGCCCGGTGAAATCGTTCTGTGCGAGAACGTGCGCTTCAACAAGGGCGAGAAAAAGAACGACCCGACCTTGAGCAAACACTACGCCGCCCTGTGCGACATCTTTGTCATGGACGCCTTTGCCACGGCCCACCGGGCAGAGGCCTCCACCGCCGGAGTGGGCGAATATGCCCCGGTCGCCTGCGCCGGCCCCCTGCTGGCCGCCGAACTGGAGGCCCTGGGCAAGGCCTTTGCCAATCCGGTGCGGCCCCTGGTGGGCATCATCGGCGGCTCCAAGGTTTCCACCAAACTCACTGTGCTCGACTCCCTAAGCAAAAAGGTCGACCGCCTGATCGTCGGCGGCGGTATTGCCAACAACTTCCTCAAGGCGGCCGGTTATGAAATCGGCATCTCCCTGTGCGAGCCGGATCTGCTGGAAGAAGCGGCCCGGCTGATGCGCGCGGCCAAAGAAGCCGGCGGCGAAATTCCCCTGCCCCTGGATGTGGTCGTGGGCACGGCCTTTGACGCCGCAAGCCCGGCCACGATCAAGACCGTGGACAAGCTGGAGGCCAAGGACATGATCCTGGACATCGGCCCCAAAACCGCCGCCCTGTACGCCGAAATGCTGCAACAGGCCGGTACGATCCTCTGGAACGGTCCGGTGGGCGCCTTTGAACTGCCCCAGTTTGCCGCGGGCACCAAGGCCGTGGCCCAGGCCGTGGCCGACAGCGCCGCTTTTTCCGTGGCCGGCGGCGGCGACACTCTGGCCGCCCTTGAGACCTTCGGGCTGCAAAGCAAACTTTCCTACCTCTCCACGGCCGGAGGGGCCTTTCTGGAATTCCTGGAGGGGAAAACCCTGCCCGCCGTGGCCGTGCTGGAACAGCGGGCCAAAGGGTAAGGGGTAATAACTCGTGAGCAATCCCTATCTGGACAACGCCTTTGCCCGGCCCCTGCCCTTTCGCAAGCGCAGGCCGGTGATCTTCTGGGGCGGGGTGCTGTTGCTGGTTCTGGTCGCCTTCTCCGGCATCCAGTCCCTACGCAGAGGTCCGTTAAGCGGGCCCAAGGTCGGAATAATCGTGGTCGACGGCATGATCCTCGACTCCGAAAACACCGTGGCCTTTGCCGATGCCCTGCTCCTCGACCCCAAGGTCAAGGCCGTGGTCGTGCGTATCAATTCCCCGGGCGGCGCCGTGGGCGCCTCGCAAGAGATCTACACGGCGGTCAAGCGTCTGGCCGAGGCCAAGCCCGTGGTCGTTTCCATGAGCTCCATGGCGGCCTCGGGCGGCTACTACATTGCCGTGGCCGGCAAAGAAATCTTTGCCATGCCCTCCACGCTCACGGCCGGCATCGGGGTCAAGCTGCGCGTACCCAACGCCGAAGGGCTGCTGCACACCCTCGGCCTTTCGGCCAAGACCCTGACCACCGGCACCCTCAAGGACGCGGGCACCTTTGACCGGGCCATGACGCCCGAAGAGCAGGCCTATCTCCAAGGGCTGATTGACGATATGTTTGATGAATTCGTCAAGACTGTGGCCCAGAACCGGCATTTGCCCGAAGACAAGGTCCGGGCCATGGCCGACGGTCGGGCCATGACCGGCCGCCAGGCCCTGCAGGCCGGTCTGGTGGACAAACTGGGCGACTTCCACGACGCCGTGGCCCGCGCCGCCGATCTGGGCGGCCTGCCGCACGGCGCGCCGCAGCTTGTCGAAGGTCCCGAGAAGCCGTACTCCTTGCTCCGCGACTTTCTCGGCGCCTGCATGGATGCCGCGGCCGAGCGCGCCGCCGCGACCCAACAGACCCAGTTTTTCTATTAGAGCAGTTTACGCTTCAAATAGTCGCTTAACGGCGGGCAAAGCCCGCCTACGCCTATTTGGCGGCAAGGATTTGCCGACAAATCCTTGCGAGCATTTCACAGATGTTACGATGGAATGCAGCGAGCGCCCGGTTACGCGCCGGGCGTTGCGCTGTAAAAGGAGCGGGCAATGCGCCAATTCGGGGTTCTGCTGCACATCACCTCGTTGCCGTCGGCATACGGCATCGGCGATCTGGGGCCGGCGGCGCACGCTTTCGTCAAGGCCTTGGGAACCGCGGGAGCGCGGGTCTGGCAGTTTCTGCCCACCACACCCACCGCCACGTTCATCGGCAACTCGCCCTATTCCAGCCCGTCGGCCTTTGCGGGCAACCCGCTGTTTATCTCCCCCGAACTGTTGCTGGAAGACGGGCTGCTCAGCCGGGCGGATCTCGACTGCGTCGGCTGCGGCCTGGGGGACGGCGGCCCGCCCGGGCGGGTGGATTTCGCCAAAGTCACAGTGCACCGGGCCATGCTGCTGCGGGCGACCTTTGAACGCAACGCCCACTATTTGACCGACGACGCGGGTTTCACCGCCTTCCGCCGCCGGCATGAGCACTGGCTTTTGGACTACGTCCGCTTTGTCACCCTGAAGGAAGAGCACGGCGGCGCGGCCTGGTTTCAGTGGCCCGAGCCGTACAAACGCCGCGCCCCCAAGGCTCTGGAGCAATGGGATCAACACGCCGCGCGGGCCATGCTGCGGGAAAGCTTCAGCCAATACCTGTTCTTCCGGCAGTGGGAAGAACTGCGCATCCGGGCGGTCGAGCAAAAGGTCGCGCTCATGGGCGATGTGCCCATCTACGTCACCCACGACAGCGCCGACGTCTGGGCTTCGCCGCAGTGTTACAACCTGGACGCGGAACTGGAACCCATCAACGTGGCCGGAGTGCCGCCGGACTATTTCAGCGCCACGGGGCAGCGCTGGGGCAACCCCATCTACAAATGGGAGGCCCTGGAGCGGGACGGCTTTACCTGGTGGAAGCGCCGCCTGGCCCACAATCTGCTTCTGTGCGACATCATCCGTCTGGATCACTTCCGGGGCTTCTGCGGCTATTGGGAGGTTCCGGCCGAAGAAAAAACCGCCGTCAACGGGCGCTGGAAAAAAGCCCCGGCCCGGGCCTTTCTGGATACGTTGCGCGCAAGCTTCGACTCCCTGCCCATTGTGGCCGAAGATCTTGGCGTGATCACCGACGACGTGCGCGAAATCATGGAAGCATTCGAATTGCCGGGCATGCACGTGCTCCAGTTCGCCTTCGGCGGTCAGGAGCCGGCCTTCAACACCGCCGCCCCGCATTTGCAGACCCGGCGTTCGGTGGTCTACACCGGCACCCACGACAACCCTCCCACCCGGCAATGGTTTGCCGAGGCCGGCGAGGCCGAGCGCCGGGCCTTTCTGCGCTATGTCGGCAGCCGCACAGACGAGGCCGGGGCGGCCGGGCTGCTTATGCGTCTGGCCTTTGCCTCGCCGGCGGACTCCTGCATCATACCGCTCCAGGACGTTCTGAACCTGGGGGCCGAGGCCCGCATGAACAGGCCCGGTCTGGCCGACGGCAACTGGGGTTGGCGTTTGAGCCGCGACCTGCAGCCCGAAGACCTGTCGCAGTTGCGCGAACTTGCGGAGATTTACGGCCGCCTGCCTGAGAAGGCCCCCCAAGAGACCCTGCCCCCGGAATATTAGAGCATTTCACACTTGAAATGCTCGCAAGAATTTGTCGGCAAATCCTTGCCGCCAAATAGACGTAGGCGGGCTTTGCCCGCCGTTAAGCGACTATTTGAAGCGTAAACTGCTCTAGACAGCAGTGGCGACGCGAGCATACCGGGCGCGTCGCCGTTCTTTTGTTCTGCGCGGAAACGTCGGAATCAGCCGACTGCGTTCAGTTCTTCGAGGGAACGGCCGCTGGTCTCTTCTTCGACAAAAATCAACAGGGGCAAAGGCAGGAGCAGCAACAGGCCGATGAGCGTGCAGAAGCCGCTCCGGCCGTAAGTGAGCGCCACCCAGTAAAACAACGGCTGGACTGCGACCATGGTGAAGCGGCCGAAGCCCTGGACAAACCCCACGGCCGTATTGCGCAGCGCCGTGGGAAAAGACTCGGCCGAGAAGGTGAACAGCACGAAGGTCGCGCCCAACACCGTGGTATAGTGCCCCATACCGAGAACGATCAGCAGGGGAGAATTGGGCGGGCAAAAGCCGTAGCCCAGAACAGACAGACCGCAAACGCTGAGAATGAGCAGCAGGGCCGACTTGCGCCCCAGCGAGTCGCTCAGATAGGCCGACATCAGGCAACCCACGGGCACGGCCAGACACATGATGGAAAAAATGCGTAGGGCCGGCTCAATGCCCAAAGGGTCTTCCAACAGAATGCCCGGCCAGGTCAGAACCATGAAAATGGCCGGGGTGCAGATGCCCATGAGCGCCAGTTGCAGGAAAAAACGCACCCGATAGCCGGGGCCGCAGAGAATCTTCAGAGCTTTGGCGGGCGCCATGTTCTCCACCGGCCGGGCCAGGTGGGACAGGTCGACGTCCTTGCCGGTGAGATCGCGCATCACTTCTTCGGCCTCGGCAATCCTGCCCTTGCCCACCAGCCAGCGGGGCGACTCCTTGATGAACAGCAGGGCCAGAAAAAAGGTGATCACCCCCACGCCGCCAAAGAGAAAAATGTAGCGCCAGGCCTCGGGCGCAATGGGCACCGTGAGGTGTGAAAGTATGGCCACCAGGGGCACGGCCGTAAAGCCCACAGTGGCGACGACGCTTTGCCATTTGCCCCGGCTCTCGGCCGGGGTGAGCTCGGCGATGTAGGCGTTGGTGATGACCATCACCGAGAATATGCCGTAACCGGTCACGCTCCGGGCCAAGACAAAGGCTGGAAAGCCCGTGACCAGCCCGTTGACGAAGCTGCCCACGGAAAAAATCAGCAGGGAAATCATCAAAATACGCCGCCGACCCCAGCGATCCGAGAGAATGCCGGTGACAAAGGCCCCGAGCCCCTGGCCTAGGAAAAAAAACACGGCCACAATGCAGACTATCCGGTAGGCGCCGGGGGTATCCGGGGCAAGGCCGCGGGCAAAGGATGGGGCAAGGAAACAAAAATTCCAGTTGCAGAACTGCTGAAAGAAATAAAACAGCATGAGCATGAAGAACAACAGCTTCTGGGCCTCGGTGACCGGCAGGCCGTCGAAGTAGTTGTTCTTGAAGCGCCCCTGCACCGCGCCGTTTTCGTCCGCGTCGCCCATGCCTGTTCCTTTTTATTTACCGCCCCGGCTCGGCGAAAAACTCTTCCATGGCCTGGATCATGCGTTTGAGCAGAGTCTCCAGCCCGGCCCAACGCCCGAGCACATGCACCGCCTGCAGAGGCAGGGCTCCCTGACGACCAAGGGTTTCCAGTTCCAGAGCGGCCTCGTAGGCATCTTTACGGCTGAACACCGAAATGACTCCTTTCAGGGCGTGGGCGTTGCCGGTCAGCCCGGCATTGTCGTCGGACTTGATGGCCGTGAGCATATTCTGGGAAAGCCCGGGCGCGTCGCGCGTGAACAACTCGACGGCCTTGGCCGCAAAGGCCCTGTCGTTGCCAAAGGCCGCAAGCACAGTCTGAAAATCCAGAATCGGCGGCTCCTCGACCTCGTCTTCGAGCCCCATACCGGAGCCCAAGCCCATAAAACCGGATGTCGGACGGCCTTCGACAGGGACCGCTTGGGCCGGCGGCCGGGGCTGGGCCAACTCGGGCGCGCCCATGCAAGCGGCCCCGCCGACCCGGGGAACAATAGAAAACCTGGCGACCATTTCGGCAATGACCTGGGCCACGCAATCTTGCACCACCGGCTTGGCCAGATAACCGTCCATGCCTTTGGACAGATATTTTTCCCTGTCACCCTTCAGGGCGTGGGCGGTCATGGCCACAATGGGCAAATGCCCGCCGTTGCCGGCCTGGATTTCTGCCCGGCGAATTTCCTCCACTGCCTGTACGCCGTCGAGGACCGGCATCTGAATATCCATAAAGACCAGGTCAAAATTCTTGCGGGCCACGGCCTGCACCGCTTCTCGGCCGTCAACCGCCATCTCCACCTCGTGCCCGAGCTCTTTAAGAATCCGGCAGGCCACCAGGCGGTTGATCTCCATATCTTCGGCCAAAAGAATGCGCAGGCCGGTCGGCCCGACGGTCGGCCCGGTGGAGCGGGCTCGAATCTGGGAAATGTCCATGCTCTCCCAGGCGTCCAGGGCCGCGGCCATGCCGCGCAGCAACTCTTCGGGCCGCACCGGCTTGATCAGATTGGCCCGGAAAATACCCTTGCGCTTGGCATCCATGGGCAGGTTGCCAGAGGAAAGGATGACCACCGGGGTGGTGTCGAGCAGGGGCTCGGCGGTCATTTCCGCAATCAGGGCAAGCCCGTCTTTTTCCGGCATCTGCAGGTCCGAAAGCACCAGATCGAAAGGCACGCCGGTTTCGGCGGCCAGACGCAGCAGGCCCATGGCCCCGTCCACGCTCACGGCCGGCTGGGCCGATACGCCCCAGACCTGCATCTGCTCGGAAAGAATCACCCGGTTTGTCTCGTTGTCGTCCACCACCAGCACCTTTTTGCCCCGCACGGCCGAGACGCCCGCCTGGAGCCGGACCGGGCCGGTCTCGGCCGGCAGGAGCAGGGGCAGGTCCATATGGAAGGTGCTTCCCAGGCCGAGCGTGCTTTCCAGCTTCAGTTCCGAGCCCATGAGTCTGGCCAGGCGGGAGGAAATGGCCAAGCCCAGGCCGGTACCGCCGTACTTTCGGGTGGTGGAGCTATCGGCCTGCTCGAAAGCGTCAAAAATATGCCGCTGCAGGTGTTCGGGCACGCCGATGCCGGTGTCCGAAACCGACAGGCGCAGCACCGCGTTTTGCCCGTCGCGGCTTTGGCAGGCAACGCGCACGGCCACCTCTCCGCTTTCGGTGAACTTGATGGCGTTGCTGACCAGGTTGAGCACAATCTGCCGGATGCGCGTCGGGTCACCCTGCAGGTGATCCGGCACGTCGGGCAGAATGTGGATCAGCAGTTCGAGGCCCTTCTTGTAGGCGATGGGTGCAAGCCCCTTGACCGCGTCAAAGATGGCGTCGCGCAGGGAAAAGGGCAGGCTTTCCAATTGGATCTTGCCGGCCTCGATTTTGGAAAAATCCAGCACATCGTTGAGCACGGTGAGCAGGCTGTCGCCGCCGGTTTTGATCGTGGCGGCCATGGAGGCCTGGTCCGGAGTCAGATTGGTGCGCAGCAAGAGATCGGCCATGCCGATGACCCCGTTCAGGGGCGTGCGGATCTCGTGGCTGATATTGGCCAGAAAATCGCTCTTGGCCCGGCTGGCGGCCTCGGCCTCTTCCTTGGCCTTGAGCAGATCCATCTCCATTTTCTTGCGTCGGGAGATGTCCACCAGAATGCCGCCGATGCCCTGCAGTGCGTCCGCTTCATCAAAAATGGGGAAAATCATCAGCGAAAACTGCCGGGAGCGGTCGCGCCCATCCAGGCCGGCCAGTTCCAGTTCGCGGCCCTCGCGGGTTTCCAGAACCTCAATTTCTTTTTCCAGCACCCGGCGGCTGAGCGTTTCGTCAATGCTGTCGCGATCGGTCTTGCCGATGCAGTCGGCAAAACCCATGAGCCCGGCCAGGTACTTGTTGATCAGCACAAACTCGTGCCGGGTGTTTTTCAGGTAGACCCCGGCATCGGTATTATCCATGAAGGTCTGCAACTCGCGCTGCCGGCGCAGCCCCTCGGCCGTGCGCACAACCACGCGTTCCTCCAACTCTTCGGTGAGCTTGGTCAGGGCCGCCTCGGCCTTGTCGCGCTCGAGAATACGCCGACGCATGTTTCGCCCGACCAAAAGAAATACGGCCACGCCAAGCAGCCACAGGCCAAGGTGCAGAATGAGCAGCAGGCGCAACTGGCTTTCGGCCGCGTCCCAGAACGGCCCCATGGGAACGGAGAGACTGATGGCCGAGCGGCCGCCGCCCTTGTCGCCGTCTTCGTGGCAGGTCAGACACGAAGACCGTCCCGGCATGGGCTGCATGAAACGCAGGTATTCCCTGCCGGCAATGGAAGAGACTTCGACCACCTCGGTGACATAGCCTTGCTCGAGAAGCCAAAAAGCC
The DNA here is from genome assembly GCA_031553235.1 of Desulfovibrio sp. Classification (GTDB taxonomy): domain Bacteria; phylum Desulfobacterota; class Desulfovibrionia; order Desulfovibrionales; family Desulfovibrionaceae; genus Frigididesulfovibrio. The sequence goes on from JAVBLS010000053.1 coordinate 13,347, forward strand.
CTGGTTTCCCAAGGGTCGGCATCGTCTTCGGCCGGAGATTCCCGGCCAAAAACCCGGGCCAGAATACCCCGGCCGTGATCGGCCGGCTCATGCGCCGGCAGGAGGCGCTGTTGTTTTTTGAGGGTTTCTCCGACAAGAGGATCGCCGGGGGCGCGACGCGCAAGCTCGCGCAAGCGATTTGGGGGGAGGTTGAAATCGGCGTGCGGGCCGAAGTCGCTGTCCACAACCAGAGCGGCCATTTCGCGAGCCGACTCTTCCGGCTTCTGGTAGACCAGGGTCAGGCCGAACCAGAAGGAAAAACAGAGAATCAACGACCAGGCCACCACCAGCAGCGCGGTATAGGCGGAAAGCCAGAACGCGTCGAGCCGCCCTTTGGGACCGGCGGCCTTGGGTTCCGTAATAAGCGGCGGCGGCTCACCGCCGGGAGACACGTTCATAACGCCACCTTTCGGACGCGACACGCCGGAATTACCGGCGCGGGACACGGCTCACGCCGCCGTCGTGTGCACCACACGATAACCGTATCGCAATATTTTATAAAAGACAAACAATATTATTTATTTTTAAATTTCCAGTTTCTACGGCACTGATACGTATCTTTACAAATATATTGCAACACACGGATATGTATTCCAATGTAAAGAAAATTCCCTGTGTCGTATACGTGAAAACAATACCATTATCGTTCTTTTATTCCTGACGCCGCATACACCGGTTGGGCGCGCATCTTTATGCACGATATTGAAATCCGTTCTCAAAACACTTGCCCGAACCACGGAGGATGTGTAGATTTCAGCAGGACGATTTCACCTGAAATTGCCGATGAAACCATATGTCCGGCTGACTACCGAGGACTTCATGCAGCGAAACAAAATCGAATTTGCCGTGGGCGGCATGCACTGCGCCGCCTGCTCGGCGCGTATCGAGCGGGTACTCGGAAACATGCCCGAGGTGGCTGAGGTCTCCGTGAATCTGCCCCTTGGCCGGGCCGTGGTCGTGCCCGCCCCGGGTGTGGAGCAGGCCGCCCTGATCCCGGAAATCGTCCAAACCGTCGAACGGCTCGGCTTTACCGCCCGGCCGGAGGAAGCCGGCGGCGACGCGGCTTCGGCCGCCGCACGCTGGGAAGCGCATCAAAAAGAAGAAGACGCCGAGCTTGCGGACCGGCGCCGCGATCTTGCTCCAGCCCTGATCTGCACCCTGCTGCTGCTCTATCTGGCCATGGGCGAGATGATCGGCCTGCCGGGGCCCGCCCCACTCTCCCCTGCCGCGCACCCGGCCCGCTTTGCCCTGGCCCAGTTGCTGCTCTGCCTGCCGGTGCTCTGGTCCGGCAGACGTTTCTACCTGCGGGGCCTGCCCGCTTTGTTTCGCAAAAGCCCGAACATGGACACCCTGGTGGCCCTGGGCACGGGCGCGGCCTTTTTGTTCAGCTTCTGGAACACCCTGGCCGAACTCGTGCCCGGCTGGGCCCCTTTGGGCGACGGTTCTTCGGCCGTGCTCATGGAGCACATGGGCCGGGCCGAAGCCTGGGCCTCGGGCGAGGGTATTCTGGCCGCGCTTTTCGGCGCCGGGCACGCGGCCCACGGGCCTGAACTGTATTATGAATCCGCCGCCGTGGTCATCGCCCTGGTTTCCCTGGGCAAGTATCTGGAGATCCGTTCCCGCAGACGCGCTTCCGAAGCCCTGAAGAGCCTACTCGACCTCACGCCCGAAACGGCCCTGCTCCTGGCCGGACCGGACGAAAACGCCGCGCGCAAAGAGGTGCCGGTGGCCGCCCTGGCCCCCGGCGACACGGTCCTGGTGCGCCCCGGCGGGCGGGTTCCCGTGGACGGCATGGTGCTTTCCGGCTCCTCGCATGTGGATGAATCCATGCTCAGCGGCGAAAGCATGCCGGTGACCAAGAACCCCGGCGATCCCCTGGCCGGCGGCACCATAAACCAGAACAGCGCCCTGGTCATGCGCGTGGAGCGCGTGGGTGCCGACACCGTGCTGGCCCGCATCGTCCGTCTGGTGCAGGAGGCCCAGGCCGCCAAGGCTCCCATTGCCGGCCTGGCCGACCAGGTCAGCCTCTGGTTTGTGCCGGCCGTGATTGCCTGTGCCCTGCCCGCCGGCCTGTTCTGGTGGTGGTACGGCCAAGATGTCGCCTTTGCCCTGCGCGTGCTTGTGGGCGTTCTGGTCATCGCCTGCCCCTGCGCCATGGGCCTGGCCACGCCCATGGCGATCATGGTGGGCACCGGCCGCGGCGCCCAGCTCGGCGTGCTCTTCAAAAACGGCACCGCCCTGGAACATGCCGCCCGCCTGACGGTCATGGTCTTTGACAAGACCGGCACCCTGACCGAGGGCCGACCGGCGGTCACCGATCTCGTCCTGCTCGACGCCGAGGCCCGCCCCAAGCCCACGGCCAACCCCGGCACCGCCCTGCAGCTCGCGGCCTCGCTGGAAAATGCCTCGGAGCACCCCCTGGCCAGGGCCGTATTGCGTCGGGCCGAAGAGGCCGGCCTGACCGCGCCGGCACCCATTGAATTCACCGCCCTGCCCGGCCGCGGCGTGGCGGGCCTTGTGCCCCTCGCTTCCGGACCGGTTCAGGCGGTCATCGGCAACCTGGCCCTGGCCCGCGAGCGCCTGGCCGGAAACGAAGCCGTCATTGCCCGCCTGGAAGAAACAGCCGGCGCCCTGGCCGCCCAGGCCAAAACCCCCATCGTGCTGTTGTGCGAGGATCGCCCCCTGGCTCTCCTGGCCGTGGCCGATCCCATCAGGCCGGAAGCCCCGGCAGTGCTCCGCCGGCTGGAAGCCCTGCAGATCACCCCGGTCATGCTCAGCGGCGACAACGAAGCCACTGCCCGGGCCGTGGCCGGGAGCCTGGGCATTTCCCGGGTCACGGCCGAGGTATTGCCCGACCAGAAGGAAAGCGTGATCCGCATACTCCAGGCCAAAGGCGAAGTTGTGGGCATGGTCGGCGACGGCATCAACGATGCCCCGGCCCTGGCCCGGGCCGACGTGGGCATGGCCGTGGCCGAGGGTATCGACGTGGCCGTCGAAACCGGCGACGTCGTGCTGATGCGCAAAGGCCTCGAGGCCTTGCCCGACGCCCTGGGGCTCAGCCGCGCCGTGCTCCGCAACATCCGCCAGAATCTCTTCTGGGCCTTCGGCTACAACATCGTCGGCATCCCCTTTGCCGCCGGCGTGTTCTTCTACTTCGGCGGGCCCGCCCTCTCGCCCATGCTGGCCGGTGCCGCCATGGCCCTCAGCTCCGTCTCCGTCGTCTCCAACGCTCTACGCCTGCGCTTTTACCGAGGGTAAGGAAACGCCTTAAGAATAAGGTCGCTCCAGATGGACAAAAAAAAAATCTTGAAACAGTCGTTGCTCTGCGCCACGAACTGCACAGCCGGCCGGAACTTTCCGAACAGGAAACCCGGACCCCAAAACGGCTGTCGGTGACCGCCCGCCCATTCACGCGGCTGCATACGGTTTTCCGAATGCAATCATTGAGCCCACAGTGGAAATCTTCAAAGGGCTGATCGGCAGGTAATAAGGGTGCCGCACGCTCTGCCGTGCGGCACCCTTTGCGCATCCGGGAATTACCTCACGCCGCCGGCGCGAGTTCTCGGCGGCGGGCGCGGCGTTGGTTGAGGTAGACCAGAATGAAGAGGACCAGCCCGGGGATGCTGAAGAACGCCTTGCCCGGCCGGTTTTCGTCCGGCATGAGGATGCCTTCGACGGTATGGTCGTCGGCAATGTCCAGGCCGAGTTTTTCGGCCCGGCTGTTGGGCGCTATGTCGGCCACGACCAAGGCGTCACCCTGGCGCTCGAGGGTCAAGCCGGACTCGTAAAGGCGATCGGCGGCGGAGCCGGTGCCGCCGGCGGACAGGGCGATGACGCGGTCGCGGGGCTTGCCGTCGATTTCGGAATGGACCTTCAGGCGCATGGTGCCGTCTTTCGGTAAAGAGGCAATGGTTTGCTCAACCTGGGAGGCAGGCAGTTCAAGATAGGGCGGGAAGAAGTAATCTTGGGTGATGCCTGGCCGGAAGAGAAACATCATGCTGACAACCAGCAGAACCACTTCCCACCAGCGGGTGTGGGTGAGCATGAAGCGCTGGAGGGCCGAGGCAAAAGCCATGCAGGCCAAGGCGGCGGTCAGGAGCACCCAGAGCAGGTGCGGTATGGACCGGATGCCGATGAGCAGAATCTCGGGGTTGAAGAGAAAAACAAAGGGCAGAACGGCCGTGCGCATCTCGTAAATGAAGCCCTGCACGCCGGTGCGGAAAGGATCGCCGCCCGAGATGCCTGCCGCGGCGAAGGCGGCCAGGGCCACGGGCGGGGTGGCGTCGGCCATGACCCCGAAGTAGAGACAGAACAGGTGCACGGCCACCAGGGGCACAGCCAGGCCGTGCGCGCCGCTGAGGTTGTAAATCACCGGGGCCAGCAGCGTGGAGACGATGATGTAGTTGGCCGTGGTGGGCAGGCCCATGCCGAGAATGATCGACAACAGGGCGGTCATGAACAGCACAATGGTCAGGGAGCCCATGGAAATGGCCTCGACCACCGAGGCCAGGGCCTGGCCCACTCCGGTCAGGCTGACGGCGCCCACGACGATGCCGGCGCTGGCCGTGGCCAGAGCGATGCCCACCATGTTCCGGCCGCCGGCCGTGAGGGCTTCGAGCAACAGGGCACAGGCCCGGTGAAAGGCCGGAACCATGGGCTGCTTGCGCAGTAAAGCCACCAGGGGCCGGTGGGTGAGCAGGATGGCGATCATGAAGGCACAGGCGTAAAAAGCGGCCAGGCCCGGCGACATCTCGAAGATCATCAGACACCAGACCAGCACCGCGATGGGAATGAGAAAGTGCAGGCCGGAGACCAGGATCGGTCGCACGGCAGGCAAATGCATCAGGGCATCTTCGTCGGTATGCTTGGGTAGGTCCGGCTGACGGGCCGAGATCATCACCAGAACCAGGTAGGCGGCCAGCAGCAGCAGGCCGAAAACGGCCCAGGCGGCACCGCCGAACACGGCCGGAATCCAGGCCATCAGGTAATGAAGGGTCCCGATGATCACCACCAGCAACGAGAGGGTCAGGCCCCAGCCGATCAACCGGGCCTTGAAGGGCGTAGTGCGTTCCAGGCCCTTCATGCCGAGCTTGCAGGCCTCAAGGTGCACGATGTAGAGCAGTGAGCCGTAGGCCAGCAGGGCCGGCACAAAGGCGTGCTTGATCAGCTCGGAATACGGCATGTTGATGTATTCGACCATCAAAAAGGCGGCCGCGCCCATGACCGGCGGCATGATCTGCCCGTTGGAGCCGGCCGCGACCTCGACGGCCCCGGCCTTTTCGGCCGAGAAACCGACCTTTTTCATCAGCATGATGGTCACCGGGCCGCAGGTCAACACGTTGGCGATGGACGAACCGGAGATGAGCCCGTGCAGGCCCGAGGCCACCACCGCCGCCTTGGCCGGGCCGCCGCGCAGATGCCCGAGCAGGGAAAAGGACAGCGAGGTTAGATAGTCGCCCGCGCCGGCCCGCTCAAGCAGGGCGCCGAACAGCACGTAAAGAAAGACGAAGCTGGTGGAAACCCCGAGCGGCACGCCGAACACGCCTTCGGAGGTGAGCCAGAACTGCGAGGCCGCGCGCGAGAGCGAGGCCCCCTTGTGGGCGATCAGATCCGGCATGTGGGGGCCGGCAAAGACATAGGTGAGAAAAACAATGGCCACGATGGTCATGGGCAGGCCCATGACCCGCCGGGTGGCTTCCAGCAGCAGGCTCACCCCCACGCAGGCCACGGCAATGTCCTGCGGCGCGGGAATGCCCGCGCGGGTGACCAGGGAACCTTGGAAAAGATACAAATATGCGGAGCAGAAGGCCGCGAGCAGCGCCAGACCCCAGTCGTAAAAGGGAACGGGATCGCGGCTTTTGCGCCGTAAAATTGGAAAGCCGATATAGGCTAGAAACACGGCAAAAGACAGGTGGATGCAGCGTGTGGCCGTGTCGTTGAACACCCCGATGCCCAGGGAATAGGGGATGGGAGAAACGATCCAGAGCTGAAACAACGACCAGATGAACGGCACCACCAGGCAGACGGCCCGAGGAATGCCCTTGAGCCTGGTCCGGCCGGTTTCCTTTTCCAAAACTTTCTGGATTAATTGGCTGTTGTCCTGCTCAACCGACGGGGCCATGCAACCTCCTCATACATACAAATATATATACTTACTGATACAAGCCGCCCCGGAGGAGCGCGGCTCTTCCGGGGCGGCGTCCCACTCGCGGGCGGTTACTTCATCAGCCCGACTTCCTTGAAGTAGCGCATGGCGCCGGGGTGGAAAGGCGCGGTGTTGCCGGTAAGCATTTCTTCGGCGGTCAAGGTCTCCAGGGCCGGGTGGAGCTTCTTGAACTCATCCAGATTGGAGAACACCGACTTGACGATCTGATAGGCCGTTTCTTCAGGCAGATCGGAACTTGCCAGCAGACAGGCGCGCGGGCCGAAAGTCTTCACGGTCTGGTCCGTGCCGGTGTACATGCCGCCGGGAATTTCCGCGGGCGGATAGAAGGGATACTTTTTCATGAAGGCCTCCACTTCCGGACCGGTCACATTGACCACGTGCGACTTGCAGGTGGTGGCGGCTTCTTTGATCGAGCCGTTCGGGTGGCCGACCACGTAGACATAGGCGTCAATCTTATTGTCGCACAGTGCGCCGGCCATTTCCGCCGGCTTCAGATCGGTGGCCAGCTTGAACACGGACGGGGTCCAGTTGTACTCCTTCATCAGAAGTTCCATGGTGCTGCGGTTGCCCGATCCAGGGTCGCCCAGGTTCACGCGTTTGCCCGCAAGATCCTTGAAATTATTGATGTTCGCGTCATCCCGCGCCACCAGGGTGAAAGCCTCGGCATGCAGAGAGAACAGGGCGCGCAGCTTGGTGTCCGGGCCGGCCTTGATGAACTGGTCGCTGCCCTCGCCCTTGTAGGCGTAATATTGCGTATCGCTCTGCACGATACCCATGCTCAGGTCGCCGGAACGAATGGCGTTGACGTTGAAGACCGAGGCGCCGGTGGATTCCACAGTGCAGCGGATACCGTGGGCCTTGCGATCTTTGTTCACCAGCCGGCAGATGGCGCCGCCCACGGGGTAGTAAACCCCGGTGATGCCGCCGGTGCCGATGGTCACGAACTCGTCGGCCGCCGCCGCGGGTGAAACAGGCAAGGCGGGCAGAACCACCAGGGAAGCGAGGCCGAGCAGCAGCGCCGGCAGCTTGAAGGCCGAAATTTTCAGCATGGAAACTCTCCTCTCGCGGGTTGCAGGGTCCCTTGGCGCCGGCATCGCCGGCAGAAGTAAATAAAAATGATCTAAGATGGCAAACAATAAATGAAGCGAGAAAAATGCTCAACCTGAACACTGCAGGTGTCTCCTTCCCCAAGCGGGCGGAAGGAGCGCCGCCTCTCGCCCCGCCAACGACAAAAAACCCGTGCACTGCACGGGTTTTTTGTCGTTGGCCGAACCGAAGGCCCAGAGTCGACAAAGATGGAGGCGGTCAGATTACACGGTAATGAAAAACATTTTATATCGATAAATTATTTCAGGCAGCGGATCTTTCCCATCTTTTCCCGAGTTTTTCACAACCGGCGGCGTCAGCTCCGGTAATCGGCGTTGATGTTGATATACTCGTGACCCAGATCCGAGGCCAGAAGCTCGTATACGCCCGCCCCGGCGCCCAGGGATATCTCCAGCAGCAGGTCGCGCTGTTCCAGCGAATCCTTGAGCAGGGCGTCAAAATCACTGCGCACGGGCTGCTCGTCGGCAAACAGATCCACGCCGCACAGGGCGACGCGCACGGCCGCGGGGTTGAAGTCGGCCCCGCAACGCCCGAGGGCGGCCACAATGCGGCCCCAGTTGGCGTCTTTGCCGTACATGGCGGTTTTCACCAGTTGCGAATGGCCCACGGTGCGGGCGGCCTTTTCCGCATCCGCCTGCGTGGCCGCGCCCGTCACCCGAATGCGCATGACCTTGGTGGCGCCTTCGCCGTCCTGCACCAACATATAGGCCAGCTTACCCAGCACCCGGACCAGAGCCTCTTCCAACAATTCCAGATCCCCGCCCTGCGGCGTAATGCCCGTTGCCCCGCCGGCCAGGCCGTAAAGGGTGTCGTTGGTGCTGGTGTCGCCGTCCACGCTGGCCCGGTTGTAGGTGGCCTGGGCGGCGCGCACGAACATGGGCCGCCAGATCTCCGGGGCCACGGCGGCGTCGCACATGACCACCGAAAGCATGGTGGCCATGTGCGGGCAGATCATGCCCGCGCCCTTGGCAGTGGCCGCCAGGGTCACCCGCCCGGCCGCAAGCTCCAGGGTTTCACCGGCGAACTTGGGAAAAGCGTCGGTGGTCATCATGGCCGTGGCGTATTCCTCAAGGGTGGCCTTGCCCAGGCTCTCGCGCAGCACAGGCATAGCCCTTTCCCAGAGGTTCATTTTGAGCTGGGCGCCGATGACCCCGGTGGAGGCAGGGAGGATGTCCGCCGGCTCCAGGCCGAAGGCCGCGCCCGCCATCTCCAGACTGCGCCGGCAGTTGGTGATGCCCTCGGCCCCGGTGCAGGCGTTGGCCTGGCCGGTATTGATCAGCACGGCCCGAACCGTGGCGCGCTCGCGCAGGACCGACTGGGCCACCTGCACGGGCGCGGCCCGAAACAGATTGGTGGTGAACACGCCGGCCGCCGTGGCCGGAGTGTCGCAGAGGGCCAGGGAAAGATCCGGCGTGTCGGGTTTCTTAAACCCGGCCGAAGCCGTGGCCAGACGAAAACCTTTGGGCAGGGGGAGAAAGGTCATGGCGCGCTCACAAGGTTGAGGAGGAGAGAAGCGACCCGACTGTTTCCCGGGCCGCAACATTTTTACTTTACTTCCCCATGCCGCAGCATTTTTTATACTTCTTACCGCTGCCGCAGGGACAATCGTCGTTGCGGCCCACCTTGGGGGTGCCGCGGCGCGCGCCCCCGGCCGGCTTGGCCTGGGTCGCGCTGCCGCCGGAATAGGACAGGTGCGAGGTGTCTTTGTGCCGGAAGGGAGAAGCTCCCTTGGCCCTGAGCTCCTCCGGCGCGGGCTGCGCATGGGGGGCGGATTCGCCCGGAGCTTCGGCCGGGGCTTCCGGCTGCTCGGGGGCCTGCAGGCGCAGACGGGTCAGAGTCTTGAACAGGTTCTCGCGGATGCGGAAAAGCATCTCTTGGAACAGGGCAAAGCCCTCACGCTTGTATTCCTGCTTGGGGTCGCGCTGGCCGTATCCGCGCAGACCGATGCCGTCGCGCAGATGGTCCATGCTGAGCAGGTGCTCCTTCCAGCAGCGGTCCAGTTCTTCCAGCAGGAAGTAACGCAGGATATCCCGGTAGTGCTCGGGTGCACCCTGCCGGATGACCTCAAGCATGCCGTTGACCAGTTCACGGGTTTCGTCCTGCGTGGGCAGACGCTCTTCGCTCCAGACCTTGCCGAGGTTGAAGACCTCCTGCAGGCGCGAGCGCAGCATCTCGCGGCCGTCCTCGTCCAGTTCGCCGCGGGCTGCGTCATAGGCGGCGTAAACATCGCTCAGGGTGTCGTCGAGAAACTCGGTCACAGCTTCTTCCACTTCCTCGCGGCCGATGGCGTCTCGGCGCAGGGAGTAGATCACCTCACGCTGCTGGTTCATGACGTTGTCATAGTCCAGCAGGGTTTTGCGGATTTCAAAGTTGTGGCCTTCCACCCGCTTCTGGGCGTTCTCAATGGCCCGGGAGATCATCTTGTGCTCGATGGATTCCCCGTCCTTCAGGCCCAAGGTGCCCATGAGCTTGGAAATGCGTTCCGATCCGAACAGGCGCATCAGATCGTCTTCCAGAGAAAGGAAGAAGCGCGAACGCCCGGGGTCGCCCTGGCGGCCCGAACGGCCGCGCAACTGGTTGTCGATACGCCGGCTCTCGTGGCGCTCGGTGCCGAGAATGAACAGGCCGCCGAGCTCGACCACGCCTTCGCCCAGCTTGATGTCCGTGCCCCGGCCGGCCATGTTGGTGGCAATGGTCACCTTGCCGGCCTGCCCGGCCTCGGCGATGATTCCGGCTTCTTCTTCGTGGTGCTTGGCGTTGAGCACGCTGTGCGGCACGCCGATCTTTTTCAGCCGGGCCGAGAGCAGTTCGGAAGTTTCAATGGACATGGTACCCACCAGCACGGGCTGGCCCTTTTGGTGCAGCTCGCGGATCTGCTCGGCAATGGCGTTGTATTTTTCTTCTTTGCTGCGGTAGATCACGTCCGGCATGTCCGCCCGGATCATCGGCTTGTGGGTGGGAATGGAAACCACCTCAAGACCGTAAATTTCCTGAAATTCAACGGCTTCGGTGTCGGCCGTGCCGGTCATGCCCGAAAGCTTTGTATACAGGCGGAAATAGTTCTGGAAGGTGATCGAGGCCAGGGTCTGGTTTTCCGCCTGGACCTTGACGTCTTCCTTGGCCTCCAGGGCCTGGTGCAGGCCGTCGGAAAAACGCCTGCCCGGCATGAGCCGGCCGGTGAACTCGTCCACGATCAACACCTGGTCGTCCTTGACAATGTAGTCCACGTCGCGGTGGAACACCGAGTGGGCCTTGAGCGACTGGTGCACGTGGTGTTGCAGGGTGATGTTCTGCGGATCGAAAAGGTTGTCGATTTCCAGTATCTTTTCGCAGAGTTGCACACCCTCATCCGTGAGCATGGCCGTCTTGGCCTTTTCGTCCACAGTGAAGTCTCTGTCCTTGACCAGGCGGGTGACCACGGTGTCGACCTTGCGATACAGATCGGTGGAGTCGTCGGCCGCGCCGGAAATAATCAGCGGGGTTCTGGCCTCGTCGACCAGAATGGAGTCCACTTCGTCCACGATGGCGAAGTTGTGCCCGCGCTGCACCATCTGGTTGGCGTAAAACTTCATGTTGTCGCGCAGGTAGTCGAAGCCGAATTCGTTGTTCGTGCCGTAGGTGATGTCCGCGCCGTAGGCGGCCTGGCGCTCGGCATCGGTGAGCCCGTGCACGATGACGCCCACGCTGAGGCCAAGAAAGCTGTAGACCGCGCTCATCCATTCGGCGTCGCGCTTGGCCAGGTAGTCGTTGACCGTGACCACATGCACGCCCTTGCCGGAAAGGGCGTTGAGCACCACGGCCAGGGTGGCCGTCAGGGTCTTGCCTTCACCGGTCTTCATTTCCGCGATCCTGCCGGAATGCAGCACCATACCGCCGATGAGCTGGACGTCGAAATGGCGCATGCCCAAGGTGCGCACCGAGGCCTCGCGCACCAGGGCGAAGACTTCGGGCAGCAGGGAGTCCAGTGTTCTTTCGCCGGCCGCGACCTGCTCTTTCCACATGCGGATGCGTTCGGGAAAGTCTTCGTCGGCCAGGGCCTGCATTTGCGACTCAAAGGCGTTGACCGCAGCGGTCTGGGCCATTTTTCGCTTGATGTAGCGTTCGTTCCGGGAACCGAAGATTTTCTTGAAGATCAGACTGAACATGCATACTCCGGGCAAAAGACGGCAAGCGGCAAAATGCGCGCTCAACGGGACTAAATAAGTCCTCGCGTGCCGCATGGCAAGATTTAGTTGCCGTTTTCCGCACTCCCCTTGCCATCTCCCCATCGGGAGAGTAAAGAGCGGAAAACGCCGCCATGCGGCCGGAGCATTATTATGAAGACAGCTAAAGAGATCCGTTTGGCCCTGCGCCAAAAACGTCACACCGTAGGCACCTGGCTGCAAATTCCCAGTGCCGAGTCGGCCGAGATCATCGGCCGCATGGGCTACGACTGGGCCGCCGTCGACATGGAACACGGCGCCTTCAGCCGCTCGCAACTGCCGGACGTGTTCCGGGCTCTGGAGCGTTGGGGCACTCTGCCCTTTGTCCGCGTGGCCGAAGGGAGCATGCGCGAAATCAAGGGAGCCCTTGATTCCGGGGCGCGCGGCCTGATTTTCCCGATGATCGAAAGCCGCTCCCAGCTCGACGATGCCATTGATTACAGCCTCTACCCCGGCGGGGCGGAATACACCGTCGGCCGACGCGGCGTGGGTTTTTCGCGGGCCAATGCCTTCGGTCTGGATTTTGAGGACCACGCCCGCGCCGATGGCCTGGGGCACGACCTCGTGCTCGTGGCCCAGATCGAACACGTCAACGCCCTGGTCCAGTTGGAGAACATTTTCGAGCATCCCCGCCTGGACGCCTACATGGTCGGCCCCTACGACCTCTCGGCCTCCATGGGCCTGACCGGGCAGTTCGAGCATCCGGACTTTCTCAAGGCCCTGGACCTGATCGAGCAAAAAGCCGAGGCGGCCGGCATTCCCAAGGGCTTTCACGTGGTCAAACCCGACCCCGAAACGCTCAAGGCAAAGATCACCCAGGGCTATACTTTCCTGGCCTACGGCATCGACTCCCTGTTCCTGCAAAGCGGCCGGCGCCCGGCCGGCGTATAGAGCAAATCAACTTTCAAAGTTGGTTTACTCCGGCGGCCGTGCAACAGACTGCGGCCCACGCCTGCGTGAGGCATGGTTTCGTTTCTTCGTCAGCGCGGTGGCTGGATAACCCCCGCAGCCCTTATTTGCTTGCGGGCTCGTTTGGGAGTCCGTCGGCAATATGGTTTCATAAACATTTTTAAAGTGAAAATGCTCAAGCGAGACTTCATGAAAATCACGGTATTCGGCGGCTCCGGCTTTCTCGGCTCCCACGTCTGCGACAAACTGAGCGATGCCGGGCACGCGGTGACCATCTTCGACGTGCGCCCCTCGACCTGGCTACGTCCGGATCAAACAATGATCACCGGCGACATCCTGGATCTTGCCGGCGTCGAGGCGGCCTGCGCCGGAGCGGACGCGGTTTACAATTTCGCGGGCATTGCCGACATCGGCGAGGCCGGTTCCCGGCCGGTGGACACGGCCAGGTTCAACATTCTCGGCAACGTCCACGTGCTTGAGGCCTGCCGCAAGGCCGGGGTCAAGCGCTTTGTCTTTGCCAGCTCCCTCTACGTTTACAGCAAGGCCGGCGGCTTTTACCGCTGCAGCAAGCAGGCGGGCGAACTCTACATCGAGAACTACCGCCAGGTCTACGGCCTGGAATACACTGTTTTGCGCTACGGTTCTCTTTACGGCCCGCGCGCCGACAGCCGCAACGCCATCTACCGCTTCGTGCGCGAAGCCCTGGAAACCGGCCGCATCGCCTATTACGGCCTGCCCACGGCCCTGCGCGAATACATCCACGTCGAAGACGCGGCCGACTGCAGCGTGGAGATTCTGGCTCCGGAATACGCCGACACCAATATCGTGCTTTCCGGCGACCGGCCCATGCGCGTAGGCGACCTGCTCAAAATGATCGCCGAGATGCTCGGCCGCGACATCGCCTTTGACTTCCAGGGCGACGGCAAGAGCGGGCACTACGAGATCACCCCCTATTCCTTCAACCCCAAAATCGCCCGCAAGATGGTCCCCCGGCTTTCGGTGGATCTCGGCCAGGGCATTCTGCGCGTCATTGAAGAAGTCCACAGCGGGCTCCACCCGGACAAGGTTTCGTCCATGGGCTTTCTGGTGGATAAATAACCACGTGTTCACGGAGCACTCATGAACATCATCGCGATCATTCCGGCCCGCATGGGCTCCACCCGCTATCCCGGCAAGCCCATGGCCGACATTCACGGCGTGCCCATGGTCGGCCACGTGGCCTTCCGCACCCTGATGTGCAAGAACATCAGCGCCACCTATATCGCCACCTGCGACCAGGCGATCATGGACTACGCCGCCTCCAAAGGGCTGAACGCGGTGATGACCGCCGACACCCACACCCGCTGCACCGACCGCACCGCCGAGGCCATGCTTAAAATCGAGGCCGCCACCGGCAAAAAGGCCGACATCGTGGTGATGATCCAAGGCGACGAGCCGATGCTCCTGCCGGAGATGATCGACGCCGCCGTGGCCCCCATGCTCGCCAACCCCGGCCTTCAGGTCACCAATCTCATGGGCAATCTGGTCGACGAAACCGAGTTTGAAGACCCGGCCGAGGTCAAGGTGGTCACCGACCTCAAGGGCTATGCCCTGTACTTCTCGCGCGAGCCCATCCCCTCGCGTAAGAAAGGCGCCGCCACGGTGCCCATGAAAAAGCAGGTCTGCATCATCCCCTTCCGCCGCGACTTTCTGCTGCACTTCAACAGCCTGCCCGAGTCGCCCCTGGAAATCATCGAGTCCGTAGACATGATGCGCGTGCTCGAAAACGGCGGCCGCATCCTCATGGTGCCCACCGCCGAACGTACCCTGAGTGTCGATACGCCCGAAGACCACCGCCGCGTTGTCGAACTCATGACCAACGACCCCCTGCGCGGATGCTATAGTTAACCGGTTATGCCCCACAATATCGAAGCGGACAGGCCCCTGACCCCCAAAGATCGGCTCATTCTCCAGTTTGAGGAACTTTGGCGTTTTCTCTGGGGTTGGTGGCCCGGCGGGCCGGGTTCCCGGTTGCGCGGTTGGCTCTACCGCCCGCTGTTCGCCGTTGCCGGGCCCTTTCGCTCCGGCGTGGGCGTGGTCATCCAGGGTTTTCGCAACATCCGCCTGGGCCGGGGTTGCGGCCTGAACCGCCACGCCTCGCTCTATGCGGCCAGGGGCAAGATCACTCTAGGCGACAAGGTTTTTCTCGGCGATTTTTCTTCCATCAATGCCAACGACGCCGAAATTGCCGTCGGCTCCAACGTGGCCATCGGCCCCATGGTCTTAATTCAGGGGGCCAACCACCGTTTCGACCGCCTGGACATACCGATCACGGCCCAAGGCCACATCCCCTCCTTCGTGCGCATTGAGGACGACGTCTGGATTGGCGCCCGCGTGGTCATTCTGCCGGGCGTCACCGTGCATTCCGGCGCGGTGATCGGCGCGGGCGCGGTGGTCGGCAAAGACGTGCCGGCCCAGGCCGTGGTTGTCGGCGTGCCCGCCAGGGTCATCAGATACCGCACGGAACAGCCGGTCTAGGGGCTGTTTCCAAACTCTTCCATCATCCCTTGCATACTGTATTTACGATATTGTCATACTGATAAACCAAGGAGGTCGCCATGCGATCCACCCATGATTGTCGTAGCGACTTTACCGCTCCGCTGTTCAGCCCCACCTGGTACGCCGGCGCGGCCGCCCTGCCCCGCACGGGCTCGGTCAATGCCTGCGAAGTTCGGGCTCTTCTGGGCAGCCAGGCGGAAAAGCTGCTGATATTGGATGTGCGCTCCCGCGATGATTACGCCAAGGAAGGGCATCTGCCCGGTTCCATGCCGGTCCCGGAAGAGGAGATCCCAAGACGCCTGGGAGAAATCCCCGCCGGCAGACCCATTCTCATCCTCGGGCACACGGACGACGGAGCCAGGAGGGGTCTATGACCTGGTGCTCAAGTCGCGGCCCGGAGCGGCCGAAACCGGCCTCTGGCACCTTGATGTCATGCCGGACTACAAACCCGACGGGAGCTTTGTTTTTTACGATGCCTGAGGCGGGCTGAAAAACGACTAATAACAAGATGGGGCCCATTTATGGTGCAAATCCGCGAGAACGGGCCGGACGGCCAAGCTCCGCGAGCGCTCACGGGGCTTTTGCCGTTGTGGGGTCGGGAGATTCGGCCCGGGTTCGGCGCTCCGCCGCCTTCGGCCAGACCCGACGCAAGAACAGGTGCACAGGCAGGGTCAGCAGAAGGCAGGACAGGGTCGGCCCCACGGGGCTGCCGTAGCGGGAGAAGAGAATGTGGGCAATGATGCCCACGCCCAGCGAAAGCAGACCGGCCGGAGAAACCGGGCGTTCCCGATCGTCGTGGCGCAGCAGGTACCAGTCGGTGAACAGAATGGCCCCCAACGGAGCGAACACCGCGCCGACAAGGCTCAGAAAGCCGACATACAAGTTGCTGTCCCAGACCAGGGCCGCGCCGGTGCCGATGCAGACCACCGCAAGCCCGGCGGCCCGTTCCGGCAACTTGGGGAAAATATTCCTGGCCGAAGCCACTGCCGAATACACATCCAGAAAAGTGGTGATCACCGTGGATAAGGCCAGCACGCTCAAGGCCACCACGCCAAGGCCGGCGGCCAACATCATGGGCGTGGGGTCGGCCTCGCCGGTGATCAGAGCTCCGGCAAAACCCAGTCCGTACATCCACAGGCTTCCGACCAGATAGCCCAAAGCCGGTCCAAGACAGGCCGCCTTGGCGCTCTTGGCCCGGCAGGCGTAATCGGCCACTAGGGGCATCCAGCTCAAGGGCATGACCAACGAAAGCTCAAAGGCCCGGCCAAAGCTCAGGCTTGGGGGAGCGGCCGGGGCGGGAACAGTGCCGGCCGCCTTGTGCCACAAGGTCCAAGAAACCACCAGGCCGAGCAGGGCCAGAAGAATCACGGCCACGGTGTTGCCGGCGTGCTTGCCCTGGCTTTCCCACAACGCCCACAGGGCGATGAGGCAGCCAAGAACCAGGGTTGCCGGAATCGTGGCCTCCACGCCCCAGAGAATCTTGCAGATGCCGCCCAGGGCCTGGGAGTTCAGTTGAATCATCACCGTGGTCCAGCCCAGCAGTTGCAGGACGTTGGCCAGGGACAACACCCAGGAACCGCGCCGGCCAAAGGCGATACGAGTGCACATGAGCGAGGGCAGGCCTTCGCGAAAGCCGAGGTAGCCCATCAGGCCGAGCAGCACCACACCGACCAGGTGGCCCAGAACAACCGCCCACAAACCGGGGCCGATTCCGGCCGACGCGGTCAGGCCGCCGGTGTTGATTTCGGCCACGGACATGGCCGCGCCAAACCAGAGAAGGGTCAGAGGAAACCAGGAATAAGTGCGGGAAGATTGCATGTCGGGAGGGGCTATAGCAGGAAACGTGGGGAAAGAAAAGATCCGAACAAAAGTTGGGGGTTATAAACTGTATCGCTTCGCGCGACGGCAGCCCCTTGCCCGCGCCCGGCAGCGACTTATCCTGAATCCAAAGCCAAGGAGGTCGCCATGCGCTTCGCCCACGAATGCCGCTCCGTCTTTCTCGCCCTGCTGCTGACCGCCGCCGGCACGGCCGGCGCGGCCTCCCTGCCCGCCGCCGGCCCGGTCAACGCCTGCGAGGGGCAAGCCCTTATCGACGCTTTGGGAGACAGGCTCCTGATCCTGGATGTGCGCACCCGGGAGGAATACGCCCAGGGCCACCTGCCCGGCGCTCTGCCCATTCCGGTGCAGGAACTGGAAAAACGTCTGGGGGAAATCCCCTCGGGCAGGCCGGTCCTTGTCCTCTGCCGTACCGGCAGACGGGCTGAAATCGCCTGGCAGATGCTGCGGAAGGCTCGACCAGAGATGACCGCGACCGGCCTCTGGTACCTCAGGGCCATGCCGGAATACAAGCCGGACGGAACGTTCATTTTCCGAGATGAATAGGTGAAGCACCGGCCGGGAGCTGTCTCCAAATCAAAGATTTCGCTCCAAGAGCAAGGAATCCGGCCCTTTTGCCAAGGACGTGCACTCTTCTGGTACTCGACGGAGCAAAAAGGGCCGGATGACGAAGCCGGCGACAAAAAATTCATTGAGAAACAGATCCTACGTTGCGGTGTCGACCATTACGCCCGTGGGCAGGTTGCCGGCGTTCTGGTAAGGCAAAAGCGGCAGGGTCTTTTTACGCTGGACCTTGTAGCTTTCCAGCATGGCTAAAATATTGTCGACCATGCCCGGAACGGCCTCTCCGCTCTGCTCGGCGGCGCCGGCCGGCGCCGCCCCCGAGCCGCCTGAAACGAAGATGGTCTTGGCCATGAACAACTCATCGTGCCCGTTGTCGAAAAAGTCGTTGAGCGAGTCGTTCAGGCTGCCGTTCAAGTGATCGATCAGGGAGTCGCCCTCAGCAATGCCGAAGTTTTGGTCCACGAATTTGACCACATTGAGCAGGGCCGCGCTCAAAGAAGCCTCGTCTACCTCGCCGTCGCCCAGGCTCTTGGCCATCAGCCCCATCATGGACGTACCGGCCTTATCGCCGAATTTTTCGGTCATGTAGGCCACGGTGCCGGCCAGGGAAGATTCCAGGCGCTCTGCCGGGGCGTCCAGGTCTTTGGCCGGAACGGCGGCGGCGCCCGCCATGCCTGTGGCCGCGCCTGCACCCGAAACTGAAGACATGCCTGCCGGCCCGAGGTCCGATTCCGGAGCCGCGGGCTTGGCCGCCGGCACCGGGGCCAGGGCCGAGGTTGGGCGCGCCCGCGAGACAATCTCGTGGGCGAAGGCCACGGCCGTCGCGTTGGGCCTGAAGGCCCGCAGGCTATAGCTGCTGTTTCCCGCCAAAATTCCGCTGATCAACGACATGGCTCACTCCATGTGGCGTTTATCGGCCGGGTCCAAAAAATATTTAGAGCGGGAAAAAAAGCAGAACATTTCAGTTTTTTCAAAATGGAAATACTGCAAGGGGTGTCGTCACGCGTGACGACACCCCTCATTGCCGGCCCGACCCATGGCCCGAGCCAGGAGCAGCAGCAGGGGCTCCAACAGGCGCGGGGCAAAGATCCGGCCCAGGCCGAGGTACACGGGCAAAAAGGCGCAGCCCCCGGCCACAATCTGCCAGAAGGCCCGCCACAGATGGTGGACGCCGGAGAGCAGCGTGCCGGCATACCATTGGGCGACCCAGGCCGCGCCGGCCGCCGGCAGACAGAAGGCCAGGCAGATCAGGCCCAGGCGCAGAAGGCCGGCTGTGCCTTCCGGGCCGTGGCGCCGGATGCGCACCAGGCTGAGGATCAGCAGGTACAAAACCACACCCAGGGTACCGGCCAGGGCAACACCCAGGGCGCCCAGGCGCTCGGCCCCGAAGTAATACAGGGGCAGAGCCAGAATTGTGGCCCCCGTGCCGGCCAGGGCCGGGGTCAGGGTGTCCTTGTGGGCGTAAAAGGACCGGCTGATCAATTGCTGCGCGCTCCAGAAGGCCACGCCCAACAGCATCACGGCCAGCAGCACCCCCGAGGTCGTGGCCGCCTCGGCCGTAAAGTCGCCCTGCTGGAAGATCAGGCGCATCACAGGCTCGGCCGTGGCCGCCAGCCCCAGGGACACGGGCAGGGCCACGAGCACGGTGCTGCGGATGGCCCGGTTCAGGGCCAGGTCAAAGCCCGGCTTGTCGCCCGAAGCCGCCAGCGAGGCCAGAAAGGGGAACGAGGCCACGCCCGCGGCCTGGGCCACCACGCCCACGGGCACCAGCATGATCCGCCGGGCATAGTTCAGCAGGCTGACCCCGCCGTCGCCGGTCAGGGAGCCGAAAATGCGCACAAACTGCTCGTCCAGAGCCACGATGGACTGCCCGAGCATCAGGGGCAGGGCCAGGAGCAGCAGGGTCTTGAGCATGGGGTGGCGGAAGTTCGGCTTAAAGGCCGGGCCGCCCGCGCGCACGGCCAGGGCCGGCATCAGGAAACTGCCCAGAAAGGACCCCACGAGCACGCCCCAGCAAAAGCCTTCCATACCTCCGGCCGGGCTCAGGTGCAGGCCGATGAACCCGCAGATGATGATCCCGCCGTTGTAGATCAGCGGGCTGAGCACCGGCACGGTAAACTGCCGACGGTAATAGAGCAGAGCCGTGAAGCAGGCCCCGGGCAAAAAAAAGACCTGGGCCGGCAGGATGATCCGCAAAAAGTGGCTGAGCCGGGCCAAGGCCGGGGGCTCAAAGCCGGGCGCGGCCACCGCGGCCAGTTCCGGAGCGAACCACCAGGCGGCCAGGGTCAGCAGAAAGATGGCCGTAAAGGACCAGCACACGGCGGCGGAAAAGAGCTTTCGCCCGCTTTCTTCGCCTTGATGAAAGGCCGAGGCCAGAAGCGGCACCAGGGTGACGGAAAAGTAGCCGCCGGCCAGCAGATAGCCGAGAAAATCCGGCACCACAAAGGCGGCGAAATAAATGTCCGCCTCGGGGCCGGCCCCGAAATAGTAGGAAATGACCTTGTCTCGAACCAACCCCAGAATACGGGACAAGAAAACCCCGGCCCCCAGAGCCAGAGCGGCTGTGCCCATATTCAGCCTGCGCGTGGCGAACTTCATGCGGCCTTCTTACGGCATTGCCGGCCCGGGCGCAATGAGACGCCGCGGAGCGCTCGCGCCCGGGCCGGCATAGGCCGGCCGGCGAGAGCCTCTCTCGCCCCTCTGCTGGAAGGACACGGGCGTCCCGCAAACGCGACACTTTGCACCGTCCTCCGCACACTCATTCTGATTTGACAGCACCCATGCAGAGGGATATTGTACTCCGCCCGCCATACAGGGTGCGGCGCCGCGCTTTTGCCTCGGCCCGACCGGCCAGTGCGAGAGTGGCGGAATTGGTAGACGCACCAGATTTAGGATCTGGCGCTTCGGCGTGGGGGTTCAACTCCCCCCTCTCGCACCACACCGGCCCGCGCGCCGCAAATTATAAGGAGTCCTTTGTCCATGCAGTACACCCAGGAAGACATCTCCCCGGTCAAAAAAAAGATCACCATCACCGTTCCGGAAGAAGAGTGCGAGGCGGCTCTCGGCACCGCCGTGGCCATGTACCGCACCAACCTCACCCTGGACGGCTTCCGTAAAGGCAAGGTGCCTTCCTCTCTGGTGGAAAAACGTTTCCAAAAGGAAATTACCCACGAAGCCACGACCGACCTTGTCAACGTGCACATCAACGAGATCATCGGCGAGAGCAAGCTCGCCCCGGTCTCGCGCATCGACTTTGACGGCGGCGAAATCGAGCGGGGCAAAGAGTTTGTCTATTCCATCTCCTTTGAGATCATGCCCGCATTCGAGCTGCCCCCCTACGTCGGCTTTGCCGTGGAGCGCGAAGAAGCGGTTGTGGACGAAGCGGAAGTGGATGCGGTGATCGAGCGCGTGCGCGGCAACATGGCCGAGTTTGTGGACGTGACCGAAGCCCGCAGGCCCGGCGACGGCGACATCGCCGTGGTGGATTTCGAAGCCTTTGACGACAAGGGCAAGTCCATTCCGGGCATCAAGGCCGAGAACTTCCAGATTACCCTGGGCGAAGGCCAGACCATTGAAGACTTTGAAAAGCTGATTCGCAATCTGCTGCCCGGCGAAAACAAAGAAGCACCCTGCTCTTTTCCGGCCGACTTCTTCAACCCCGAGTTTGCCGGCAAGACCATGACCATGAAGGCCGCGCTCAAGGGCATCAAGCAGAAGAAACTGCCCGAACTGGACGAGGCCTTTGCCAAAAAAGCGGGCAACTTCGAGTCCATGGACAAGCTGCGCGAGAGCGTGCGCGAGTCGTATATCCGCAGCCGCGCCGACCTGAACAAATCCGAAGCCCAAAAGCAGATCCTTGACGGGCTGCTCAAGCTGGTGGACTTCCCCCTGCCCGAGAGCATGGTCGCGAGCCACGTAAACATCCTGGTGGGCGACATCGTCGACCGGCTGGAACGCCAGGGCAAGGGCCTGGCCGCCATCGGCAAGACCGAGGCCGACCTGCGGGTCGAAGTCGCCTCCGAGGCGGAAACACGCACCCGTTCACAGATTCTGCTGCTGCAAATCGCCCGGGCCGAGAACCTGGAAGTGAGCGAGGGCGAAGTGGATTTGGCCCTGCACCGCATGGCCGCCCAGGTTGGTCAGGAATTTGCCGCGGTCAAGGAATATTACACCCGCAACAACCTGCTGTTTGCTCTGCGCGACCGGTTGCTGGCCGACAAAGCCATGGATACCATCCTGGAAAAGGCCGCCGTGACCATGGTGCCGCCCAAGCCGAAGCAGGAAGTGGAAAAAACGGAATAACGGTATTGCTTGAACGTCGGGTTGGGGGACATCGTCCCCCAACTTTGCTTTCGGGCAATGCCTGATTTTTCCATCCGGCCTTGTCCTTTTATTTTTTAGGCCTTACACTAGGACGTGTTTGGCCCGATTCATGCATAGTTGTTTCAGCCGTCGTCATGCCGACAAGGAGACACCCCCATGCCGATCCCAATGGTCATCGAAACCACCGGCCGCACCGAGCGCGCCTACGACATTTACTCCCGCCTGCTCAAAGATCGCATCGTGCTGCTTGGGGAGGCCGTGGACGACCATACCGCTTCACTGATTTGCGCCCAACTGCTGTTTCTGGAATCCGAAGACCCGGAAAAAGAAATCTACCTCTACATCAACTCTCCGGGCGGGCTGGTCACGGCCGGGCTGGCCATTTACGACACCATGCAGTACATCACCTGCCCCGTGGCCACCCTGTGCATGGGCCAGGCCGCGAGCATGGGCGCGCTGCTGCTGGCCGCCGGCACCAAGGGCATGCGCTACGCTTTGCCGCACAGCCGCATCATGATTCACCAGCCGTCAGGTGGTTTCAGAGGCCAAGCCACGGATATTGAAATTCACGCCAAAGAAACCTTGCGCCTGAAAGACACCCTGAACAAGATCATGGCCTCGCACACGGGCCAGACCCCGGAGCGCATCGCCGAACTCACCGAGCGCGACAATTTTCTGGGCGGCGAAGAAGCCGTCGCCCTCGGGCTCATCGACCGGGTGCTGACCTCGCGCGAAGACCTGGCGGCCGACGGCGGGAAGTAATTCCCATATTGAGCAAAACCTGCTTTAATCACCCAAAAATTGCGCGGTAGGGATGCCGCGCCGGAATGTGGATATTCCGAAAGGCTGCGGGCGAAGCCGCAGCCGCCCGGCCGGTCCGGGGATCCATATCATCACGGGAGATCATCATGGCCAAGAAAAACGACACGCCGGGCGAACAGCTGCGCTGCGCCTTTTGCGATAAAGACGACAGTCAGGCCAAGCGCCTGATCAAGGGCAACGACGGCGTCTGTATTTGCGACGAATGCGTGGCCCTGTGCAATGATATCATTGCCGGACAGGCGGCCGAGGAAGTAAAGGAAAAGGGAGGCCTGCCCACTCCCGAAGAGATCAAAACCCGGCTGGATGAATACGTCATCGGCCAGCATCAGGCCAAAAAGATTCTCGCCGTGGCGGTGCACAACCACTACAAGCGGGTTTACTACAAGGCCGCACTGGGTCCCGACGTGGAACTGGAAAAGAGCAATATCCTGCTCATGGGCCCCTCGGGCAGCGGTAAAACCTTGCTGGCCAAGACTCTTGCCAGAATCCTCAACGTTCCCTTCGCCATCGCCGACGCCACCACCCTGACCGAGGCGGGCTACGTGGGCGAGGATGTGGAAAACATCCTGGTACAGCTCCTGCAAAACGCGGAATACGATCTGGACGCGGCCTCGCGCGGGATTATCTATATTGACGAGATCGACAAGATCTCCCGCAAGGGCGACAGCCCCTCAATCACTCGGGACGTCTCGGGCGAGGGCGTGCAGCAGGCTTTGCTGAAGATCATTGAAGGCACCCTGGCCAACGTGCCGCCCAAAGGCGGACGCAAGCATCCGCAGCAGGAATACATCCGCCTGGATACCTCGAACATTCTGTTCATTCTGGGCGGGGCCTTCGTGGGCCTGGACAAGCTGATAGAACAGCGCACCCGCGGGCGGGCCATGGGCTTTGGCGCGCGCATCGAGGGCAAGGAGGCCAAAGAAAAACACAAAGAGCCGACCGGCGATCTCCTGACCAAGGTGCACCCCAACGACCTGGTGAAGTTCGGCCTGATTCCCGAATTCGTCGGCCGTATTCCGGTGCTCACCCACTTGGACGAACTCAGTGAAGAAGACCTGGTGCGAGTGCTCACTGAACCGAAAAACGCCTTGGTCAAGCAGTACCAGAAACTGTTCGAGTTGGACGGCGTGACCTTGCGTTTTACTCAAGACGCCTTGACCACAGTGGCAAAAAAAGCCATGGAGCAGAAAACCGGAGCCAGGGGCCTGCGCAACGTGCTGGAGTCTGCCATGTTGGACATCATGTACACTCTGCCTTCGCAGACCGGCCTCAAAGAGTGCGTGATCAACGCCTCGGTGGTGGAAAAAAGTAAACCGCCGCTGCTGATCTTCGATACCGACGCCCAGGGGGCCGCCGGAGCATAGCCGGAACGGCCGCCGTTTCCGGTCGCAAGGTATTTTTCAGGAGCCATACATGTCAGAATCCGCCGCTGTGCAATTTCCGCTGGAACTGCCCATCATGCCCCTACGCGAGGTGGTCATGTTTCCGCGTTCCATTGTGCCGCTGTATGTGGGGCGCGATACGTCCATCAAAGCCATCGAAACCGCCCTCGACAGCTATGATCGTCGCATTTTCCTTGTTGCCCAACGCGATTCCTCTCTGACCAAGCCCAGCTCGGTCGACCTTTTTTCCGTGGGCACGCTCAGCCGTATTCTCCAACTCCTTCGCCTGCCCGACGGCACCATCAAGGTGCTGTTTGAGGGTCTGGCCAGGGCCTCGTGGAACCCGGCGGAGCATCCGACGGGCCCGGACGACGAGTTGCCCGCCTCGGTGCGCCTCGCCGCCTACGAAGAGCGCGACGCCTCGGGCGAAGAGGGCGCGGCCATGGTCGGCGCCGCCACGGAGGCCCTTGAGGAATACACCAAGCTGAACAAAAAAATTACCCCGGACGTGCACACGGTCATTTTGTCCAACAGCCATCCCGGCCGGCTGGCCGACGCCTTGGTGCCCCACCTCAAGGCCGACTACCTGAAAAAGCAGGAGGTTCTGGAAGCCCAGAACACCTCCTACCGCTTGGAATTGGTCTGCGGCCTGATGCAGGGCGAAATCGCCGTGGCCGGCATGGAAAAGCGCATCAAGACCCGGGTCAAAAGCCAGATGGAACGCAACCAGCGCGAATATTACCTGTCGGAGCAGATCAAGGCCATCCATAAGGAGATGGGCCGCGAGGACGACCCTCAGCAGGAAGTGGAAGAGCTGGAAAAGCGCCTGGGTGAAAAAAACATGCCCGAAGAGGCCAGGGCCAAGACCCTGCGCGAGTTCAAAAAGCTGCGCCACATCCCGCCCTCCTCAGCCGAGTACACGGTGGTGCGCAACTATGTGGACTGGGTGCTTGATCTGCCCTGGAACGCCCTCAAAGAAACCTCCATCGACATCGACAAGGCCGCGGCCATCCTCAACGCCGACCATTACGGCCTGGACAAGCCCAAGGAACGCATCCTTGAATACCTGGCTGTGCAAAAGCTGGCCAACAAGCTCAAGGGGCCGATTCTCTGCCTGGTGGGCCCGCCCGGCGTGGGCAAAACCTCCTTGGCCAAGTCGGTGGCCTCGGCCACGGGGCGCGAATTCGTGCGCCTCTCTTTGGGCGGGGTGCGCGACGAAGCGGAAATTCGTGGCCACCGGCGCACCTACGTGGGGGCGCTGCCCGGCAAGATCATCCAGTCCCTGCGCCGGGGCCGGTACAACAACCCGCTGTTCTGCCTGGACGAAATCGACAAGATGAGCACCGATTTCCGGGGCGACCCCTCTTCGGCCCTGCTCGAGGTGCTCGACCCGGAGCAGAACAACTCCTTCAACGATCACTACCTGGACATGGACTACGACCTGTCCCAGGTTTTTTTCATCACTACGGCCAATGCCCTGCATTCCATTCCCCTGCCCCTGCAGGACCGGATGGAGATCATCCGTCTGCCCGGCTACCTGGAAACGGAAAAACGCAGCATTGCCCGCAACTACCTGCTGCCCAAACAGATCGAAGCCCACGGCCTGCAGGCGGGCAACCTGCGCCTGTCCGACGCCGGGCTTTTGGAAACCATCCGCACCTATACCCGCGAGGCCGGCGTGCGCAGCCTGGAGCGCGAAATCGCCACCATCTGCCGCAAGGCGGCCATGCAGATCGTTTCGGCAGACGACCGGGAAAAGCAGGTCAACGTCACCCGCCAGAACCTTTCCCAGTTTCTGGGCGTGAAAAAGTACCGCCACGGCGAACGCGAGAACGAGCCCCAGGTGGGCGTCTGCACCGGTCTGGCCTATACCGAACTGGGCGGCGAGCTCTTGCTGGTTGAAACGGCCCTGATGCACGGCTCCGGCAAGGTTTCGACCACGGGCAAGCTGGGCGATGTCATGACCGAGTCGGCCAAGGCGGCGCTTTCTTACGTGCGCGCCCATTCCGATCTCTTCGGCCTGCGCCGCGACTTCCACAAGGACATCGACATCCACATCCACGTGCCCGAAGGAGCCACGCCCAAAGACGGCCCCTCGGCCGGCATCACCCTGACCACCTCGCTGGTTTCGGCCCTGCTCGGCATTCCGGTGCGTAACGACGTGGCCATGACCGGCGAGATCACCCTGCGCGGCCGGGTGCTGCCCATCGGCGGTTTGCGCGAAAAACTCCTGGCCGCCCACCGGGGGCAGATCGCCACCGTGCTCATTCCCAAAGAAAACGAGAAGGATCTCAAGGAGGTGCCGGACGAGATCCTCAAGGGCCTGGAACTGATCTTTGTGGAGCATGTGGACGAGGTGCTGTCCGTGGCCCTGGCCGCCCAGGAGCAGGATCTCTACCCCGGCCGGGGCGAGGCCGCGCCCATCCACCTGATCCTGAAGAAGGTCTCGGAGGCGGAGCCCCCCACAGCCGCCGCCCATTAGAGCATTTTAACCTTGACTTTTTATATAAAAAGTCAAGGTTAAAATGCTCTAGACTCTTGGCGTCACCCATCGTGACCTCCTTTCGGTTCGCTTGACGTGCAGTTGCCGGACAGCAAGTCTTTCTTGGCAAATCAAAAGGAGCTTTGATAACGGAACCATAGCTGTAAGCATACGAAGACCCCGCGCATAGCGCGGGGTCTTCTGCATATCAAAACCACCCGCTATGCGGGTGGTTTGCTCCGGCCCTGTAAGGGCCTGTTACCGGCCCGCGCCTGGAGCATTTCACACTTGAAATGCTCTAGAGCATTTCAACTTTCAAATTGTCTAAAATTTGTTTAAACTTTGAGCATGAAAACAGCAAGTTCTGAAATACGCGCAATTGCGGTCAAGGCCTATGCCGCTGGCATTTCACGACAACAAATCGCTGATATTGTG
>JAVBLS010000050.1:0-40023 GCA_031553235.1 Desulfovibrio sp.
CACAATATCAGCGATTTGTTGTCGTGAAATGCCAGCGGCATAGGCCTTGACCGCAATTGCGCGTATTTCAGAACTTGCTGTTTTCATGCTCAAAGTTTAAACAAATTTTAGACAATTTGAAAGTTGAAATGCTCTAGAGCAGTTTACGCTTCAAATAGTCGCTTAACGGCGGGCAAAGCCCGCCTACGCCTATTTGGCGGCAAGGATTTGCCGACAAACCCTTGCGAGCATTTCAAGTATGAAATGCTCTAATCCACATTATTTCCTTTACAGAGATCATGTGCCGGGCGAAACCCCGTCGGCCTGAGGCAACAGGCAGTTTAAATGTTATATTAAATATTTATACAACTATAAAATCAGCCCCTTTTCCCCGAGGCTGAAAGATCTTATAGTTATATAAAATATGAGTTCGGAGCGAAGCGGGAAAGGCCTTCCGCTTCGACCGAGCCATAAAGACCGGAATTTTCGGCCGCCCTGAGGTGCTGTATGATGGTTCGCTTCGCCGTCGTTTGCTGCGCTTTTCTCGCCCTTCTTTTCCCCGCTCCGGCCGCGCGCGCGGCCGACCCGTTGCCTGTGGTCACGGCCCTGCCCGCGCAAAAATATCTGATCGAGCGCATTGCCGGTGACGCCGTGCGGGTGACGACGCTCCTGGACAAAGGCGCCGACCCGCACACCTTCGAACCCGCTCCGTCCGACATGCGGGCCGTGGCCGGGGCGCGCCTGTATTTTTCCATCGGCCTGCCCTTTGAGGACGCCTGGCTGCCCCGCCTCGCCGGCAGCGCGCCGAACCTCAAGGTCGTTTCCATGATCGCCGGGATCAAACGTCTGACCTTCGCCGAAGAAGCGGCTGAGGCCCCGACCGCAGCCGCAGCCGAACACGAAGATCACGACCACACCGGTGAAGACCCGCACGTCTGGCTCTCGCCCATGCTGGTGCGGGCCATGCTGCCGAACATCGTCAGGGCCCTGTCCGCCGAGTTGCCGGATCAGGCCGCCCGCTTTCGAGCCTCCGCCAAAGCCCTGGACGAAGAGCTGCAAAGCCTGGATGCCGAACTGGCGGATATTTTCGCCCCCATTCCGCCCGAGCGCCGGGCCTTTCTCTCCCTGCACCCCTCCTGGCGCTATTTTTCCCACAACTACCAGCTGACCGAGCTGTCTGTTGAAGTGGACGGCAAAGAGCCCAGCCCGGGCGACATGCGCCGCATTGTCGACCTGGCCAAGCGCTACAACCTGCACACCGTATTCGTCGAGCCGCAGCAGCCGCGGGCCGCGGCCGAAGCTGTGGCCGCAGCCATCGGCGCGAACATCGTCACCATCAACCCCCTGGACGGCAACCTGCCCCAACTTTGGCGCTCCACCGCCAAAGCCCTGGCCGCGTCGTTCCCGAAGCAGCGCCCGTGAGCAACGCCGTAGACATTGAACATGCCGAGGTTTTCCGCGGCGCCGAGCGGGTGCTGGAAGACGTAAGCCTTTCCGTGGCCAAGGGCGAACTGCTGGCCGTTATCGGCCCCAACGGCGGTGGCAAAACCACCCTGCTGCGCCTGATGCTCGGCCTGGTGGCACCGCGCTCCGGCCGGGTGCGCGTGTTTGACCGGCCGCCGCACAAGGCACGCGACCGCATCGGCTATGTGCCGCAGTTCCCCACCCTGCGCGAAGATTTTCCCGCCCGGGTACGCGATATCGTGCTCACCGGGGCAGCCGTGTGCGGCCCCTTCGGAGCCTTGCTGCCCAAAGGAAAAGATATCCGAGTCAAGGTCAACCGGCTACTGGAGGAGATGGGCCTGGCGGATTTGGCCGGAAAAAACCCGAGTGCCCTATCGGGCGGCGAGCGCCAACGCATGCTTGTGGCCCGCGCCCTCATGGGCAAGCCCACGGATGAGGGTGACTTTCTCCTGCTCCTGGACGAGCCAACGGCCAGTATTGACCCGCGGGGGAAATTCTGCTTTTATGAACTCTTAAACAGGCTGCGCGGTCGAGCGACCATTGTGGTGGTCAGCCATGATTTTTTGCCCGCTATGCCTTTCTTCTCGCGGCTGGTGGCGGTTGACCGCCATGTTACTCCGCTTCCGGGGGAGCAACCGACCTTAGAAGCGCTGACCGCGCTCTTTGGTCCGCATCTGCATTCATGCCCGGTGGGGGATATGCAGCACCTCGCGGGCCTGCATCACCCGGCCGGCTGTACCCACGAAGCCTGCCTGGAGCAGGATTCCGAAAAGTAGACTTGAGTGGCTTCATAGATGGTTTAAAGACGAATTATTATCAGGAGAGTTAATGGAGTCTGCGGCACAGCTCCTGAGCTACACCTTCATGCAAAACGCCCTGGCGGCGATTCTGCTGGCTTCCGTAGCTTGCGGCATCGTTGGTACGCTTGTGGTCTGCAATCGCCTGACCTTTCTTGCCGGCGGCGCTTCGCACGCGGCTTACGGCGGCATCGGGCTGGCCTTTTTCTTCGGTCTGCCGGTATTGCCCTGTACGGTGCTTTTCACCCTGACCGCCTCTCTTTTCATGGGCCGGCTCGTCCTGGAGCAGACCGAAACCGGCCGAGCGGCCGCCGCCTCGGCCGACACCGGCATCGGCGTTCTCTGGGCCGCCGGCATGGCTTTCGGGATCATCCTCATCCAGCTCACCCCCGGCTATGCCGGCGAACTCACCGCTTTTCTTTTCGGCAGCCTGCTTTCCGTGCCCAAAGCCGATCTGTTGGCTATGGCGGGCTTTGACCTGGCCTTGCTCGCGATTCTCTTTCTCTGTGGGCCGGGCCTCTTTCTGGTTTCGGCCGACCCGGACTTCGCCCGCTCACGCGGCATACCGGCCCGAGGCCTGACCCTGTTGATTATCGGGCTCACGGCCGTAGCCGTGGTTTTGCTCATCCGCGTGGCCGGGTTGATTCTGGTCCTGGCTCTGCTGACCATCCCACCCATGGTGGCGCGGCGTGTCTGCTCGAGCTTTCTCGGCGTCATGATCGGCGCCTGTATTGCAGCCCTGGCCTTCTGTCTGGCCGGGCTGTATCTTTCCTGGATCCTTAACCTTCCACCGGGAGCCGTCATAGTGGGTATCGCAACCATCGCCTACCTCGGCCTGTCTCCGGTCTGGGGCAAACTCGCGCGCATCACGGCCGTCTGCATTCTCGCCCTCGGCCTTTTCCTGCACCCCCAAACCTCGGAGGCTGCGGCCGGCAGCACGAAAACGACCACCACGGTCGAAACGAAAACAACCTCCAGTACGGAAAACGCCGCCACGCCCCAAAGCAAAAGCACAGGCACAACCAAGAGCTTAAGTTCGTCCAAAGCCACCGCCTCTACGAAGAGCACTTCGAGCAAAAGCAGAACAACAAGCCGCAGCAGAAAAAACGAAGAACTGGCCAGCCGTGAAGCCGCCGTCAAAGGCGACCTGACCGCCCGGGGCATCTCTTCCGGCTACGACAGCGTGCGCCGCCGGCACCACCACAAGGGCATCGATATTCCCGCCCCCCAAGGGTCGCCCGCTTTGGCCTTTCTGGCCGGCGAAGTGGTTTTTGCCGGGCGCTACTATGCTTACGGCAATCTGGTGCGGGTGCGCCAGGTTGACGGCAAGGAGGCCCTGTACGGGCATCTGCAGCGCATGTTGGTGAAGGTCGGCGACAAGATTGAAGCCGGGCAACAGATCGGCGCCATCGGCCGCACCGGCCGGGCCACGGGCTACCATTTGCATTTTGAACTGCGCGACAAGAACGACCAGCCCATTGACCCGACCCCCTATTTTGCCCACGCCTGCGAGATCGTGCCCGACGCCCGGCTCTGTCCCACCCCCCGGGTCGAAGCCCAGGCCGAGCTCAATGCCGACCGCCGTAAGGCCCTGGAAGTAGCCCAAAAGTCGGACGTGACCCCGGAATCCCTTGCCGCCGATGCCCACAAGGGTCCCTACTACGGCAACTCCGGCGCCTTCCCCAGCCGCCTGCGCTGGTCCGGCCCGACCAACACGGTGCTCTTGCCCTAAACTCTTGGGATCCGGGATAATCAGCCCTGGGCCTGTTGCTTGCGGCGGCCTTTTCCGATATGCGGGAAAGGCCGCCGCAAACGGCTTTTTTCCCCAACCAGCCCAGCCGCGCACGGAAAGGAAATACCATGGCATACGCACCCATTCCCATGATCCCCGGCCCCACTACTCTGCACCCGGGCGTCCTGGCGGCCATGGGGCGAGATTATGGTTCCGGCCGGGTTGAAGAAGATTTTATCCCCCTGTACCGCTCCACCTCGCGTCAGGTAGCCGAAATTTTCGGCACCAAAAACAAAGTGGCCCTGATGACCGGTGAAGGCATGCTGGCCCTGTGGGGCGCTTTGAAGAGCTGCCTCAAGCCCGGGGAAAGTGTTTTGGCCGTGGGCACAGGAGTCTTCGGCGATGGTATCGGCGAAATGGCCGCCTCCTTCGGCTGCCGGGTTGAGGCCGTTTCCCTGCCCTACAACTCCACCACCAACTGCGCCGACGCCCTGGAACGCATCGAAGAGGCGGTCAAGCGCGTCCACCCCAAGATGATCACCGCCGTTCATTGCGAGACGCCCTCAGGCTCTTTGAATCCCCTGGAAGGGCTCGCCGAGATCAAGGCCCGGCACAAGGTGCCTCTGTTCTATGTCGACACCGTGGCCGCAGCCGGCGGCACTCCCGTGAATGCCGACGATCTGGGTATCGACCTGGTTCTTGCCGGTTCGCAAAAATGCTTTTCCGCACCGCCTTCCATGAGTATGGTGGGCATAAGCGATACAGCCTGGACCGTCATTGAAAAGGTTGCTTATCAAGGCTACGACGCCCTGCTGCCCTTCCGCAAAGCGGACGAGGACGGCTCTTGCCCCTACACCCCCTATGTGCACGGTATCGCAGCCCTGCATGCGGCCGCTTCCGCCCTTTTAAGCGAAGGCCTCGATGCTGTTTACGCTCGGCATCGGCAGGTTTCCGAACAGTGCCGAAAGGGTCTGGTTGCGATGGGTCTCGAGCTGTTTCTCCGATCTGATGCGGTTCACTCTCCCACCGTGACCGCCGCTCTGGTGCCCGAAGGCTTCACTTGGCCCGAGTGGCAAAAAGCACTGCGCGCACGCGGCCTGGTGGTTACCGGCAGCCTCGGCCCCCTGGCCGGCAAGGTTTTTCGTCTCGGGCACATGGGTGAACAGGCCAAGCCCGAACTCATGGCCCGCGCTCTCGAAGCCCTTGCCGACGCCTTGAAAGCCGGAAGGTGACCGGATGATCGGGAGCCGACGCGGCTCAGGAGTCGCTCTTGCGCAACACCAGGGAGCCGCCGCCGCCGGTAATTTGCAGCAGCCCGTCTTCGCGCACGGTGATCAAGTCATCCATGCCCTCATAAGAAATTTGAACAGTCCTGCCGGTGATCTGAACCACTTTAAAGGGCACGGCATCAATCTTTTCCGAGGCGATTTTGCAGGAAAAAGTCATCTTCCTGGTGTCAAAGGCAAAAAAAGCTCCTGCGCCCAGGGCCTGATGCATGGCGTTTTGCACACCGGCCACCTGTTCCGGGCTCAAATCGCTTACTCCCTGCAAAGCCAGAGTGGCTTTGGCGGTTTCATCGTAATCCACTTCCCAACGGCCGTTCATGGCCTTAACCAGAGGGTCCTGCTTGGCGCCGCAGCCGGCGACCAACAATAGGCAAAGCAGAACCGGAAACAACAGCTTTTTCACAGGCAATCCTTTTTCCCTGGAGCAATTTCGCTAGGCGGACCGTGGCCTACGCCAGTCTAGCGGTGTCCCGGGCGAACAGGCAAGAAAAAAATTGGAGAAAACGCCGGACATCGGAAACAGAAAACCTCCGGAGGGGGAGCCGGAGGTCTGCTGTTGGGGAGGAGCCGTTACATACCCGGGGGGGGAACCGGGCGGCTCATATTTACCGACCAAGTGGGGGGACTTGTGGCCTGCGCGGGGGGAGCGCGGCCCTGTCGGTTGCCTGCTTAATAGCAAAGCGCGTGCCGGCGGGTTGAAAAATTCCCCATCACATCAAACATCATTAATATCAGCGCATTAGTCAGCAGGAGCATTTTACGCGTCATCCACCTGCCGGATCTCTTTGTGCGCATTCGCACGCGCGTATTCGCACAGCAGATGGAATCGCACAATATGTGCATATACGCACATTACACCCCGCCTTCAGGATACACGGCCCGGATGCCGGCGGCAAAGGCGGCAAGGCGTCCTTCGGCAACGGCTGCGCGCGCGCCGCGCACCAGGTTGAGGAAATAGGTTAGGTTGTGCACGGAGTTGAGCCGAAAGGCCGTGACTTCGCCGGAATGCTGCAGATGCCGCAGATAGGCCCGGGAAAAAGTGCGGCAGGTGTAGCAGGAGCAGCCAGGGTCCAATGGGCCGTCGTCTTCGGCGTATTGCGTACGCTTGATGTTGATCTTGCCCTGTGAGGTGTACAGGGTGCCGTTGCGGGCGTTGCGCGTGGGCAACACGCAATCGAACATGTCCACGCCGTTTTCAATGCCGGTGACGATGTCCACGGGCGTGCCCACGCCCATGAGGTAGCGCGGCTTGTCTGCCGGCAGCAGCGGCACGGTATGGGCCAGTAAGTCATACATCAGGCTCTTGGGTTCCCCCACCGACAAGCCGCCGATGGCAAAGCCGTCAAAATCGTGACCGCACAACTGTTCCACCGAGCGGCTGCGCAAATCGGCGAAAAAACCGCCCTGGGTGATGGCGAAAAGCAGATTTCCGGAAGAGCAGGCCGGATGGATCGCCCGTGAGCGCAAGGCCCAACGCGTGGTCAGTTCAATGGACTTGGCCGTGTAGTCATAGGGCGTGCCGTAGGCCACACACTCATCCAGAACCATCATGATGTCCGAATTCAGGTTGCGTTGGATCTCCACCACCTTTTCTGGAGTGAACAGGTGTTGTGAGCCGTCCAGGTGGGAGCGGAACTCCACCCCGTTCTCGCGGATCGTGCGCAGTTCCGACAGGCTGAAAGCCTGAAAGCCGCCGGAATCGGTCAAAACCGGCTTGTTCCAGGCTGTGAAGCCGTGCAGGCCCCCCCGCCGGTGGATCAATTCATCGCCCGGGCGCAAATACAGGTGGTAGGTATTGCCCAGGATAATCTCGGCGCCGATGCCCGCAAGGTCGTCCGGGGCAACGGCCTTGACGCGGCCTACCGTGCCCACGGGCATGAAAATGGGCGTCTCCACCACCCCATGGGCGGTCTGCAGGGTGCCGAGACGGGCCTTGCCGTCCGTGGCCCGGATGGTGAAACGGCCGGGAATGAGGGGGGTAACCATCAAAGCATTTTTACTTTGAAAATGTTTATAAAACCATATTGCCGACGGACTTCCAAACGAGCCCGCAAGCGGGCGCCTGCTCACGCAGCAGCCAAAGCAAGCCAGCTTTTTAAAGTTGGTTTGCTCTAGAAGTCTTCCAGGGGCGGGTTGACCAGGAAGGAGCCGTACTCCGTGGAACCCACGGCGGTTTGCTTCTGTTGCGGAGCAGGCAGCAGGCGCACCTTGCGGCCCTCCAGGCGCAGGCGCCCCTGCGCCAGCCAACTCACGGCCTGGGGCAGAATGCGGTGCTCCAGGGCGTGGATGCGCGGCATCAGGGAATGTTCCGTGTCTTCGGGAAAAACCGGCAAAGCCGCCTGAATCACCGGCGGGCCGGAGTCCAGCTCTTCCTCGACAAAGTGCACGCTGCAACCGGTCACCCTGGCTCCGTAAGCCAGGGCGTCGGCACCGGCGTGGCTGCCGGTAAAAGCGGGTAAAAGCGAAGGATGCAGGTTGAGAATGCGCCCGGCATAGGCGCGCACGAACGCCCCGGAGAGCAGACGCATATAGCCGGCCAGGACCACCGCCTCTACCCCGGCACCGGCCATGGCCGTGAGCATGGCCTGGTCAAAAGCCTCGCGATCCGGAAAGACTCGGTGATCCTCAGCCCAGACGGGAATGCCTTTTTCCCGGGCAAAGGCCACGGCCGGGCAGTCCGGTTTGTTGGAAAGCAGCAGGGCCACCCGGACCGAAAGCCTTCCTGCTTCCATAAGCCGGACCAGAGCTTGGAAATTCGAGCCCCGGCCCGAAGCCAGGACGGCTAGCGACAAGATCATGAAACGCTCCGAATGCATTGGAATGGGCCGCAGTATGGGCCGGACTCGCGTCGGCGTCAAGGCGCGCCGCGGATGCGCCGGAAAAAAGCCGGGAAATAAAACGGCAGATACGAATTTTTCCTTGCTGGACTGGATTTTATTCGTGTTGCGGTGTATAGGCTTGGGCATCTTGCCATTGATTGCCGACGGTGTCGGGCCGGGCCCATCAGGCCGGCGGCCGGCGCCGGAGAGGATATGCAAAACTTTTTCAGCGGTTCTTTCGTGCGCACGGTCGTGTTCGTGGTTCTGGCCTCGGCTTTGCCCAGCCTGGCCATTGTCGCGGCCGACGATTTCGGACGCCGTGACGCCTCCCTCGGCGACGTGGAGCGACGAGCCGGCGCCCTGCTCAAGGCCGTGGCCCGGGAGCACGAGAACACCGTCGGCCAGATCAAAAAACTGCTTTCAACCCTGGCGGCGTTCAACCACAATCACAATCACGATCCGACCCGGAACAACCTGCCAAACCTTGCACCCGGCGCCCACCCCGCCTTTGCGGATATTTTTTTGATCGATGAAAACGACCCGGCACGGGTGGCCGGCCGGGAGCTCTTCCCCCCCACCGCGCCTAACGACGACTTTGTGATCGGCCGGATTGCCGAGCGTAAAACGGGCGAGCCGGCCATGTATTTCGCCCGACGCAGCACCGATGCCTCCGGCCGTTCCGTGTTGCTGGCCTGCGGCCTGCGGCCGTCCTATTACCGGCAGATGCTTGAAGATCTTCCTCTGCCGCCCGGCGGCACCCTTTATCTGCTTGATCCCCTCGATGTTCCCCTGGCCGTCCTGCCCACAGGCGACACCCTGCCCCCGACCGTAGGCAGGATCATCGGGGCCGCGCGCAGTCGGGCGGGCCTGTTTCGGCCGGAAGAAACCGGCTCCGACTTTCTGACGGCTTTTCGCCGGCTGTGCCCGGAAAACGCTCCCGGCCCCTGCCTGACGGCCGTCCTGACCATTCCCCGACAAGCTTACACGGCCGAGGCCGACGCCCTGCTGCGCCGGGATGTCCTGTTTCTGGGCGCGGCTCTCGCGGCCATGCTTGTTCTTGCCGTCGTGCTGGTACAAATCCTGCTGCGGCCCGCCCTGGACCGCCTGCGGGCCGACGCCGAACGTCTGGCCCGCGGCGTCTCCACACCCGATGAGCCTTACCGCAGCCCGGTGCGCGAACTGGGCGAGCTTTCCGCCGCCATGCAGGAAACCGCCGAGATGGTACGAAAACGTGAAAAAGCCCTGACCCGGGCCAGGGCTGCCGCCGAGAGCGCGACCAAAGCCAAAAGCGAATTCCTGGCCAATATGAGCCACGAAATCCGCACCCCCATGAACGCAATCATCGGCATGGCCTATCTGGCCTTGAAGAGCAGCCCCGCGCCCGTACTGCGCAACTATCTCTCCAAAATCCACGAGGCGGGCACGGAGCTTTTACGGGTGATCAACGACATTCTGGAGCTTTCCAAAATCGACGCCGGCAAGCTGCATGTGGAAAACGTACAGTTTTCTCCGGCGGACATCTTTTCCGACCGGCGCAGGCACTATGCTCCCTTGGCCCGGCAAAAAGGCTTGGCCCTGGCTTTTCAGGTAGACCCTTCAGTTCCCCGCGTGGTCATGGGCGACCCCGTACGTATGAGCAGGGTTATCGGACACTTTTTGGACAATGCCCTGCGCTATACGGAACAGGGCTTGGTGGAAGCATTGTGCACGGCGGAACCCGGCGGGGAATCCGGGTTGACCTTGCGGGTCACGGTCAAGGACACCGGCCCAGGCCTGACCGCCGAACAGCGGCAGGCCCTGGACCGCCTGTTGGGCGATGCCCCCCCGCCCCTGCCGAAAAAAAATATGGGAGCGGCCGGCGGCCTGGGTCTGCTGCTCTGCCGCAGGCTGCTGGACATCATGGGCGGCAGGCTGGAGGCCGATTGCGAGCCCGGCCGGGGCTGCGCCTTCAGCGCCTTGATCCCCGTCGGCACCCGGGAGCATGAGCGCACGGGCGCCGTGCGCGTGCTCGGCGGGCTGCGGGTACTGGCCGTGGACGACGATCCGGTATCGCTGGAGTTGTTGCGGGATATGCTGGCCGGCTTCGGCATGAAGCCCGAGGCCGAAGGTGTTTCCGCCAAAGTCATGGACCGGCTGGAACAAGCCGAAGCGGCCGGTGATCCTTTTTGTCTGGTGCTGCTTGACTGGCGCATGCCCGACCCCGACGGCATGGATTTGACCAAGCTGATCAAAAGTCGTAGCGGCTCGGCCCAGACGCCCAAGGTGATCATGCTCTCGGCATACAACTGGGGCGGCATTGCCCTGCAGGCCGAATCCGCCGGGGTGGACGCCTTTCTGCACAAGCCCATCAATGAATCCGTGCTCCTGGACGGAATCATGACCCTGCTCTTCAACAACGGGCCGGCGCACGCCGCAATGGCGTCCGACAACCCCGACCGTCGGGAATTCGAGGGCCTGCGCGTGCTGCTGGTGGAAGACAACGCCGTCAACCGCGAGGTGGCCGAAGAAATTCTTGCGGCAGCCGGCGCGGCCGTGACCTCGGCCGAAAACGGCAGACGGGCGGTGGAACTCTTTGCCGGAGTACCTGACGTTTCCCCCTGGGATGTGGTGCTCATGGACCTGCGGATGCCGGATATGGACGGCTTTGAGGCGGCCCGCGCCCTGCGTGCCCTGCCCGCGTCCTGGGCCGGGAGCCTGCCGATCATCGCCATGAGCGCCCAAAGCGCTCCGGAAGAACGCGCGGCCTGCCGTGCGGCCGGCATGAGCGATATGGTGGGCAAACCCATATCACTGGACGACTTTTTGGACACCCTGCGCCGCTGGCCACCGGTCAAGCCGCTGCAGGATGACGCCGACACCGCTATCTTGCAGGAATTACACCGAGCCTGTACCGTGAACGGCAAAGAAGCTTTTTTTGTTTTTGCCGGAGCCGAAGGTCTGCTTGAGGATCGGCTCGGCCGGGGCCGGCTGGAAGAGTTGCGCGCCCTGCTGGAAAATAAGGAATACGACATGGCCGCGCGCTACCTGCTCTCACTCGAACCACAGCTCGGCATCGGGACCGAAGGGTAAGCTATGGCCTTCAACTGTTCCATCCGCCGCATCCTCTTTCTCATCGTCTTCCTGGCCATGCTCCCGGCTCTGGCGATCATTGTCCACTCCGGCATGGACAGCCGCGGACGCGCCATTGCCGAGGTTCGAGCCACGGGCGAGGAAATTCTCGCCGGGCTGACCGGCAGGCAACGGCTGATCACCGAAACCACCAGGGTTCTGCTGATGACTCTGGCCCAGGTGGAGCCCTTGCGCTTCGGCGACCAAGCCGAACGATCCCGGCTGCTCGTCGGCCTGCTGAGCAGCCACGCCATTTACGCCAACCTGATGCTCGTAGACCCCCAGGGTTCGGTCCTGGCCTCGGCCCGGCCTCTTTCCGATCCGGTTTCTCTTAAGGATCTTGACGCCTTCCAGAACGCTCTTCATTCCTATGATTTCACCGCCGGCACCCTGGCCGTGGACCCGGGTTCAGGCGAGCAGACGCTGTCCTATGCCCTGCCGATCATGGACGAGCAAAGCGGGCGTATCCAGATGGTGCTTGTGGCCTGGCTGCGCCCCGACGGCAACATAAGTGAAATCAACCACCTGCTGGGTGGAGCACAGGTACGCCTGCATATGCGCGACGTGGCCGGCAACCTGGTCTTCGCCTATCCTCCCGAAACCGGCTCCGGCGGAGGCTACGAGGTCGGCGCCCGACGTGAAATCGCGACCCGGGCCGAACCGGCCGGCGTGCTGACCCTGATGGATCGTGAAGGCCGAGAGCACGTGCTGGCCTATCGCCAGGTTTTTCTGCCGGGCATGGAAAAGCCGTACCTGACCGTGGAGATTTCCACACTCAAAAGCACCGCCTACGCCGCCGCCGACGCCGCTCTCTTGCGCGACGTCGCCCTATTGGCCGCAGCCGCGGCCTGCGCCCTGGGCATCGCCTGGGGCATGGGCCGGGCCGTGCTGGTCCGGCCGGTGAACATGCTGGTGCTGGCCGCGCGTTCCCTGGCGTCGGGCAATCTGGCCGCCCGTACCGCCTTCAAGGGCCTGCGCGGCGAAATGGGCCTGCTGGCCAAAACCTTTGATGAAATGGCCGACACCCTGGAGGCGCGCAACAGCGATCTACGTAAGGCCAAGGCCGCGGCCGATGAGGCCAACAAGGCCAAAAGCGAATTTCTGGCCAACATGAGCCACGAGATCCGCACCCCGATGAACGCGGTCATCGGCATGGCATACCTGGCCCTGAAAACCAATCTCTCCACCAAGCAACACACCTATGTGCAAAAAATTTACGCCGCCGCCGGAGCCCTGCTTGGGATCATCAACGATATCCTAGATTTCTCCAAGATTGAATCCGGCCGGCTGGACATGGAAAAAACCGAATTCAAACTCGACGACATTTTGGACAACATCGCGGCCCTGATCAGCCACAAGGCGGACGAAAAAGGCCTTGAAATGCTTTTCGGCGTGGACCCGAGCGTGCCCCAAACCCTGATCGGCGATCCCCTACGCCTGGGGCAGGTGCTCACCAACCTGCTGAACAACGCGGTGAAATTCACCGAACGGGGCGAGATCATCACGTCCTGCACCCTGGACGCCCACATCGACAACAAGGTGCGCTTGAAGTTCATGGTCAAAGACACCGGCATCGGCATGACTCCGGAACAGCAAAGACGGCTCTTTACCGCCTTTACCCAGGCCGATGGCTCCATCACCCGCAAATTCGGCGGCACGGGCCTCGGCCTGACCATCACCAAGCGCCTGCTGGAAATGATGGACGGCTCCATCCAGGTGGCGGCCGAACCCGGCAAGGGCTCCACCTTTACCTTCACGGCCGTATTCGACCTGCCCGAGGGCGGCCGGGGCGACAACCGTAAACTCGGCCCGTCGGCGCGCATCCTGGTGGTGGACGACAACGAGCCGGCCCGGCGCATGCTCCAGACCACCCTGGCCGGAATGATGTTCCGGGCCGATTGCGCCGAGTCGGCCACCGAGGCCTTTGCCCTGCTCTGGCAGGCCGACGCCGAAGCCCCCTACCGCATCGTGCTCATGGACTGGCGCATGCCCGGCATGGACGGCATTGAAGCCACCTACCGCCTGCGGGCCGAATTAAACCTGACCAACGTGCCCAAGGTTTTCATCACCACGGCCATGGGCCGCTCCGAGGTGCTGCAACAGGCGGAAAAGGCCGGAGCCGCCGGGGTGCTCTACAAGCCCATCAACAACTCGACCTTGTTCGACACCTTGAGCGCCGCCCTGCTTGGCGCCGGGCGGCCTGCCCGGGCAGAAGCCCGCAAACCCGGCCCTCGACAGATTTCCATGGCCGGGACGCGTATTCTGCTGGTGGAAGACAACCCGATCAACCGGCAGGTGGCCACAGAACTGCTCGAAGACGCCGGCGCCGAGGTCGTGCCGGCGGAAAACGGCGCCGTGGCCGTGGATCTTGTCCGGCAGAGCGGGCAATCGCCGGCCTTCGACCTGGTGCTCATGGATCTGCAGATGCCCGAGATGGACGGCTATGAGGCCGCGACCATCCTGCGCGCCGATAAAGCCAACGACGCCATGCCCATTGTGGCCATGACCGCCCACGCCATGGTCGAGGAGCGCAACAGATGCCTGGCCGTGGGCATGAACGACCACATATCCAAGCCCATTGAGGTGGATAAATTCTTCCTCACCCTGGCCCGCTGGGTCAAGCCGGCCCGGACCTTGCCGCGCCCAGCCCCGCACCGCGAAGAAACCGGCGGCGCGGTACCGTCGTTGCGTCGTCTGCCGGGCCTGGATGCCGAAAAAGCCCTGGCCAGGCTTGGCGGCAACGAACGCCTGTACCTCAAGCTGTTGCGCCAGTTCATCGACTTTTACGGCGATACGGCCGACAAGTTCCGGCAGGCCATGGAGGCCGGCAGAACCGAAGAAGCCAAGCGTATCGTCCACACCCTCAAGGGTCTGGCCGGTTCCATCGGCGCCGAGCGCCTGTCCGGCGAGGCGGCGTTTCTGGAATCCGCCTTTGCCGGTGGAGGTGGCGTTGAAATTCAACGCCTCGCCGGCAACTGCTTTGACGGCCTGGCCTCGGTGCAGCAGGTGCTGCGCGACTTTTTCGCTTATGAAGACGCCGCCCGCCCGGTGGAAGGCGCCGCCACGCCCACCGCGGGCGGAGAGGCCGACGCCGGGCGCCGAGCCGAGCTGCTGACGGAGCTTGCCGCCTTGCTGGCGGAGGATGACGCGACCGCGGCCGAGCACCTGGAGCAGCATGCGGCCGAGATGGCCCGGCTGCTGCCCCAGGCCGCTTTTACCGAGATCCAGGCCCTGGTCGGGCGTTACGACTTTGACGGGGCGTTGGCTCTGGTTCGCAAGCTGCAAAGCTAGACTGCGCCCCAATCTTGACATGCCGCCCAATCTCTGCAAGCGTGCAGCCTCATCCACAGCGGGAGCACCTACACACATGACCGTCATCACTCACGACATCGATGCCCAGATGGCCCAGATCAAGCGCGGCTGCGCCGAACTCATCGACGAGCAGGAACTGCGCAAAAAACTGGCCCGCCAAAAACCCCTGCGTATCAAGGTCGGTTTCGACCCCACCGCCCCGGATCTGCACCTCGGACATACGGTGGTCATCCACAAGATGCGCCACTTCCAGGAATTCGGCCACGAAATCGTCTTTCTGATCGGCGATTTCACCGGTCTGATCGGTGACCCCTCGGGTCGCTCCGACACCCGGCCGCCCCTGACTCCGGAACAAATTGCGGCCAACGCCGAGACCTACAAAAAACAGGTCTTCAAGATCCTGAACCCGGAAAAAACCGTGGTGGACTTCAACTCGCGCTGGCTGGGCGCGCTTACGGCCGCCGACTTTATTCGCCTGACCTCGCGCTACACCGTGGCCCGCATGCTTGAGCGCGACGACTTCGAAAAACGCTATAAGAACAACATTCCCATTTCCATTCACGAATTTATGTACCCCCTCTGCCAGGGGTACGACTCCGTGGCCCTGAAATGCGACGTGGAGATGGGCGGCACGGACCAGAAATTCAACCTCCTGGTGGGCAGGCATCTCCAGGCCCAATATGGCTTGGAACCCCAGTGCATTCTGACCATGCCGCTGCTTGAGGGCCTGGACGGGGTCAAAAAGATGTCCAAATCTCTGGGTAACTACGTCGGCATTGACGAACCCGCCGCCACCATGTTCGGCAAGGTTATGTCCGTTTCCGACGAGCTCATGTGGCGGTGGTACGAACTGCTTTCGGTTAAAACCCTGGATGCCATCGCAGCCTTGAAAAAGGACGTGGCGAGCGGCACCCGCCACCCTAAGCTGGTCAAAGAAGAACTGGCTCTGGAAATGACCGCCCGCTATCACGGGGAGGCCAAGGCGGCCGAAGCCAGGCAGGAATTCAACGCGGTCTTTGCCGACGGCGGCGTGCCCAACGATGCCCCCACACACAGCTGCGTGAGCGGCGAAACCTCCACGCCGGTGGTCTTTCTGACCGATTCCGGCCTGACCGCCTCGCGCGGCGAGGCTCGCCGGCTCATTGCCCAAAACGCCCTGAGCATCGACGATGCGGTCTGCACCGACGGCGCCGCCCCCCTGCCGGCCGGCGAATATATAATCAAACTGGGCAAGAAACGCTTTTTGCGCCTGAACGTGCGCTGAACGCAGGACTGCCCCTGCCTTGCCTCAGGCTGCAGACGCTCTTCGCCTGGGCCTCGCAAAATTCCCTATGCCGTCCGAAGCTATGTCGCTCGAGGCAGGGTGAAATAAAAGATGTTTCCGCCGGGCACCGGCATGTAGCCGCACTCGCCACCGTGCTCCGTGGTGATCTCGCGCACGAAAAACAGACCGTGCCCGCTGCCCGGCTGCTCGCCGGCATTGGAACCCCGATAGTTGTCATGGAACAAGCTTTCGGCCTCATCGGGAAGAATGGGCCTGCCCGAGGTGCGCACCTGTACCCGAATGCCGTCAACCCCACCGTGGAAGCGACCGGGCAGAATGTCCACGCCGCACCAGACCTCCGGAGGTTGGCCCTGCTGCCCCGGAGCGCAATATTTCACGGCATTGGACAGGAGGTTGGCCAACACTTGGCTGATCAACCCGAGATCGGCGTTGACGGCACAGGAACAGTCGGACAGTTGCGGCGTGCCGGGTGGAATGCGGATATTGCGCTCGGCGAAATACGGCAGGTAGCGCTCAAACTGCGGCCCCACCACCTGCTCGCAAAGGTTGAAACGCGTGCGGCGCAGCACGTAGTGCCCTTCGTCGAAATGGCCCTGGCGCAAAAGCGCTTCCAAAAACATGGCACTGAAACGAAAGTGCATCTGCAGGGCTGAAAGACGCTCGGCCACTCCCGCGTGCAACAGAACAAGCTCATGCCCGCCCGGCGCATCCTCGTGAGAGGCGCAGGCCTCACCGAGCAGTCGAACTTGCTCTTCCAGACGGTTGAGCATGAGTTTGAACTGCATGTTCGGTGAAATAACATTGTGCCCAATGTCATGGGCCAGCTTGCGCACGAACAGAATATGCCGGCTGTTGCGCTCGGCCAACAGCCGGTTGTGCAGGCAGAAACCCACCCGGTTGGCAAATTTTTCGAAAAAAAGCCGGCTCTGCGCATCCAGGGGGGCCTCGGGATAGATCACCAGCATGCCGAGTTGCGTTTCGCCGTCCAACAGACGGTGCTCGCTGGGCAAAAATACCGAGCTTTTGCCCCGCACGGGCAAAGAGCAGTGCTCCGCATCGCACCAAGGCTCAAGCCGAGCTATGTCCAGCGCAGGCGATCCTTCGCGTACTTTGGGGGTGCGCAGCACCGGCAGGCCATCAGCGTCACGGCTGTAAAACTCGGCCTCCAGAGAAAAAAACATCCGTAAAATCAATACGGAAAGCAGGTGAATCGACGTGGAATCATCATATTCCTGGGCAAGATCGAAGAATACGTTGATGGCGCAGGATTGCTGCTCGGAAAAATGATAACCGGCATAGTCGCGCATCTTGTATTGGATGCGCGACTGCAACGCTTCAATGCGGCTGTCGCCGCAATACTGAATCGGTGTGAGGCCCGGGTGTTGCCCCTTCATGCGCAAAGCCCGTCCTTGCGGGGGACGGCGGCTCCGGCTATGGAGCCGCGGTTGACCGCTGTCCCTCCATAATGACGCATTTCATGCGCCAAGCCAAGAGGAATTCCGAGGTGCGATCCGAAAACGCCCGGGCGCCCGTCCATCACCACATGCACGCCGGGAGATACGCTCGGCAAGCCGAAGGCGGCCCGATTTCCACAAGCTTGCTAAAAGCGGGGAAAACGGTGTAG
Organism: Desulfovibrio sp.; assembly: GCA_031553235.1. Lineage (GTDB taxonomy): Bacteria > Desulfobacterota > Desulfovibrionia > Desulfovibrionales > Desulfovibrionaceae > Frigididesulfovibrio. The sequence continues at coordinate 17,407 of JAVBLS010000050.1, forward strand.
CATCATGGCAGCCTCAGATCGGGCTTCGGCCTTTCGCACAAGGGAGAGACGATGAGCACGGAAAAAGAAGACGACAAAAGACGCTGGGCCCGTCTGCCCCGCCCTTACCGGGTGCAGGCCAGAGAGTTGGTATTCCCCATTGCCAAGGATCCGCTGATCGATGTTGCCTGCACCGATATCAGCAAAGGCGGCCTGTGCGTGGAATCTTCCTCCCCTCTGCCGGTGGGCACCCGGTTGCACATCAGTGTGCACATTCCTCTGCTGAACAAGTTTTCCAGCGGTTTTTTCAAGGTCTATGAAAACGACGCGGAGCAATACTTCCAGGCTATCGCCGAAGTAAGCTGGATACGCCGTGGAGGCCCGGCACACCTCATGGGTCTATGCTTCGTCAATGTGGACGAAGATCTCTGCCGAGCCCTGGGTAAGTTGGTGGACAAGGCCTTCCAAGATCTAAACAACGCTTGAAAGAGCAAGGCCCCTGCCGCCTGTGCGGCGGTTGAGGGCCTGCCGTAAAATTGCTTCGACCGGCAATGGTATATGGACAGTGTCGCCTGCGATTGCCCCAAAGGGCTCAACGCGGCCGCAAACCCTTGACCCGGCGCACCACGGAACGGGGCATGGCCACCAAATCCTTGGGCCGGGACGGCATTCGAATTGTTTTAACTTCTCTGTCCTCGAGACAGACCTGCTCCCCGTGGAGCAGCGAAGCCAGAGAAATGGAGTCCAGTTCCCGCTCAAGGGTGTTGGATACCTGCACCCAAGCCCGGCGAGTCAGGCAGCCTTCTTTCCTCTGGCAGTCGTTGGCCTTGTCTCCGCAGCAAACCGACAGCATCACACCGCCTTCCATCAGGCGAACCACCTCGCCAAGGGTGATTTCTTCAGGTTTTTTGGCCAATCGATGCCCCCCCGCAGCGCCGCGCACACTGGAAGTGAGACCCTTCTGCTTCAAAGGTTTAAGGATTTGCTCCACAAACTGCACGGAAACGCCCGTATGTTGCGAGAGCACCGCTGCGGACATGGGGGTGCCGACCTTATGCCGGGCAAGCTCCAGAAGGATTCTTGCGGCATAGCGGGAGCGGGCGGACAACTTCATAACTGCCTCCTCGTGCCGAAAAAGGCACTGGGTAAATCGACGCGTTCGGCACTCCCTAAAATAACGAGTAAGCGATACGCGTTTATATAACAAAAAATTCATTTGGTATATGGTAAAACTATAATGCATTTAAAAAAAAATGCAAACCCCCCATATTACCTTCATTATTCAAATTTAGACTAATTTATTTATATTTTATCGTTGACAGAGAACGATCATGCGATAAAATGTGCACTTTATCGATTGGTTCGCCTTTTTTCAGGTTAAATACAAATATATTCGATACAATTTATTTCGCAAGATTCTCAGGAGAAATCTGGACAAAAAATATCTGAATATGCATGCTGTCCCAGCAATTTCACTCACCACGACCTTGACGGAGATCTGCATGAACCCCATCCGGCTTGACCTGGAAACCGCCATTGAACGCATGGGCGGCAAAGATATCTTTCTGGAAATCGCCCGTTTTTTCGCCGCCCGCCTGCCTGAGACCCTCGGGGAAATGGAGGCGGCCCTGCAGACGGGCGATATGCCCGCGCTCACCCGCCTGGCCCATTCCTGCAAAAGCAATTGCGCCGGCGTGGGCGCCGAGGAGGAAAGGGGCCTGTGCCTTGCCCTGGAGCAAGCGGCCAGGGCCGAAGACAAAACCGGAGCAACGGCCGCCCTCGACCGACTCAGAGCACGGCTCCCGCTCCTCAAGGAGGCCTTGGAATCCCTTCGCTGAACGCCGTTCCCTTTACGCCGGCGACATGGTAACCTGGAAGCCGTCCACACCGTTGCGCGGGCGGTAAACTCCAGGAGGTCCACGTGAAGCCACGTTCAGTCAAACGCCTGATCCGCGGTCGCGACGCCGTCGACGGTGCCGGTGTGCGCCTGGTACGTGTTGTCGGACACCACGACACCGCCGATCTCGATCCCTTTCTGCTTTTGGACGCCTTTGACTCCACCAATCCGGCGGATTACACCCGGGGCTTCCCCATGCACCCGCACCGGGGCATCGAAACCGTCACCTACCTGGCCGAAGGGGAAATCTCCCATGAAGACTCCTTGGGCAACAAGGGGGTGATCCGCTCCGGCGACTGTCAGTGGATGACCGCCGGGCGCGGCATCCTGCACCAGGAAATGCCCCAGGCCTCGCCGCGCATGCTTGGGCTACAGCTCTGGGTCAACCTGCCCAAGGCGCAGAAAATGGTCCCGCCCAAATACCGAGACATCACCGCGGCCATTGTGCCCATGGCCGAAGAGCCGGGAGCAACCGTACGGGTCATTGCCGGGCGCTACAAGGAAACCGCTGGCGCGGTCATGCCCGAATATGTCCCGGCCAAGCTCATCGACCTGCGTCTGGAGCCGGGAATAACCTGGGAATGGCCTCTGCCGGGCGAAGACACCGCGTTCGCCTACATCCTGGCCGGCTCTGTGCGCGTGGCCAACGATCCGGAGGAGCACCCCTCGCACCAAGCTCTGCTTTTTGGCTCCGGTGACGGGCTGCGCCTGGTTGCCGGGCCGCGCGGCGCCCTTTTGGTCATTGTCTCGGGCAAACCCCTGCGCGAGCCCATTGCCTGGGGCGGCCCCATTGTCATGAACACCGAGGACGAATTGCGCCAAGCCTTCCAGGAACTGGAAGACGGCGTATTCATTCGTTAGAGCATTTTCACTTTGAAAATGTTTATGAAACCATATTGCCGACAGACTTTCGAACGAGCCCAGAGCAAGCGGACGTCCGCTTGCTCTGGGCGCCCCCTTCCAATCTCATTCTAAGAGTACTTTGGAGCAATTTCATTTTGAAATTACTTCGAAGTGCCTTCGAATTCTTTTGCTCGGCGGCTCGTTATGGGGTAGAGTGTGTCAATCGTCACTTGCCTCTGGAGGTTGTATGCGCTTCGTCCGCCCCACCGTCCTTTTTTTTGCCCTCATGGTTGCCCTGGGCTGCTTCGGCTGCTTTGCCGACCCCGCCCGGGACGCGAAAAATAAAAAGAAAATTGAAAATCTGCTGGCCCGATTGCCCAAAGGCTGGAACGCCACCGTGGAAGTCAAAGGTGATACCCTGACTGTGCGGAACTTTCGCGGCCTGTGGGCGCCAGATTCCGCCTGGGCGGTATTCAGTTTGGCCTTTGACCTGGAGGTCGAGGGAGTGAACTTTGCGGCGGACGAAACACCCGGCGGCGCTTCACTGTTCCGCAAAGCCGAACTAAAAAACCTGCGCGCCGCCATGACCATGGCGGGTATTGCGACCGTCTCGGATTTTGGCGCGGACTTTTCCTACAGCCTTGAACGCCTGGAGATCAACAACGCGACAGGCGACGCCGCCGGGCTTGCCGCCGTGCTGGACGAGACGGCCGAACCGGAAATTCTGCTCAAAACCCTGAACACCTGGCACTGCGGCCCCATCCGCGCCGAACGCGAAGTTCAGGATTTTTCCTACAATTTCGTGGGTGTGACGAGCAAAACCGAAAGCACCTCACTGGCTTCGGCCCGCCTGTTCGAATACCGCGACTACCAGGTGAAGAACGTTTCGGTCATGGCCATGGGCGTGGAAGTCGTGGCCGTCGACTCCTCGGGCTTCAAGCTCCTGCGCCTGCCGGATCTGGCGCCCTTTCTGGAGCATCTCGCCGCCGAAGACAAAAAGAAAACGTCCGCCGACCTGACGGGTGATGCCGGGCCCCCCGATGCGGCAGAATGGGCGCGCAGGGAGTTGGCCGGTCGGTTGCGTGCCGAACCAATGCGCCTGGAAGGGCTGCGCCTGGAAAACCTGCGCGTCCGGCCCATGACCACCGACGCCATGACCCTGGCCCGCTTTGAAGGCGACTTTTTCTTTTCGCCGGACGCTCTGCGCCTGGCCCTTGTGGGCAAGGGGCTGGTCGTGCCCGCCTCGGTTCTGGCTCTGGCCGGCCCGCCCAGAACTTTCGGCCTGCTGCCCGGCGAGGCATACCGCTCCGACCAGTCGTTGCGCTGGGAGATGAAATCTGAGGGCGGGGGCGGCGAATTCGCGCTGAACGCCGGCCTGAACCTGGCGGACCGCGGCCTGCTGGAAGCCGAGGTGAACGGCGAGTTTCAGCTCTCCACGCCGGACTTCCCGTCCATTCCGGCCGCCGAGGCGGTCATGCGCCTGCGCGCAAGCCGGCTGGTGCTGGAGGATCGCGGCGGCATTGCCAAGACCCTGGCCGTCACGGACATGCGCAAAGAAGAATTGTTGCAACATATTGCCACCACGCCGGCACACCCGATCTCGGATGCGGAGATGAAATTCATTGAGGCCGTGACCCTGCTGCTCAATCAGGGAGGCCGCGTGATTCTTTCCGCCCAATGCGACCCGCCTATCCCTTTTAAGGAATTGGACCGGCTCTCGGAGTCCTCGCCGCCGGGATTTATTTTCCGCCTGGAACATATGCCCCGGCGGTAAAACAATAGGATTTTCGCATTTTTCTCTTTCCACAAGCCGACAATCCGGCTATGCTCAAAAACGTAAACCCACACCCGGCTCTGCCGGAAGGAGAGAATATGAAACGGTTTCGTTCTGTTTACGCCATTCTGGCCCTGGCGTTGATTCTGGTCACGGCCGGGTGCGGCGACGACGGCAAAAAGGATGCAGAAAACAAGAAGAAGGTTGAAGACCAACTGGCCAAGCTGCCCGGCACCCACAACGCCACCGTGATGGTCAAGGGCGACACCCTGACCATCACCAACTTCATGGCCGACGTGCCTTACGCGGGCATGGGCACGATGCACCTGAGCGCGGCCGAGATCAAGGCCGAGGGCGTGGACTTTGACGCCGACACCAAAACCGGCGTGGTGCTCATCGCCAAAAAGACCACCTATAAAGATTACAAAAGCTCCATGACCCTCTCCGGCGAGAGTGCCGCCGGCCTAGGCGAGGGCACTGTGGCCTCTTCGGTCAAGCAGGTCGTGATCAACGACCTGCAGATGGACGCGGCCGCCCTCGAAAAGGCCCTGAACAAGCCGAACGCGAGCATTGCCGACTTGGTGCCCTCATTCATGACCATGAAAATCGGCTCCACCTCGGCCGAAGGCTACCGGGCCGACTTCAACATGGGCATCATCTCCGGCACCATGCTCATGGACAAATGCTCCACCGGTTCAATGACCATGCTTGACTACAACGATCTGACCATGGAAAACTTCAAAATCGTGGCCATGGGCGCCGAACTCTTCTCCATCGGCAAGTGGAACATCAAGAAGGTGGTCCTGCCCGATTTTATCACCCCTTATATAAAGCATCTCGGCACGCCCGAGGCGGCGAACGCCGCCCCCATGGCCACCCCCGACGCCTTCGGCGACGATCTGGCCGCAGCCTTCAAAAAAACCGGCCTGCGCATGGAAGGCATGCTGATCGAAAACGCCTCGCTGCGTCCCCTGACCAACGACCCCATAACCCTGCGTAAGGCCACGGTCGACCTGGTGATCACCCCGGACCGCATCTCCCTGAAAAAGGAAGTGGACGGGTTTGTCATCCCGCCTTCGGTCTACGGCAAGGGCTTTGAGGGCAAGGCCCTGGCTACTCTCTACGGCAAGCCCTTTGATTTTTCCGGCGCCGTGGACTTTGAAGCCGTCAAAGAAGGCGCCGGCGGCCGCATGACCCTGAACACCCTGCGCATTGCCGACAAAAACCTGGGTGGCGGCGAATTTTCCGCCAAGGGCACCTTTGCCGAGTCCGACAAAGATGTCCCGGCCGTGCCCAACGCCCCCGACAGTGTAAACCTCACCGGCATGACCTTCAGCATGAAGGACAGCGGTATGGTCGACCTGATCTTTGCCTGTCTGGCCGAGGAGCAGAAGGCCTACAATCCCTCCGTCAGCAAAGAAGCCCTCAAGGCCCAATCCATTGAGGCCATAAAGATGCAGGGCATGGCCGGCGGCGCCATGAAACAAGTTGCCGACGCTCTGGCCCAGTTCCTGGAAACCCCGGGTTCCACCTTCAGCTTCAGCATCGCTCCGAGCGCGCCCATGGCCATGGATGCCTTGCAACAGGCCCTGGCCACTTCCATAGAAGGCCTGAACCTGAAGGTTCAAACCACCCCGGGCACGAAGTAAGAGTCGGCACGGCCTAAAAAACGCCGGCCCCGGCTCCTCCTGAGGAGCCGGGGCCGGCATTTTTTAGAGCATTCTAACGCGGAAATCGATGTACGGCTTCCGCTCCATGCGTGCACTGGGAGACAGTGACGATCCTATCCTCAATCAGACTTGATGGCGAGACTGAAAGTCTTATTTTTGAAGGTGCGGTCGATCGCAAGATGTTTGGTGCTTACATAAAAGAAGGCCTTGCACCAACATTGCGGCTAGGAGATATTGTTGTCATGGACAGTCTTAGCGCCCATAAGTCTCAAGATGCTTGCAACGTAATCCGCAAACGCCAGGGGAAGTGTTTTTTTCCTGCCTACAGCCAAGATTTCAATCCGATTGGAAAGATGTGGAGCAAAGTCAAACAAATACTGCGTGAAATAAAGCCACGCACAGAAGAGTTGCTTGCAGCCGCTGCTGCTGCTGCCCTGAACGCCGTCACGGTTGACGATGCCAGGGCTGGTTTGATTCATATGGATATACAGCGCTTCAAAGTTAAAATGCTCTGGGGGTGGCGGCACCCCCCTAAGTCCCGGGAGCGGAACGACTCAAACCAGCACCAATGTCCGGAGAGCCGTCGAGCAGGAGGTTGGGGATAAAGAGCAGGGGCGTGGGTCTTGTCGGTTCCAGGGACAGGCACAGGCCGCCGCCCTCACGGCTGAAGGTCGAGATTTCAGCCTGCCAAGCCGGAGTGAACAGGCCGGGGGCCTCGCGCATGCCCTGTTGCAGCAGTCGGAACGTCCAACGGGCGAAGGTGGAATGCGGTCTGCCGCGATTTTCGAAATCCAGAGAGGCTGCAAGCAGCTTGGGAGTGCGCAATTCAAGGGCGGGGAAAAGGCCGGGCGCATTGGGAGGCGGCGGCTCGTCCGCCTGTTCCCAGAGCAGGCGTGCCTTCTCGCCGGCCGGGTTGCGCAGTTCCCCCTGCACGGTCAACCTGAAACCGCCGGCACCGGCTCCGGACTCCGCTTGCGCCTCGCCGGCAAGACGGCCGTCGGCCGGAGGCAAAAAATCCGCGGCAATCCAGTCCAGTGCGGTGAGGCCCCTGACAGCCAGGACGACGCGGGCGGACTCCGGCCCGGAAAACAACGCACCGGAAAGCAGAGCGGCCCGCCAGGCCCCGCCTGTCGGATAAGCCGCTTCGGCCCGCAGGGCCAAAAAATTCAGCCGCACGCCGGCCGGCAAACGAGTCGCTTCGCCGCCCCCGGCAGGGCTTTCGAAGTATGGCAGCAAATTCAGGCCGCGCCGTGCTCCCGAAAGCAGGTGGGCTGCCCCAAAGCGCAGGCCGTCCGCTTCATAGCGTAAACCGTCGAGCAGCAACAGCTCATGCCGGGCAAGAGAAAACCCAACGCCCGACAACGCGTCGAGGGCCAAATCCAGGCCGGGGTCATGCAGACGCAGCCCGGTCAGATCGACAACCTTGGCCCGCATGCGCAAAGCGTCCGGACCGAAAGCCTCGCCTCGCGGCTCCCAAGGCAGGGAAAGCAAACCGGGAAAGGGGCCGGACAGTTCGTGGACTTCCAACCGTTCCAGAGCAAGCCCGGCGTTGGAGTGCATCGGCTCCACCCCGCGCAGCAGAAAGTGGTCGGCCAGGCGTGCGTCCTCGGTTCCAAATACCAGGGCAAACAGGTTTACGCCCTCAAGCCGTATTTCTTCCACCCGGCGGACCATGGCGAACCCCGGTGTCGGGCGGAGATCACGGGCCACGGCCAGGCCGGCCGGAAGATTGACCTCAAGCGACGCGGGTACAAGGCCAAGGCCGTTGCGCAGCAGTTTGCCCAAGGTGTCGGCCAAACGGCGCTCGGCAGAGGGAATGAGGGTGGCGGCCGCAATCAGAAGCAGACCGCCGAGAAGCGGCAAAAAAAACCATGACCGGAAGCGGGAACGCGTCCCTCCGGGCATGTCAGGCTTTGCCGCCGGAATGCAACAAACGCAGCGATTCTTCCACGCCGATGCCCGCCAGACGTACCACGGCCAACATATAGCCGTCTTCGGGCCGGGGTCGGCAGACGGGGCAGCCTTCGGAGAGAATCAGGCAATGGGCGTCAAGCAGAGTAAAGTCGACCCCGGCCGCAGCAAGCAACTCCGTGGTCTTGCCGAACTCCCAAAGCACCGGCTTGCCGCAGACCCGGCATTCCACATAGAGCAGCTCAGGGTCATACAGGGAATATCCCTCGGGCGCGGCAACACGGCGAGAGCGCCCCGGCGGCTTTTGCCGGGGACCGCCCGGAAACATTCCGGGAAGGGGCAAACGGAAGGGTTCGTTCATACGCCGGCCCTCCGCAGGTATTCTGTGTATTGCATAGGCACATAATACGTACTTGAACACGGATTGCAAGGGTGCGATTTATCACATTCGGCAGACGACACGGCCGCGGCCTGCCGCTCTCGGGGCACCTCCATCTTTCCTCCCGTGTTGACCTTTATTTTGTTTGCAGCTATCTGCCGGGCATGGCCCCCGAGACCTCCCCTTTTTCCCGGCCCTTTTTAAAATGGGCAGGCGGCAAATACCGGCTGCTTGGCCGCATCCTGGCCGAACTCCCGGCCGGCGAGCGTTTGGTGGAACCCTTTGCCGGTTCGGCCGCCCTGTTTCTGAATGCCCCCTTTGGCCGGGCTCTGATCTGCGACTGCAATGAGGATCTCATTGCCCTGTTCCGCTGTCTCCAGGCCGGAGGGGAAGAATTCATAGCGTTCTGCCGTGACTTCTTTCAGGCCGGAAACAACACGCCCGAGGCCTTCGCCGCCCTGCGCCGGCGTTTCAACGCAAGCCGCGAGCCGATCGAGCGCAGCGCCCTGCTGCTCTATCTCAACCGCCATGGATACAACGGCCTGGTGCGCTACAACGGCAAAGGGCTGTTCAATGTGCCTTTTGGCCGCTACATTCGGCCCTACTTCCCCGAGAAGGAACTGCGGGTCTTTTGGCGTAGGACCGCGGCAAGCGAAACAGAGTTCGTCCGGCGCGACTTCCGCCGGGTGTTTGCCGAGTTGCGGCCCGGTGACGTGGTTTACTGTGACCCGCCCTATGCCCCGCTTGGCGGCAAGGCCGGTTTCACCACCTACGCCGGAACGGGCTTCGGTCCGACGGACCAGCAAGACCTGGCCCGCCTGGCCGGTGAAGCCCATGAACTGGGCATTCCGGTGCTGATCAGCAACCACGACACCGAAGATACCCGTTTGCTTTACCGCACGGCCCGGCTGACCCGCTTCAACGCGCCCCGAAACATCAGCTGCAGCGGCAAAACCCGCCGGCCCGCTCCGGAACTGCTGGCCGTGTACGCTTGAGGTACTTTACCTACGCCGGCCCGCAGGCTACACTCCGGACATGAATACTCCCGCCCCCATCCGTCCCATTCGTCTGCTCCCTTCGGCTCTGCGCAACCAGATCGCCGCCGGCGAGGTGGTCGACCGGCCGGCCGGCGTGCTCAAGGAACTGGTGGAAAACAGCCTGGATGCCGGGGCCACGGACATCCGCGTGGATCTTGAAGACGGCGGTGTGCGCTTGTTCTCGGTGCGCGACAACGGTTACGGCATTCCGGCCGCTGAATTGGAACAGGCCGTGACCCGCCATGCCACCAGCAAGCTGGCCACCTTTGAAGACCTGCTGCACGTCAGCCACTACGGCTTTCGTGGCGAGGCTCTGCCGAGCATCGCCTCGGTGGCCGACCTGACCGTGACCAGCGCTTTCAGCGGCGCCGACGGCAACACCGCCGAGGCCGCCTTTATCCGAGTACGCTTTTCCGAAACCGTGGGCCAAGGACCGGCCGCCCTAACCAGGGGCACCCTGGTGGAGGTTCGGGATCTTTTCTCCAACGTGCCGGCGCGCTTGAAATTCCTCAAATCCCCGTCCGCAGAACTGAAGCGCTGCCGGGAAATGCTCATCCGCCTGGCCCTGGCCAACACCGATGTGGGCTTTCGCCTGGCCTCCGGTGGGCGTGAAGTGCTTTGCCTGCACGCCGGAGAAGACCTGCGCTCCCGCCTGGCCGGCGCCCTGGGCGATACCGGTGTGCGCGAGATGCTGCCCTTTGATCTGCAACGCAATGGCCTGAGGGCCCACGGCCTGGCCGCGCCGCCGGCCCTGGCCCAGGCGCGCGGCGACGGCGTGCGCCTGTATGTCAACGGCCGGCCCGTGGCCGACCGCCTGCTGCTCAAGGCCGTACGCGAAGCCTACAAAGGCCGACTGACCGGCCGGGAATTTCCCCAGGCCGTGCTCTTCGTGGAACTGGACCCGGAAGAAGTGGACGTCAACGTGCATCCGGCCAAAAACGAGGTGCGCTTCCGCGACGAGCGGGCCATATTCGGCGCGGCTCTGCGGGCTGTGGAAAGCGCCTTTGCCGGCGAGCCAATCCTGCCTTCTGCCGGCCTTGAGGCGAAGGAAACTCCGGCTTTTGCCGAGTTGCCGCCGCTCTTTGTCGCGCCACTCGACCCCAGACCCCAGGGGTTCTGGGGCAGCCTGGATGCGCCCCGAATCATCAATCTGCCCGAGTCGACCGAGAACGGTGAAGAAACCCTCTTCCTAGCCGACGAGCCCGAGTCCGTCCTGCCTGCCGGTACACCCGGTACACCCGGTATACCCGGTGCGCCCAAGGCGAGTGCACCGGTACCAGGCATGCCTGACTTTTTTCCCTCCCGGCCGTTGCGCCCGGCCGTGGCCGAAGCGGGCGAGGTCTATCTGCCGCGCACAGAACAAACAAAAACAACGGGCTCCGGCTTCCCGGTCCGGGTGGGCGGGCTGCTCTGCCCGGCTCAGATCCTCAATGCCTATCTTTTCCTCCTGGATGGCGAGACCCCGCTCCTTCTGGACCAACACGCCGCCCATGAGCGGGTCTTGCTGCACCGCCTGGAAAATGCCGCCGGACCGGGCAGGCTTTTGCTCGCGCCCGCGGACATCCCTCTGGACGGGGACATGGAAGCTCGTCTGGAAGCGGCCTGGGACAAGCTGATCCGTATGGGTTGGGTGCTGGAGCGGCCAGCCGGCCTGCTGCGGGTACGCGGCCTGCCCACGGTACTGGATCGGGCTCCGGCTTTGGAAGGCCTGCGCGATCTTCTGGCAGGCCGGACCGAAGGCTTCGATGATGCGCTCCACCTCATGGCCTGCAAGGCGGCAATCAAAGCCGGGCAGCCTCTGACCGGGGACGAAGCCGCCGGCCTGCTGGCCCTGTGGCTCGGTACGCCGAACCGGGAGCACTGCCCGCACGGCAGGCCCACCGTGGTGCGCTTGAAGCGCTCCCTGTTGGACAAGCTCTTCAAACGCGGCTTGTAAGGGTACCCTACTTGGGCCCATAGCCGCGCTTGCGCATGATTCTATGCAACAGCGGCGGCATGACCAGACGGGAAACGGCAAAGGAAATGATCCAGACCGGCAGGATGATCCCCAGCACGGCCTTGGCGATGATCCCCAAGGCCAGGGGCGGGTTCCAGGAGTCCACCAGGGGCAGAAGATATGTCAGATACGTGGGCAAAGCCCAGAGCAGCAGCAGAGCGAACAAGGCCAGGCAGACCGGGTGCAGCAGCGCGGCCCGGACCACTTTGGCCCGCTCTGTGGCCGGAACCGGGGCAAGCGCCGGGTAGCGCTTGAGCAGGCGTTCGGCCTTGGAAAAAGGCGCATTCATGTCATATTCCGATAATCAAAAACGGTTGTGCAAAACGTGGACTTTGTTCGGTGGGCGCTCACCCCAGCAAGGCATCCAGAATAGCGGCGAATTCCGCCGGGTGTCCCTGGCGGTCGCCGTCCTTGAGCTGAAGAATTTCCGCCACCTTGGCCCCGTCCTTGGTGGGCAGTTCCATGAGCAGAAAAGAGAGCACTCTGGCCTCTTCCACGCCGGGGCGATCAAGAATTAGGCGCCAGCCCTGGCCATAGGCCTCCCAGCCCATATGCCAGCGCTCGGCCGAGGGGAAACCGTAAACCAACACGGCCTTAAGGTCATTTAGAGAAAACCTGCCCCTGGCCCGGCCGCCGGCCCCCACATAGACTCCCTGCTCGGTGCGGACCACCAGGGGCAGGGTGAAAAAGCTCCGGGGCGGTTCGGCCCTGGCCGGTTCCTCGACCGATTCGGGGCGCGCGGCAGCCTCCGGCTCTTGCCGGATAGGAATAACCCTGGCCCCGGTCTCTTCGGCCTGCCCGGCCTCCATCGGCTCTGTACGCCCGGCAATGACCGCGGCTTCTTCCACCACGCGGGTCCGTTCCTTGTCCCAGTTTTCTTTGGCCGCGGCCCGGCGCTCCAGCAAATGGCCAAGTTGATCGGCCAGCACACGCACCGTTTCGCTCAAGGTATCGGTGGTCCGGCCGATGCTGTTCAGGCGCTCCTCCAGACGCTCCTCAGCCCGCCGGGCCGCTTCGGCCCTGGAACCGCGCAGCTTTTCCACCTCTTCGGCCCCGGCCAGGCCGAGTTCGGCCAGCATGGCTTCGATGCTCTGCATGCGCTTGAGCATGGCGCTTTGCCGGCCGCTCATTTCGACCATGCTCCGGGCCAGGCCGGAAAGGCCTTGCTCCGGCACCGACTTTTTTACTTGCTCCGGCAGCTTTTCATTGATCCAATCGAACTCGCCGGCCAAGCGGGCACGCACTTCGGGCACGGACATGCCCGTGCCGAACAGCTCCCGAATACGCAAGGCAACGGAGGCGGCCTGCGGGCTGAAACGGATGGGCTTGCCCTTGTTGGACACGGGAATACACCCGGGAAACTTGCGCCGATAGCTCTTGACCGTTGTTTCCGAAACCCCGAGCAGCTTGGCGAGATCCTTGTGGGTCAGGTTTTCCTGGCTCATGTGCACCTCATGAAAGTGTTGTTGCGCGGCGAACATACCGGCACCGCCCGGGTGGCGGCCTCAGCCGCGCCCGGGCGGGAAAACTCCCGATACTTTATGCAATCGGCCGGTCGCAACCTTTGATTAATACCGCGTTGGACCGACCCTGCCGCTCCGGGCGTTATATCTTATGCTTTAGGGCGTATATTCGCCAAGAGGTTTTTCACCGTTCAGATAGGCCTGCCGAAGTTTCACCTGCTTTTCGAACTCCGGCAGAGTTTTGGGAGTTACCGGTTCGGATCTGGGAGCCAGCACCTTGGCCGGGTTGACAAACTTGCCGTCCTTTTTCATGCGAAAATCCAGGTGCGGCCCCGTGGAATAGCCGGTACTGCCCACAAAGCCGATAACTTGCCCCTGGCTTACCTTTACCCCTTTACGGATACCTTTGCCGAAGCCCGACATGTGCAGATACATGGACTCATAACCGCCGGTATGGCGCAGCAGCACATAGTTGCCCGCCCCCTTACCCCAGCCGGAGAAGACGACTACGGCGTTGCCGATGGCCTTGATCGGCGTACCCCGGGGCGCGGCATAGTCAATGGCCGGATGAGCCCGGACCTCCCGCAGAATTGGATGCATACGTTTCAAATTGAAGCCGGAACTGATCCGGGTAAAGGAAAGCGGCGCCTTGAGAAAAGCCCGCTTCAGGCTCTGGCCCTGGGGGTCATAATACTCGGAGTTGCCGAGGGAGTCGGAAAAGGCAAAGGCCTCAAAGGTTTTGCCCTGGTTGACGAATATCGCGGCGGGCATCTTGCCGTAGCCTTTGAATTTGCCGTCGCGATAACGCTTTTCCACCAGCACGGTGAATTTATCTCCCGGCTGGATATCTTTGATAAAATTGATTTCCCAGGCAAAGACCTCGGCCAGGCGCACTGCCAGCACCGGTGTTTCACCCAGGCGGGCCATGTCCTCAAACAGGCTGGAGGTGATCTCCCCACTGACCTTGGCCAGGGTTACGTCATACTGAATTTTCTCCAGGCTGGCCGTAAAGGCGGCATCAATACGGCAGACCACGAGCTTTTGCAGATCGTCGATTTCATATTCAAAGCGCTCTGGCTTGCCTTCTTCTTTGAAAATCGTGAACGGCCGGCCGGCCCGGATCCGGTTCAGGGCATAAACCTTTTCACAGGCGCTGATGACCGCCTGTACATCCGGCGGTTCCAGCCATTCGCCCAGCAACACTCCGGCGGTATCGCCGGGGTTCACGGTGCGGGTGACCACCGACTCGTCTTCTTCCGACGGCGCGGGCGACTCCGGCTCGGTCTGGTCGGTGCCGTTGCCTGAAGCCACAGCGACGGCAAGGTCATCTTCAATGGCGCGTTCCTGGGCCAGATCCGGCGACCGCCACTCCATAAATACCACAACAGCGACGCAGAGCACAATAAATCCAAAAAGCGTAAGCCCGGTGAATTTCAGCAAATTGGGAGAAAAAAGACGACGAGATCTGTGCTTATGTGCCTTCATGAACTGATTCCGGTCAAAGGAATGCGCCCCTGCCCCGGTTGACTGAAAAACGCGCAGCACGGGCATGCGGAGCGGAAGGCGGTATGGTAGCCGAAAACGACCTTTTGGCAAAGCAGTTACAACATAGTAAAATTATTTATATTTTATATATTTATCAGATTGCGCCCGGCAGAAGCTTCTGTCGGGCATGGTCGCTGTTATTATCAGAAATATTCAATCATTTTAGGAGTAAAATTGATCACCCGGTAGATTGTTTTTTCACCGGATCTCTGCTATGCTGGTTCTTTCCCGCAAAGAATTCCTTTGCCGACCCAAACCCAGAAAAGCCGTGCAGAAAGCCGATTTACGCCGCCACCTCGAACAAATCTACCCGAACAGTGAGCTCGAACAATGGTTCGACCCCCTTGATGTTCGTTTGGACGGTGAAAAAAAGGAAATTTGGGTGCTTTTTCCCCATGTCTATTTTGCCCGGCAATTCCGAGATACCGTGGTCCAGAGCTTCGAGCGCGGCCTGCAAACGCACCTCGGGGAATGGTCCCTGCACCTGGAAGAAGACGTCCTGCCGGCGGCAAATCGTCCGCGCCCCGGGGCGCGGCCCCGGCGCAACACCACCCCACCCGCCCCGCACCTGACCTTTGATTCTTTTTTGTACAACCGCAAGAACGATTTTCCTCTGGCAGCAGCTCGAGCCTGCGCCTGTTCTCCTCTGTCGCCGCCTTATGTCCCCCTGGTGATCCACGGACAAAGCGGGGCAGGGAAAACGCATCTTCTTGCGGCCATGGCCCGCGAAGCCTTGGAGAGCGCCCCGGACCTGGATTTTTTTTACGGCCCCGCCCTGCAACTGCCCCTTTCCCGGTCTTTTTCCGCCCTGTTTCTGGATGATCTCCATCTGGTCCAGGATCAGGCCGTGCAGGAGCGCATCACTCTGCTGCTTGACTTTCTTTCCGCAACGGGCAAGCTCTGCGCCTGCACTCTGGATACAAATCCGACGGCTTCTCGTTCCCTCTCGCCTGCCTTGGCCCAACGCCTGGGTGCCGGTCTGGTGGTCGAACTGAAAAAACCCGATCTCGAGGTGCGCCGACGCTACGCCGCGGTTCGTTGCGAACCTTTGAGCATGGACAAGGCGGAAACCCTGGCCCTGGCCCAGCGTTACGCCGACTTCCGCGCCATCGACGGCGCGATCAATCGAGTGCGGGCCTATGGATCGTTGCTTCCGGAACGCAGCATCGCCCCGGCGGAAATTCTCGGCGAAACCGGACAAAAGGCCTTAAGCCCGGAACAAATCATCGCCGTCTGCGCCCGCTCTTTTTCCATTACCTCGGAAACCCTTATGGGCAAAAGCCGCGATCGCCAAGCATCCGAAGCCCGGCCCTATGCCATCACCCTGTGCCGCGAGCTGTTGGGGCTTTCTCTCCCCCAGCTTGGGCGGATCTTCGGCGGCCGGGACCATTCTTCCATCGCCTATTCGTTAAAAAAATTTCAATCTATTCAAGCGAGTAACAATGATACACACAAAGCATACACACGGCTGAAGCAAATGTGCCTTACTCCGGGATCATAAATTTTGCTGTGCGCAACCGCCCGAAAGCGAACGGAAACCCGACGTTTATTTGTGCCGAAAAAATTCAATAAAAACACTATTTTTCATAAGATACGCACAAAGTGACCATCCCTTCTAAAACAACAAGGAGAGAATATGCTTTTAAACGTATATAAGGCCGATGTCATTGAAGGACTGCAAAAGGCCGCGGGCATCATTCCCCAGAGAACCGGAGCGGCGTATCTGCGTTCAATTTGGTTGCGGGCCGAAAACGGTTCTTTGGAGATTCTCTCCACAGACTCAAGCATTGAGTTCCGGGGCACCTACACGGCGGAAATCCAGGAAGGCGGCTTGGTGGGCGTTCCCGGTCGTTCCTTTGTGGAACTGCTGCGCAGACTGCCCGAAGGCAAGATTTCTCTGAAGCAGGAGGCCGGCGCATCCACCCTTTTGGTGGAACAGGGCCGGCGCCGCTACAAGCTGCCGGTAAACGACGCCTCCTGGTTCCAGAGCTTTTCCGAATTTCCTGAACAAGGTGCGGTGGTCTGGTCCGGCGACTTTCTGCAAGAAATCATCGCCCGGGTGGATTTTTGCATCGGCGACGAAAGCATGGACGCTCTTTCCTGCATGACTCTCAAGCCTGCCGACACAAGCCGGATTGAAGCGGCCGGCATGAACGGGCATCAATTCGCGCTGATTTCATTCCTGAACGATGATCTGCGTGCCCTGCTGCCTGAAGGCGGGGTGCTGATCCAGAAAAAATACCTGACCGAGCTGAAAAAATGGCTGGCAGGCGACGAAATAGAGATCAATCTCGGCGACAAGCGTTTGTATGTGCGTTCGGAGAAGAAAAAAGAATGCTTCTCCATGCCCTTGGCCGGGTTCCAGTATCCCGACTACGGGGCTTTTCTCTCGCGCATTCGGGGCGACGACACCTCCAAGCTGATCCTGCAGCGCAACGAGGCGGCCGAGGCCCTGAACCGCATCGCCATTTTTAACTCCGAGAGCAACCGTTGCACCTACTTCGGCTTAAGCCCCAAGGAGGCCGTGCTTTCGGCCATGGGCCAGGAAGTGGGTTCCGCCGATGAAAGCCTGGATGTGGAATATGCCGGGAACATCGCCCGCATCGCCTTTCCCACGGGTAACCTGCTGCAGATTCTCGATCATTTCGGCTCGGAAAAGCTGACTTTGAGCATGACCGGGGCTGAAGGGCCTTGCGGCATTTCCGGGCCGGACGATGCCGATTATGTGGTAATCATTATGCCCATGAAAATTCTTGAAGAAGTCAACTACAGCGAGGAACAGGTCTAATGGTCCAAGACGTCGGCAATTCGGGTTACAACGCCGAAAGCATCACCATTCTCGAAGGATTGGCCGCGGTGCGCAAGCGCCCGGCCATGTATATAGGCAGCACCGATTCGCGGGGCCTGCACCATCTGGTCTATGAGGTTGTGGACAACTCCATTGACGAGGCTATGGCGGGCTTTTGCAACAAGATTACCGTGCGCCTGCATTTGGACGGCAGTTGTTCGGTTTCGGACAACGGCCGGGGCATTCCCGTGGGTATCCACCCCAAAGAGGGTGTTCCGGCTGTGCAGGTGGTTATGACCAAGCTGCACGCCGGGGGTAAGTTCGACAACGAAAGCTACAAAGTTTCCGGTGGCCTGCACGGGGTTGGCGTTTCTTGCGTCAACGCTCTGTCGGAAAAGCTCGAGGTGGTCATTCGCCGGGACGGGTTTCGTTATTCTCAGACCTACTCGCGCGGTGTACCGCAAAACGAGTTGCAGACCCTCGGCGAATCGCAGAACCACGGTACCACGGTACGTTTTTTTCCGGACGAGGAGATTTTCGAAACCCTGGCCTTTTCTTACGAGATTTTACGCAAACGACTGGAAGAGCTGGCCTATTTGAACAGAGGCCTGGAGATCGAGTTCATCGACGAGCGTTCGGGCGAGCAGGAGCTGTTTCATTTTGACGGAGGCATCCATCAGTTTGTCAAAGATCTCAACGAGGGCGAAGCTCCGGTCCACGCAATCATTGACGGAGACGGCGAATCTGCCGGGGTGGTGGCCGAGTTCGCCCTGCAATACAACGCGGGCTATAAAGAAAACGTCCTGACTTTTGCCAACAACATCCGCACCAAAGAAGGTGGTACCCACCTGGCCGGGTTCAAGACGGCCCTGACCAGGGCCATCAACAATTATCTGAAGAACTCCGAAGTAGGGAAAAAGCTCAAAATGACCCTCTCGGGTGATGACGTGCGCGAAGGGTTGACGGCCGTGGTGTCGGTCAAGCTGCCCAATCCGCAGTTTGAAGGCCAGACCAAGACCAAGCTGGGCAACTCCGAAGTGGCCGGTCTGGTGGGCGGCATTGTCTACGACCGTCTGACCACCTACTTTGAAGAAAACCCCAAAGACATCAAGCTGATCATCGACAAGGCCGTGGACGCGGCCCGAGCCCGGGACGCGGCCCGCAAGGCCAAAGATCTGGTTCGGCGCAAAGGGGCCCTTTCGGACAACGCCCTGCCCGGCAAGCTGGCCGACTGCCAGAGTAAAGACCCGGCCGATTCCGAACTGTTCATCGTCGAGGGCGATTCGGCCGGCGGTTCGGCCAAGCAGGGCCGGGACCCTTCCCGACAGGCCATTCTGCCCTTGCGCGGCAAGATTCTCAACGTGGAGCGCACCCGCTTCGACAAAATGCTGGCCAACAAGGAAATCAAGGCCCTGATCACGGCCATGGGGGCAGGTATAGGTCTGATCGGCGGCGAGAGCGACATCGATCTCTCCAAGCTGCGCTACCACACCATTGCCATCATGACCGACGCCGACGTGGACGGGGCGCACATCCGCACCCTGCTCCTGACCTTCTTTTTCCGCCAGTATCGCGAGCTCATTGAGCAGGGGCACCTGTACATCGCCCAGCCGCCGCTCTATCGGGCCCACTCCTCCAAGTTCGAGCGGTTCATCAAGGATGATGCGGAACTTACCGAGTTTCTGCTGGATCGGGCCGGCCGGGAAATCGGTGTGGAAGCGGCCGCCGGCCGGGCTTTTAGCGGCGACGCCGTCATCGCTCTGGCCAAGGATATTGCCTTTCTTCGCTCCAAGCTGCGTGACGCCGAGGCGGCCGGTATCGACGAGCCTTTGTTCATGAGTTTTCTGACCTGTGAAAAGGCTCTGGAGGCAGCCCTGTTCATCGACGGCGACGCGGACCTGGCCGCCTTTAAAGAATGGCTGGCCGGCCGCGGTTTTTCCCTGCGGGTGGAAACCGAGGAAACCGAACTGGAGCAGTTGCACCGCATTGTTTTTGAAGACAAGAACGGCCGCCGTACCCGTCTGGCACCGGAATTCTTCAATTCACGCATGTACCGCCTTTCCCGCCAGGCCTGGGAAGATCTGGGCGAGGTCACGGGCGGCGAAGAGTTCACTCTGCTGCGCAAAGAAGAAAAGATTTTTGTCAGCGGCCTGTTTGAGCTGGAA
The DNA here is from genome assembly GCA_031553235.1 of Desulfovibrio sp. Taxonomy (GTDB): domain Bacteria; phylum Desulfobacterota; class Desulfovibrionia; order Desulfovibrionales; family Desulfovibrionaceae; genus Frigididesulfovibrio. Next base: position 36,854 of record JAVBLS010000050.1, read on the forward strand.
AAAACCCTGTTGGAAGAGGCACGCAAAGGTATCAATATCCAGCGTTACAAAGGTCTGGGCGAAATGAACCCGGAACAGCTCTGGGTGACCACCATGAACCCGGAAAACCGCGTTCTGCTCAAGGTGGGCATCGATGATGCCGAAGAAGCTTCCGAGGCCTTTGAGGAACTCATGGGCGACCGGGTGGAGGCGCGACGCGAGTTTATCGAGCGTAACGCTCTGACCGTGCAGGATCTGGATATATGAAACCCGCGTGTTTGTTGTGGCTGTTGCTTTTGCTCCTGCTTCCGGCCCGGGCCGAGGCGGCTGCGAAGGCTGTTGAGGAAGAGGCCAACTTCTCGCTTACCGTGCCCAAGGACTGGATCTACTACAGCACGCAGGCTCCCAAGTATACTCCGGAGTATGTCAAAAAAGCCTTTGACGCTACGGACATCAAGCAGCCCGAGCTCTATTTGGTGGGCTGGAAAGAGACCGGCGGCCGCTTTGTCGGCGCCTTTGCCGTGACCTACGTGCATAAGGGCATGGCCGAGTTCACCAATAGGGTGTTGCTCGGCTCGCCTGAAGAACAGAATGACGCGGCCACGGGCTTTTCCAACGTGGAGACGCTACGCATTCGCAAAGGGTACGAAACCAACCGTGGGCAGAAGGTCGTGGAATCGAGCATGGACTTTCTTCGGGCTGAGGACATGTTTGTGGCTTTGTCCGATGCGGTGATCGACACCGGCGGCGCGCGGCGCATCCGCTCGGCCACCTATTACTTTCGGGGAGATTCAATGATCGGGGTGATCACCCTGTACAACGAGGGCGCCCCGGCCGGGATCGTTGCCGATCTGGAAAACCTGCCCACCACAGTTATCTGGAAAAACTAGGAAAACAATGTCCGACACCGCTATAGTCAGTATCGAAAAAGAGCTGCGCAAGTCATATCTGGAATATTCACTTTCGGTGATTATCGGCCGGGCCATTCCCGACGCCCGGGACGGCTTGAAGCCCGTACACCGGCGCATCATGTTCGCCCAGCACGAACTGGGCAACGGCTACAACCGGCCGCCAAAAAAATCCGCCCGTGTGGTCGGTGACGTCATCGGTAAATACCATCCCCACGGCGACTCTGCCGTGTATGATGCCCTGGTCCGCCTGGCCCAGGAGTTTTCCATGCGCGATCCCCTGGTGGACGGCCAGGGCAATTTCGGATCCATCGACGGCGACGCCGCCGCGGCCATGCGGTACACTGAAGTGCGCATGTCGCGTCTGGCTTCGGAATTTCTGGCCGACATCGACAAAGAGACCGTCGAGTTTCGGCCGAACTATGACAATACCCTGGAAGAACCGGCCGTCCTGCCGACCAAGGTACCCAACCTGCTGCTCAACGGTTCGTCGGGCATTGCCGTGGGCATGGCCACGAACATTCCGCCCCACAACCTGGGCGAACTCTGCGACGCCCTGCAGACGCTGCTGGAAGACCCGGACTGCACCGTGCATGACCTCATGGAGCACGTCAAAGGCCCGGACTTTCCCACCGGCGGGATCATCTACGCCGGGCGCGGGCTGGAAGACGCCCTGTCCACCGGGCGCGGCTCGGTCAAGGTGCGTGGCAAGGTCGAGATGGAGACCCGCAAGAAAGGTGGCGAATCCATCGTCATTCGAGAAATTCCCTATGCTTTGAACAAGTCCTCGCTGGTGGAAAAGATCGCTTTTCTGGTCAACGAGCGCAAAATCGAGGGCGTTTCCGATCTGCGAGACGAGTCGGACCGCAAGGGCATTCGCATTGTCCTGGACCTCAAGCGCGGCACCATCCCAGATATCGTGATCAACGCGCTCTACAAGTTCACGCCGCTGGAAACCTCCTTTGCCTACAACATGCTGGCCGTGGTGGGCAACCGGCCGCAGTTGCTCAACGTCAAGTCCGCTCTGACCTGCTTTCTGGAGCATCGGCGCGAGGTGATCATCCGGCGCAGCCGCTACGACCTGCGCAAGTCCGAAGCCCGGGCCCATATCCTTGAAGGCCTGCGCATCGCCCTGGACAATATCGACGCCGTGGTCGCCCTGATCCGGGCCTCCAAGACGCCACAGGAGGCCAAAGACGGCCTGATGGAGCGTTTCGCCCTGTCCGACCTCCAGGCCCAGGCCATCCTGGACATGCGCCTGCAGCGCCTGACCGGCTTGGAACACGAGAAACTCCTGGAAGAATACCGCGAGCTGCTCAAGAAAATCGAGTACCTCAAGAGTATTCTGGAAAACGACGAGGTGTTGCGCGGGGTCATTCGCGATGAGATTGCCGAACTCAAGAATACCTTTGCCACGCCGCGCAAGACCCAGATTGAATACGACGACCTGGCCGGCATCGACATTGAGGATTTGATCCCGGACGAGGACGTGGTCATCACCCTGTCGCGGCGCGGCTACATCAAGCGTACCACCCTGGACAACTATCAGCAGCAGCGCCGGGGCGGCAAAGGCATTGCCGGGCTGCACATGGGCGACGACGACGTGGTACAGGATTTCCTCACCACCTCCAACCACCAGTTCCTGCTGCTCTTCACCAACAAGGGACGCATGCACCAGCTCAAGGTGCACCAGGTGGCCGAAGGCAGCCGCACCGCCAAAGGCGTGCACATCGCCAACCTGCTGCCCCTGGACAAAGACGAATGGGTCACCACGGCGCTGGCGGTGCGCGATTTCAGTCCGCAGCGCTACTTCCTCTTTGTAACCAAGCGGGGCATGGTCAAACGTTCCGACGCCTCGCTTTTCGCCCGTTGCCGCAAGTCGGGCATGATTGCCGTGGGCTTGCGCGAGGATGACGAGCTGATTATGGTTCGTGAGGTTGACGATAACTGCCAGATAGTGCTCACTACCGAGGCGGGCCTGGCCATCCGCTTTGCCTGCGATGAAGTGCGGCCCATGGGCCGGGGCGCTTCGGGCGTGAAGGGCGTGGCGCTTCGCGGTGTTGACCGCGTGGTGGCCTGCGTGACCGTGAAAGAAGGCGAAGACGCCTCCATCATGACCATATCGCGCGGCGGCTACGGTAAGCGCACCAAACTCGAACTGTACCGCATCCAGTCCCGCGGCGGCAAAGGCATCATCAATTTCAAGGCCACCTCCAAAACAGGCCCGGTTATCGGCGCCATGACCGTTTCGGACAACGACGCCCTGCTGCTGCTCACCTCCAC
>JAVBLS010000058.1:0-9890 GCA_031553235.1 Desulfovibrio sp.
CATGGCGCGGTTGGTTTCGCAGTAGTCTTCGCCCTTGAAGTTGGTGGCTTTGGCCTTGAAGAGCAGGAACCAGGCGCCGACCGGGCCGTAGCCGTCCTTGAAGCGGGCGGGCACGAAGCGGTTTTCCATCATGGTCATTTCGGCGCCGACCTGAGCGCACATCGTGTAAGTGGAGCCGGCGTTCCACACCGGGTACCAGGCGCGACCCATGCCTTCGCCGGTGGAGCGGGGCTTGTACACGTTCACCGCGCCGCCGCAGGCCACGAGCATGGTGTTGGCTTTGAAGATGTGCACTTCGTTGGCGCGCAGATTGAAGCCCACGGCGCCGGCGATGCGGTTTTCCTGATTGGCGTCGAGCAGCAGCTTGACGATGAAGATACGCTCCATGATCCGGGCTTCGCCCAGGGCGTTCTTGGCCGCTTCGGCCACGATGCACTTGTAGGACTCACCGTTGATCATGATCTGCCAGCGGCCGGAGCGCACCGGGTCGTCGCCCTTGCGCAGGCTCTTGCCTTTTTCCTTGGCGGCGGCGCCGTCGAGGTTGTGCTCGCCGTCTTTGATCCAGCAGGGCAGGCCCCACTCTTCAAACAGGTGCACGGAGTCGTCGACGTGGCGGCCGAGGTCGAAGATCAGGTCTTCGCGGACCAGGCCCATCAAGTCGGTGCGGACCATGCGCACGTAGTCGTCTGCATTGTTTTTGCCAAGGTAGGTGTTGATGGCGGAGAGGCCCTGGGCCACGGCGCCGGAGCGCTCAAGAGCGGCTTTGTCCACCAGCATGAGTTTCAGTTCGGGGGCATATTTGTCGGCCCAGCGTACCGCTTCGAAAGCCGCGCCGCAGGCGCCCATGCCGCCGCCGACAAACAGGATGTCGACGTCATGTTCTTTCACCGCGGGTTCGGCGATGGCAACACCTCTCGGGGTTTCCTTCACGGGAATCATCGGCATATTCGTGTCTCCTTACAAAGGCAAATGTGTTGTGAAATCTACCCTAGCAGCCGCTGTCGAGCCAGCACTGGGAGGTGTCGCCTTCCGTCACTTCGAACTTCTTGCCCAGGGCCTGCTGGGGGGCGCCCAGGGCGGTTTCGGTGAACAGCAGTTCGCTGTTCAGGTCGCCGGGTTCGGGCTTGCCGTCGAAGGGCTTGATGGAGCCTTCAGGAGTGGTGCGGATGGGGAACTTGAAGCGTTTCACATTGCCGTTGCGGAACTTGACGGTCCACATGATGGAATCGGCGGAGCGCATGGGGATACAGGTGCCGCCCATGGGCGCGAAGTCGGCGTAGGGACGGGCCGTGATGGCGCCCTGCGGGCAGATTTTCACGCAGGAGTAACATTCCCAGCACGCGTCCGGCTCTTGGTTGAAGGCCTTCATCTCCTCGGCATCGAGGATCATGAGGTCGTTGGGGCAGATGTACATGCAGGCGGTTTTTTCTCCGCCCTTGCAGCCATCACACTTGGACGGATCGACAAAAGTCGGCATACCTTGTCCTCCAACTAGCTTAAAGGTTCCCTGAATCGGTGTTCAGTTCCGGGGGAGTTGGATCGCAATTGCGCAAAATCGTTGCTGCAGAAGCATTCTATCATCCCCTCCGGGTCGCTTGTGCCGAATTTAACAAGCAAAGAGGCTATGTGTCAAGCGAATATCCGACAAAGGATGGAAAGTTTTCCACGGCGGCCGGGGCTTGTTATGGGAGCAGATGTATATTGAAAATGTTTATTCGCATCTCTTGCGGGCCGTTTCTTTTCGCGGTAGGAAAGCCGGACACGCGGCCGCCCGTTTCGGCGTGCCGCGCCCGCAAGGAGAACTTCCCCCCCATGAGTGATAAAAAACAGTCCGCGCCCGGCGAACGTCCGCGCAGGCCGCGCGGCCAGGCTCGACCCGAAGGCGGACGAGAGCCCCGCATTCCTTATGATTCCGAACGGACGCGCCGGCCGCGCGACCCGGAAGGCGGGCGGGAGCCCCGCGCCCCTTACGATCCCGATCGGCCCCGCAGGCAGCACGAACCGGCCCGGCCCGACGGCGGGCGGGATTTCGGCACTCCTTTCGACGGCGGGAGAGATTTCGGCACTCCCTTTGACCGCGAACGTCCGCGCGGGCTGCGGTCCGACGACGGCCCGGAAGGGGAGCAGAGAGTCGGCCCGGCCTTTGACGCCGAGCGCCCGCGCGGCGCGGCCGGAGCCCTGATTGAGTTGGATCTTGAATTGATGAAACTGCTGGTCCGCCGGGCCAAGCTTGTTTCCCGGGTGCGCGGCGGCAAATCGCACGCTTCCGATCCCAAGGCCATCCTGGCCGAAAAAGCCGTGCGCGCCGCCTTTGAGCGTAACGCCGCGACCTTCAGCAAAGACCCGCGCTTCACCCGCAAGCTCTTTGACCTGCTCCAGGATCTTCAGGTGCTCTCGCGCGAAGAGTCCGAGAACGAGCCCGGCTTTCACCTCGCCCCGCCCAAAAAGCCCGTGCGCATCGCCCTGGCCGCGCCCGCCCATCCCGGCGCGGCGGTGCTGCGCGCCGCCCTGGCCGCCTTTTCCGGCAGGCCCGCCCGCCTGGAGCGGGTGCCTTCCGCCCGCGGCCTGATCCAGACCCTCAAGGGGCTCGCCGCCCCGGGCGCGCCCGCGGTTTGGCACGATCAGAGCCCCAGTGTCGGCGCTTTTGATCTCGCGGCCGGGCCGGCTGTTTCGTTTGCCGGCAAGTCGCTGCACGCGGCCGACTCGCTTTTGGCCCTGTGCCTGATTCTTTTTGCCGCCGTGCCTGAAACCGGGGTCTGCCGGCTCACCGGCGGCTCGGCCCTGAAAGACGCGGATCTTTCCTTCCTGCGCCGCATTCTGCCCACCCTGGGCGCGCGTATGGCCCACGTCATGCCCCGCTCCACCGGGCTGCCGGCTTCTCTCGAGTGCTCCGGCATTCTGCCCGACCGCCTGGAGCTGACCGAAGACCTGCCCGCGCCCGCCCTGTGCGCCCTGCTGGCCGCGCCTCTGCTCTGGAACCGGGCCTTTGTCCTGGATTTTTCCGGCGTTCCGGCAGCGACCCGCGAAAGCGCCCTGGCCCTGCTGCGGCCCGTTTTTGCGGAAAATGCCGCCCTGGTCCGGCTGGAAGGCGCCACGGCCCTGTATTCCCCGGGCGCAACAGTTGTTCCAGAATGTCCGGCCCTGCCGGCCGATCCCCTGGTCTGCGCCCACATTGCCGCTCTGGCCGTCCCGGTCGGAGGCGAAGCGCGCATCCTGGGGCCCTGGCCCGATGCCCCCGAGGCGATCGCGGCCTTGGCTCTGCTCAAATCTTTCGGCCTGGAGGCCGAGCCGGGCCCGGAAGGCGTGGCCTTCCGCATGGGCGCGGCTCCGACCGGGCCCGTTGCCGCGCCCAACCTGCCGGATCTGCTGCCCCTGTGGGCCGGCCTGCGCGACCGGGAGCGCGATCCCCTGCCCGAAGACGCGGCCCGTAGCGCCTTGGTGGAGGAATTCAACGAGCATGTGCGTCCGGCCGATACGGCCGCGCCCCTGGTGCCCTGGGTCTGCCCGGATGCCTTCTGGGGCATGGCTTTTGCCCTGGCGGCCTTTGCCCGCCCCGGCCTGCGCCTGGTCAACCCGGCTCTGGTGGCCGGCGTCGCCCCGGTCTTCTGGCCCCTTTTCAACGGCTTACCCGTTCCGAACGACCCCACGCAGCCCGTCGCCGCCAAGGAGAAGCCCCATGACGCCCCCGTGCGCCGCCGCGTCCTCGCCGATTGAGTTGCTGGATGACTCGCGCCTGCCCGTTGACCCCGAGGCCCTGCGCGTCGAGATTGCTGATCTGGAGGGTCGCCTGGCCGCCTGCGAGGCGGCGATTCGCTCTTTGGTCGCCGAGGAGAACCCGGCCGCCGGTCGTTTTCTGGCTGCCGAGATTCATGAGAAGAAGCAACTGCGCATGATGCTGCGTTATCAGCGCGATCTTCGAGTGGCCCGCTTGAACCGGGCCTAGCAGGGCAGGTCTGATGGGAGAGCTCGCAGGCTCGATGCTCTTGATTTTTGCCTTCGGTATTTTGCCGGTTGCCGTGTTTTATCTTGCCGTGCGGGGTGCCGGCCTGCAACGCCTTCTCGCCTGGATGCGCCGCCTCTGTGCCGGGTTGTTCGCCTTGGGGCTGTGCGTCCTTGGCGGGGTGACGGCGTGGAATATGCACACGGCTTTTTACCCGGACGGCTGGATTTTCCCGTTGCCGATCCTGGTGTTGTTCATCTGGTTTCTCCCCTGTGCCGTCATTTACGAGCTCCGGCTCGCGCGCTCGGTTCCGTTGCCGGGCGCGTTTTACGCCTGTGCGACGATGATTCTTCTTGGCTGCGCCGCATACCACTTTAATTTTTGGCCTTTTCCGCTCGGTGGCATATGGGGTGTGGCCACGGGATGGGAGGTGGATCCACGGTATTATACCCCTATTTTACGTGGGGGCATGTTTTGGCCCTGGTTCCAGCCCTGTGGGCGGGATATCGGGCGAACGCCACGTGCTGGTGAGGCGGCGGGTCGTTGTTGCGGTTCCGGCCTTATTGCCGCCGCCGGTGCTTTTCGTTATGATTTCTACGGCCGGACAGGCCCACGATCTGCAACCCTCTCCCCCCCATTAGGACGAAGCGATGACTCTTCTTGCCCCTGCGATTGTTGAGAGTATTGAAAAAGGTTCCTGGATTCGGCGCATGTTCGAGGCCGGCATTGCTTTGAAGAGGGAGCACGGCGAAAACGCGGTCTGCGACTTTTCCCTGGGCAATCCCGATCTGCCGCCGCCCCCGGCCGTAGCCGATGGTCTGCGCGCCCTGGCCGACAAGGCCGTCGAGCCTTTTGCCCTGGGCTACATGCCCAACGGCGGTTATGCCTGGGCTCGGGATCTACTGGCCGCGCACCTTTCCAAGGAGCAGGGCGTTTCTTTGACCGGCGCCGACGTGCTGTTGACCTGCGGCGCGGCGGGCGGTCTCAACTCCCTGTTCAAAGCCGTGCTTTCTCCCGGTGAAGAGGTGCTGGTTTCCGCGCCGTTTTTCGTGGAATACGGGGCTTATGCCGCCAACCACGGCGGGGTGCTGCGCCCGGTGCCGTCCCAAAAGGATTTTTCTCTGGATGTCGAGGCCATTGCGGCCGCGCTCACGCCCAAGACCCGCGTGCTCATCCTCAACTCGCCCAACAATCCCACCGGCAGGGTTTACTCCCGCGCCGAGCTGCGGACGGTCTGTGAGGTGCTGGCGGCACACTCGAAAAAGCACGATCGCCCGGTGTTCATCGCCGTGGACGAGCCGTATCGTTTTCTGGCCTTTGACGGTGTGGAAGTGCCTTCGCTCCTCGGCATATACCCCTACGCGGTGCTGGTGTCTTCCTTTTCCAAGAACTTGAGCATGCCCGGCGAACGCGTGGGCTACATGGCCCTGTCTCCACTCATGGAGGGCCGGACCGGGCTCATGGACGGCCTGATTCTGGCCAACCGCATTCTCGGCTACGTCAATCCGCCCGTGGTCGGCCAGCATTTGATGAAAGCCGCCCTCGGCTCCCAGGTTGATGCCGGCATATACCTGCGGCGCCGCAACACCATGGCCGAAATCCTCAAAGATGCCGGCTACGAGTTTCACATGCCCCAGGGCGCCTTTTACTTTTTCCCCAAAGCTCCAGGCGGGGACGATGTGGCCTTTTGCAGCAAGCTCATGAAGGAACTGATCCTGGGCGTGCCTGGCTCCGGCTTTGGCCGCGCCGGACACTTTCGCTTGGCTTTCTGCGTCGGGGAAGAGGTCATCCGCCGCGCCGCCCAGGGATTCAAAAGAGCTTTGCAGGGTTGATTGGAGCTCCGCCCCAGCCCCCGGCAGGGGGAAATCGTTTCCCCCTGCCGGGGGCGTTTGAGGGGCGCGCGCCCCTCAAAGGAGTCGCGTATGAACGAACATTTGCGGGCGCCGGAGTGCCTGGTGGCGCGCAACGAGCGCGAGGCGGCGCGGGGGCACCGGGGCCGGGTGTTCTGGCTGACCGGTCCGTCGGGCGCGGGCAAATCGACTCTGGCGCACCTGGTGGAAAAGCGGCTGTTCGAGCGGGGCGTGTGCAACGTCACGGTGCTGGACGGCGACAGAATTCGGGGCGGGCTGTGCAGCGACCTGGGGTTTTCGCCCGAGGCCAGGCACGAGAACATCCGGCGGGTGGCGCACGTTGCCAGACTCTTCGTGGAGCAGGGGATCATCTGTCTGTGCGCCTTTATCAGCCCCTACGCGGAAGACCGGGCCAAGGCCGCGGCCGTGGTCGGGCCGGAGGACTTCCACGAGGTTTTCATCACCTGTCCGCAGGAAATCTGCGAACAGCGGGACGCCAAGGGCTTCTACCGTCTGGCCCGGCAGGGGGTGATCAAAAATTACACCGGAGTCTCGGCGCCGTATGAGGCACCGGAACGTCCGGATCTGACGGTCAGGACGGACGGGGCCACGGAAGAAGACTGCGCCCGCCTGTTGCGGGAATTTGTCGAGAGTCGGATAAGTTTGTAGGCGGCGCTGCAGATCATCGCCCAAAAAAAGACCACGCCGAGGAACACGGTGCGGTCTTCAAAAAAAACGGCTTGTCCCGATGCGGGGCAAGCCGTTGTCATCTGGTCGGAGCGACAGGATTTGAACCTGCGACATCCTGCTCCCAAAGCCGTGAGGGGTGGCGGCATGGGTAGGCACATAAGAACTTGCCTGCTTACAATCCGTTGTGTAAGAATGGAATTCATCACACGCAAGCTCACGCGGAATCACGATGATGGGTATCATCCGGGTAGCTTTTTGCGCGGATGGGTAGCAGGAGGGTATCACCAGATGGGTCGAGAGCGTACCAAATACCAGGGGGTTTACCAGCGCCTGCACAGTGTCCGTCGGCATCTCGGCAAGCCCGACGTGTGTTTTGACATAACGTACAAAACCCCGGACGGCAAGAAGGTCTGGGAAAAGGTCGGCTGGGCCAGCGAGGAGTATAATGCCCAGATGGCCGCGCAGATACGGGCGGAGCGGATACGCGCCATGCGGCATGGGGAAGCCTTGCCCGTCCGCAAAAGATCCATGAGCTTTGCCGAGGCCTGGGAAGTGTACAAGAAGGAGTGGCTTTGCCAGGTCAAGACGGCGGCGGAGGACACCCGCCGCTATGAGGCCTATTTGAAGAAGCCGCTCGCGGACAAGCCCGTAGCCGCGATTACTCCCCTGGACTTGGAGCGGGTGAAGACCGACATGGCCGGTAAGGGATACAGCCCGCAGACCATCAAACACGCCCTCGGTCTGGTGCGGCGCGTCTACCGCAAGCTGAACGCCTGGGGCCTGTTCACCGGCAAGCCGCCGACCGACAACGTGGCCATGCCGAGACTGGAAGCCGCCCGGACACGCTACCTCACGGCAGACGAGGCAAAAAAGCTGCTCGCCGACCTGAAAAAGCGCAGCCGGTTCTGGCACGATGCCGCCCTTCTCAGTTTGCATACGGGGATGCGCCTTGGGGAGGTGTTGGGCTTGCGCTGGGAGGATGTGGACTTTGACACCGGTATTCTGCATGTGCGCGATCCGGGCGGGGACACTCTGCGGACCCGGGATGCCAAAAGCGGCCGCGCGGCGCACCTTTCGGCCGATGCCGCGGCCATGCTCAGGGAACGCGGGTCGAAGCCGGTCGGGTTCGTGTTTACCGACCGTAACGGCGCGCAAGTGGTGCATCGTGGGGCCACCAGCTTCACCAGAGCGGTGGAGAGGCTGGGGCTGAACAAGGATATTTCGGATCGCCGGCAGCGTGTGGTCTTCCACTCCCTGCGGCATACCTTCGCCAGTTGGCTGGCTATCCGGGGGGTGCCGCTGTATGTCATCGGCGAGTTGCTCGGGCACAAGACGTTGGAAATGACCAAGCGCTACAGCCACCTGTGCCCGGACGTCAAGCAGGGGGCCGTGGCGCTTATTGACGGTCTGCTGCGCGGGGAAACCGAAGGCGGGGAAGCCGAGGGAGAGGCTACGCATACGTCTTCTTCCGACAAGCCGCGAGATACGCCTGAATAGCCGTATGCTCGTAAAACACGGGGCCGTTTTTCACTTCCTGGATGTAGGCCGGCCCTTTGCCGATGCCGCGCTTGTTGCACAATGTGCGGGCGTTGAGACTGTAAAGCTTTTCGACTTCTTCCGGGGTGAGGAGGGTTTTACGCTTAAGAATTTCCAGCTCGCCGGCCATTTCCGGCAGGGTAAGGCGGCCCATGGCGGTGTTTACCGCCTCCGTCACGATGGCGCTGAGTTGTTCCGGTGAGAGGGCCAGGGTCGTCACGGTGATCTGACTCATGACAATGCCTCCAGGGGGATGGTGCCGCCCGGACGTTGGTTGAAAATAAGGTTTTCCGCTCTCGGTGCCGCCCCGTCCACCGGGACGGAGGCGGTGTGAGATCAGACCGCCCGGGCTTCCTTGGCCGGGACCGCTCCGGTCGGTGCCGGGACGGCGGGTTCTTCCCCGGGCCGGCTCTTCGGATTGCACGCGTTATTCTCCGTCCCGCTCAGCGTAGTGGGCGGGTTGTGGCCGGCATCGCTCATGCCGCACACCTCTTCGAGGCCTGGGACCGTTGTGGATTGGAAATCTGGATGCGCTGCAGGTGCAGCAGGCAGCGCACGGCCATGGTCCCGACCTGCATGGCCCTGTCGTTCATCTGCGCTCGTCGGGCCGGGTCGCCGCTGTCGGCCTGAAACTCGTTGACGGCTTCGGCCCGCCCGCCCACTTCCTCGGTGAGGAAGCCCAGGGCATGGGCCGCGTCGGTGCTCCAGTCGGGGTGCAGCCCTTCGGCCCGGAGCAGCTCCAGGGCGATGTCCATAAAGATCACGGCCAGCTCCGGCCGGGCGTTCAGAAGCTCGATCAGACGAAAGGTCGCTTGTTCAGGCGTCCTGGTCATGGCGCTTCTCCTCTGGATAGTGGCTGGAAACGCTCAGGCGGCGTCCCGGCACGCGCCGGCCGATTTCGGCCGGCGGTTTTTTGGCTGAAAGGGTGCGCCTGTATCCTTTCTGTCCGGCCATCTAAGCAACCTCCATGCTGGAGTCGTCCAGGTCGGCCCAATTGCCGATGACGTCCAGGACGGCGCCGACGCCGTCGCACCAGAAGCTCACGCAGCCTTTGGCCATGAGGCCGAGTTTGTCGTTCAGGCCGGTCACGACGGCCACGGCCACCCCGACCGTGTGGGCGATGCACATCAGGCAGGCCGCGTCCTGGTCCAGCGGGGCGGCCACCACCAGGAGATCGGCCAGGGCCGTCCGGGTGCGGCAGTCTTGGAACAGGTCGTCTTCTTCCTTCTCCAGGGGGAAAGGGCCGTCATCGATGCGGCTTTTCAGAAACACGTCGGACTGTGCAGTCCACTCGTGCACCTCATGTCCATTGTCGACCAATTCACTCCGAATTTCACGTACGACTTTACCGTTTTGCGCGGCTGAAAACACCACAATGGAAAGCGGCCTACTCATCGCGATCCTCCTCTTGGTCGGATGCCAGTGCCATAAGAAGCTCCAGGGCCATCAAGGCGGCGACGGCGTCGCGGTTTTCCTTTTTGAAGGCGGCGAACTCGGCCCTGGTCACCTTGCCGCTGATGATATGGGCGGCGGCAACCGCGGCGACGTCACTGCATTCCTTAACGGTGTTGGCGAGATGAATGGTCATGCTGCTGGTCTGCGGCACCTGCACCGGGGGCAGTTTGACAAAGACGCCGTCGCGCTCTTCGGCGAGAAATTCGACAGGGGCGTCGCTGTCGAGCATGTCCATATAGGGCAGCAGGTTGTCTGCTCCCCACTTGTGGCCGCGCTGACGCGAAAGCTCCGACATGGCCGTCTGGTACTCAAAGCCGGCTCTGACGAGATTGGTCTTGGCATTCAGGCCGTTGGGCATCGCCTCCACCAGCAGGTGATGGCAAAACCCCGTCAGCGACGGGTATTTTTTCCCGATGAAA
>JAVBLS010000027.1:0-29791 GCA_031553235.1 Desulfovibrio sp.
CAACGACGTGTACACGGTGACGATCACCGGCGTGAGCAAGGACGCCGACGGCAAATACACGATCACCTACGAATACAAACTGAACGACGCCTACGACCACCCGGGCGGCGCCGATTCGGTGACCCTCGACCTGCCGATCCGCGCCGTGGATACGAGCGGCGACGTCCTGGACGGCGCCCTCAAGGTGACCATCCTGGACGACGCGCCGAAGGCGGACCATGATCTGGGCAATCTGCAGTTGCAGGGCCAGACCGGCGCGCAGCAGTGGGTTGCGGACGGCAATGTGCTGACTTCGGCCGGCAGTTACGCGACCGCCCCCGGCGGGAGCGCCCCGGCTTGGGTGAAGGTGGACACGGGTGTGACCCATAAGGACGCCCCCGGCGCGGACGGCGCCACGGTGAGCCGCTTCAGCTATACAAATGAAGCCGGAGAAACCGTATGGCGGGAGGTTCCCCGGCCCACTCCGGGCGACACCAATCCTTCGGTGACCGTGAGCGACCTGAAGGGCGGCGGCAGCCTGACCATATACAGCGACGGCACATACCACTTCGAGGCTCCTTACCGCGAGCCGACCGTGGCCCCTGTGGAAACCTCCGTGGCGGTGCGGTTCGGCAATGATCTGGAGACCAACGGCTTCAGGTTCTCCGGTTTCAGCAGCATCGCGACCACCGGCAGCGGCGGCGGCCTCAACGGCAATCTGACCCTGGCGCAAGTCCTTGCCGCGAAAAAGGCGGACATGACCTATTCCGCCAAAGAGAACGGCGCCATAGGCGTCTACTCCGGCGGAGCCGACTCCCCTACGATCCGCGGCAACGCCAATGCCGGCGAGGGCGTGCTGATCAGCACCACCGATGTCTGGATGCAGGGATTGTTGTCCCTGACCATCGGCCTGGATGGATACAACGGCGCCGCGGCCGCGCGCGTGGCGGTTTTCGGCATCGACGGGCATGCTTTGGATGCGGGGGACTACACGGTGAACATTGCCGGAGGAGTCGTCACCATCACCTTGACCGGGCAGGCCGGCCCGAACGATACCATCGGGCATGTCCTGCTGGTGGCCGACAATACCGCCGGCGGGACCACGAACCTCTCCATCACCAAAGTGGAAGGTTCCTATACCGAGCAACGGGTCACGGACAGCAACACGCCGCTGCACGACGTCACCTATGAGATCAAAGACGGTGACGGCGACACCTCGACGGCGACGCTGCACCTGGAGAATATCCGGCCCGGCCTGATCGTGGGCAGCAACGGGCCGGACACGCCCGGGTCGCAAACTCCCTTTACGGTGAACGACAGCCCGAACTCGCCGGACCACGGCGCGATTATCGGCGGTGCGGGCGACGACATTCTGGTGGGCGACGGAACCGGCATCAGGCTCTCGCAGAATGTCGTTGAGGATTACAACATCTGCATCGTGATGGATCTCTCCGGGAGTATGACCGCGTCCTATGGCGACAACCGCGAGACGCGGGTGGAGATTATGAAGCGGTCTGTTGAAAAGCTGCTGCACGAGTTGCAGGATTACGACGGGAAAGTGAATATCAAGATTGTGTATTTCGGCACGGGAGCCCGCAGTGAGCCCACAGCCATAGACGGAGCCGCCGATTACTTCAGCAGAATCCAGTCGTTGATAAGCAACCTTCTCAACACCACGATTAATGGAAACTCAAGCACCAACTATGAAGCGGCCTTTGAAGAGGCTTACAAATGGTTTTCGGATACAAGCGTCAACGGTGCGGGCAATGCCGCTTACAAAGACTACGTGAACAAAGTGCTCTTCCTCACGGACGGCATGCCCACATACTCCACCTCAGGAAAATCGAAGCCCGCGGATCCGAACGGCAATATGAGCGATCCCGGCTACAACGGCACCCCGCAGATGGAGCCGAACGACCTGCTGGATGCCCACGCGGCGTATCAAAAACTGCTGGGCCTCGGCATGGGTATTCAGGTCGCCGGCATCGGTATGGGAACGGAGATCAGAGACGACATTCTGCGCTTTTTCGATAATACCACCAACAACGGCTTTGTCTCGGAAGCCCACGGCGAGTTCATCGATCCTTCTCATCCGGAATTCGGATACCAGCCTGTTTCCGTCGACGGCTGGCTGTACGGCCAGGTCGACATCGTGACCGATCCCAACGATCTCGATGTGGCCATCGCCAACGGCCTGAGCATCCATCAACTGAAAATGTCCAGCGATGTGATCATCGGCGGCGCCGGGAACGATTTCATTCTGGGCGACATCCTGAATACGGACATCCTGGCGAAAACCATGGGAGTCAATCTTCCCGCCGGTTCCGGCTGGTCCGTATTCGCCGAATTGGAGTCGAACTCCGTGTACAATTGGACGCGAGACACCACCAAGAACTACATCGGAGCGCATCAGGAAGAGCTCGGCGCGGGCGTGAACGGGGCCAGAGGCGGCGACGATATTCTCGTCGGCGGCACGGGCAACGACACTCTGTACGGCCAGAACGGCGACGATCTGCTCTTCGGTGGCGAAGTCCACTACAAGGGGCTGCATGGTGATGCCGCCTTCAGCTCCCTGGTGAACGACGCCGGCGGCGGCACGGCGGCGATGATCGATTACCTGCGGCACCATACGGGTGAAATCGGCCGGGGCCTTGCCTCCGACGGGAACAACCACTTGGACGGCGGCGTCGGCAACGACTTCATCATTGGTGGAGGCGGCAACGATCTGCTCTATGGCGGCAGGGGCGACGACGTCATGTTCGGCGGCGCCGGGCGCGACACCTTCGCCTGGCGGGCCGGCGATTACGACGGCGGCAAAGATACGATTCTGGACTTCAACCTGCACGAGGACAAGCTCAGCTTCGCGAGCCTCTTCGGCAATGCTCCGCGGGGAGAGATCTCCGAAGCGGACATCCTCGCGGCCATCCGAGGCGGCAAGATCGATCTGACGGCGGGCGACAACACACACCTCAGCATCAGCGTACACACCGACACAGGTTCGCAACGGGTGGATGTCTACCTGGAAGGGAGCGCCTTGAACGCCGGCCAGTTGGATGCCTTTCGCCAGGGCCACCAGACGAGTGGGGACGGCGACTTGGAAAAGGCCGCGCTGCTGCACCAGATTCTGACGAACCTGGGCGGCTAGGCGCAGTCGCGCCGGCTGGAGAGCCAAAGCGGAATAAACCGCATAAAACGACAATGCCCCGAGGGCTCAGGCCCGGGACGCGTTCACTGTAAAAAGTAGAGAAGTTGGCCGGTTGCCTTCCAAGAGGATGCAATGGGCCAACTTTTCTACTTTTCTCTCGAGCAACTCAAACGTATCGGCCTTTCAGCGTTCCTGGCTCAAGCTCCGGCTTCCCGGTTGCCCGGAGGGTGAACGGCATGTCGCGATTCGCAGTTGAGCCGGAGTATCGCCTCGGTCCCTTGCCCCTGCTCGGAGACAAAGCGCAGGTCGGCGCCCATCTCATGGACCAGCTTGCGGGTAGTGAACAGGCCGATGCCGCTGCCGGTCTTTTTGCCGGTCTGGAAAGACGTTGTCGCGGCGGCCGCTTCCGGGGGCATGCCGGGGCCGTTGTCCGTGACCGTGTAGAGGATCGCGGCCGAACCGTCGGCCAGACGTTCGCGCTTGACGCGCATGCTCAGAAAAGGTTGGGAGAGCGGAGCGATGCCGTTGTTCCGCTCTTTTTCCATTTTCTCCTGTAAAGCCTCCATGGCGTTCAGGGCCAGGTTGAGCAGGCACTGGTGCACCGCTTCGGGGGCCATGACAAAGGGCTCGGGCCCGGCCTCGTCGAGCAGTTCCAGTTGCAGCCATTGGGCGGCCTGTAGCCGGATGCTCTCGGCCACCGCGCGGGCCGGCTCCACGGGCGCGGTGGGGCGGAAACTCAAAGGGGTGGAGCGTCCAAGCCGCAGCAGGCCGACCGCCAGTTCGCGCAGGCGGGAGACGTCGCCGCGAACCATTTGCCAGCCCTGCTCGAAATATTCGCGTTTGTTCAGCTCCAGGCCTTTTTCCAGCACGTACATGGTGCCTTCAAGGGCGCCAGCGATGTTTTTTATGGCATGGGCAAGGGCGGCGGCGCTTTCTCCAACGGCGGCAAACCGCTCCGACTGAATCAACTCGGCCGTGCGTCGGGCGACCAGTGCTTCCAGCTCTTCTGTGTGCCGGCGCAGGGCTTCGCGCATGGCGATGCGCCCGCGGGCGCGGGCCAGGGCCACTTCCAGGGCGGCGTCCGAAGCCGGCTTGTTCAGAAAGTCGCCCGCTCCATGCCGCAAGCCGGCAACCGCAAGCTCCATGTCGCCATGCCCGGTGAGCAGGATCACCTCGGCATCGGGGTCGCGCTTCTTGATTTCCTTGAGCAGGGTTATGCCGTCCATGCCCGGCATCTTGATGTCCGAGACAACCACGGCGGGGCGCTCTTTTTCATACAGGGCCAAGGCCTCGCCCCCCTTGGAGGCCGTTCGCACCGCATAGCCCATGTCCTTGAGCAGCATGGACATGACCCGGCAGATGCCTTCTTCGTCGTCGACCAGCAACAGGGAGAGGGGCGCGGCCGTGTCGGTCATGATCCGTCTCCGGTGCTGGGGAAGCGCAGGGTGAAAACGGCGCCGCGGCCGTCCGGGTCGCTTTCCGGATCTTTGTTCATGGCCTGGATTGTCCCGCCGAAATCCTTGATCAGCCCGTAGCTGATGGAAAGCCCGAGGCCCGTGCCCTTGCCGACGCGCTTGGTGGTGAAAAAGGGCTCAAACAGGCGCGGCATGAGGGCCTTGGGAATGCCCGTGCCCGTGTCGCCCACCCGCACAACGACCAGGGGCGGCTCTTGGAAACTTTTGATGGTGATACGGCGCGGCGCCCGCGGCTCTTGCTCGACGCGTTCCTCAATGGCGTCCCTGGCATTGAGCAGCAGGTTGGTGAACACCTGCTCCAAAAGATTGGGAATGGCCATGATCGGGGGCAGCGATTCCTCCAGTTGCCAGATCAGGGCGATTTCGCGCTGTTCGAGCTGCCGGCCGAAAAATTCCGTGGAGGCCCGCAGCACGTCGTTCACCGCCACCGGCTCCAGGACAAGATCGGTACGGCGCCCGAAATTGCGCATGTGGGTGATGATCTTTGAGGCCCGATCCACATGGCTGTCGATTTCTTTGGCCAGGGTGCCGAGAATTTCCGGGTCGATGGCGGCCTGCTGGGCGATTTTCCGCATCAGAAAGCTGCCCGCCGTCTTGATCACCGTCAGCGGCTGGTTGAGTTCGTGGGCCACGCCGGTGGCCATTTCGCCGAGCATGGCCATTTTGCCGGCCTGCACCACTTTTTGCTCGGCCTCAAGGCGGTCGGTAATGTCGTGGGTGGAAAGCAGAAGGACCGGATGTTCCAGATCTTCCGAAGGCGAGAGCATGATGTCCACATAGAACGGTCTGCCCTCGCCGGTGTGGTGCCGAGCTCGGTTGAGCACGGTGAACACCTTGATCTGCGAGGCATAGCGGTCGCGTTCCTCGGGCAGAAAGAAGTCGAGAAAGGAGCGGCCGAGCAGATCTTCGCGCTTTCGGCCGTAAACCCGTTGCGCGGTGGTGTTGCAGTCGAGAATGACCAGGGTTTCACGGTCAAGAACGAACACGGAGTTGGGAATATTGTTGAAGATGGCCAGGTATTTCAGCTCCGACTGGCGCAGGCGTTCCTCCAGTTCCTTGCGCTGGGTGATGTCCAGGGTCATTTCCATCACGGCCACGGCCTTGCCGTGTTCGTCGAGCACGGGCGAGGTCTGGACAAGCCAGTACAGTTGCCTGCCGTCGGCCGTGACCATGCTTTCCTCGCTCTGGTGGGGCAGGCCTGTTTCCAGGGTCTTTTCCACGGCGCAGTGGGCGCATTTTTCGTTGCGGCCCTTGTAGGCCGAATAGCAGTAATCGCCGGGTTTCGGCCCGAACATCTCGCGGAAGCGGCGGTTATAGCGCAGCAGGCGAAGTTCTTTGTTCTGCACCGTGATGGCGCAAGGCACCTGATCGAAAAGCCGCTGGTATTCGTCCTGCCGGCGCTGGATTTCCGCTTTGGTGGCCTTGATGCGTTTGGACATGGTGGTGATGGAGTCGGCCAGTTCGCCTATTTCGTCTTCCTGGCGGATCTCGGACAGATCCGGATCGTTGCCCATGGCCACGGCCCGGGTACCCTTGATCAGCGTGGCCACCGGCTTGGTAAGGAAGCGCTTCAGATACTGCCGCACCGAAAGGCCGCCGGCCACGAAAATCAGGCCGGCAAAGCTCAGGGTATAGAATTGGAAGTTCAGCAGTTCCGCTTCATCGGCGGCCAGGGGAAAGACCACGTCGAGAGCGCCCAGCACCTGTTTGTCCGAGGGGTGAAAATGGCAGGGCGGCCCGGAACAGCTTGGCTCATTCAGTACCGGGGTGAGCACGCCGAGCATGTGCGTGCCGTCGGCGGCGTAGAAAACCCTGGTCCGCTCCTGCACGGTCAGCGAGGTCAGGGGCGGCTCCACCCGATGGCAGGCGTTGCAGGCCTCGGTACGGATATTGGTGCGCCGGCCCACTTCGTCCGGCCTGCCCGAGAACATGACCTCCCCCGCCTTGTTGTATACGCGGATGGAGACGATGCCTTTCTGGCTCCCGATATTTTTGACGATTTCGGCCAGTTCTTCGCGGGCGTTGAGCCGCATGGAAAAGCGCAGCCCGCTGAGGATGGTGTCGCCGAGACGCGCCCCGTTGGCGGTCAGGCCTGCGATCATGTGTTTCTGTTGATACCAGATGCCGGCCGCGGAAAGCGCGAGCATGCCCCCAAACAGAGCGGCCCCTGTGATGATCAGGATTTTTCGCGCCAAGGGGAGGCGCGAAAGGTTTGCCCGCAATGAAGACATGTTGCAGCCTTCCTTTAGAGCAATTTCAAAATGAAATCGCCCATGAAACCATATACCGACAAGCTTCTGAACGAGCCCGCAAACGAACGCCCGCTTATGCGGCCGTCAGAGCAAAGCGACTTTTTAGAGCAGTTTACGCTTCAAATAGTCGCTTAACGGCGGGCAAAGCCCGCCTACGCCTATTTGTCGGCAAGGATTTGCCGACAAATCCTTGCGAGCATTTCAAGTGTGAAATGCTCTAAAGTTACTTTGCTCCATGAAACGATCAGGCCGCCGTCACCGTTCTTCGTCTGTTGTGTCCACAGGGGCGGTGCGCACGGACTCGGGCAGACGCCGGGGCAGGGTCATGGTGAAGGTCGCGCCCTTGCCGGGTTCCGAGTCCACAGTCAGGGAACCGCCGTGCTGTTTGACCACCTGGCCGGCGATGTACAGGCCTATACCGGTTCCGGACGAACCCTTGGAGGAAAAAAACAGGGTGAAGAGTTTGGCGCGCGTTTCCCGATTCATGCCCGGGCCGTTGTCGGTGACGATAAAGCGCACGTATTCCGCGTCGCCTTCCACCGTGAAGGTGACGCAGCCCCCTTCCGGCCGCTGCTGCCGGCGGGCCGCACAGGCTTCGACCGCGTTTTCCAGAATGTTGACCAGGGCGGACGACACGGCCCCGGCGTCCGCTTCAAAGAAGCCGGGGGCCGAGGCCTCGTCGCCTGTGCCGAATTCGCGCGCCAGACGCACGCCCTGTTCGGCGGCCTTGCCGGCGATCAGATCGGCGGTTTCAACGGCAAAGGCGGCCACGGGCACTTCTTCCCAGGCCAGGGCCCGATTTTTGGAATAGTAGAGGATGTCGAGAATCATCTTGCGCATGCGTTCGACCAGCAGCCGCATGTCCCGAAAGCCGTCTTCAACCCGTTCGGCGTTCTTCTGTTTGAGCCCGCTGCCCATGCGGTAGATGCTGCCGTCAAGGGCGGTCAGCAGGCCCTTGATGCCGTGGGCCGTGGAGCCGAGCAGCAGCCCGAGCTGGGAGAGGTGATCCTGCAGGCTTCTCAGTTCGGTGATGTCCGTGGACAGTTCCATCACGCCGGTGATCCTGCCCTCGGCGTCGTGCAGGGGGGCGGTGGCGATCAGCACGTTGACGCTGCGGCCGTCCCGGGTGGTGATCACGCTCTCGCTCTGGTGGGTCCGGCCGTCGGCAAAGGTAAGCAGGGCCGGGCAGGCGGAGCAGGCCGTTTCGCGGTGCACGGCAAGTTCGTGGCAACGCCGGCCTTCGGCAGGCCCGAAATCGGAGCAAAAGCGCCGGTTGGCCTCGACAATGCGCATGTCTTTGTCGATGACCACCGCATAGGAGGGGGATTCTTCGAAAAGCCGGCGGTAGCGCTCGCGGGTGAGACGCAGTTCTTCGCGCAGGCGCCGGACCTCGGAAGAATCCACCGCCAGTTCCAGCACCAGTTCGACATCGCCTTCGTTGTTGTAGATCGGCACGGCATAGACGCCCACCGGCAGACCCCGGCCCTGTTTGTCCACCAGAACTCCGTCGGCGCGTTGCCCCACGCCCATCTCGAGCACCCGCTCCACAGGACAGGCTTTGGGGTCGGGCAGGAATGCCGGGGCATAGGCCGCCGAACTCGGCTCGCCGGTAAGGTCGCCCAGCCGTTCGCGGAACAGCCGGTTGACGGCCACGATTTTCCGGTCGTTGTTGTGGACCGAAACAAAGCAGGGGAGAAGATTGAAGAGATCGTCGGCCGGCCGGGCCTGAGCGCCGCCGGCAGCTTGCCTGCCTTCCCCGGCCGGGGCTCCGGCGAGTGAAACAAGCCCGGAGGAAAGGCCGTCCATGATTTGCAGGGCCGCCAATTGGCGCTCGGCTTCGACAATGCGGGCGGACTGGTCGCGCACCATGGCTTCGAGGTTTTGCGCATATTCGCGCAGATGGCGGCGCATCCGGATGCGCTCCGCCGCCCGTTTCAGGGCGTGGCCCAAAACTTCGTCGTTCACGGGCTTGGTGAGAAAATCCGTGGCGTCGAGCTTGAGGCTCTGGATGGCCAGATCCAGATCGCCGTGCCCGGTCAGCATGATCACCTCGACGTCGGTGTCCATTTCCTTGACGGTTTTCAAGAGATCGATGCCGGTGCGGCCGGGCATTTTGATGTCGGTGAGAATAATGTCCGGGCGCCGCTCCGCGAACCGCGCCAGGGCCTCCTCCACGCCGGCGGCGGTGACGACCGTGTAGCCGGCGTCCGCCAGGGAGATGCGCAAAACGTTCCGGATGCCCTCTTCATCATCCACCAGAAGAAGCGTTTCGTTCATGGCGTGCTTCCACAAAATGACCCACTTTTCAGGGCCGGTGTTGTTCTTTGCCGTAGCGGCAACAAGCCCTAATCGGTGTCGGGAGCCCGCTTGCCCTCCAGTGTCTCCCTGATGGTTTCAAGGAGCTTGTTCGGATCAAAGGGTTTTTTGAAAGAGGCCACAGCCCCGGGAATGGCCAGGTGGATGCCGGAAAGCCCGCTGATCACGATGACCGGCAGTTTCTTCAGCTCCGCGTCCTTGGACATCTTGCGATAGAAGCGGGGCCCCCACTCGTTGGGCATTTCCAGATCCAGGGTCACCAGATCCGGCTTTTCCCGTTTGACGATGTCCAGCGCTTCGGAGCCGTCGGAGGCGTAGCAAGTCGCGTAGCCGTTGTCGGTGAGCAGGTCCACCATGTATTTGACAATGTAGGGGTCGTCATCAACGATCATGATCTTGTGTGCCATTGTGTCGTGCTCCTTTCTCAGTGCGTCCGGATGTCGCGCCGCTCCGCCCGATCGCGGAGCGGGCCAGTTCCAGCAGGCGCTCCGGTTGCGGCGGCTTTTCAATATAGGCGTAGGGCTCGGGCAGGAGGTCTCCCCCGGCGCCGCTTATGGCCAGGGCATGGGCGTAAGCCTGCTCTCCCACCCCCGAAAGCATGATCACCGGAATATCTTTCCAGTCGCTCTCGGCATTGAGAGCCCGGTACATCTCAAGACCGCCGTGTTCCGGCATCATCACGTCCAGGGTGATGAGATCCGGTTTGCGTTTTTTCAGGTGGGCGATGCCTTCTGCGGCGTTGCGCCCGACCACGACCTCATGCCCCTCGGTTTCAAAAAGAGCCCTGAGGAAAAAGCGAAAAGACAACTCGTCGTCAACAACCAATACCAGGGCCATACGGCCTCCCGGCCGGCCTTTCCGGCCTATGCTCCGCCGGAAAGATTGCCGCGTTGCGAAAAACCGGGCCGCGTCGCCCGCTCTAGAGCAATTTCACTTCGAAATTGTCTATGAAACCATATTGCCGAAAGACTGCCAATTTCAATGCCAATCTGCTCTAAACCTTGTCGGGCCGGTTGACGCTGGCCACGGGGCAGGCCGAACGCAGCACGACCTGTTCCACCGTGGAGCCGATTTCGGCTTCGTCGGCCTCCACATCCCTGGTGTGGTGGGCCATGACGATCAGATCCGCCTGCTTTTCGCGGGCGAATTTCAAGATTTCGACATAGGGGGTGCCTTCCCATATCTCCACCTGGTAATTGTCGAAGTCGCCCATCTGCGAGATGTATTTTTTCTGCATCTGTTCCTTGGCCTGGGCCAGCTTGCGCTCAATTTCCAACTGCCCGGAGAATACACCGACCAGGGCATTGGAGATGTCGAAGGCATGGAAGAGATAGAGTTTCGCGTCGACCTCTCTGGCCGTCTTAAAGGCGAATTGGAAGGCCGCGTCCGCTGGCTTCGAGAAGTCGGTGCAGAAGACGATGTTGGAAAAAAGCTTCCAGCAAGTGTTGCAGGGGCGGTTGACGATCAGCACGGGACAGCGGGAGCGGCGGGCCACTTCGCGCATGGTGTTGCCGATGACCGCGCGCACCCGGGCCGAAGCGGAGTCGCCGTCTTCGCGGTTGTGGGCGCCCATGACGATCAGATCCACATCTTCCTGCCGGGCCAGACGCAGAATTTCCGTGGCCGGAACGCCGACCGCCAGTTGCCGCATCACGCTGCCGTCGGGCATGCCTTCCATGAGCCCGGCATAGATGCTGTTCAACTCTTCATCCACCCAGGCGCGGTAGTCGATGTCGGCTTCCCCGTTTTCACCTGATTTCAGATCGCGCACAATCTGGCTGAAGCCGCGCGAAGGCAGGCCGAAGACGTGCAAAAGGTACATGCGCGCGTCGTACTTGAAGGTGAGGTCGAAGGCCACCTTGGCCGCATTGTCGCTGTTCGGCTTGGCCGTCGTGGCAAAGAGAATTTTCCTGAACATGACTACCTTCCTATGCTGCATTGTTGCGAGCCGCCCCGGAAGCCGAACTCCCAGGCCAGCCCGTCGACCACTTCAAAAAGCGTGAACCGGGTTTCGCAGAAAAGGCTCCGGTCCACGTCTCCAAGCACCACATGCTTCAGACCCGCCAGATAAAGAGGGGTATCCAGCAGTATCTCCAATGGGACAAAACGGGTTTCCCGGTTTGCTTCCATAAGTTCGGCAAGAGAGAACTCCCGGGGTTCGGCCTCCGTGGCGGCATGGCCGGGCGCGGTCTGCCCGGGAGAGACGGCCAACCCCCGCAGCCAGAGGTACATCTCCGCCCTGGGTTTGCCCGGAAAGCCGATGAGTTCCATAGTCTTGCCCACGGCCAGCAGAGAGATTTCATCGTTGAGGCAGCCCGATTCGGGGCATTTTTCCGCCTCCGCCAGGGCGGCGGGCAGAAACGCGGAAAGCTTCGGCAAATCGGGATAAAGACGGAGCATCTGGAAAAAGGAGCGGAGACTGCAGCCTTGTTTCAGACTGAGAGCAAGACAAAGCGCCGGCAAAAGATCCGTCACCGGAACATCTCCCGGGCCGACAAGCCGGCCGTCTCGGGTCAGTTGCACAGTGTCCATCACTCTTTCCTGCCTTGTGTCTGTGCGGCATTCCGGAGACGGCTAGAGTCTTTCCGTGATGCCGACAGGATACCCGTTTTTTCGACTTCAGTCCACAGCGTATTACAGCTGGAGTCGATTGCCTCGATTCCTTGCCGCAAGGCCGCGTGGGGCCGGACGCTCTCGCCAGAGAGGCGTTCAGCGCTTGTGGCAACCGCCGCAGTAGGTCGGCCCCATCTTTCTTTCAACGTGGCAGCGGATGCATTGTTGATGATAGGCCCTTTGCAGCGGGGTGCCCTGCTTGGCGTCAACAGCGTGGCATTCGACGCAGGGCGTGCCCGCGGTCATGTCGTCTTTGTCCAGCTTGCCGTCGGAGTCCTTGCCGTGGTGGCACTGGGCGCAATCGTCAATCTTGGCTTTTTCGTTGTGGGCGTCATGGACAAAGATCGCGGCAGGCCGGCTGTGCGCTGTGAAGGCTTCCGCTTGAACGACTTTCATGTCTTCTTGGGATACGGCGGCGGAAACGCCCAACACCGCCACGCCGATGAGTGCCGCCAACAAGGCGAAGCTATGTTTCTTCATGCCTGCTCTCCTCTGTCGGTTTATTCGGCGCGGGTTTTTGCCATCTGCTGGTAGATCAGATCCCCGAGAAACTTGGTGTGCATGTCCAGCTTATAGCCGTTGATGATATCTTCCAGGCCGCCGTGGCAGTTGTGGCAGGGCGCGATCACATAGTGCACGCCCGTGGCCGCGAACTGGTCGGCCTTGGCCTTGTTGCCGGCCACGCGCACGCCCTTGAAGGGCGGGCCGCAGTTGATGATGCCGCCGCCGGCGCAGCAGCAGATGGTGTGCTCGCGGTTGGGAGACATTTCCACCACGCTTTCGCAGAGCATGTGCACGACCTCGCGCAGCTTGTCCATGAGGCCGTAGCCGCGGGTGATGTTGCAGGGATCGTGGATGGTCACCGGCTCCTTGAATTTTTCCGCAATCTTGATCTTGCCGGTGGTCAGCAGTTCCCAGAAAAACTCGACCGAGTGCACCACCCGGATGGGCCAGTCTTTGTAGCCGAGCCAGCGGTTGCCGGTGTCGTAGACCGAGCGGAAGGCGTGCCCGCATTCGCCCATGACGATGCGCCGGACCTTCAGCCTGCGGGCCATGTCATAGTGGCAGCGCTTCAGGCGCCCCATCATTTCCGAGTCGCCGATGAACATGCACATGTCGCTGTTGTCCCAGCCGGGGCTGGAAGGCATGGTCCAGTCCACGCCGGCTTCGTGCATGATCGCGGCGGCCTGGTAGATGAGCTGGGTGCGGAATTTCGGTTCCGGGGCGATGACCGAGTAGAGGATGTCCGAGCCTTCCTTGTCCAAGGGGATGCGCAGGTAGGGGAACTCGGCCCTGGCCTCGTCTTCCTGCCACATCAGGCTGTCGATCCATTCGTCTTCCTTGACCCACATCTGGTTCATCACGGCCGAATGGCTGTTGGCCGTGTCCTGAATGTAGGTGGGCACCATGCCGAGCTTGAAACAGAATCGGCGCACCAGACTGGTGATGTAGCCCGTGTCGATGCCCACGGGACAGTAATGCGCGCAACGCTTGCACATGTTGCATTCGGTAAAGGCCACCTGGGCCATGCCATAGACCTCGTCCGGGGAAACATTGCCGTTCGTGCGAATCAGCCGCCACATGGTCTGTTCTTTTTTGGCTATGGGCGTGTAGGAGGGGTCTTCGGGGTGCGAGATGCTGAAATGACAGGCCTGCGCGCACATGCCGCAACGCATGCAACTGTCGTAATAGGCTTTTAGGCGCGCGCCGGCTTCAGCCACGGCCACGGCCTCAAAAGCGGCTTTGATTTTTTGGGGCGTCAGTTTTTCCCGTGCCTGCATCAGGTTGCTGTCTTCTATGCGACGATCTGCTATACCCATGTTGGTTCTCCCTGGCCTGCAGATGTAAAAGGAGCGTCCATGTTTCGTTGTCGGGCTACCAATCGGGAACATGGCGTACGCCGCCGAACTCCGAACCCATATATGCCCTGGTGAAAGGGGCAATCAGGGCGTGGGCGAGGCGGGTGAACGGAAGGGCCACGAGCACGGCCTCGCCTGAAAGCACGTGGATGAGACTCATGAGCAGGCCGTCTCCCACCTGCCACTTGGCCAGAAAGCCGCTGACAAGGGGCAGCAGGACCAGGGCGAGCACGACCCAGTCGTGGGTTGTGGTCACATAGCGCACCGCCGGAACCATGAGGCGTCTGTAAAGGAAGTAGAGGCAGCAAAGAACGGCCGCGATGGTCAGGGTGTCGGCGAGGGGTTCCGGAAGAGACCAGATGCCGAGGCCGAAGTTGTAGTCCCACATGACGGCGTGGCCGGGGGCGAACAGCAGGAGGAGCAGCAGGGAAATGTGAAAGAGGAAGGCGGCCACGGTCATGCCGGGGTTTTGCCGCCAGCCGAGGGTGGCAAAGGGGGTGAGCCAGCGCAGGATGGAGCGTAGGGAATATGCCGCGCTCATGTAGGCCACCGAGCTCATTTCTTTTTTTCGGGCCGTCGATATCATGGAACCGACGCGCCACGCCGAGCCCGCGATGAAGACGGCAAAGACCGCCCAGAGCAGGGGGCCTGTGGCGATGGAATATAACGTTTGCATGATCTTTCTCCCGTATCGTTCAAAGCGATGCTCACTTTCCGGCTTTAAAAAACATCCCGCAGCGGCAGCACCACGCGCACCAGCTTGCCCTCCTGGATGCCCCGCAGGAGCACGGACGCGCCGTCCGGGCTGAAGAACGGGGACCAGGCCCTGGAAAAGCTCTCGCCCACCGGCTTGCCGTCCACCAGATAGGTGAAGGTCTCGCCGGTCTGCACCAGGGCGGCCGCATGCAGGCCGTCCAAACTGAACACAGGCCGCCAGGCCATGTCCCAGAGACCTTGCCAGACGGTATCGTCCACGACGACGCGATAGTTGGAGTTGATGTGGCAGGCCAGGGCGGCGGCGCGGTCGCCGGCAGGGGAAAGGACCAGATCGCTCACAACGGGAAAGGTGTTGGCCCAGGGCTTGTCGTTGCAGGCCACGGTAAACTTGCCGTATTCCGGCGCGACGATGGCCCAGAGGTTTTTGCCGTCTCCGCTCCATTGCTGTTCCCAGCACTGGTAATAGCGGGGAGCCCACTGCAGGGCGGCATCCACGGCCATGCCCCAGCGGCCTCCCCGGCGGATGGGCGCGGCCAGGGCCCCGCTCGCCGGGTCAAAGGCCGGAGCCCACACACAGTTGAAGGTAGTCGGCCAAGGTTCGCCGTTGACGACGATGGTGTATTCAAAGGGGGTCAGGCGGGCCTGGCAGGCGATGCGCTCGCCGCCGCGCTCGTCAAAGACCGGGGTCCAGAGGTTCATGAACTCCGTGTCCCAGGCGCGGCCGCCGTCCACGGCCAACGAGAAGATATTGCTGCGAAATCCTTCCAGATCCGCTTGTTTGAGGCTTTTGACCTGCACCACGGCCGCGCTTTTTTTGCCGTCGCCGCGCAGGGCAAACTCGTTGGCGTTCTCAAACAGCTCTTCCCAGGGTGCGCCGTCCGCAACCATGCCGTAGCGTCCGTCCTGCTGGATGGCGGCGTAGATCTGGCCGCCGGAGCCGAACATGGTGCCCCAGATAAAGCCGAAGCGTTCCTCCCAGGGGGTTCCGTCCACGGCCATGGTCCACTCGTCGTCGGACATGACCAGGCAGGTCAGACGGCCGTCGGGGGCGAAACGGGGAGACCAGGCTTTTTCGTAACTTTCTTCCCATTCCGCATCGTTCACGCGCATGGTGAAGCTTTCGTCTTCAAGCCTGGCGACCGCCGCGAAGGTTTCGCCGTCCGGAGAGACGTGCGCTTCCTCCTGCCAAAGATAGGCCTCTTTGGGAACGATCGACGAGAGAATGGTCCGTTTGCCCTTCTCCCAGTCCCATCCTTCCGAAGCCATCACCAGGGCCTTGCCGGGACTGTTCATGGGTGCCTCCTTGTTCCGCTCCGGCGGCTGTGACAATTGAGAAAACAACTTCCATCGCTATTTCGCGCCGTTAAAGCCCTATAAATTTATAGGTATTTATAGGAGCAGAGGAATATGCCGAGCCGGACCTCCCAAGGGGTGTGCATGGCCGGCTGTGGGCAGCATCCCACAGGGAGATGCCTCACGGACGGTTTTTTATGGGTCGGTGGCGCAGTTGCTCAGGGCCGATGTGTGAGCTGAATATGTGTTATGATAATAAATCACCATAATTGCGTATGGTAATATTTGTAAACTGCGCTTTTGATATTGTGGTGTCAAGGATAATGTGCAATTGTAAACGCTTACTTGAAAAGACTTTGCAAGCGTGTGCCGGTGGGCTTGGGGCAGTCGCGAAAGATCTCTCGGCGACGGAGAAATCGGCCTGGGTAAAATGGTATTTATGGGTCGATCACCGTGAAGTCGGCCCGGCTGGTTGGGAGAAAGGAGGGGCCTTTGCAGGCGGCTTCACGACGCAAAGACCCACGCGCATCTTCAGGGGGCTTGAGCAACTCGGGCAGATCGTCCACAAGGGCTGCTTCTATTGATGATCACCCGCCCCTACTTGGAGCGCAACGACCGGGCCTCGGCCGGCAGGGCTTTTTTTTCAAGTTATCTGCTCTAAACCGGCCTTTTCGGCCGAAAATTTCTCAAGTTGTTTTTCGGCGTATCGGCACCGTCGCGTCGGGGAAAACTCCGCGCCCCGTCGGCATTCCACCGACATGCCGCCCGCTGCTTCAGCCCTCTGTGCTATTTCTCAGCTTGGCCGGCCCCTATAGCGGGCGGCACTCGTGGTCTGCCCCGGCCGATTTTCAGGTCCCAACGCAGTATGGCGGGAAAAGATAATTTCGCCCCGCGGCCTCGAGCTTTTCATGTCAAAACACCAACCGGCACCAACCTACCCCTGCAAACAAACCGCCAGGGCGCCGCCGGGAATGAGCAGCGAGCGAAAGACAAACCCATGCAGGGCAAAGCCCACATCTCCCTCCCCGGCGCCGGCCACCCCGTCGGATAGATCCAAATCCGCCATATGCCGCCCCACCCCGCTCTCCAGGCACTTGACCCAGCTTTCCTTGAGCGTCCACAAGCGCCGACGCAGCCGGGCCGGGTCGGGATCGGCCCGCAATGCCCGCCGCTCGGCCGGATGGCAAAACCAGGGCTCAAGCTTCTCGGCAACCTCCTTGACCTCCACGTCCAGGCCCACGGGCGCCTCGGCCACGGCGCAGGCAGCATAGCGCCCGGCATGGCTGATGCTGAACTGCGGCACGGGGGAGGGGCCACCGGGCCGGGGCAGCAGATACGGCTTGCCCGAGGCCCCGGCCGCGATGCACAAAGAAGACGGGGCGCAGCCCAGCCGGCGGGCCAGGGCATAGCGGGCCAGCACTTCGCCGCACAGGGAGCGCTCGGCCGAAACCGGATGGACAAAGGAGCGCAGACGCTCCCGGCGCGAAGCCCCAAGCAGTTGCTCCCAGGCCGCCCGGATGTCGGCGGGCAGGGCCTCGCCCATGTGCAGCAGGTATATGTCCATTGTGTGCCGCCACCACATTTCGCTCAAACTGACTCAAATCCACTCTAAAACCTTCGGCCATGGACCAGGGTAGCGGAAAACCGGTCGCCGGCGCAACCGGGCACTTTCCCTTTTGTGGCCGGGCATTCAGCCCCCCGCCGACGCGGTTCGTGCCGGCGCCGGCGCAAGAAGTCCTTGCCGGCACGCCCGCCGCACGGTACGTTGAACAGATAGAGTAATTTATTTATTTACCTTGTCTCGGGAGGGCCCCATGCGCGTCGCCGTCTGTTTCGGCTGCAACGAAACCTACATGCCTCTGTGCCGGGGGCTGATTCTGTCGCTGCAAAAAGTCCTGGCCCGCGCCCCCGAAGATCTGGACATTTCCCTGCACTTCATCGACATCGGCTGTTCCGACGCCTCTCTGGCCCGGCTCAAGAACGCCGGGGCGCATCTGCACGCCTTTTCCCGCAAGCTTTACCCCGTCCTGCCCACGGATGATCTGCTGCCCCGCTACGCTGATGCCCAGCTCTGCCGGCCCTTTCTGCCGCAACTGGTGCGCGGGCACGATCTGTACGTCTGGATCGACGCCGACATCTGGATTCAGGCCGCCGACGCCCTGCCCACGCTGATCCGGGCGGCGGCCAGGGCCTCCGGCGGGATGGTCATCTGTCCGGAATGTCATTACGGACTTGTGGGCAAGCGCGACTTTCGCCTCGGCCTGCTGGCCGCCCGTACCTGGTACGAAGCCCTGTACGACGACCACGACCTGGTGGAATTCCTCTCCTGCCGGCCCATGTTCAACTCCGGCCTGTTCGGCCTGGCGGCCGGCAGCCCGGTCTGGACGGCCTGGGCCGGAGAACTGTTCCGGCTCTACGGGCGGGATCATTCGGGCACCCGCCGGGTGCTGCACTTTGCCGAGCAGCTCGGCCTGAACAAGATGCTGCACACCGGCGAACAGCCCTTTGTCCCCCTGGATCCGATCTTCAACTACCCCTGCGCCGGCTCGGCCGTGTTCGCCCGGCCGGGCGGAGCGCTCTGCGTCGGCTACCCGCCGTTCACGCCGCTCAAGGCCGCCCACCTACTGGCCTTTGCCCATTACGGCCGGCAATACCTGGACCGGGGCATGCTCTTCGAGGCCGGTCGTTACCTGGAGCCCGCGGAACGCCTTGCCCTGGAAGGCCTGTTGCGGGGCAAAAAGCGGCCGACGCAGGAAATCGCCGGAGGGAACGAGGTCAATCTGGATCTGGGGAGTGGAAATTGACGTCTTGGCAACATCGGGGTAGAAGTCGAAAATTGTCGACCACTGAACTTAAGGATGCTCCATGATTCGTATATTTTTTTTGTCCGCAGCCCTTATGTGCACCGTCATGCTGTCCGGGTGCTTTGTCATCCCTTCCGCCGTGGAAGACGAGCGCAACATTTCCACGCAATATGACGACGCCGGCATCAAAACCACCATTGCCGCCGCCCTGCTGAAGGAAAACGCCACCAAGGCCAACGGCGTGAACGTCCATTGCTTCGAAGGGCATGTGTTCCTGGTGGGCGAGGCGGACCAGTCCTTTCGCCGATTCGCCCTTGATACGGCCCGCAAGGCCACGGGCGTGGTCCACGTGACCCCGCACTGGTTCCCTGCGGGCACCGGCGACACCCTGAACGACACGGGGCTGGAGACCAAGATCGACGCGGCCCTGCTGTTCGCCAAAGATCTCCCCTCCACCCAGGTCGTCGTGGATGTCTGGGGCGGCAACGTCGTGCTCATGGGCATCATGCAGGACCAGGCGCACATCAACAAGGCCGTGGCTGTGGTGCGCGGCGTGCAGGGGGTGAAAAGCGTGACCTCCTACCTCACCCCGCACCGCCTGTAAAGGAAACGCCGTTTAATGGCTTCTTTGCCCGCCGGCGGCCTTCCGGCCCGCCGCGCGGGCCCGAAAATTCTCCCCGGCCTTTGTCGTTTCGCGCCGCCCCCACAGGGCGGCGCGATTTTTTGCCGCCGGCCTCTGGACGGCCGGAAAAACCGACTTATTATTGCTCCTGAACCGATCGCATAGACAATTTTCGAGCTGCAAGTACGGCTCTTTTTTTCAGGAGGAAGCATACTCATGGGTAAGATTATCGGCATAGACCTCGGCACCACCAACTCGTGCGTCTTTGTGATGGAAGGAAAAGACGCCAAATGCATCACCAACCCCGAAGGCGGACGCACCACGCCTTCCATCGTGGGCTTCACGGACAAGGAACGCCTGGTGGGCGACATTGCCAAACGGCAATCCGTGACCAACCCCGAGCGTACCGTTTTCGGCATCAAACGCCTGATGGGGCGCAAGGCCAATTCTCCGGAAATCGCCGAATGGAAAAAGCACAGCCCGTATAAAATCGTTGCCGATAAAAACGGCGATGCGGCCGTTGAAGTTGAAGGCCGCGCCTACACCGCGCCCGAAGTTTCGGCCATGATCCTGGGCAAGCTCAAGGCGGACGCCGAAGCCTACCTCGGCGAGACCGTCACCGAAGCGGTGATCACCGTGCCCGCCTACTTCAACGACTCGCAGCGTCAGGCCACCAAAGACGCCGGCCGCATCGCGGGCCTTGACGTCAAGCGGATCATCAACGAGCCCACTGCCGCCTCGCTGGCCTACGGTTCGGACAAGAAGGCCAATGAAAAAATCGCCGTGTTCGACCTGGGCGGCGGCACCTTCGACATCTCGGTGCTCGAAGTGGGCGACAACGTTGTGGAAGTGCGCGCCACCAACGGCGACACCTTCCTGGGCGGCGAAGACTTTGACCAGCGGGTGATTAACTGGCTGGTGGAAGAATTTAAGAAAGAAAGCGGCATCGACCTTTCCAAAGACCGCCTCTCCCTGCAGCGCCTGAAAGAAGCGGCGGAAAAAGCCAAAAAAGACCTCTCCACGGCGATGGAAACCGAGATCAACCTGCCCTTTATCACCGCCGACCAGACCGGCCCCAAGCACCTGCTGATGAAACTTTCCCGGGCCAAGCTGGAATCGCTGGTCGAAGATCTGATCAAGCGCACCATCGGTCCCTGTAAGAAAGCCTTGGCCGACGCCGGCCTGAAGGCTTCGGACATCGACGAGATCGTCCTGGTGGGCGGCATGACCCGCATGCCTCTGGTGCAGAAAACCGTGCAGGAATTCTTCGGCAAAGAGCCCAACCGTTCGGTCAACCCGGACGAGGTAGTGGCCATGGGCGCGGCCATTCAGGGCGGCATCCTGGCCGGCGACGTCAAGGACGTGCTGCTGCTCGATGTCACGCCGCTTTCCCTGGGCATTGAAACCCTGGGCGGGGTCATGACCCGGCTCATCGACCGCAACACCACCATCCCGACCCGCAAAAGCCAGGTGTTCACCACCGCGGCCGACAACCAGCCCTCGGTGAGCATCCACGTGCTCCAGGGCGAGCGGCCCATGGCGGGCGAGAATATGACCCTCGGCCGCTTTGAGCTCACGGGCATTCCGCCCGCGCCGCGCGGTCTGCCGCAGATTGAGGTGGCCTTCGACATCGACGCCAACGGCATCGTCAACGTCTCGGCCAAAGACCTGGGCACCGGCAAGGAACAGACCATCCAGATCACCGCTTCTTCCGGTCTCTCCGAGACTGAAATCCAGCGCCTGATCAAGGAGGCCGAATCGCACGCCGACGAGGACAAGAAAAAGCTCGAGCTGATCGAAGTGCGCAACCACGCCGACTCGCTGATCTACGCCACGGAAAAATCCCTGACCGATCTGGGCGACAAGGTGGAAGCCGGCCTGAAGAGCGACATCGAAGGCAAGATTGCCACGCTCAAGACGGTCATGCAGGGCGACGACGCGGCTGCCGTGAAAACGGCCATGGACGAGCTCTCCAAGGCTTCGCACAAGCTGGCCGAACAGCTTTACGCCCAGAAGGCCCAAGACGGCGGCCACGATGCCGGTGCGGCCCAGGGCCAGGCCGGTGCCGCCGGTCCCGCCTCGGGCAACGGCAAGGCCGACGACGACGTGGTCGATGCCGAGTTCACCGAAGTGAAGTAACGTCCTCCTTTCTCCTTCGGAGGGTGACGAAAAGGGCCGTGGAGTGTGAACTCCGCGGCCCTTTGTTTATTTGGCCTTGGCAGACCCTTATGCAAAACATCTTTGAAAAGTTACTTTGCTTTGGCGGGCGCCGCAGGCGCTGCAGCCCCCTGTCCCGCCCAGCGGGTGAAGATTTCGCTCAGGGTTTCGGCCGTTTCAAGGCTGCGCGGGCCGGGACGGGAAAAGACGATTTCAGGCACGGCAAAGGCCATGCCCTTCTTGACCGCGCCCAAGGCGGCAAAACCGGGCCGGACGGCCGGGTCCGACGGATTTTTGTTCATGGGGCCGAGTTGGTAGAGATAGATGTCCGGGTTGCCGGCCATGAGCAGCTCCGCGCTGATGCGCAAAACCTTGCCGGGCTTGTCGGCAAGCAGGTTGCGCCCGCCGGCCTCGGCAATGATCGTCGAAACCAGGTTGTCCGCCCCGGCGCCGAGCAGGTTGGGGTAACGGATCTCGTAAAAGACCACGGGCTTGCGTGGCAGCTTGGCGGCGGCCAGACGCACCTGGAGCAGCCGGGCCTCTCAGGAGCGGACGCATGTGCGAGCCGATGACCGCGGCCTTGGGCGCGGAAGAGTCGCCCTGAGTGCGGCCGACGATCAGATCCCCGGCCCCCAGGGCGGCCAAAATCTCGCCAAGGCCCGGATGCAGGGCCACAATGCGCTTGGCCGGGGTCTGCAACTCAATGCGACCCCCGGCATCGTCGACAATGGAGACGGCCGCCCGGGCGGAGCTACGGCCGGCCATGCGCTACTTTCCGCCCGCGGGGGCAAAGCCCAGTTCCGCCAGGGCTGCTTCGGCGTGGGCGGCCAGAATGTCCGCCGCTTCCGGCAGGTCGGCCAGGGTCTTGTGCACCGGCACCACTTCAAATCCGGCCGAGGCAATGCGGTTCAGCCGGCTCTCGGGCTTCTGGCCGAAGATGTCGTTGTGCACGTGTTCCCCCGAGGTAAAGAGCATCGGGAGCAGATAGACCCGCTTTATCCCGTCCCGGTGCATTTTCTTCAGGATGGGCCCGAGACCGTCCTTGACGCCCAGGTTTTCCAGGGAGTCCACATAGTAGTGCGGGTTGTGCCTGCGCAAGGCGGCTTCCAGGGCCGGGTAGGCCAGAGTGCCCACGCCGGTCCGGGCCCCGTGGCCGGTCAGAACCAGCGCCTCGCCGGCCTTGAGGGGATAGGCCCGGGCCAGACCGTCGGCCACTGCGCTCACGTCGTCGACCGTATCCAGCAGCGGGCCGCCGCAAGCGGTGTGGCCGATCAGATTGGGCATGCCGTCAAAACGCTCGGCGGTATCCCGGACTGCATCGAATTCGGCCCCCGGAGCCACGTGCAGAGACTGCACCGCCACCGTCCGGCAACCTTCGGTCCCCAGCCGGGACAGGACCAGGGCCAGGCCCGGGGCGTCTTTGGCCGGGTCTTTCCGGGTCATGCTGTAATGCACCGAGGTCCAGGCCCGCTCAATGCGCACATCCGGATATTTTTGCCGTACCCGGTCGGCCACGACCTGAAAAATGGTGCCGCGATCATCCTGGGTGCTGCCGAAAGCGGTCAGAACCAGAACCGGTTGCGCCTTCTTGGGAGCTTCGGCCGCCGGGGCGGGCGCGGGTATGGCGGTGAGACAGAGCAACAGGAGCAAGAACAAGGCGGCAAGGCGGGAACAACGCATGGAAAAATCCTTTATCGGCCTGATTCAGAGAACAAAAAAGGCCTTCCACGCCCTCTTCTGGGCGGGAAAGGCTTCCGTTTTGTCCTCTCCGCAAGACACATGCGCAAAGGCCCGTTGCGCACGGCCGGGACGCTTGGTCCGGGGCGATCAGGCAGGTCTTCCGGCTTGCCCCACCGCCTTCGGCCTTCCCGGTTACAGCCGGTGGCACGCTGGGAAGACGGTTTTGCCGCATGGCAAGGGCTTACGGCGGCGGGTCCGCTCCCGCTTTGCACGGGATTCCCTGCCGCGTCGACCGCCGACGCGGCCCCGCCCAGGGCGGGCCACCTGATCGGCGAGAACCCTACTGCAGCCGGCTTTAGTCGTCAATCCGGGCATACTGAAATACCACTGATTAATGAGGATTTTTGTTCGCCGGCAAGGAAGATGCGTTCCGGGCGGGACGAAGTGTATTCAAACATACACGAGTTTCGCACGGGACGCGTCTGACGCGGCCGGCGGGCAAAAAGGCCATCAATCAGCGCTTCAACTCCAAGGCCTTCTGCAGCATCTGATCCGAGGTGGTGATCACCTTGCTGTTCATCTGGAAGCCGCGCTGGGTGATGATCATGCTGGTGAATTCCCGGGCGTAATCCACGTTGGATTGCTCCAGGCTCCAGCCGGCCAGGGTGCCGAAGTTTTCCTCGCCGGGAATGCCCTCGGTGATCTCGCCGCTGTCTTTGGTGGCGGAAAAACGGTTGTCGCCCTCACGGTGCAGGCCGTCCTGGGAGGTGAAACGGTACAGGGTGATTCGGGCCAGATCCATGCTCTCGCCGTTGTTGTATTGCCCCACCAGCAGGCCGTCGGTGCCCAGTTCAAGCCCGCGCAGATAGCCCTCGGGATAGCCGTCGTTGGTGGAATATTGCAGGGCCGGCCGACTGCCGTAAGCCGTGGTGGCCCGATCGCTTCGGACGGCGCCGGGGGCCGCCTCGAACAGGGTGTCGGGCGCAGCCGCGGCGGCGGCCGCCGTGACAAAGCCGCCGCCTGAATTGCCGCTCAAGGCCAGGCCCATGTCCAGCGAAACCGTCTGGGCCTTGGTGGCGGTGTAATTCACGTTGAAGGCCGGGCTGCCGTTGACCAGGGAGGCGGCCGTATAGGCCGAGAGGTTGGTCGGGTCCGAACCGCTGAAGTTGAAGCCGGTCATGTTGATCAACTGGTTGGTGGAACTGAAGCTCAGGGTGCCGGCCATGAGCAGGCCCGCGCCCTTGGTGCCGGCCTTGGCCGCGTCTTCGGACGGGTCGATGCCGACCACGTATTCCATGACCTTCACACCGTTTTTCTCCGTGGCCTTGTCGTAATAGATGTAGGCCTGGCGAGTGTTGCCCTCGGAATCGTAAATGTCGATGGGCTCACGATAGGAATAGGCGGCCGGCGGCTTGGAGTTCGTGCCGTCCCAGGCCGCAGCCATGGAGAAATAAGGGTTGGCCGCATCGTCATAGATGTTTTCCAGACCGCCGAGTTGCGAGGCCAGGGTGACGCTGGTGGTGGCCTTGCCGGCCATGCGCCCGACGCCGTTCGGCCCGGTGCTGAAATCCAGGTTGATCGGCTCGGCGGCTTTGCCTTCCACTCCGTTGCGAAAGACGCGGCCCAAGACGTTCCAGCCGCCGGGGTCCACCAGTTCGCCGTCCTTGGTGAAGCGGAAGTTGCCGGCCCGGGTGTATTGGGTGACGCCATTGTGGGTCACGCCGTAAAAGCCGATGCCGCTGATGGCCATGTCGGTGGCCTCGCTGCCGTTCTCAAAGCCGCCCTGGGTAAAAATTTTGCGGGTCTCGCCGATGCGCGCCCCGGCCCCGGATTGCGAAAGGTTGGTGACGAAGTTGGAGCGCGAGGGCACCACCTGGCTGACCAGATCCTGGTACATGGCCATGGTCTGCTTGAACCCCACGGTGTTCACGTTGGCGAGGTTGTTGGTGACAACGCTCATGCCCTCGCCGTGGGCTTTCAGTCCCGTGGCCCCGATATACAGCGAACTCATCATAGAAGGACTCCTTGTGGGCCGGGCCGCGGCAGAAATTGCCGCTTCATGCCCGGCGGCTGCCTGAAAAAAGGAGCCGGCCGGATGCCTGTTGCGGCCGTGCGGCCCGGCGGTGGGCCGTTGCCGGGTTTGCCCCGCCACGCAGCGAGCCCGGCAGACTTTGCAGCCTGACCCTATAAAGCACGAACCATGCCGGCCTGGGTGAAAAAATCGCGCCGCCGCCAACCTTTCGCATTGACCGCCGGCACGCTTTGGGGTAAACAACCTTTCTTTCCACGGGTCGTTAACTCAGCCGGTAGAGTATCTGCCTTTTAAGCAGAGAGTCGCAGGTTCGATCCCCGCACGACCCACCAAAGAAAAACAGGCGGTTAGCTCCAAAAGAGCTAGCCGCCTTCCTCATTTTGGATAAGTTTTGGATAAGCATGTTGCCCTTGTGCGGGGGAGTGGGTACAGAGGAAGCATGGCCAAGCAGGAACGCAAATACATCAAGACGAAGTTCGAGGGTGTGTTCTACCACCTCTCCAGCCGCCGCGATCCGCGCACCGGCGAATTTGACCGCGTGTACTGTTTCTGGTGGGCCGATACGGAAGGCAAGGGGCACTGGAAGACGGTCGGCCGACACAGCAAGGGCGAGCGTCCCGCCACCGCCCGGAAGGCCCGAGGCGACTTTCTGGCCGAGTTGGACGCGGGCGTCAACCCGGCCCAACGCGACAAGTACACCGTGGGCGACGCCGTCGACACCTACGTCACTTGGGCACGCGGCGAAGGCAAGCATATCGCCCAGCCCCTGCAGCAATATGACAAGCATATGCGGGCCAGGTTGCACGCCGTGCCCATATCGTCCATCACGCCCGGCATGCTCTCGCGCATTAAAGCGGAGCTGACCGAAACCCCGGCGGAACTCAGGAAACCCAAAACGCCGGCGGAGCCGGTCGTAACCCCGGGCGGGATCAAAAAGCCCAAAAAGCCGAAAAAGGTATATGCCCCCCCGCCGGCCCGGAACCTTTCCGCCCAGACCATTGCGCACCAGTTCAGCTTTTTGCGCCGGGCCGTGTATCGGGCCATGAGCACGGGCGACTGGAGCGGCGTCAATCCCTTTGCCAGCAGGCAAAACGGCCCTTGGCAAATGCCCAAGGTAGACAATAAGCGGCTGCGCTTTTTTTCGCCGGAAGAAGCGGCCAAGCTGTTGGCCAAGTTGGCCGACAGCAGCAGGCAATTGCATGACATGTCCCTGCTCTCGCTCAAGACGGGGATGCGGGTTACCGAAATTTTCAAGCTGCGGGCCCAGGACGTGGACACCCATGCCGGTATCCTGCACATCACGGCCAAGGGTGGCCGGGTCGAGTCCGTGCAGGCGCCGAAGGACGTGATCGATATGCTCCTTGAGCACGATCGCACCGGTGGGGAATATATTTTCCAGGAAAGGGTTACCGGCGGAGCCATCAAGCGCACGTCCGATGCCTTCCGCAGAGCGGTGACGGAGCTCGGCCTGGACACCAGCGAGGGGAATTCGCGTTTTACCGTGACCTTCCATACCTGGCGCCACACCTTTGGTTCGTGGCTGGCCCAGAGCGGCAAGGTCACCCTTCTGGAGCTCCAGAAGCTGATGCGCCATGAAACCCTGGCCATGACACAGCGCTATGCCCACCTGATTCCCGGGCAGGAGCGCAGGCGGCTGGGCATCATTGATACCCTGCTCAAGGCGGCGGCGAAAAAGCATGGCTAGTCCGCCCTGCCCGTCGTTCTGACCCGCCCGGCCTCAATATAGGCGTCGAGTACCGCGCGCTCATAAAAAACGCGCCGGCCGATGGTCGTATACTGCGGCCCGATACCCTCGCCCCGCCAGCGCTCCAGGTTGCGCTCGGAGATGCCGTACTCCTCCTCCACTTCTTTGCCGGAGAGGAGCTTCTTGCCGGGTCTCTTCGCCTCGACGGCGGGCAAAACCTGCTGAATAGCCTGCCGGACAATGGCCTGAATCTGCTCCTGCGTCATGACGGCTATCTGGCTCATAACGATGCCTCCAACTTCTCCAATTCCTGTATGGCTTGATGACACGGCCCGAGGCGTTGCGGCCCGCAGGTCGCTTCCCGGACGCCGCAGGTCCTGCAGCGCTCCGAGGGGTATGTGCGCTCCCCTTCCGGCTTCTGGAGGCCCAGCATGACGGCCGCTTTTTTGTGGTCTTTTCCCGTGGCGCCGCGGCTGTGGTGATGATGCAGCACGACGCACGGGAAGGGCTCGATTTCGGCGAAGGCCACAACCTTCCACCCGCGCTTCTTCCAGGCGGCATATGCGGCATCAACGCCGGAGCATGCGGAGAGGACCTTCAGCAAGGGACGGCCTCCATGTATCCATAGCGAATCAGGCTGGGGAGGACTTTTTCCGGCTTGCCCCGGCACGAGTGGACCTGGTGCACGTTCTCGTTCCAGTAAAAGGCGCAGGTGGCGCCCTCGTATTTGTCGAACGGGTCGGTGGAGGCGCTGAAGATGATCACCGGCTTGCCCAGGGCGTCGGCCATGCCCAGTTCGGCATGGATGCAGCGGCCGCCGGGCGGGAGCACGATCACCAGGTAGGCCGTCCGCACGCCGTTGCGCTCGGCAGCCATGTATTTGACCAGGGAAGCGGCACTCTGGATGTGCCCGCAGCGCGCGCACTTGAAAGCGCAATGTTCAGGAGGCACGCCCTGAGCCTGAAGCCGGGCCTCGAACTGAGCCATGGTGAGTTGTTCGCGTTCCATACTGTCTCCGTAAGGTTTTCTGCGCTCGGTTCCGCCCTCGTCCCGGCCGGACGAGGGCGGTGTGAGAGCAGACCGCCTCACTCCCCGTCCTGTTCGGGGAGATCGGCGGCCGGGGCCTCAAGCGTTTCTAAAAATGCCCGCACGATGTCGCCCATGATGCCCAACGTGGTGTGTGCGCCCACCGAGGCGGGGTTGCGGCCGAGGTAAATTTCCAGGCGGTCCAGGAAGTGCGACTGCGGCCTGCCGTAAGGGGCGTCGCTCTCCAGCAGGAAAGCGCGCAGATCCGCGATGGCTCCGGTCACGCGTTCGAGGGTCATAGGGGTCAGGCGGCGCATGGGGGTTTGCGCCTCCCACTCCAGGTACTGCAGGGCCTTGCGCAGGTCTTCCGCGCGACCTTTATACGGGGCGCGCAATATGTATTTGACGACATTCCCCAGGCAGAACCCCAGGTAGCGGGAAATCTCGATTTGCTGGACCGGGTGGGCGGTGTAATGGGCCGGGTTGCGGATGGGGTCGCTCATGCCGCGCACCTCCTCGGGGTCTGGAAACGTGGCAGGTTAAGCAGAAAGCGCACGGCCATGGTCCCGACCTGCGTGGCCTCGTCGCTCATCTGCACGCGCCGGGCCGGGTCGCCGCCGCCGGCATGGAACTCGTTGACGGCCTCGGCCAGCTCGCCCACTTCCTCGGTGAGGAAGCCCAGGGCATGGGCCGCGTCGGTGCTCCAGTCGGGGTGCAGGCCTTCGGCCCGGAGCAGCTCCAGAGCGATGTCCATAAAGACCACGGCCAGCTCCGGCCGGGCGTTCAGAAGCTCGATCAGACGAAAAGCCGCTTGTTCAGGCGTCCGGGTCATGAGGCTCCTCCTCGGGGTATTGAATGGAAACGCTCAGGCGGCAGCCCGGCACGCGTTGACCGATCTCTGCCAACAGCTCCTCGACGGAGGGCCGCCTGGGCCGGCCGTAGTCGGGGGCCGTAAAGATGCCGTCGTTCGAGGCCACCATGTACTTGGGGCCTTCGCCGGTTCTGATCCACTCCGGGCGCAGACCGGCGGTTTCCAGCAGGCGAAGTTTCCAGCCCGCCGGAACGCCCTCCTGGTCGTTGCGCCGGAGCGCGTCGGAGATGCTCGACTGTCGAACGCCCAGGTGCTCGGCCAGTTCCACCTGGGTGCGCAGGCCAAGGGCGGAAAGGATGCGTCCGTACTCCTCCTGCGCGGCCATCTAAGCAACCTCCACGGTGAGGTCGTCCAGTTCGGCCCAATTGTCGATGACCTCCAGGACGGCGCCGACGCCGTCGCACCAGAAGCTCACGCAGCCTTTGGCCATGAAGCCGAGCTTGTCGTTCAGGCCGGCCACCACGGCCACGGCCACCCCGACCGTGTGGGCGATGCACATCAGGCAGGCCGCGTCCTGGTCCAGCGGGGCGGCGATCACCAGGAGATCGGCCAGGGCCGTCCGGGTGCGGCAGTCCTGGAACAGGTCGTCTTCTTCCTTCTCCAGGGGGAACGGGCCGTCGTCGATCCGGCTTTTCAAAAACACGTTGGACTGCGCGGTCCACTCGTGCACCTCATGCCCATAGACGACCAATTCACTCCGAATTTCACGCACGACTTTAGCGTTTTGCGCGGCTGAAAACACCACAATGGAAAGCGGCCTACTCATCGCGGTCCTCCTCTTGATCGGATGCCTGTCCCATAAGAAACTCCATGGCCATCAACGCGGCGATGGCGTCACGGTTTTCCCTTTTGAAGGCGGAAAACTCGGCCTTGGTCACCTTGCCGCTGATGATATGGGCGGCGGCGACCGCGGCAACCTCGCTGCACTCCTTGACCGTATTGGCAAGATGAATGGTCATGCTGTTGTTCTGCGGCGTCTGCACCGGGGGAAGCTTGACAAAGACGCCGTCGCGCTCTTCGGCCAGAAATTCGACAGGGGCGTCGCTGTCGAGCATGTCCATGAACCGCAGCAGGTTGTCCGCT
Organism: Desulfovibrio sp.; assembly: GCA_031553235.1. Taxonomy (GTDB): domain Bacteria; phylum Desulfobacterota; class Desulfovibrionia; order Desulfovibrionales; family Desulfovibrionaceae; genus Frigididesulfovibrio. The sequence goes on from JAVBLS010000027.1 coordinate 29,630, forward strand.
CCCCACTTGTGCCCGCGCTGGCGCGAAAGCTCCGACATGGCCGTCTGGTACTCAAAGCCGGCTCTGACGAGATTGGTCTTGGCATTCAGGCCGTTGGGCATCGCCTCCACCAGCAGGTGATGGCAAAACCCCGTCAGCGACGGGTATTTTTTCCCGATGAAA
>JAVBLS010000077.1:0-13964 GCA_031553235.1 Desulfovibrio sp.
AATCCAGTTCGCCAGGGTTTTCATGGGAATCGAAAGCCTGCGCGCTGTCTCCGTTACACCGAAACCATCCTCACCCGCCATGGCGACCGCTTGCTGTTTCAATTCCTGCGGATAACGCGCCCGTGGTGTTTTCGTCATAGAACCTCCTCAATGAGTATGAACTATGGCGTCCGTTTTTTCCAGCCTATCTCAAGTCCCTTTGAGTACTGGCGCGTGTTATGCCTTACTCAGGAGGGAAGAACTATGGAACATGTACTCCATGCTCGTGCCCGTCTCGCCGGTCTTGCCGGCGGGGCGCGGGCCGGCCCCGTCCGGTGGATTGAGGGCCGCGTGATTTTGCGCTATAGCCCTGAGGGCTTACTCAAAAATCTTGCGAGAGGCATCGTCATGTCCAAGCAGACCTTGGTCGTCAAACTCGGCACCAGCGTGCTCACCCGGGGCTCGCGCTCGTTGAATCGGGCGCACATGCTGGAAATTGTCCGGCATTGTGTCAAAGCCCGCGAAAAGGGGCATCGGATCATCCTGGTCACTTCCGGAGCCCTGGCGGCCGGGCGGGAACACTTGGGCTGGCCGGAGCTGCCGCCGGTGATCGCCTCCAAGCAGTTGCTCGCGGCCGTGGGCCAGAGCCGGCTGATCCAGCTCTGGGAGCAGCTTTTCTCCATTTATGAGGTGAACATCGGGCAGATGCTCCTGACCCGGGCCGACCTGGAAGACCGTGAGCGTTTTCTGAACGCCCGCGACATGATCTGCGCCCTGCTGGACCACGGCGTGGTGCCGGTAATCAATGAAAACGATGCCGTGGCCACCAGCGTGATCAAGGTCGGCGACAACGATAACCTCTCGGCCCTGGCCGCGGTGCTGGCCGGGGCCGACGCCCTGCTGCTGCTCACCGACCAGGAGGGCCTGTTCACGGCCGACCCGCGCTCGCACCCCGAGGCCAAGTTGATCCCGGTGGTCGAGCGCATCGACGACTCGCTCAACGCCATTGCGGGCGACAGCGTTTCCGGCCTGGGCACCGGCGGCATGGGCACGAAGATCCAGGCGGCGCGTACGGCCACCCGGGCGGGCATCCGGGTGGTCATCGGCCCGGGCTCCCGGCCGGGCGTCATTGCCGAGGTTCTGGGCGGCAAGTCCGTAGGCACCCTGTTCAAGCCCCAGCCCGACCCCCTGAACTTTCGCCGGCGCTGGCTCTTCGGCGCGCCCCCGGCCGGCACCCTGCACGTGGACGCCGGCGCGGCCAAGGCCTTGCTGGAGCGCGGCAGTTCCCTTTTGCCCAAGGGTATCGTCCGGGTGGACGGGGTGTTTTCGCGCGGCGCCGTGGTGCGCATCCTGGACGACCAGGGCCGCGATCTGGCCCACGGCGTGGCCCAGTACAACAGCGAAGCATTGGGCCTGGCGGCGGGCAAGCATTCAAGCGAAATTCCCGGTCTGGTCGGCTATTTTTACCGCGCCGAGGCCGTGCACCGCGACGACCTTATCCTTACCGGAGGCGGATCATGAGCCACAACCCCCTGAATGATATGGGCCGGGCCGCGCGCCAAGCCTCCTACCTGCTGGCCGAATGCGGCACCGAGCTGAAAAACTCCCTGCTGCGCAGCATTGCCGACAAGCTGGAGGCCTACACCCCGGCCATTCTGGCGGCCAATGCCGACGATCTGGCCGAGGCCAAGGCAGGCGGCATGAACGAGGCCATGCAGGACCGCCTGCTGCTCAACGAGGGCCGCCTGCGCGCCCTGGCTGCCGACGTGCGCCACGTGGCCGGGCTGCACGACCCGGTGGGCGAGATCATCGACGGCCACGACACGGCCTCGGGCCTGACCCTGATGCGCAAGCGTTTTCCCCTGGGCGTGGTCGCGGCCGTTTACGAGGCCCGGCCCAACGTGACCATCGACACGGCCGTGCTCTGCCTGAAAACCGCCAATGCGGTGATTTTGCGCGGCGGCAAAGAAACCCGGCGCTCCAACCAGGCGTTGATCCGCACCGTGCACGCGGCTCTGGCCGGCCACGGCCTGCCCGAAGCCTGCGTCCAGGCCGTGCTCAACCCGGACCGCGAACTGGTCACGGCCCTGCTGCACCTGGACGAGCACGTGGACATGCTCATCCCCCGGGGCGGCCCCAGCCTGCACAAGCTTTGCCGCGAGCAGTCGCGCATTCCGGTGATCACCGGCGGCATCGGCGTCTGCCATATTTTTGTGGATGCTTCGGCCGACAAGGAAAAGTCCCTGGCGGTCATCGCCAATGCCAAGGTCCAGCGGCCCAGCGTCTGCAACTCGGTGGAAACCCTGCTGGTGCACCAAGACATTGCCGATGCTTTCCTGCCCGCCCTGGCCGCGCACCTCGCTCCCCTGAAAGTCACGCTGCACGCTTCCGAGACGGCCGCGCCCTTCCTGGCCAAGGCGGCCTGCCCGGTGGTGCCCCTTGACCCGGCCTGGCTGGACAAGGAACACCTGACCCTGGACCTCAACGTCCACGTGGTGGTCGGCCTGGACGAGGCCGTGGCCCACATTCGGACCCACGGCACCGGGCACTCCGACGCCGTGCTCAGCGAGTGCATGGCCGTGGCCGAACGCTTCGTGCGCCGGGTCGATTCCTCGTCGGTCTACGTCAACGCCTCCACCCGCTTCACCGATGGCGGGCAATTCGGCCTGGGGGCCGAAGTGGCCGTCTCGACCCAGAAGCTGCACGCCCGCGGCCCCATGGCCCTGGAAGCCCTGACCACCTACAAATGGATTGGCCGCGGCGATTACACCGTGCGCGGCTGAGGCAGATTTGGGGCATCGCCGGCGCAACACAAGCCGGCTGAGGCAGCCGTGCCTGCTTCTCTTGCGTCTGTTGAGCACCATGGACATGGTGATGTTGACCTTGATGGTCAGCGCCGTCCTTCTCGCCAGCATGATCAGCTGCGGCAGCTTTTTTGTGTCGTCGTGCACCAGCACGGCGTCGGCGGCGGTCCACGGCGATGTCGCTCCCCGCGCCTCCCATGGCAAGGCCGACATGGGCCACCTTCAGGGCCGGAGCGTCGTTGACCCCGTCCTGGAGCATTTTCACTTTGAAAATGGTTGTAAAACCATATTGCCGAAAGACTTCCGAACGAGCCCGCAAGAAACAGAGCTGCGAAGGCTGTTCGGTCGTCGTACCGACGGAAAAACGAAACCATGCCTCGCATAGGCGCGAGCCGCAATCCGCTTGCGCGTCCACCAGAGCAGATGAACATTTGCAATGTTCATCTGCTCTAAGTCATGCGAAAGAACTGCTCTATCGCGTCGTTCAGTTTTTTCAGCGTATTTTCGGTGTCGCCCGCGGTTAAGCAGGTCACTACGCAATGGTGCAGATGCCCTTCCAAAATAACCTGTCCGGTCTTGTGCAGCGCGGATTTGGCGGCTCCAGTCTGGACAAGAATGTCTTCACAGGGCACGTCTTTCTGCACCATGTTCATGATGCCGCGCACCTGGCCTTCGATTCTTTTCAAGCGGGCAACCACCGCATCCACATCCATGCATTCGCGCATATGCTCCTCCCTTTCCGTACCTGATACCTCTATGAGCTATTAAGATTGAAAATGGATATCAACTGCAAATTGCCGCGTTGTCCCCTTTACCTTTCCTCTCGTATCTATTAGTCTATAAATATTGGGCCACTCTTGACGGGAGGGACGTGATACGATTATCTCACATTAACAGGAAACATTCTTATTAAGTTTTCATTTCCGGCAGCTCGTGTGAGTTGCTCCTCTCACCCTCTTGCCCGACCGCCGGCAATCCCGCCCGACCGGACGGTATGTTTTCAGAGTATCACACCCCCAACCAACCAGGGGCCGAAACCCCGCAACAACACGACGGAGTGTGCTATGAGCAAAAACAGCAAAAAATTGACGACGGCCGCGGGCGCGCCGGTTATGGACAACACCAATTCTGTAACTACCGGCGCCAGAGGGCCGATGACCCTGCAGAACCCCTGGTTCATCGAAAAACTCGCCCATTTCGACCGGGAGGTCATTCCGGAGCGGCGTATGCACGCCAAGGGCTCCGGCGCGTTCGGCACCTTCACGGTGACCCATGACATCACCAAGTACTCCAAAGCCAAAATTTTCTCCGAGATCGGCAAGAAAACCGAGATCTTTGTCCGCTTTTCCACGGTTGCCGGGGAACGCGGCGCGGCCGACGCCGAACGGGATATCCGGGGCTTTGCCATCAAGTTTTATACCGAAGACGGCAACTGGGATCTGGTGGGCAACAACACCCCGGTCTTTTTCCTGCGCGATCCCCTGCGTTTCCCGGACCTGAACCACGCGGTCAAGCGCGACCCCAGAACGAACCTGCGCTCGGCCCAGAACAACTGGGACTTCTGGAGCATGCTGCCCGAGGCGCTGCACCAGGTGACCATCACCATGTCCGACCGCGGCCTGCCGCTCACTTACCGCCACATGCACGGCTTCGGCAGCCATACCTTCAGCCTGATCAACGCGGAGAACAAACGCGTCTGGGTCAAGTTTCACCTGAAAACCCAACAGGGCATCAAGAACCTGACCGACCAGGAAGCCGCGGCCATTGTGGCCAACGACCGGGAAAGCCACCAGCGCGACCTGTACGAAGCCATCGAGCGGGGCGACTTCCCCCGCTGGGATTTCTCCATCCAGGTCATGACCGAAGAGCAGGCCGCCAAGCACAAGGAAAACCCCTTTGACCTGACCAAGGTCTGGAGCCAGAAGGAATACCCCCGCATTCCCGTGGGCGTTCTCGAGCTCAACCGCAACCCGGACAACTATTTCGCCGACGTGGAACAGGCCGCCTTCAACCCGGCCGCCATTGTGCCGGGCATCGGCCTGTCTCCGGACAAGATGCTCCAGGGCCGGCTGTTCTCCTACGGCGACGCGCAGCGCTACCGCCTGGGCGTGAACCACATGTCCATCCCGGTCAACTCCCCACGCTGCCCCTACCACGCCTACCACCGCGACGGGCAGATGCGCGTCGACGGCAACTACGGCTCCACCCTGGGCTACCAGCCCAACAGTCACATGGAATGGGACGAGCAGCCGGAATTCCGCGAGCCGCCCCTGGAAATCCAGGGCGCCATGGATTCCTATGAACCCAAGGACGATCAGACCGACAACTGCTTCTACCAGCCCGGGGATCTGTACCGGCTGATCGGCGAGGAGCAGAAGGCGCTGCTGATCGACAACACGGCCCGGAACATGGCCGGCACCACGGAGAATATCCGCTACCGGCACTCGGCCCACTGCTACCTGGCCGACCCGGATTACGGCACGCGACTGGCCAAGGCGCTGGGCTTGGATCTGAACGAGGTCGTCAGGCTTTCCAAGCTCAGCCACAAGGAGCGGATGAAGGCCACGCTTCTGGTGTAGGCACCGCACCGGCCCGGCGCAGCAAAATCGCTACGCCGGGCCGCTCCATGATAAGCCGGCCGACGTCGTTTAATCGACTTTACCTGCGAGACAAACCGGGCTATAAGGGATAATGGATTTTTAACCATTTCCTCCACTTGTCCCCCGAGCACCGGGGGTGAGGTTTATCCCGCATGGCCTTTGTCTGCATCCTGCTTCTTCTGTCGGTGTTCTGCTGCGCCGGCGTGTTTTTGCGGCCGCGCCGCGCCTCGTCCGCTTCTTTTGATTCCGGGCTGTTCGCCGGCCTGCCCCTGCCGCTGTTCCGGGTTCGTGTCGCGGATCTGGCCTGGCATGAGGGCAACCCCGCCCTGCTCAAAATTCTCGGCCCGCCGGCCGAGCCGCAAGGCCCGGCCGCGGCCGCCTTTGTCGAGCAATCGGTGGTGGCCGCCTTTCTGGCCCGCTTCGCGGCCGAAGCAACCGAAGCCGAACCCGGCCCCGAATCCGGTGAACTGCGCTGCATCTGGAAACAGCGCGGCTCCGGCGCCCGCTCGGTGCGGCTGACCGTTCTGGGCAGAGAAACCTTTGACGGGGAAGCGCTGCTCACGCTGGCCGTGGACCCGGACCCCGACCGGATCGGCCCTGGGCTGCAGCGCTGCTTTCACGCCTTTCCCGAGCCGCTCTTTTTCCGCGACTGCGACGGCCGCTTCCGCCTGGGCAACCGCGCCTTCGAGCTTTTGTCGGGCAAAAGCATCGGCGAATGCCTGGGCAAAACCGCGGCGGAAATCGGCTTTGCCCCCAGCCTGGCCGAAATTGTTGCCGACGACGCCGAGGCCTTGCGTAGCGGCCTTCCCGGCAGCATCGACGTGGGTGTGGAAGAGCCCGGCGGCAAAAAAGCCGCCTTTGAGCGCCTGGCCTACCCGGGCTTTGCCGCGGACGGCCGGGTGGAGGGCGTGTTCGTGGTCTGCCGCGACATCTCCCACTCCAGGGCCGACTCCTTTATCCTGCAGCGCCAGGGGGCCCTGCTCCAGGCCGGCAACGACGCCGCCCACCTGCTGTTTTCCGACGATGACGACCTGGAGAGCCTGGCCCGGCGGGTGCTCGGGCTGCTCGGCTCGGTCACCGGCGCCGACCGGGTGGATGTCTGGCGCAACCACGGCAGCAGCGAAGACGGCCTGCTCTGCACCCAGATCTACACCTGGAGCGCCGACGGCCGGCTCAGCCACTTCAGCCCCTATTCCAACACCGCCATCTATTCGGCCAACCTGCCCGGCTGGGAAGCAACCCTTTCAGGCGGCAACAGCATCGACACCCTGCAACGCGAACTCATTCCGCAGGAGCGCGCCCACCTGAGCAACCAGGGCCTGGGCGCGGTCTTCGCGGCGCCCATTCTGTTCCGCTCGGTCTTCTGGGGCTTCATTCGCCTGGGGGCGCGCAAGCCGGCGCACACCTGGGGCGCGGGCGAAGAGGCGGTGCTACGCTCCGTGGGCCTGTTCCTGGCCGCCACCTTGCAGCGCAGACAGATCCAGCAGGCCCTTTCGGAATCGGAGCAGCGCTTCCGCGACGTGACCGAGGCGGCCGGAGAAATGGTCTGGGAACTGGACGCCCAAGGCTTTTTCTCTTCCGTTTCCGAACGCGTGTCGGATCTGCTCGGCTTTTCCGCCGCCGAAGTGCGCGGCAGGCGCTGGGAAGACTTCGCCGCCGACATCAGGGGCGAAGAAATCACCGGCCGGATGTTCCAGACCGCCGTGCCCACCGGCTCGTTTCGGGGCATGGAACACCGGGTGCGGGCCAAGGACGGCGGCCAGGCCTGGCTCTACACCTCGGCCAAGATCCTCACCGGCCCGGAAGGCATCGAGGGTTTGCGCGGCACAAGCCAGGACATCACCCGCGACAAACTTAACGCCCAGGAACTGCAGACCACCTTGAAGGCTCTGGAAAAGGCCAACCTCGACCTGGAGCACTCGGCCGAGCACGCCCTGGCCCTGGCTCGGCAGGCGGAGATGGCCAACAAAGCCAAGAGCGAATTTCTGGCCAACATGAGCCATGAAATCCGCACCCCCCTGAACGCGATCATCGGCATGACCCACCTGATGGGCAAAACCGACCTCAACATGCGCCAACGCGACTACCTGACCAAAATAGGCTCCGCCGGGGTGACCCTGCTCGGGGTGGTCAACGACATCCTGGACTTTTCCAAAATCGAGTCCGGCCGTATGGAGGTGGATTCCATCCCCTTCGACCTGGAGGACGTCTTCGCCAACCTGGCCGCGCTCATGGGGCCGCGCACCGACGAGCAGGGCCTGGAACTGGCCTTTCTGATCCAGCGCGACGTGCCGCGCCGGCTCATCGGCGACCCCCTGCGCCTGGGCCAGGTGCTCACCAACATCGTGGGCAATGCCGTGAAATTCACCGAAAAGGGCGGCATCAGCGTGCGCTGCAAGCTGGAAAAAATGGAGGGCGACAAGGCCCACCTGCTCTTTATCGTGGCCGACACCGGCATCGGCATGTCCGAAGATCAGAAGGACAAGCTCTTTTCCGCCTTCAGCCAGGTGGATTCTTCGATCACCCGGCGCTACGGCGGCACCGGCCTCGGTCTGGTCATCTCGCAGCGCTTGCTGCAGATGCAGGGCGGCGGCCTGGACCTGGAAACCAAACCCGGCCGGGGCACCAGGGTCGGCGTGCGCATTCCCCTGCAGGTCCAGCAGGCGGGCAGAACCGAAGAAATCGCTCTGGACGGCTTTTCCGTCGTGCTGGTGGAAAACAACGACATGCAGCGCGCCCTGCTGTTGGAGATGATCCGCGACCTCGGCTGCGAGGCCAAGGGCTTCACCGACATCGGCCAGGCCTGTGCGGCCCTGGCCGGGGCGGATCTCTCGGGCCGGCCACATTCGCTGCTGCTGTTGCCCCTGAGCCTGATCGAGGCCGACGGCGCCTCCGACGCCCGCCGGCTTCTGGCCGAACTGCACCTGTCCAGAGCGCCCAAGGTCGTGGGCATCGCCCCCTTCAGCTACGAAAGCGGCCCCCGTGCTCTGGAACGCTTCGGCCTGGACGCCCTGGCGCACAAGCCGGTACTTTCCTTCACCCTGCGCCGGGCCTTCCTGGAGGCGCTGTCCCTGCAGCGTCCCGAAGAGATCCGCCACGGCGAAGGAGGCGCGGCCCCCTATTTCCCCGGAGCCCGGGTGCTTCTGGTCGAAGACAACCCGGTCAACCGCCAACTGGCCGAGGAACTACTGTTGGAAGTGGGCGTGGACGTCGCGAGCGCGGCCAACGGCCGCGAAGCCCTGGCCGTGCTCGACGATGCGGCGGGCCGGCCCTTCGACCTGGTCTTCATGGATCTGCAGATGCCGGAAATGGACGGCTACAGCGCCACCAGAGCGATTCGGGCCAACCCGGCCTTTGCCGATCTGCCCATCGTGGCCATGACCGCCCACGCCACCGTCGAGGAACGGGCCCGCTGCCTGGCGGCCGGCATGGATGATCACCTGCCCAAGCCCATCGACGTGAACGCGTTGTATGTCGTGCTCACCCGCCTGCTGCGTCCGGCCAAGGCGCCGCGGCGCCAAACCGCCGAACCCGGGCCGGAAAACGAGAGCACCCTGCCGAAATTGCCCGGTTTCCGCATGGACGAGGCCCTGGCCCGCCTGGGTGACGACAAGCGCCTGTATGCCTCTCTGTTGCTGCAGTTTTACCTGCACCATTCCGGCTCGGCCGGCGAGTTGCTCGACGCTTTGGCCGAGAACCGCTCTGAAGACGCCCTGCGTCTGGCCCACACCCTCAGGGGTCTGGCCGGAACCCTCGGGGCCACAGACCTGGAAGAAAACGCCCTGGCCTTTGAAAAACACTTCTCTTCCAACAACCCCCAGGAAAACCGGCATGTGGTCGTGCCCTTGGTGGCCGAGATCGGAGCGGTGCTCGGCGAGTTGGCCAAGGCCTTTCCCGAGCCGCAGTCCTGCCTCCTGCCCGGCGAGATCGCCGCCCCGGCCCCGGCTGACGCCGCCTTTATCGCGGATCTCGGCCGGCTCATCGAATTCCTGCGCGACGACGATGCCGAAGCCTCCCGCCTCTTCCCGCTGCTGGAGCCCGGCATTCGCGCCATCAACCCGCACGCGGCCCAGAGCGCGGGCAAAGCCGTGGCCGGTTTTGACTTCGGCGGGGCTCTCTCGTTTCTTGAGCCGCTCTACAAGAGTTTAAAATAATATCTGGACAGGGTATTGCCCTTGCAGGGCCTCCCGGCCTGCCGTCGGTGGACGGCAGGCCGGGAGGCCTTTTGCCGCGCCGACCAATCCCGTCAATAGATTTTTTTATAGTATTGACAGTATAATAATATTTACGATATTTCTTGTGCCTAATATAGGATTTAATCCTATATTGGTGAAATCCCCATACTACGAGCGAACCATGTCGAAAACACAGGCGAACGAAGCCCTGCAACGGGCCAAAGCAGGCAAGGAACTGCAGGCCGACGAGATTGTCGCCCTGCTCGGCCTGGACGAAAACTCCCCCGAGGCCCGGGAGGCAATGGCGGCGGCTCATGAGAAAAGCCTGCGCATCAGCCGGGGGCGCGGGCAGATCTGGTACGCCATCGGCCTGGACAGCTCGCCCTGCCCCAACACCTGCGCCTTCTGCTCGTTCAGCAAAAAATGGCGCGCCTCGTCGGCGACCTGGGAGCTGGAACCCGAGCAAATCATCGAACTGGTCAGAAAAAATGATCTGCCGGGCGTTTCCAACATCGTCCTGCGGACCACGGTGCTTTTTCCTCTGGCCGAGCTGCTTGAGCTTGGCGCCGCCATCGGCCCCCTGCGCCATGCCGGCCTGACGGCAAACGTCGGGGATCTGACCGCCGAAGATGCGCGAAAGCTCGCCCGGGCGGGCTTTCGAACCGCCTACCATACCTGGCGTCTCAGAGAGGGAGTGGACACCAACATTCCGCCCCAGGACCGCCTGCGGACCATCAGCGCCATTGCCGACTCCGAGTTGGAACTGGCCGCCCTGGTGGAGCCTGTGGGCCAAGAGCACGGCCTGGAAGAACTGGCTGAAAGAGTCATCGCCTATCGCGCCGCCGGCGTCGCCCTAAGCGGGGCCATGGCCCGGGTCAATATTCCCGGCACACCCAAGGCGGATCTGCCGGCCATCTCGCAACGCCGGCTGGCCCAGATCACCGCGGTCATCCGCCTGGCCCTTGATCACGGCACGCATTCCATCTGCAGCCACCCGCCGGCCCTCGAAGTGGCACAGGCCGGAGCAAACACTGTTGTGGTCGAGAGCGGGGCCATCCCCCGCGACCTACAGGTTGCGCACGGCTCATGGAACGCCTTCGGCACCGACGATGCCCGGGAGTTGCTGGCCAAGGCCGGCTACACGATCTAGACAAGGAAAACCCCATGGAATCGCAAAAAGAACTACCGAATTTCGGCCGCTGCACGCAACGGATTTGCCGGCATTTTGCCTCCCGCCTCGGCCTCAGCGAGGCCCAGGCCACCCGTATGGGCACGGCCTTCGGCAGCGGCATGGGCCGCGCCGAAACCTGCGGCTGCGTCAGCGGCGCCCTGCTGGTTCTGGGGCTGCTCTACGGTCCGGACGCGCTGGAAGAAAAAATAGGCGCGGATCTTCGGGAGCGGGTGGCTCTTTTTGAAGAGCGCTTTTTGCAGAAACAGAAGAGCCTGAACTGCAGGGAACTCCTCGGCGTCGACATCTCCCGGCCGGGCGGCATGGAGTCCGCCATGTCGCAAGGCCTGCTCACCGGCACCTGCGGGCCGCTGGTGGCCGAGACCTGCGCCATTCTGGAAGAAATTACGAGTTAAAGGAGATATCCCGATGGCACAGTGGCAAGGCGCTTTCTTTTGGGCATTCCTGATAGCTTTCGGCCTGATCATGTTGCTGGTGTCGCCGCGGGCCAAAACCGAGGACAGTTTTTTTCGCGGTTATGACGACAAGGGCCGGCCTTCCTCGCAGTGGATGCTGACCTCAAGCATTTTCATCAGTTGGATTTTCGCCAAATCCGTGACCAACGCCGCCAACCTCGGGCAAGCCTACGGCATCGTGGGCGGCCTGGCCTACGCCACCTACTGGCTGTCCATCCCCGTGGCGGGCATCGTCATCTATGTCTTGCGCACGCGCTACGGGGCAAACGGCCTGGTCTCCTTTTTGACCGGCCGTCACGGCCGCACAGCCGCCCTGGCCTTCTCGGCCATCATTCTGGTGCGGCTGTACAACGAAATCTGGAGCAACAGCGCGGTGGTCGGCGGCTATTACGGCGCCGAGGAGTCCTGGCCGTTCATTGCCGCCTCCTCCCTGTTCACCTTGATGGTGCTGCTTTACAGCCTGAAAGGCGGGCTGCGCAGTTCCATCTTTACCGACGCCATCCAGACCGTGCTGTTCTTTCTGGCCCTGGGGGTGGTCCTGGCCCTGATCATCCCGGCGCGCGACTTCGGCCGGGTTATGACCGAAGGCAGCTTCACTCTGGCCGGCGGGGTCGACCTGCTGCTCGTCGCCTTGCTGCAGGTATTTTCCTATCCTTTCCACGACCCGGTGCTCACCGACCGGGGGTTCATTTCCGATGAAAAGGTCATGCTCAAGGCCTGTTGCTGGTCCGGCGCCCTCGGCTTTCTCTCTATTCTGGCCTTCAGCTTCATCGGCGTGCAGGCCCGCCTGGATGGACTGGCCCCGAGCGGCAACGTCCCGGCCGTGGTGGCCCAGTCGCTCGGTTTCGCGGCTTCTTTCGCCATGCTGGCTGTGATGGCCACTTCCGCCGCCTCGACCATGGACTCGACCTTTGCCTCGCTCTCCAAGTTCATCGGCAAAGAACTGCCCCTTCTTTCCGGGCGCAAGGAAATGAAGCGCCCGATACTCATGGGCGCCCTGGCGATGATCGTGCTGGCGATTATCGGCAACATCCCCATGGTCATGGGCACCGACATTCTCAAGGCCACCACCGTCAGCGGCACCATGGTCATCGGCCTGGCCCCGGTCTTTCTGCTCTCGCCGCTGGTGCGTCACAGTTCGCCCTGGTCCTTCCACCTGTCTTTCTGGTGCGGTATTCACTGCGGCTTCGGCTACGCCTTTGGTTGGTTTCCGCAGAGTTGGGGCATCGGCGACGGCAAACAGGCCCTGTTGCTCGGAGTGAACTTTTACGGGCTGCTGCTGTGCACGGCGGGCTTCCTGCTTCCCCTGGCCGTGCGGAAGCTGTTCGGCTCAGCCATGCCGGCCCGGGTCGGAGCAGAGGAACAGGGGCAGTTCCAGACTGAAATGGCCCTCAAAGAAGCCGTGGAAGAAAATGCCTGAACCCGGTCGCTTCTGCCGGCCGGGCTATGGCTATGCGCCGTCCGCCTTGGCCGGGCTCCCGGAAAGCCAGGCCAAGGTCCTGTATGTCGTCGGCGGCCTGTACGGGAACCTTCCGGCCCTTGAAGCCGTTCTGAACCTGGCCGCGCGCGAGCCGGTGCGGCCGACCCTGGTTTTTAACGGGGATTTCAACTGGTTCAACAGCGACGACGCCGGGTTCGCGGCCGTCAACCAACTGGTGCTCGGGCACCAGGCAACCCTGGGCAATGTCGAGGCCGAGTTTCTGGCCGCCGACGCATCGGCCGGTTGCGGCTGCGCCTACCCCCCGGAAGTGGACGCGGCCCTGGTGGAACGTTCAAACCGCATTCATGCCCGCCTGCGGCAAACAGCCCTGCGGCACCCGGCCGTCCTGCAACATCTGGCCGCCCTGCCGATGTTCCGACGCTACAGGGTCGGGCCGTGCGCGGTCTGCGTGCTGCACGGCGACGGCGAATCGCTGGCCGGCTGGGGGTTTGCCGAATCCGCCCTGCGCGATCTTAAACGGGATACTTGGCTGCTCGGGCTGTTCGAATCGGCCAAGGCGGATGTTTTCGCCTCCAGCCACACCTGCCTGCCCGTGCTCAAACACCTGCGCCATGGAGGCCGCGAATATTGCCTCATCAACAACGGCGCGGCCGGAATGCCCGGTTTCGCAAACCGCCTGCACGGCGTGCTCACCAGGGTCGGCCTAAGCCCGTCGCCGATCGCGCCGCTGTATGGCATACGGCAGCAGGGCGTGCATATCGACGCCCTGCCCGTCGAGTATGACCAAGCCCGCTGGCAAGCCGCGTTTCTGAGCAACTGGCCGGAGGGCTCGCCGGCCCACATCTCCTATTTTCAGCGTATCAGCTCGGGGCCTGCGTATGCCCCGGCCGACGCGTTCATTCCACCCAGAGCAGATTATTGATATCCGCATTTTTCACTAAACATTTTCTAGAAACTCTGGTATGTCATGAGACATGAAAACGCTCAGCAAGACCAGTCAAGATGCACGCGAGTTCAGGCGACTTCGGGCCGTGGAGCTTTATAAACAGGGCTGGCGGTCTATTCGCATAGCGGAGGCTTTGGGAGTGACTCGCGGGGCCGTGAGCCAGTGGCTGAAACTCTATCGGGAAAAGGGCATCGAAGCTCTTCGGTACAAAAAGGTATCCAAAAGGCCGGCCTTGCTTTCACAGCCACAACGAGCCGAGCTTATGGCCATGCTTTCCCTGGGGGCTGAAAATTTTGGCTATACTGGCCAGATATGGACTCAGGCTCGCGTAGCGGAATTGATCGAGCGCAAGTTCGGTGTCAACTATCACCTGAA
>JAVBLS010000078.1:0-55111 GCA_031553235.1 Desulfovibrio sp.
CAGACGGAAGTGGTTGGTCAGAAAGTCATAATGCTTGCCGCTTTCCGGGTCGCGGTAGCCGATACGCCGTAGGCGTAGAGATGTTTTTCCGCTGACGACCTCGATAATGTGGTCAGATGTGACGCCTGTCGCGCGGTTGACTGTAGGCGGGCTTTGCTTGCCGTCAAACAAGCATCCCAAAGCAAAAATGCTCTAAAAACAGGCCTATTTCCGGGTGGGCAAGACCGTCAGTCGTTGTATCAATTGCGGTGAAGCCCTGTTTTGCAGGATTTTGCCGCTTTTTTGCACGAGCCGTCGGCGCTCTTTGATTTTATACCTGTATAATATAATAATACAGCACAATATATGGAGAGTAATAATACTCCATAGTTGCAAGTAGACCGTGCAACCAAATGTTTTACTTGTGTTTTATCGGATATGGACTTCCTGGAAGGGGAAAGGGGAAATAAAATGATGAGTATTCTGTTGTCGTTGCAGGGAGATAATTTGTGATGCTCCAAATGTAGCAGGACAAAGGAAAAAAAGTTGTTGTTGTCGAAGTAAAAATCTGTATAGATAAACACAGAAATGGTGCGTGACCGCGCCGGCTCTGGATGCCGGCGGCGAAATGCAGCATTGTCGGGGGAGGGTGCCGGTTATTTTCGGCGCTGCGTGCAAGCGGCGCGGTAAGAGGGAAAAGACCATGCGACAGCCAGACCACACCTCAAGGATGCGAATAATCAGTTTTGCCGAAACCGTGGCCGGCGCCCAGCCGAGCCCGCCCGGACTCGCGCCGGATGAGCCGGCGCGCAAGCACGCCCATACCGCCCGCCACTTCCATTTCAGCCACAAGGATATGGAGCCGGGCATCCATCCTAAGGGCTACCGGCTTCTGGACGACGCAGGCCGCGCTCTTGCTTGGATCACCGGCCTGTGCAACGGCAGAAGCGAGTCCATCAATATCGGCGCTCAGGGCCTGGGCGTGGGCGATACCCTTACCGACCCCGGGGAATGTCTGGATTTTGATTTCGGCGCCATGGCCGTGACCGAACTGGTGCTGTGTGTCGAGCGTCGGTTTGTCGAGGGGGGTCTTCGTTTGCCCCGGCCCTGGGGCGAGTGCTGGGTGCGTTCGACGACCACCGGCGAATGGGAGAAAAACACCCTTGCCTATGAGGAAACCCCTGAGGCCAAGGGCACTCTGCGCATTCTCGTCGGCAGAGCCTTTGACCGGCTGCGTTTCGCTTGCGAGGGCGGCCGGTTCACCATCACCGGCGGCCGCGTGACCTGCGCGCGCCCCGGCGACGCCCGGCCCTGCCCGCTCGGTTCGGAGCCGCGCGAACAGGGCAACGGCGGCAACGGCAGCGGCAATGGGGCGTAGCGCCGTTGCCGTTCATGACATCAGGCGTTCGCGCGTGCCTTGGCACAGAGGTGGTCTCCATTGTTCGGACAGAAAATAGCGTTTTCTTGGCTTGTCTTTTCCCAGGTTGCCTTTAAAAGTTCTTGGTGATACCGGCTGTCTGGCGTCTGCCCTCCCAAGCTGCTGTGCGGCCGGGTCTGGCCGCAAAAAGTGATCCATCTGCCGATGCCGGCACGGGCTTCAGAGCCGGTTTCGTAAGCGCTCAGGTACACATTCTCGTATTTGAGCGAGCGCCAGAGCCGTTCGATACACACGTTGTCCAGCCGGCGGCCCCGTCCGCCCATGGAGATACGGATTCCGCTCTCCCTCAGGACGTTCGTGAAGGCAAAGCTGGTAAACCGGCTGCCCTGGTCGGTATTGAAGATATCCGGGACGCCGTTTTCGCCGAGGCTTCTTCCAAGGCTGAGACGCAAAAATCCATGTCCCTGGTGTTGGGCAGTTTTCAGGACAAGACTTTCCGGCTGTGCCGGTCCATTTTGGTCTCTTCCGTTTTGATTTCGCCGGAAAAGATGCCCGCCGCCGACTCTTTGAGCTGCTTCACCCATTTATGGATCAGCGTTTGGTGGACGCCGAATTCAGAGCTGAGTTAAGCAATGGTCTTTTCACCGGCAACGGTGCCAAGGTCACCTTGTCTTTGAACGCAGGGGCGTGATTCTTCCGCTTGGGCACGGTCGTACTCCTTATGTGATTGAGTCGCTGTCATACCTGTCCAATTTTTGGGGAGCACTTCTCTCCGTAGATTGCCGATAGAAAGTCCCCTCCCGCGACTATGCCCGCTTTTATTCGGCCGAAGATGCGCCCGACGAGAAGGAACCGCCATGAAATACAACCTTGACGACAAACCCGGGCCGGTCCCGTTGCTCCTCTATGCCCTGCAGTGGTGGGTAGTGTCCCTGCCCGCCGTGATCATCATGGGCATGGTCGTGGCTCGGCTGCATTTTTCCGGCATCGGCGAGCAGGTTGCCTATATGCAGAAGTTGTTTTGGTTGATGGGGCTGGTCACCGTGGTCCAGGTCTGGTGGGGGCACCGTCTGCCTCTGGTGGTGGGGCCGGCCTCCACCCTGCTGGTCGGTCTGGTGGCCTCGGCCTCGGCCGGGGTCAACGCCATGTACTCGGCCATACTCATCGGCGGTGCGCTGCTGGCCTTGGCGGCCGTCACGGGCCTGTTGTCGAAATTACGGGTGTTTTTTACCCCGCGCATTGTGGCGGTCATTCTGGTGCTCATCGCCTTTACCCTAAGTCCGACCATTCTGGGCCTGGCGACCGCCGGGGCCGGGGGGCATGCCTCCCTGGATGTCTGCTTTGCCCTGGTCATGGCTTTTGCCCTGGTGATCTACAACTCCGTGTTGCCGGGGGTCTGGAAGTCGCTGACAGTGCTCTTCGGCATCGGCCTGGGCAGCCTGTGCTACTTTCTGGCCTTTGGCCCCCCGGCCGTGCCCGCCATGCCGGAAAAGAGCGCGGGGATGCATTTCTTCCCCTCCTCCTTTGAGCTGCACCCCGGGGCGCTGCTCTCCTTTCTGTTCTGCTTTCTGGCCCTGACCATCAATGAATTGGGGTCCATCGAGTCTGTCGGGCACATGCTTGGAGCGCAAGGCATGGACGGGCGCATCAAGCGGGGGGCCGGCCTGCAGGGCCTGGGCAACATGGCGGCCGGGGCCCTCGGGGTCATCGGGCCGGTGGATTTTTCTTTCAGCGCCGGGCTGATCATGGCCACAGGCTGCTCGTCGCGCTTCACCCTGGTGCCGGCGGGCATCGGGCTGGCGCTCTGCGGTTTTTTTCCGTACCTGGTGCTGCTGTTCTCCTGCATTCCGGGGGTGGTCATGGGCGCGCTGATGCTCTACCTGATGACCACGCAACTGGCCGGCGGCCTGACCGTGCTGACCCGGAGCGGCGGGGTGACCGATTTTGCCGGCGGGATGACCGTGGGTCTGCCCCTGATGATCGGGCTCCTGATCTCCTTTGCGCCGGCTGCGGCTCTGGGCGGCTTTCCGGATTTTTTGCGGCCGGTTGTCGGCAACGGCTTTGTTATGGGCACGGTGTCGGTGATTCTTCTGGAGCACGTTGTATTCAGGAGAAAGGCGGCAAGGAGTGACATTTGACGGTAAGTTACCGGACAAAGTTTCACGAAGCCTTTGTCTCCGTTCTGCCCGTGGTGGCCATGATGGTGCTGCTGCATTACACCGTGGCTTCGCTGGACCCGGGGGAACTTGCCCTATTTCTGGAGGTGGCGCGCTGCTGATTGTTGGCCTGTAGGTCTCTCTGATCGGCGCGGAGGTCGGCATGGTCCCGTTCGGGCAGCGGGTCGGGGCCGAGCGGGCCAAGGCGTCGGCCATTGCCGCGGCCGTGAACACGGTGCCCAACCTGTGCGAGCCCGGCGGCGGGATCATGTTCATCACCGAGGTCGAGGACTTTTGCGTTCCGGGCCTCTAGTCATAAAAGGTGAACACGCCGGTGTACTTTTCTTCTATGAACTTTCTCACCGGCCCGGAGCGCAGGCCTTCTTCCAGGGGCTTTGCCCAGGGGGTCTCCCCGTTGCCTTTCTTGACCACAAAGGAGCTCGGGTAGTTGACGGAGTTCTTATCTTCCAGGATGAACGTCCGGCAATCGCGGCCCGCGTTCTTCATATGGCTGAAAAAGACCGCGGCGCCGTCCAGATCCTGCAGGGCGCGCACCGTCTGGATCTGGTCCATGTCGATAAGCTCAATCTTCTTGGGGTTATCCGCTACGTTCAGGGTGGTGCAGGTCCCTTTCGTTGCCGCGTCCAGCGTGATCGGGCCGGCGTCGCGGAGAATTTTCATGCCCCGGTCCATATTCATGGCGGCGTTCATGACCGCTATTTTCGCGCCCACGGGAAAGTCTTCCACCTTGGCGTATTTGTCGGAATACAGGCCCATTCCGGTATAAAAGGCATAGGGTTTGACCATGACCAGATCGCCGTTGTTGTCGGCGTTGAAGTTTTCCATGAATGGCTTGTGCCCGCCCAGGCTCGTGTCCACGCCGTCGTCGTTGAGCACCTGCTGTTTACCATAGCATTTGCTCAGGTTCTCAATCTGGATCACGTTGTTGTGCCGCCTGTTGGAATGATGGAGCCGCGGCGGCCCGGGAATACTGCCGGCGCGTTTGAGCCGGCGCGCGCGAAGACGCACGCAAGGGCGCGGGCAAAGACGCGCATAAAGACGCTTTGGCGGTCGAATCAACATCATAATCTCCAAACTGGGGATTACAGGCGGTTCATACGCGCAAAAGCGTCAAATGATCTGATGGAAACCGATTGGTCATCGCAACGCTGCTCTTGTAAACATCGATCGGTGGCACTGGCCCCGGCGGCGGCTTCTGTCCAGGGCTTCACTGCGGCGCTTCCCGTAATGCCTGTGGCATCCCGGCCAATTGGCCTGCCTGGTTGGCGTTTCGGAAGAATAGCTGTATGAGAAAAGTTCGGCGTTGCGAGGCCAAGGGGCAGCAAGGCGCAAACAAGAAGCGGCGCGTGCCGGGAGGAAGTATGGCCGGAAAGAAAATTCTCTTGCTGAGCGTTTCGGCCGGGCACGGCCACGTCCGGGCGGCGGAAGGCCTGGCGGAGGGGACGGCGCTCTGGTTCCCCGGGCACGAGGCCCGGCACATCGACCTGATGACGCTGGTCCCGGGCTTTTTCAACAGGGCCTACAAGGGCTCCTATCTCAAACTCATCGCTTCCCACCCGCGCATCTGGGGCTATCTGTACGAGCGGGCGGACAAGTACAAAAGCGATTCACGCCTGGGAGACCTGCGCCGCGCCCTTGAATCGGCCTGCAACAAGAGCCTTCTGCCCATCTTGAAGGAATACGGGCCGGATCACGTCATCTGCACCCATTTCATGCCCATCCAGTTTCTGCTGCGCTGGAAAGGCAAAGGCCGCCTGGACGTGCCCATCTGGTCGTGCATCACCGATTTCGTGGCCCACCGTTTCTGGCTGGAGCCGGGCCTTGCCGGGCATTTCACAGCCGGGGAGGAAAACGTCTGGCGCATGCGGGCTCGTGGGCTGGAAAACGAACGTATTTTCGCCACCGGCATCCCGGTGCTGCCCGCCTTCATTCCGCCCAGCGATAAAGACGGGCGGACAAAGGCGCGTCTGGCCGCGCGCGAGCGCTTCGGCCTTGGCGCCGACACCCCGGTCATCCTGCTGATGGGCGGGGGCGAGGGCCTCGGCAATATGCTGGAGCTGGCCCGCAGCCTGCTCTCCCTGCCCTGCGACTTCCGGCTTGTGGTCTTGGCCGGGCAGAACAGGGAACTGTTGGCCGACCTGGAAAAAAAACGGTCCACCTTTCCCGGCCGGCTCTTCCCCATGGGGTTCAGCGACGAAGTGCCCGCGCTGCTTGCTGCCTGCGATCTGGTGGTCAGCAAGCCCGGCGGCCTGACCACGGTGGAGTGCCTGGCCATGGGCAAGCCCATGCTGGTTTACTCGCCTATACCGGGGCAAGAGGAACAGAACGCGGACATGCTGCTGGAAAACGGCGCGGCCATGAAGGCGCCGGACGGCTTCGGTCTGGTCTGGCGCGTCCGGAAGCTCCTGGAAACCCCGGCCTTGCTGAAACGCCTGGCGGAAAACGCGGCTGCCCTCGGCAAACCCTATGCGGCCCGGGATATTTTGGCCGAAGTGCTCGGCGAGGCGCCCGTCGAAGGGTGAGCGGGGCCGGGCGCATGGCCCCGCGCGGCCGGAGCGCGCCTCTCGCCGGGGGCCGCCTGCGCCGGGTGCACCCACCCACCGGGGGTCGGTTCCGCGCGCTAAAATCCTTTCTTTAGTGCGAGAACCTTATACTTTTTCGGGAAAAGCCTCTTCTTGACCAACCCCCACAGGCCAAAGGCCAGCAGGTCGTGGCAGCGCCGGAATTTCGCGGTGCGCTTGCGGGTATACAAGGCGGTTTGGCAGGTGAGCAGTTCTTTGCGCGGCGGGATTTTTTCCATCTCGGCAAAGAGTTCTTCGCTGCTGCCGGTCCAGGGGTGGTATTTCCAGAAGGGCAGGGTCGCGGGGTAGAAGAACTGCAGCGGCTTGTGCCAGGTGTAGTGGATCAGCTTGCCCTGCAGTTCCTGCAGCGACTCGAGCATCCGCCCGGTGGTGTTGATCACGTAGTTGTACTTTTCGTCCAGGAAGAGAGCGCCGCCGTCTTGTCCGGCCAGGAGGCCGTTGAGGACGTCCTGATCTTTGTACTCCAGAGCGTCGTAGTTCTCCACAAAGGTCGAGAGGAGAATGTTCCCGTCCTTGCAGAACTGCCGCAGTTTTTGCAGGTTCAACAACAGTACCCCGGAATTGAAATACTTCTCGGGCACCTTCGAGAACGAGCGCAAACGCCGGGCAACGTCTTTTTTGCTCAGGTTCGGCTCGGCAACGGCGGCCAGGAGGCGGTCCGAGATATCAATGTCGTAGAGCTCGGCCAGGTCCAGGGTGGCGACGATGTCGCAGTCGAGGTAGATCAGCTTGTCGCAGGGCACGATCTCGTGCAGGCAGAGCCGATAGATCGAGCCCACGCCAAAGCGCGGCGGAATCTTGGCGGCAACCTCGGCCGGAATGCCCGGGGGAGAATAAAAATCCACCCGGCCCCCGCGCGCGGCCAAGCGCTCTTCCAGGCCGCGCCGTTGCCCGGCGCCGATGGTTTCGTCCGCGATGACATGCAGGTGCAGCGGCCGGCTCGCCTTGCTCAGGATGGACGCAACCAGGGTC
Organism: Desulfovibrio sp.; assembly: GCA_031553235.1. Lineage (GTDB taxonomy): Bacteria > Desulfobacterota > Desulfovibrionia > Desulfovibrionales > Desulfovibrionaceae > Frigididesulfovibrio. The sequence continues at coordinate 7,089 of JAVBLS010000078.1, forward strand.
TGCAAGTAGGTGAAATAGGTGCCGTTTTTGTCGCTGATGCACAGCGCGCAGTGGAGCATCGCGATCTCAACACTCGCTACGCCATCGACGCGGCAAAGATTGCCTTGACCGATTGCTGCAGCACGGCGTTGAACTCCGCATAGCTCTGCCCGGAGGCAAGGCCTTCGACCAGGGCGCGGGAGAAGCTGGCGATGAGCCCGGCGTTGCGGGCCAGGCGCTCGTTGGCTTCGGCTTGGCTGTACCCGCCCGAAAGGGCCACGATGCGCAGCACGCGCGGGTCGGCCATGAGTTCGTGATAGAGGTTGTCCCGCACCGGGATGGAGAACTTGAACATGACCTGCGCCCCAGGGGCCAGACCGGCCAGGTGGGCCCGCACCGCCGCCAGCAGCAGGGCTTCGGATGTCTCTCTGTCCGGGCTGCGGATGTCCGTTTCCGGCTCAATGATCGGCACCAGCCCGGCGGCCGTGATGACCTTGGCCACCTCAAACTGCTGGGCGACCACGGCTTCGATGCCGGCCGGGTCGGCTTCCTTGATCACCGAGCGCATTTTCGTGCCGAAGATGTTGCGCTGCACCGCCCGTTTCAGCAGCGCGTCCAGCTCGGGTATGGGCTTCATCAGTTGCACGCCCTGGTTTAGGGGTTCAAGACCCTTGTCCACCTTGAGGAAGGGGATGGCGCGCTTGGCGTTCCAGAGATAATCGGCGGTCAATTGGCCTTCGACCAGGCGATCCATGGTGTTCTCGAACAGGATGGCCCCGAGGATAAAGGCGCCGTCAAAGGCCGGGCTGGTGATGATCCGGGTGCGCATGGCGTGCACCAGATCGAACATGGCCGTCTCGTCCGCATAGGCCGATTCGGGAACGCCGTATTGGGCCAGGGCCTTGGGCGTGCTGCCGCCGCTCTGGTCCAGAGCCGCGATAAAGCCAACGTCTTCGCGCATGCGCCGCAATTGTTCTTGTTTCATGGCCGGCCTCCCTGTTTGTGGCAATTTCATTTTACAAGTGCCGCTGAAAGCATATTGTCGGCAGATTCTAGGCCATAAGCCGGGAAAACACATTGATAATCGGTTTGACCCTCCGGGTCGGGAAGCTTTCGGCGTTGCGCCGGGGGAATTTTGGGGCAAATATCGGTTGCTTGACTGCGGCACAGGCGTGCCTATGTCGAGGAAACAGGCTCCGCACGGCCCAAGTTTCACTTGCGGCCGGGACTGCGCCCTGTACGAAAGCGAGACCGGGGGCTCCGACCCGCAAAACCTGCGGCGGATGCCTTCCTTGGTAAAGGAGAAAGTTATGCGATTCGCAGCCATCGTCCATCTCGGGGACACAAAAGAATACGAGGCCGGCGCGCTGCCGAGCAGGAACGCGCTGGAGATCATGGGCAGGTTCAACGACGAACTGATTGCCGCCGGCGTTCTGCTGAGCGGCGAAGGGTTCCATGCGAGCGCCAAGGGAGCGCTGGTGCGTTTCGACGTCGACGGTCTGCCGGTTGTGGTTGGCGGGCCGTTCGAGGATACGAAGAACCTGATCGGCGGCTACTGGATTTGGCGGGTGGATTCACAGGAAGAGGCCGTGGCCTGGGCCAAACGCTCGCCCATGGACCCCGGCGATTCCATTGAATTGCGGCAACTCTTCGAGTCCGCCGATTTCGATGAAGAGATCGCGGTGGCAGAAAACGCCCGCAATGAACGGCTCAAAAAATTGCAGGGGACTGCGGGCTGAGGCGCGCTTCCGCTTAAATCGACTCCGGCAGGGGACTGCGGGCCGCGGGCGCCCGTCTACGGGCCTGCAAGCGGGATCAGGCCAGGTGCAGGATCACCGCATAGGCCCCAAACAACACCCTGACCGGGTCGCCTTCGCTGAGGCCCAGGCGCTTGAAGCCCTCGCTGCTCAGGACGGCGCAGAGTTCCGTGCCGTCGGGCAGGCGCACGGCGCATTCGCTGTTGATTGCCCCGGCAACGACCCGGGCGATGAGGCCCTCGCGTTGGTTTTCGGCGCTGCTGCAGCCGGGCCGGTCGCAGCGCTCCAGGGTCAGCCAGGGCGATTTGATCTCGGCCGTGACCAGCCTGCCGGGTTTCAGCCCCATGCGTGCGCTGCTGGTGTTGGTGATCAGGGCGGCCACCGTGTCACCGTCGGCCGTGCCCAGTTCCACCAGGGTCTGCACGTCGTCCCGGGCCAGATGGAGCACCTTGCCGAAAAAGCTGTTGCGGGCGCTGGTTCGGCAGCCGGATTCCCGCTCCATATACATGCGGGTGACTTCCTGCATGTCCTCGGCCGAGAAAGCGATGCGCGAGGCGGTCAGATTGGGGGAAGAATGCCCCAGCAGGCGCTGCACGGCGGGCAGGGGCATGTTGTTGCGCAGCAACTCGACGGCCCTGGCCTTGCGCAGCATTTCCGGGCCGCCCCGGGTTTTCTCAAAGCCGCATTCCTTGGCGCGTTCGTAAAACTTTTTGCGCACATAGGCCGGGTCCACGGCAAAGACCTCGTCCGAGTCGGCCGGCCCGCTCGGCCGCGTCTGCGCTACGTTGCCCGCGTTTGTGTCCGCTCCCGGCCGCGCCGGGGACATGGCGCCGGCGTCCGTGTCCGTAGGCCGCGTCGGCGACACGGCATCCGCCCCGGCTCGCGCGGGCAGCAAGGTTGCGAACTCCTGGGCCAGACTCTGCGAAACCGCCACCCGGCGGGACTGCCCGTTGTCGGTCGAGCGAAAGGTCACGCTCTGCCCGGCCGGGTCGAGGTCGGTCGCGGGCCGCAGGCCGAGGACCTCGCTCAGCTTGGCGCCGGTGTAGCGAATAATCAGGAAAATTAGCAGGATGCGCCGGCGGGAGGCTGTTCTCCGCGTGGAACCCGGCTCGTTTGCCCAGGCCCGGAAGCACTGCTCCAGGCGCTCCAACTGGATGGGGTCGAGCATGTCCCCGTCCTGCATTTCCGCAATGATCCGATCCTGGTTCATGCCGGCCACCCTCAGAGCAATTTTACCTGTTCATCCGTCGCCGTGCGCCGGCCATGCCTTTGCGCCGCACGGCCGCATCTTTATCGTGCGTTGGACGAACCATAGCTCATAAGCACGATTTTATCAAGAAACGTGCTTTTTGCCTTGACGGCTTTTCCGGCCCCGGAGTATAAGACACGAAAATAGATGCAATCGTGTCGTGCAGGCGTTGCCGACAGTGGAAGCAGATGAATATTGAAAATATTCATCTGCTTCGGTGGACGCGTAAGCGGACACCCGCTTGCGGACTCATTCAGAAGTCCGTCGGTGATATGGTTGTATGGACAATTTTAAAGTAAAATTGTTCTAGGGAGGCGGTCATGTATTTCCCGGTTTCCGGCATTGAGGTTTCCCCTCTGGTCCCGCCCCTGGTCGCGTTCGGCGTTTCTTTCTTTGCCTCCATGGGGGGCATCTCCGGGGCTTTCCTGCTGCTGCCCTTCCAGATGTCCGTGCTCGGCTACACCCGCCCCTCGGTCAGCGCCACCAACCAGTTCTTCAACGTCGTGGCCATCCCCGGCGGGGTTTACCGCTACATCAAAGAACGGCGCATGGTCTGGCCGCTGACCCTGGTCGTGGCCGCGGGTACCCTGCCCGGTGTGTTCATCGGCGCCTTCGTGCGGGTGGTCTGGCTGCCCGACCCCAAACTGTTCAAGCTGTTCGTCGCTGTGGTCCTGCTCTATATCGGCGGCAGGCTGGTCCGCGATTTGTTGTTCAAGAGGCAGGCGGCAAAGCCCGGCAAGGTTCCGGAGCCCAAGGGCATCGTCAACGGTGCGCCCAGGCCGGCTTTCGTGGTGGAAGTGCGGGAATTCTCCCTGAAAAACATCGCCTACAGCTTTCAGGGCGAAACCTACCGCGCCCCGACCTTGGGCATTTTCGCCCTCAGCTTCATTGTGGGTATTGTCGGCGGTACCTACGGCATCGGCGGCGGGGCGATCATCGCGCCCTTCTTTGTCTCCTGGTTCCGCCTGCCGGTGCATACCATCAGCGGCGCCACGCTCATGGGCACCTTCCTGACCTCGGTGGCCGGGGTGCTCTTCTACATGGCCATTGCCCCGTTTTTTCCGCAGCAGTCGGTCTCGCCCGACTGGCTGCTCGGCCTGCTCTTCGGCCTCGGCGGCATCGCGGGCATGTACCTGGGGGCGCGCTGCCAGAAGTTCGTGCCGGCCGGGTCGATCAAGTGGATGCTCGGCCTGGTCATTGTCGCCACGGCGCTGAAATATATCGTGGAATACTTCAGTTAGAGCCTTTTCACTTTGGAAGTGTTCATCGGCTCCAGAAATCCTGTATTGCCCTATAAGAAAAGGCCGTCTCCACAGGATGCCTTTTTGTATGCGAAAACCTCCCGCTAGGCGGGAGGTTCTAAAAGGCTTTCAGCTATGAGTATGTAAGAAGAACTCCTTTTGATCCGTTAAAGAAGACTTGCGGCCGGTAACTGCAAGTCAAACAACTCAAAAGGAGGTCACGATGGGTGACACCAAAAGTTTAGCCCACACCAAGTGGAACTGCAAATAGCACATTGTCTTCGCACCCAGATAGCGTAGGCAGGTTTTCTATGGTGAGAAGAAGCGGGCGGTAGGGGAAATTCTTCGTAAGCTGTGCGAATGGAAAGGCGTAGTTTGGCTGATGCCGGCCAACCATGGCCGCCCTTGCCGGCCGCGGGAAAAAATTGCACAAAAGGACGGGACGCCGCGGGCGTCCCGTCCTACTTCGCACCTTCAAAGCATCGTCGAGGACCAATGATCGTCACCCGCAATACCTACACCGACAAAATCGGCTTTTTCGGCCGTTATACCCCCGCCGAACTGGTCGCCTCCTACGGCAGCCCTTTGTATGTTTACAATGAAGCGATCTTGCGCCGTTCCTGCCGGGACATGCGCGACCTCGCCCGTCTGCCCGGCTTTACGGCTTCTTATTCCACCAAAGCCAACGCCAACCCGCACCTGTTGCGGATCATCCGCGCGGAAGGCCTGAAGGTGGACGCCATGAGCCCCGGCGAATTGGCCGTCCTGCACCTGGCGGGTTTTACCCGCGAGGAAATCTGCTACGTTTGCAACAACGTTTCACGCGAAGAGTTGGAATTGGCCGGCCGGGAGGCCTCGCTGGTAAGCGTCGACTCGCTGGACCAACTGGATGTCTTCGGTTCGGCGCATCCCGGCGCCCGGGTAATGGTCCGGATCAATCCCGGCATCGGCGCCGGGCACCACAAGAAAGTGATCACGGCCGGTCACGACACCAAGTTCGGCATCCAGCCGGAGGAGTTCGGCGAGCTGCGGCGTATCGCCGCCCGGCACAAGCTGGCCCTGGTCGGCCTGAATCAGCACGTGGGTTCCCTGTTCATGGAGCCGGCCCCTTACCTGGAGGCGGTCGCCGTGCTTCTGGAACTGGCCGCGCACTTTGACGGCCTGGAAGTGCTTGATTTCGGCGGCGGGTTCGGCATTCCCTATCGCAAGTACGAGGGCCAGGATCGCCTGGATCTGGCCGGCCTCGGCCGGGCGCTGGAAGAATTGATCCTGCCCTGGGTGGAAAAGACCGGCTACAAGGGCTGCTTTGTCACCGAGCCGGGGCGCTATGTGGTTGCCGAGAGCGGCCTGGTGCTCGGCACGGTGCAGGCGGCCAAGCATAACGGCGAGACCCGCTACGTGGGCACCGATTTGGGCTTCACCATCCTGGCCCGGCCCATGCTTTACGACGCCTTTCACGACCTGGAGGTCTACCCGGCCGACGCCGCGCCGCGCAAGGTCCTGCTTCAGACCGTGGTGGGCAACATTTGCGAGTCCGGCGATGTGCTGGCCAAAGATCGGGTGCTGCCGGAGTGCCGGCGCGGCGACCTGGTGGCGGCCCTGGATGCCGGAGCCTACGGCCACGCCATGAGTTCCAACTACAACCAGCGCCTGCGCCCGGCCGAAGTGCTGATCCAAGAGGACGGCTCGGTCCGGCTGATCCGCAGGCGCGACGAACAGGCGGACTTGCTGCGGGTGTACCCGAAATAAGCGGACGTCCGCTCGCAGGCTTGCGCAGAAGGCCGTCGGTGCCGGTGGCTTCAGAACAGTTTCAGTGAAGGAGGCCGATATGGCGCGCATTCAAATCATCGTGGGTGATATCACCAAAGAACAGGTGGATGCCGTGGTCAATGCTGCCAACAGCAGTCTGCTCGGCGGCGGCGGGGTGGACGGGGCCATCCATCGGGCCGCCGGGCCGGAACTTCTGGAAGCCTGCCGACCCCTGAACGGCTGCCCCACCGGCGAGGCCAAAACCACGCCGGGCTTCAAGCTGCCGGCCCGTTTCATCATCCACACCGTGGGCCCGGTCTGGCACGGCGGCATCAAGGGCGAGCCGGAGTTGCTGGCTTCGGCCTACCGCAACTCCCTGGCCGAAGCCGTGCATGCGGGCGCCAAAACAGTGGCTTTTCCGGCCATTTCCACCGGTGTCTACGGCTACCCCAAAGAGGCCGCCGCGGCTGTGGCCGTAGACACGGTAAAGAATTTCCTGGCAACACACCCGGAAATTGCGGAAGTTCGTTTTGTCTGCTTCTCGGAAGATTCCGCCGCGGCCCACCGTAAGGCCTTGGCCGGCAAATAACCGCCTGTTTTTGGGCCCGCCGAACGGATGCTCCGGGTTCCCGCCTTTGTGGAAACCCGGAGCCTTTTGATTTGTGCGGCGCGGGTAGTCCTTGGCCGACGCAAAAAGGCCGTTTGACGCAGCATGTGCCCGTGAATACCCTTATTCTCTGGCCCAGGCCATGGTCACCCGGGGCAAGGCAACAAACCCATGGCGCTCATACAGCTTGCGGGCCGAAGCATTGGCGTCGGTCACTTCCAGAAGAACGCACGGGTAGCCCTGATCCACGGCCCAGTTCTTGAGCATCTCCAAAACATTGCCGCCCAGGCCTCGGCTGCGCCGCTCGTGCACAATGAACAACTCGTCCAGCAGCAGGGTCATTCCGCCGAATTCATTGGAAAAATATGGGCACAGCAGGGCATAGCCAAGGGTTTGTCCGCTCTGCCGAATGAACAGCGGCCGCGTTGCCGCCGGAGCCAGAGAGAGGATCTTGGCGGCCTTGGCCCGAGCCTCCCGGTCGGACAGCCCAGGCATGGCCGGCTCTTCGGCGTAAAAACCGCGCACCAGTTCGGCCAGTTCCGCCAAGTTCGCATCGGTCGCATCGACAAAGTGCATATATGCTCCTCTGGAAGGTGGCATGCGCCCCCAGTTGAAACGGCCGGTATGCACCGGCCGTGTTTTTTCTCTTGGCGCGCCGGGTAGGAATCGAACCCACGACCGACTGCTTAGAAGGCAGTTGCTCTATCCGACTGAGCTACCGGCGCGCATCGTTTATCGAGTTGTCGCGCATTTTCATATCGGTCCCTATTTCCATAGGCACCCTTGGCGTGAAACCCTCAACCAGGCTCCGTTCATAGGAGAAATCCGTTCGCACGTCAACGTGGCGGTCCGGGGAGCGGTGTACCATAGCCCAAGTTCCACCGCGCCCTGCCGGCGTGCTGTTCTTGCCTACTGGATCTTTGGGGCTGTGCGCGATACACTGCGGCCATGCACGCCATTTTGTCCACCGCGCCGTATTTTCCCGATTTTGCCGCATTGCAACGCCACCTCAACGCCAGAGGCATGTTCCGCATCAACCCCGGCCTGGACCGTGTGACCGGCGTGCTGGAACGCCTGGGTCTGACCCGCCCGCCTTTTGTGGCGGTTCAGGTGGTGGGCACCAACGGCAAGGGTTCCACCTCGGCCATGCTCGAGGCCCTGGCCCGCGCCCACGGGCTCTCCACCGGCCTGTACACCTCGCCGCACCTGGTCTCGGTGTGTGAACGCATTCGGGTGAATGGGACCATACTCGGCGAAGGGATACTGCTACGCGAAATTGAACCGGTCATGCGGGCAGGCGGGGCGGATTTGACCTATTTTGAGCTGCTCACGGCCCTGGCCGTGCGGGTTTTCGCCGCGGCCGGGGTGGACCTGGCCGTGCTGGAGTCGGGCCTGGGCGGCACCTGGGACGCGGTTTCGGCTGTGGACAAGGATCTGCTTCTGTTCACGTCCGTAGCTCTCGACCATACCCATATCCTCGGCTCGAGTCTGGCCGAGATCGCCGGCGACAAGGCCGGGGCCATGCGGCCGGGCGTGCCGGTCTTGAGTGCGGCCCAGCCGGACGGGGCCCGGGAGGCTCTGGTCGCGGCGGCCGAAGCCGGGGGTGTCTCCCTGAGCTTTGCCGAGAGCGGGCAACTGCCCCTGCCTGCCGAAGAGATGGGCCTCAAAGGGCCGCATCAGGTGGACAACGCCGGCTTGGCCCTGGTCGCCTGGAGGCATCTCTGCGGCCGGTCCGGCCCGGCCGTGCTCAAGGAGAAGCTTTCCGGAAGCTTGCCGGATGAGCGGCGTGAAGCCGAGGCCTTGCACCGGGTGTTTGTGCCCGGCCGGTTGCAGCGGGCTGTGCCCCTGCCGGCCGCCGATTTGCCGGCAGGGGCCTTTGTTCCCTGCGTTCTGGGCCGGCCCGGCCTGATTCTGGACGGAGCGCACAACCCGCATGGTTTAGCCGCTCTCGGCCGGGCTTTGGCCCTTGCCGGCATTGCCCCGGCGGCCACGGTTTTTGCCTGCATGGCCGACAAGGACGTGGAGCGCATGCTCGCCCACGTGCGCGTGGCCGCCGTGGGCGGCCCGATCATCGTGCCGAGGCTGGCCGACAACGAGCGGGCCATGCCCGCCGAGGAACTGGCCGACCGCATCGGGCTGAACGCCGAGGCTTCTCCCTCGGTTCGCGAGGCCCTGCAATGCGCCGCAGGCATTGCCGCCGAACGCCTGCCTGATGCCTTTGCCGAGCCCGGCACCCGCCACCCCGTGCTGATCTGCGGCTCTCTGTATCTGCTTGGCGAGGTCTTTGCCCTGTGGCCGGATCTGCTTGAACAAGCTCAAGAAGGCGTTTGAGGGCGTCGGGGAGATGCCTGGATCGTGTGAACTGCCGGGCCGCTTCAAAGGAAGCGGCCCGGCAGTTTTGATATGTGGCCGGAAAAGGGTTGCGGACCGCCTGTGCCGTGGATCCGGCAGGCGGGCGGTGTGCTGTGCTTATTGCGTGAAAGTCAGGCGGACACGGCGCGAACGCACGAAGTAGAGCATCCAGAGAAAATTGATCACCAGTTGGAGCAGCAGCCCGACCAGAAAGGCGCGGTATTCGATGGGGGCCAGGTATGTTTGCATGGGCTCTTGCAGCATGGATGCGCCAAGGATGGTGATCACCGTCTGCAGGCCGATGAGCAGCAGGCAGGCCTTGGGAAAGTTCTTTTTGCGCGCGGACATGAGAAAGAAGCAGATAATGATGCCGACGACGGACAGGCCGCCGAGGATGGAGGTCAGACTGATGACCCGTTCAAGATCGGCGGCGACCATCGTATCGAGGCGGGTGAATTCGTCCAGTAGCGGTTTTTCGCCTGTGAGACCGAAAAAATACGAAAAAGCGTTCAGGGCCTGGTAGATGGAATAGGTGATCAGCCAGCCGCCGATGCCGGTGAGTTTTGCATCAATCTCGCGTCTGCGGGCCGCTTCAAGGGTTTCCGGCCCGTTGGGGCGCTCGTTGTTGTTGGGGGTATGTTCCATATTGTCTCCGTTCAGGCGTCCCGGGTGGCGGGCGCAAGGAGAAAATAGCCGGCCCCGGCTGAAGGGTCAAGGATTGTCGTCGGTGGAGCTTTTCAAGCGAGGTGGCGCTTGCCCGGCCGGTTTTTCCCAACCGGTGGTCGGGCGGGGTGAGGCATGTTCCCGGCGCGCCCGCCCGCAGGCGGCGGGCAGAGCCGGCTTTTATATGCCGAAATCCCGGGCGATGCGTTCCTCGTCCGGCCGGGTAAAGAGCAGATCGCGAAAGCGGCGCACCCGCTCCGGGTGTTCCGGGTCGTTTTTGCGCTCGTTCAGTTCGGCCACAGCTCCGGCGATGTCCTCCGGAGCGGCGACGGGCTGCCAGAGGGTGCCCCGGCCACAGTCCGGACCGTCGGTCGGCAGGTAGTTGAGGTCCGGCTCCGGGCTGTTATCCGGCGGCGCCGGGTAGAGCACCGGCACGCCCAGGGCGCAGGCCTCGGCCTGCGAGCCCGAGCCGGAGCTGAGCACAGCCGAGGCGTCGGCCAGGGCCGCGAACAGGTCGCCGGCGACAATGCGCGGCTTGAGCGGCAGCAGGTGGGAGAAGGTATCCGGGTGGTCGGCCGGGTGAAACTTGTAGGCCACGGGCCGCCCGGCCTCGGCATAGGGCAGGACCATTTTGAGAATGCGCCGGGTCTCGTCCGGGTGGTAGGAAAGCAGTACAAGTAGGTGCTTGTCTTCCCGGCCTTGCGGCAGGGGCTGGAAGATGCGGCCGTAGCGCAGCGACGGACCCACGGCATAGGGCGTGGGCGGGGTTTCCGGAAGGAAGGCCGATCCGTTGACCAGGGTCAGATCCGGGGCCAGGTCGGTTTCGGCCGGATCCGGATGGTTGTTGAGCAGTTCCGCCGGCCAAAGGAAAAGCTGGGCGCCGACCACCCGGACATGCCTGCCGCCTTCGGCCTCGGCCTGGCGCAGGCCGCGGATAAAGGCCTTGTTGACCGTCTGGTTTTCGTGCCAGGAGACGATCAACGGTTCGGCCGCCCGACGTAGACGCGGGGCTAGGCAAAGCCCGGCCAGACGCCGGGCCTCGCCGGTCAGGGCGCATTGCCCGAAGGTGTGGCTCAGGGCGGCGCGGATCCGGGCCTCGGGGCCGGCTTGTGGGAAGGAGCGCAGATCGCGGATCAGCCCGAGCAGGGCTCTGGGGTAGACAACAATGTGACGCAGCAGCCCCCGCCAGTCGCGCGGGGCGAAAAGGTGGGCCTCGGTCAGGCAGTTGCCTTTGCGGGCCAGCACCCGGAAGGCACGCCACAAGCACAGGGGGTTGCGCGAACCATACAGGCGGAGAAAGAGCACCGGCTCGCGGCCCTTGCGCCGGGCGGCCTCTTCCAGACCGGGCAGGTACATCTCTTCATAGCGGCCGTTTTTGGCCAGGCGCGGCAGCAGGGCAAAGGTATCGATGAGCAGGGGGTTGCCGGAATCCAGGCCGGCTGGAATTTTCCAGCCCAAAAGAAAGATGTAGAGCCTGCCAAGGAGTAAAAAGAGCAAGTGCCCGACGTTGTTGAGCAGGTAGCGGAAGGCAAGACGGGCCATGGCCGGAAGGGAAAGAGGGCTGAAGCGCGTTCCGGCTTTATAGTGCCGCAGCACGTCGCCGTAGTTCGGGGCTTTGGAAAGGTTCGGGCAGGAGAGCAGGGTATCGTTGCCGCGTACCCGGGCGTTGGTACGCGAGAAAGCGGCGAACAGTTCTCCGGCCGGTCCCTGGGGCGGGCGCATCAGGCAAAGTCCCCGGCGTGGCGGGCGTACATGCGCTGCAGGCCTTTCTCAAGACCGACGGACGGTTCATAGCCCAGGTACCTGGCGGCCATGGAAATATCCGCATATATGCCGTGGATGTCACCCGCGGTGGCTCCGGAATATTCCACGGTCACGGGCGTGGGGTGCAGGGCCTGGATCTTTTCCACCAGATCGCCCACCTGCACCCGGTTGCCGCAGGCGATATTCAGAGCCCTGCCCGCCGATTCCGGCCGTTCCAGGCAGAGCAGGAAGGCCTGGACCACGTCGTCGATGTAGACGAAGTCGCGATAGCGGCTGGGGTTGCCCTTAACGTGGATGTGCCCGTTCTTGAGCATCATGGCCATGAAAATGCTGACCATGCCCTGGCGCAGGTTGGCCATATTCTGCCCCGGCCCGTAAACGTTGAACAGGCGCAGCGAGGTGGAACGGATGCCGTATTGCTCGTACAGACGCAGGTAATGCTCCGAGGCCAGCTTGCCCACGCCATAGAAAGATTCCGGAAAGCAGGGCGCCTCTTCGTCCGTGGGAGCATCCGGCCGGCGACCGTAGACCGACATGGTGCCCGCATAGATAAAACGCCGGCAGTCGCGCAGCAGGGCAAACTTGAGCAGGCGCAGGGTGGATTCGGCATTGGTGCGCAGATCGTACACCGAGTCGTCAAAACTGATTTCCCCGCTGCTCTGCCCGGCGATGTGGAAGATGGCCTCGTACCCGCCGTCCGGCAACCTGCCCGGCAGGTCGTCGGCCTGGCAGTCGCTTTGGATAAAGGTCACGCCCTCGGGAATATTTTCCGCATACCCTGTGCTCAGGTTGTCCACCCCCACCACGGCATGTCCGCGCTGCAAAAGCGCCCGGGCCACGGCCGAACCGATGAACCCCGCGATTCCGGTGACCAGATGACGACCCATGTCTCGCTCCTCTGTTGCGGTTTTCCATTATCCGGCGGGGTATAGCGCTGAACGCCCGGCCGCGCAAGTGCCGGGGCGTTGGCCGGGGTTGGTGTGATATTTCGCCGGCCGCTTGCCGTGCGTGACGGTCGAGCGACGGGAGAGTGCACTTCTTCGCAAAAAGGGCGGATTCCTCGCTCTTGGAACACAATCTTTTATTTGCTTGGTGAAATTTCAGACGCGAGTCTCAACGCTGTTTTTTTCACATGTGTATCATATATAATATTCTATTTTAATAAAATATAGCTAAATATCAAAATATATATTGCCTGAAATAATGATTTTTTATGTCATTATATAGTAAATCATGTATAAAATATAATCTAAGTACACAAATTAATAATTTATTGTTCTTGAGTAACAGAACATTTTTTTCGACGGCAATTCTTACAAATATGCTGCATAGCCACTTCAAAAGGAGATAGAATCCATGTCTATACGGAGACTCAAGTACTGCATTGATAACGAATGGAATGATTCAACATCCGGCAAATACGCCCCGGTTATGAACCCGAGTACCGGCGAACAGATTGCCGAAACCCCCATATGCACCAAGGCCGAAGTGGAAGCCGCCATTCTTTCCGCCAGGAGAGCCTTCCCCGACTGGTCCTCCAAACCGGTGGCTTCACGGACCAAAGTGATTTTTAAATTCCGCGAACTGGTTGAATGCCATTTTGAAGAAATAGCCAAGCTTCTGGCCACGGAAATGGGCAAGAATCTGGATGAGGCCAGGGGCGACGTGCACAAGGTTATCGAAGCTTGCGAACTTTCCGTTGCCGCGCCCCTTGAGCAGCAAGGCTATTCCATGATGGAAGCCACCCGGGGACACGATATCACCTTGTACCGTGAGCCGGTGGGCGTTTTCATGGGCATCGCCCCCTATAATTTTCCGGCCATGATTCCCTTTGGATGGTTCATTCCGCCTTGCATCACCAGCGGCAACACCATGGTTCTGAAAGCGGCCACCATGGTGCCGCAGAGCGGCATGCGGCTTCTGGAACTTTTGATCGAAGCCGGTCTGCCCAAGGGCGTGGTCAACTTGGTCACCTGTGGCCGCGAGGAACTCACTGCTCTTCTGGGGCACCCGGAAATTAACGGCATCTCTTTTGTCGGCTCCGAATCGGTGGGACTCAAGATTTATTCCGCGGCGGCGGCGGCGGGTAAACGGGTCCAGGCTCTGACGGAAGCCAAAAATCATGCATTGGTCCTGGAAGACGCATGCCTGGAGTGGAGCGCCCGTCGCATCATCAACTCGGCCTTCGGTTGCGCCGGCCAGCGCTGCATGGCTTTGCCGGCCGTGGTGGTGCAGGAATCCGTGGCCGACGAAATGGTTAGAATCCTGAAGAAACTGGCCTCCGAACTGGTGGTTGGAGCGGCTTACGAACCCGCCACCCAACTTGGCCCTTTGGTCAGCGTCGGCCAAAGGGAATCCGTGGAAAAGTGGATTGCCAAAGGCGTTGCCGAAGGGGCCGAACTTGTGCTGGACGGCCGGGGCTGCAGGCCAAAAGGTTGTGAAAACGGCTACTTCGTTGGTCCGAGCATTTTTGACAAAGTCACTCCGGGCATGAGCATCGGCGACCGGGAAGTCTTCGGCCCGGTTCTGTGCATCAAGCGCTGCCGCGACTTTGAAGACGGCATGGCCATTATGAACGCCAACCCCTTTGCCAACGGCTCGTCCATCTTTACCCAGAGCGGCTACTACGGCCGCGAATTCGCCCGCCGCACCGACGGCGGCATGGTGGGCATCAACGTGGGCATTCCCGTACCGCTGGGCTTCTTCCCGTTCTCCGGGCACAAGCGCTCCTTCTACGGCGATTTGCACTGCCTGGGCCGCGACGGTCTGCGCTTCTACACCCAAATCAAGACGGTCACCGCCAAATGGATCTCGCCCCACGAGTCCCACGAGGCCAAGGTCGGCACTTGGGAAGGCACCATCAATCGCGAACTGTAAGATTGGGGAGAGCCATGCTGACGACATCCACCATAGAAATGCTGGCGGCCGCCAGACGGTCCGGAAGGGCCGTCGGCGCCTTCAACGTGGGCAATATGGAAATGGTCATGGGGGTGATCCAGGCGGCCGAAGAAGCCGGCGCGCCGGTTATCCTGCAGGTGGCCGAAAAGCGTCTGGGCGGTTCGCCGCTTGACCTTATGGGGCCGTTGATGCTCGGCGCGGCCGGGGCAGCCGGCGTGGAAGTCGGCGTACAGCTGGATCACGGCCTGACCTTGGAGTGTATCCGCCAAGCCATGGACATGGGGTTTACCTCCGTCATGTTCGACGGTTCGCAGCGCAGTCTTGCGGAAAATATTGCCGTCACCACGGCTCTGGTCAAAGAAGCCGCCGCGCGCGGCGTGGCTGTGGAAGCCGAGGTCGGAGTCATCGGCGGCAGCGAGGGTGGGCCGGAACATGTGGCGCAATGCTGTGATCCGGAAGAGGCCCGCGCCCTGGCCGTTGCATCCGGCTGCGCCGCCCTTGGCGTTGCCGTCGGCAACGCGCATGGTCGCTACCGGGGCAAGCCGGAGCTGAATTTTGCGGTTCTGGAAAAAGTGGCCTCCTTGGTTGAAACGCCTTTGGTGCTCCACGGCGGCACCGGCATACCAGTTGCCGATCTGCGCCGGGCCATTGGTGCCGGCATCGCCAAGATCAACATCGCCACGGCCCTCTTTGAGGCTCTCGCCGGCAATGCCGCCGAAAGCGCGGACCGGCCTGGTTACGATTATTTCAAACTGAGTGAGGCCATGGTTCTGGGTGCCTACGAGGCGGCCAGGGAATACATCGCCATCTTCAACAGCAGGGTTTAGGAGTATGGAACAGCGTTTCGGCTACCCCCAATTCGACGCCGACGGCGTGAAGGTGTTGACCCGCATGGATGGCGTCTGCTCCAACATGCTTATGAACATCACCGTGCATCATCCGGCCGTGGGGAGCAAACTGGATTTGAATTTTCCCGGCGAGGAAATGGCCGTTCTTTTGGTTCAGGGCGCAATCACTTTCGCCTGGGGCGCACAACGAAAGAGCGTGCGCCGAGGAGATTTTTTCACCGACGGCGCATGGTGCCTCCATGTGCCCCAAGGCGTGCCCGTGACGGTGAGCGTGGAGGACGAGTCGGAAATTCTGGTGCAGTCGACCACCAACCCGCGCGACTTTGCCCCGGAGTTCTATACTCCGGAAAACTGCCGTACCGAAACCTTCGGTCGGGGTGGCTTTGAGGGCAAGGCCCAGCGTACGGTGCGCACGTTATTCGATCACCGTTCAGCCCCGCAGTCAAACATGGTCCTGGGGGAAACCCTGACCCCTCAAGGCGGTTGGGCCAGCTACCCCCCGCATCAACATCCCCAGCCGGAAGTCTATTACTACCGCTTTGACAAGCCGCAGGGGTTCGGGGCTTCTTTTATCGGCGACGAGGTCCACGCCATCCGCGACGGCTCGTTCGCGGCCCTTCCCGGCGGAGCATGCCACCCACAGGTCAACGCTCCAGGCTATCCCATGTATTGCGCTTGGATGATCCGCCACTTCGACAATGCCCCCTGGACGGACAGAATTTTTGATCCCGTCCATGCCTGGCTTCTTGAAACCAAGTAATGAAAGGGCCGGCTCATGAAATATGCGGACTTTGACGGCCAAAGGCCCATGGATATGGTCCTTCTGGGGCGGGCGGCCATCGATCTGAACCCGGTGGATATGTACAGGCCGCTTTCGGAGAATTGCACCTTCAAAAAGTATCTTGGCGGCTCGCCTGCCAATATCGCCGTCGGGCTTGCGCGTTTGGGCAAAAAATGCGGCTTTGTCGGTCGGGTTTCCGACGACCGCTTCGGCGATTTTGTGATCAACGAGTTCAGCCGCGAAGGCGTGGACGTTTCCCGCATCCGGCGTTGCGTGAACGGCGAAAAGCTGGGTTTGACCTTCACCGAGGTGCTCGGCCCGACCGAAAGCTCCATCCTGATGTATCGTAACCACATCGCCGACCTGTCCTTGTGCGTTGACGACATAGACGAAGAATACATCAAAAACACCAAGGCTCTTCTCATCTCCGGCACGGCCCTGGCCCAGAGCCCCTCGCGCGAGGCCGCCCTCAAGGCCCTGGCTCTGGCCGGCAAAGCCGGGACACCTGTGATTTTCGACATCGATTATCGTGAATACAACTGGAAAAACCGCGATGAAATCGCCGTTTTCTGTTCGCTGGTGGCCTCCGAATCGGCTGTGATCATCGGTTCGCGCGAAGAATACGATTTGACGGAACATCTCACGGCGCCCGGCCTTGACGATCAAGGCAGCGCCGGCTTGTGGCTGGGCAAGAAGGCCCGCATCGTGGTCATCAAACACGGTAAAGACGGTTCCAGCGCGTATACGGCGGACGGGGCCCGTTACGGCATCAAACCCTTCCCGACCAAATATCTGAAAGGTTTCGGCGGCGGCGACGGTTATGCTTCGGCCTTTTTGGACGGCCTGCTGGATGGCCGTGAGATCATCGATTGCCTGGAGCGCGGCAGCGCCTCGGCTTCCATGCTCATCGCAAGCCACGGCTGTTCACCCTTTATGCCCACGGCCGGCGAACTGGATGCATTCATCACGGCGGCCAAAAAAGAGCATGGCGAAATGATCGCCCGGAGGCAGCTATGAGTACGACGGTCATGACTGTGGGCCAGGCCTTGATCCGCTTTCTCGACAACCAATACGTCGGCTTGGACGGCCGGGAAGAGAAATTCGTCGCAGGCATCATGACCATTTTCGGGCACGGCATTGTCTGCGGCCTTGGTCAGGCTCTGGATGAAAACCCCGGCAGCCTGAAATATTGGCAGGGCAAAAATGAGCAGGGTCTGGCCCATGTGGCCACAGCGTATGCCCGCCAGAAAAACCGGCGCGGCATTATCGCAGCCTCGTCGTCAATCGGTCCGGGAGCGGCCAACATGCTCACTGCGGCGGCCTGCGCCACGGTCAACAACGTGCCGCTCCTGCTGCTGCCGGGCGACGCCTTCGCCACCCGCCAACCCGACCCGGTTCTGCAGCAGATCGAGCAGCCCGGCGACCTCACCGTCACCACCAACGACGCCTTCAAGGCCGTCTGCAAATACTGGGACCGGATCAGCCGGCCGGAGCAGCTCATGACGGCCATGATCAACGCCATGCGCGTCCTGACGGATCCGACGGAAACCGGAGCGGTATGCATCGCCTTGCCGCAGGATGTGCAGGGGGAAAGCTTTCCTTATCCGGAATACTTTTTCCAGAAGCGGCTGCATCGCATTCCCCGCGCCGTCCCCGACGCGGGGGAGCTTGACGATGTGGCGGCGGTTATAGCGGCCGCCAAATATCCCATGGTCATCTGCGGCGGTGGGGTGAAATATTCCGAAGCAGGTGAAGCGCTGAGCGATTTTTGTACGGATTTCAACATCCCGTTCGGCGAAACCCAGGCCGGGAAAAGCGCGCTGCCTTCCAGCCATTCCCATTGCCTCGGGGGCATTGGGGTGACCGGCAATCTGGCCGCGAACACCATTGCCGGACAGGCGGACTGCATCATTGCCGTGGGCAGTCGCCTGACCGATTTTACCACATCTTCGAAATGGCTGTTCCACAATCCGGCGGTGAAGATGGTCGCCCTGAACGTCTCGCGTTTCCATTCCTATAAGATGGACGCCGTGAAGGCCGTGGGAGACGCTCAAAAGGGGCTGGGAGAGCTCGCCGGGCGTCTGAAGGCGGCCGGCTACAAATCCGGCTGGACAGGTGAAATCCAGGCCGCCCAGGGGGCCTGGCGGGCCGAGATGCGGCGCCTGGCCGAATACCGCTACGGCCCGGGATTCAAAACCTTGGTCGAAGCCCAGGTCCCCGGAAGCGTTGAGGAATTTGCCAAAGAAACCGGTGGTCGCCTGACCCAGGCCGAGGCCGTTTGTGCCATTCGCAAACATATTGAGCCGGATGCCATTATTGTGGGAGCGGCCGGGAGCCTGCCCGGCGACCTGCAGCGCATGTGGGCCACCGACGCCAAAGACTCCTATCACATGGAATACGGTTATTCCTGCATGGGCTATGAGATCGCCGGAGCCCTCGGCGCCAAGCTGGCCGAGCCGGAACGCGCGGTCTATGCCATGGTTGGCGACGGCAGTTTCTACATGCTGCATTCGGAATTTCTGACCGCCGTACAGGAAGGACTGAAGATCAACGTGCTGTTGTTCGACAATGCTTCCAACGGCTGCATCAACAACCTGCAGATGGGCAAGGGCATCGGCAGCCTGGGCACGGAATTCCGCCGCCGGGCTTCCGGCGACGGCATCCGCCACAGCGGCCCGTTTTTGAACACCGACTTTGCCGGAATCGCCGAAAGCTACGGAGCCAAAGCCTTTCGGGTCAAAAACATGGACGAACTGTCGGCGGCCCTTGAGGCGGTGAAAAAGGAAAGCGGTCCCACCCTGGTTGATATCAAGGTGCTGCCCAAGACCATGACCGGAGACTACCTTTCCTGGTGGCATGTGGGTACGGCCTCGTCGTCCGCCTCCCAGGCCGTCCGTGACGAATATGAAAATCGTCTGATCCTTCTGGCCCAGGCCCGTCAATACTAGAGACCGTTGCCGAATGAGTCTTTCATCATAATACTGCGGAGTCATAAAATGACCTTGAGAATCGGAGTCGTCGGCGCCGGGGCCATAGGCCGCGAGCATATCCACCGGTGCGACAAAGTGTTGCAAAACTCCACGGTCGCGGCAGTCAACGACATTGACGCCGAAGCCGTGAACAAGGTGATCCGGGAGCAGGGGCTGAAGGCCAAGTTTTATGCCGACGGGCACGAACTGATCCGGGCAGCGGATGTGGACGCGGTCCTGGTGACCTGCATCGGGGCCAAACATGAAGAATATGTGCTCTCGGCCATTGCCGCCGGCAAGCCCGTCTTTTGCGAAAAACCCTTGGCTGAAACAGCCGCCGCCTGCCGCAACATCGTTGCAGCGGAAATCAAGCACGGCCGCCGTCTGGTGCAGGTGGGCTTCATGCGGCCCTTTGACCGCGGCTATCAAGCCCTGAAGGAAGTTCTGGATCAAAAAACAATCGGCCGGCCGCTGATCGTCAACTGCCGTCATTTCAACTACACCAACGTGCCGTATTACAAGACGGCCATGGCCATCAACGACACCTTCATCCATGAGCTTGACGTGTTGCGCTGGCTTTTGGACGACGATTACGAAAGCGTACAGGTCTTCTTTCCCCGCAAAAGTCCCCATGCTCCGGAAGGGGTGCGCGATCCCCAGGTGGTTGTGGCCAAAACCGTCAAGGGCGTGCACATCAACGCGGAGCTTTATGTCTTCAGCGGCTTCGCCTATGACGTCAAATGCGAAATTATCGGCGAGGACGGCATAGCCGCTCTGCCGGATCCCATGTGTATTCCGGTGACCAAGGCCGGGCAGACAGTCAGCCCCATTCTGACCGACTGGAAGCCGCGCTTCATTGATGCCTATGACGTTGAGCTGCAGGCTTTCATCGATAACGCCATATCCGGCCGGTTCACGACCGGAGCTTCGGCCTGGGACGGGTTTGCCGCGGCCGTGGCTGCCGACGCCTGCGTCAAATCCCAAGAAACCGGCACTCAGGAGCCCGTAGGCCTGCCGGAACGTCCGGCCTTTTACAACAGATAACGGAGACTGAGCACATGGATAAGAGCAAAGTCACGCTTGGCATCGCCCCGATAGGCTGGACCAACGACGACATGCCGGAGTTGGGCGGTGAAAATACCTTTGAGCAGTGCGTCAGCGAAATGGCCTTGGCCGGGTTTGCGGGCTGCGAAGTCGGCAGCAAGTTCCCCCGTGAGCCGGAACGCCTGAAGCACATGCTGGATATGCGCGGTCTTCAGGTGTGCAACGCTTGGTTGAGCACCTTTTTCGCCGACGGAAAGCGGGAAAAGACCATTGAGGATTTTACCGCCCATATGCGTTTTCTCAAGGACATGGGGGCCAAGGTCATCGGTTGCTCTGAGCAGAGCGGCAGCGTGCAGGGGCTGGCCCGGCCCATTTTTGAGGCCAAAAAGAATTTCAGCGACACCGAGTGGAAGCTGGTGGCGGAAGGCTATGACCACATCGGAAAAATCGCCGCAGACAACGGCATGAAGGTTTGCCTCCACCACCATATGGGCACCGGGGTTCAGACCGCGGCGGAAATCGACCGTTTTATGAGCGCGGTCGGGGATCAGGTGTATCTGCTCTACGACACCGGGCACTTGGTCTATGCCGAGGATTCGCAGGCAGTCATGCTGGACGTGCTGAAAAAATACGTCTCGCGCATCGTCCATGTGCACCTGAAAGACGTGCGCGGGGCCAAAGTGGCCGAGGTGCGCCAAAAGAAGCTCTCGTTTCTGGACGGCGTCAGGCAGGGCACATTCACCGTGCCCGGCGACGGCGACATCGACTTCGCACCTGCTTTCGATCTGCTGGAGAAACACGGCTACCGGGGCTGGCTGGTCGTGGAGGCTGAACAGGACCCGGCCAAGGCCAATCCCTTGGAATATGCCCTCAAGGCCGGGGAATATCTGCGCAAGTTTATACAGTGACAACCGGACGTGGGAAACTCCGCCGGGCGCATCGCGGAAGCCGAGGCGAGAGCAAATGAACATTGAGAATGTTCATTTGCTTCGACGGCCACGCCGAGGACGCCTGCGGGCTCGTTCAGAAAGTCTGTCGGCAATATGGTTTTACGGGCAATTTCACAGTGAAATTGCTAGGCAAAGGAGCCGGCGGGTAAAATAAAGGAGCGGACAGTGAAAAAATTGTTTGGGATCATCGGCGCATTCCTGCTGGTTTTCGCCGGTTCGGTCATGCCGGCCATGGCGGCCGACAAGCCCATCAAGCTGGCCTACATCTGCAATAACTTCAACGACACCTTTCAGACCTATATAGTCGATAACGCCAAAAAGGCGGCTCAAGAAGCCGGTGTCGCCATTGACGTCAGCGACAGTCAGGAAGACGACATCAGGCAGCAGGACCAGGTCAACAACGCCTTGCTGAACGGCGTCAGCGCCCTGTTGGTTGTGCCGGTGAACACCAGTTCCGTGCAGCCCATGGTTGAGGCCGCGGCCAAAGCCAATGTGCCCCTGATATTTATCAACCGCAATCCGTACACCAACAGTGCGCCGCCCAAAGGCGTCTACTACATAGGCGGGGATTCGGTCCAGATGGGCCGCGTGCAGATGGAGCGCGCCGGTGAACTCATGCACGGCAAAGGCAACATCTGCATCCTGATGGGGCTTCTTTCCAACGAGTCCACACTGCTCCGCACCGAGGGCATCAAGCAGGTAATTAAAGAAAAATACCCCAATATCAAGATTCTGGCCACCGAAGCGGCCGACTGGCAGCGTGACCAGGGCATGAACGTGGCGGAAAACTGGCTGACTGCCTACGGCAACAAGATCAATGCCGTTCTTTCCAACAATGATGAAATGGCTCTGGGCGCCACCATGGCTTTGAGCGACGCGGGGCGTAAAGACGTTCTGGTTTTCGGCAACGACGCCATTCCCGATGCTTTGGCGGCCATCAAGGACGGCCGGATGTCCGCCACAGTGATGCAGGATCCGGTGGCCCAGGGCAAGGGCAGCGTTGAGCTGGCCCTTAAGATCCTGAAGGGCGAGAAAGTCCCGCAAATTGACAATCTTCCCTCCGTACTGATCGATAAAAGCAACGCGAAATAAGCATTTCCGGAGCCGCCAGGCTTTTGCCCGGCGGCTCCTCTTCTTGCATTTGGGCTGGGGGATCACGCCCCGCCCGCTGACAGGAGCCGAAAATGTCCGACAAACAGCTTCTTCTGCGGATGAAAGGCATCGGTAAAAATTTCCCCGGCGTCAAGGCGTTGAAAGGCGTCGATCTTGAAGTTCGAGCCGGTGAAGTGCACGCCTTGATGGGCGAAAATGGGGCCGGCAAGTCCACTCTCATGAAATGCCTTATCGGCATTCACCAACCGACATTCGGCGAAATAATTTTCCGCGGCCGCAAGCTTGGGCATTACGGCCCGGCCGAAGCGCTCCGGATGGGCATATCCATGATTCACCAAGAGCTTAGCCCGGTCATACACCGGCCGATCATGGAAAACGTCTGGCTGGGCCGCGAACCGCGCACCAAGTTGGGCCTGGTCGATCACAGGAAAATGGCGGAGATGACCCGTGATGTCCTGAAACTGATCGATCTGGATATTGATCCCCGTACAGAAATGGGCGAGCTGACGGTCGCCAAAATGCAGATGGTGGAAATCGCCAAAGCCATTTCCTACAACGCCGAACTAATCATCATGGACGAGCCCACCTCGGCCTTGACCGAGCGGGAAGTGGCCCAGCTTTTTAAAATCATCAGAAAGCTCAAGAATGAAGGCAAAGGCATCATCTACATCTCCCACAAGATGGGCGAAATCTTTCAGATAGCCGACCGCATCACCGTATTTCGCGACGGCGAATGCGTGGGGACGGACAATGCCGCGGATACCGGTATGGACAGGCTGATCACCATGATGGTCGGCCGCCCGGTCAATGAAATGTTCCCCAAGATCGAATGCGAAATCGGCGAGGTGTACCTGGAAGTGCGCGGCCTTTCAAAGAAGCATTTCTTCAATGATGTTTCCTTCAGCGTGCGCCGTGGCGAGATTTTGGGCATTGCCGGGCTGGTCGGCAGCGGCCGTACCGAAGTAATCGAGACTATCTTCGGCATCAGGGCTCCCGATGCCGGCCGGGTTCTGATCGAGGGGCGGCAGGTGGCCATCGGCGCCCCTGCGGACGCCATAGCCAACGGCATGGCTTTTTTGACGGAAGACCGGCGCGATACGGGCATTTTCCCGATGCTGGACGTGCAGTTCAACATGTACATCGCCAATATGAACAAATACGCCAAGAAGCCCTCGCGTCTTCTGGACAGGAAGATGATCTGCCGTGACTGCGAGGCATACATAAATTCCATCAACGTCAAGACGCCTTCGCCCTACCAGAAGATCGAAAGTCTTTCCGGCGGCAACCAGCAGAAGGTTCTGGTGGCCCGCTGGCTTTTGACCGAACCACGCGTTCTTTTTCTTGACGAGCCCACCCGCGGAGTGGATGTCGGGGCCAAAGCCGAAATCCACAGCCTGATCACCAGGCTGGCCGGGCAGGGAAAATGCGTGGTCATGGTTTCTTCTGAACTTCCGGAAGTCATAGGCATGAGCGATCGCATCATGGTTATGCATGAAGGCCGGGTCACCGGCATTCTAGACCGCGCGGACGGAGCCATCGATCAGGAGATGGTCATGCGTTACGCATCCGGGCTGTCTGTCTGAACAACAGGCAAGCGTCGGCCAAAAGGTCCGGCAAGGCGCCGGGCAGGCTCGACAACTCCCCGACGTCCGTCGGGACAGGCGTCATCAGGATAGCGCAAAGTAACTTTGCGCTGACGGCCGCGCAAGCGGACGTCAGCTTGCGGGCTCGTTTGAAAGACCGTCGGCAATATGGTTGCATGGGCAATTTCATTTTGAAATTGCTCTAGGGAGAGCAACACTAATGGAAAAGTCAACTGGAATCAACTGGACGCAAATTTTAAAAAAATACGGCATCGTCATCGTTTTGATCCTGATGATCGTAGCCATTTCTATAGCAAAGCCGAACTTTCTTTCACCGGAGAATATTTTTAACGTTCTGACGCAAAGCTCCATCTTCGGCATTATGGCTCTGGGCATGACCCTGGTCATTATTTCCAAAGGTATAGATCTTTCCGTCGGCTCGGTTCTGGCTTTGTCCGGCGTGGTGGCGGCCAGCTTCGCCCAGATGCCCGGAGTTTTGGGGAAAATATTTCCCGCCCTGCCGCTTTTGCCGGCGGCGATCCCGCTGCTGATCGCCGTTCTGGTCGCCACGTTATGCGGGGCCGTTAACGGCTTTCTTCTGGCTTTCACCGGCATCCCGGCCTTCATCGCCACCCTGGGCATGTATACCGTGGCCCGCGGGTTGGCCTTGATCTATACCTCCGGCCGGCCGGTCAGCTCTCTTTCGCCGGGCTTCGTCATGTTCGGCGACACCATCTTCGGCGCCATACCGGTTCCAGTGCTGGTCTACGCGGCCATGGCCGTGATTACCTGGATCCTTCTCAACAAAACCCGTTTCGGCAAAAGCGTCTATGCCCTGGGCGGCAACATCAAGGCGGCCGAGGTTTCCGGCATCGCCGTCAAGCGCAATCTGGTCTGGATTTACGCGTACTGTGGCCTGACGGCCGGCGTTGCGGCCATTGTGTTCGCCGGGCGGGTGCAAAGCGTTCACCCCGGTGCGGCCGTGGGCTATGAATTGACGGCCATAGCCGCCACCACCATCGGCGGCACCAGCCACTCCGGGGGCATCGGCACGGTCTGGGGCGCGATTATCGGGGCTCTCATCCTGGGGGTTCTGCGCAACGGTTTGACCCTCCTGGGGGTCCACCCCTATTGGCAGCAGGTCTGCGAAGGCGTGATCATCGTCATCGCGGTTATCGTCGACATGAAAACACACGCGCAAAAGAAGTAAGGCCGCAGAGATATGAAAAATATACAGCTGGGTCTGATAGGCCTTGGACGCTTGGGTGAACAGCACGCCGTCAATGCGGCCACAAAGCTGCGCGGGGCGGAATTGCGCGCCCTGTGCGACATGAATGAAACCAAGTGCGGGGAAGTGGCCGACAGATTGGGCGTGCCTGGCCGTTATGCCGATTTTGACGCCATGTGCCGGGATGATGCCGTTGACGCCGTGGTCATCGCTTCACCCTCGTTTTTGCACACCACCCAGATTGAAACGGCCCTGAAAACCGGAAAGCATGTTTTTTCCGAAAAGCCTCTCGGCGTCACGGTCGAGGAATGTCTTCAGGCGGAAAAAATCGTGGCCGCGCACCAGGACAAGGTCTTCATGCTGGGATTTATGCGCCGCTTTGATCCTTCTTACCGCTACGCCAAAGAAAAGGTGGCGGCAGGGGAAATCGGCCGGGTGGTTCTTTTTCGTTCCTACAGCCAGGATCCGGAGAGCGCCGTTGCCGGGGCCATAGCCTTTGCCCCGCACAGCGGCGGTCAGTTTCTGGATATGGCTGTGCACGACATTGATTTGGCCCGCTGGTTCATCGGCTCGGAGCCGGAGGAAGTCTGGGCCGTGGGCGGCTGCTACGCCCATCAGGAATTCGCTGAATATCAGGACGGTGATAACGTCTCCTGTCTCATGAGGTTCAAAGATCAAAGCATGGCCTTTCTCTTTGCCGGGCGCACCGCTCCGCACGGCTATAATGTGGAAACCGAGATCATCGGCACCAGGGGCATTTTGCGCGTGGGCTCCGTACCTCAGAAAAACCTGGTGGAAATTCTGGATACAAGCGGGGTGCGCCGCGAGTGCAGCCAGAATTTTCTGGAGCGTTTCGGCCGGTCGTATGTTGATGAACTTCAGGAATTCGTGGACTGTGTGCGGGAAGGCCGCAAACCGGAGGTTACCGTCAACGACGGCACCATGGTTTCGCGAATAGCCTATAACTGTAAAACTTCCTTTGAAACCGGTGAGGTGGTCAAAACAGGGCTGTAAAACCGGTTCATTCAATCTGAGAGCAGATGAACATTTCCAGTGCTCATCTGCTCTAGAATAGTCGCTTAACTGCGGGCAAATCCCGCCTACGCCTATTTGGCGGCAAGGATTTGCCGATAAATCCTTGAGAGCATTTCAAGTGTGAAATGCTCTAATTGCTTCGTAGTGGTGCTGTGGGCTGTGGGGCGGGCTTTTTCTCTTGAAACAGGTCGCCGACGCCCATGACCGCACGGCCGGGCAGTTCGAGAACGCCGCGGAAGATGTCGAAGACGGTGACTCCGGCCGCCTTGGCGGTATGCACGACCATGTGGGCGCCGCGCACGCTCATGGAGGGGGAGCCGAAGGAGCCATAGAAGCGCACCGGCACGGTGGGCACTTTGGCCAGGGTGACGTAGACGGTGAAATCCATGTCACGGGCTCCGAGGTCGAGTTTGCCGTCGCCGCTCATGTCGACCATGGTGCCGGAGAGCTTGAAGTTCTTCCAAAGCAACACGCCTTTGTCGATGGGGCCGGAGGCCGATGCGGAGTCGAAGGTGTTGCGCAGCCCGGCCGTTTCACTGCCGATAAAGGCGGGATAGATGCCGTCTTTGATGGACATGCTCCAGTTGCCGGACATACCCGAGTACATCTCGCGCTCGTTGGACATGGCCCCGGAGGCCACGGCCGAGAGGGATGCCGTGCCGCCGTAGGACTTGGAGGGGTCTTCCAGAGCGTCGGTCAAAGCCTTGCCCAGAGAGACGCTTTTCATCTCCAGATTGGCCGTGTTGACGTTGACGCGGCCCTGAGCGGGATCCAGGGAGCCCTGGAGGTGGACCATGGCGGCGCCGTCGTAAAATTTGTCCGAGCAGAAGGCCACGGTGAAGCGGTTGCGGTTGAGCGCGGCCGAGAACCTCGCCGAGCCGAGCAGAAGTTTGCGCAGGCGGGCGCTCTGGGCGGTGATCTGGGTGTCGAGGTTGAACCCTTGCAGGGGCGAGAGATCCCACTGTTCGGTGGAACGCGGCCGGGCGGTCTCGTCGGGCCGCACGGGTGGAAAGTAGTTGTCCAGGTCGAGCCGGCGGGCGTCGAGCCGGATGGTCCACAGGCGCTCATCGGGCGTTTTGGGCGAAACCGGGGCAAAGAGCACCCGCCCCGTGGCCGGAGAACCGTCGATCTGCAGGTTGAGATCCCCAAATTCCACGGTGTCGCCCTGGGCCTGGATGTGGGACGTGCCGGAAACATTGGCGGGCACCTTGGCCCCACCGCCGGGGAGCATCTGCCATTCTTTGAGGAATACCGCCGGGTTGAGCTTGAAGTTGGTGTCGGCCGTGACCACGGTCTGCCTGCCCCGCATGTCCACGTCGACGTCGCCGGCAAAATAGCTGCCCAGACCGTCGAGAGAGGCTTTGTCGAAGCTGAGGGTCTCGCCGTCCACCTTCCAGTCCAGAACGCCGCTCAGGGTGCCGGAAACGGGCACCAGCCGGGAGCCCAGGGGCACGCGCAGAACGCCCTGGGCCTTGAGCCCGCCGGCCACGCTTTCCAGCCCGCCGCGCCGGGCGGTGCGTCGGCCGTGTTCCACCACGGGCACAAAGGGCGGCCAGGAAAGGCGGCCCTGCAGTTCCGCCTGCAGCGCGTCCGAGCCCTTGGGGTTCCATGAGGGGGCCACGGCCTGGGCATTCAATTTCCAGAGGCCGTCCAGACTGATGCCCTTGGTCCGTGCGGTGTGGATGACCCCGTCCATGGAAAGATCCGCTCTGCGGGAGAGCAGGTGCCAGGGCCCGGCTCCGGCTCCGGCGACGAGCACTTTGAGGTTGTCGGCCTTGGCCTCGGCCCGAAACTTCCAGGTGTCGCTCCAGGAGCCGTCTTTGGCCACGGGAATATCCATGCGCGCGGTGCCGGTGACCCGCCCTTCGAAGCGCACGTTGGAATCTTTGTTTTCCGGCAGGGGGGCGAGCTCGGCGTTGTTGACCTGATAGTGCATGACCACATTGTTGTGGGCGATGTCCAGGTAACCGTCCAGCGCGCCCTTGAGCAAGTCGTCGCAGTCGAAGGAGACCCGGGTCAGGTCGTCCTTGGGGAAGACCTTGACCAGTACCGGTCCGGCAGGCAGGGCGTGAACCACCGGCTTGGCCACGGCCACGCGCACGTCATAGCCCACGTCCGGCAGGCCGTTTTCGGGGGCGGCGGGCGCTCCCGGCGCTTCGGGGTAGGGCACGAGGGGCGGGTGATCGAACCTCGGCTCTTCCGGCGCGGGCAAGGTGCTGTCCGGCAGTGCCAGGAAGGGGAATATGGCGTCCAGGTCCGCCGCGGGCAAGGCCAGATCCACCAGGACCACAGGCTTCTGAAAGTCTTTGCAGGCCACCAGGCCGTTGACGGGCAGATCTCCCGCGGTCAGGTTGAGGTGGGAGAGCGCGGCGCCCTTGTCGGTGACCGAAACGTGGGCAGAGCCGCCCACCTTGTGCAGCGCGGCCTGCAGGCCCGGCGGCAGGTTGCGGCCGAACATGAACCAGCGCGGCAGGCTGATGGAATGGATCAGCATCTTGCCGGTGCAGGAAGGCGCGGCCGGGTCGACCAGAAGGTGCAGGGTCAGATGGTCGCCTTCGGCGGCGATCTGCATGTCCGGCAGAGCCAGCCGGCCGTCCTTTTGCAGGAACATGGAAGAAAAAAGATCGGCGTGCAGGGTGCGGGAACCGGGAGGCGTCAGGCGCAGCCCGCCGGTGAAGCGCCCGCGGGCGATGTTGAGCTTGTCGCCGTGGGCGGTTGGCCCCAAGTCCAGGGTGAAGGCCATGTCCAGCTCTTCATTGAGCAGGTGAAGGTCGGCATTCAGGCGCATGGGATAAAGACTGTCGTCGGGGTTGAGTTCGGCCTGGAGGCCCCGTATTCCCAGGGTCTCGTTGCCGTCGGCGTCCAAAAGGCGCAGGGCGCCGTTTTCGATGCGCAACGGCAGGGTCAGGTTCCAGATGTCCCTGTTCAGATTGAATTCGGGTTTGCCCGGTTGCGGCGGCTGCGCGTGGTCTTCCGGCACAACCCACAGAGGTGTGCCGTCGGCGGTGTAGGCCAGGGTGACCAACGGGGAGCGCAGCACAATATCCAGGAGATGACCGTTCTTGAACAGGAAGGCCAGGGGGTTGACCGTCACTTCCAGCCGTTCCAGGGACAGCAGCGGGCTGCCGACGGGTACCTGATGCTCAAGAGACATATCGGCTGCGGCCAGGCGCAGGCTTCCCAGGCGGATGCCCGGCCGGGGCCGGAGCACCGGCATGACCGGGCCGCGCAGAGTGAAGGGCAGATTGGTTCGGGCGCGCAGTTCCTTTTGCGCCAGGGCAACGACATAATCCTGCTTGAAACGGCAGAGCAGATAGACCCCGGCTGTCAGTCCGAGAACAAGACAGAGCAGCGAGAGCGCCGTCAGGCGCAGAATCTTGAGCCACACGCCGCGGGTGGAGCGTTTTTTTGCTTCGGTCATGGCCTTCCGGGGAACTTGGGCTCGCATAAAAGCAGTCGGCGGCGCTGCAGCGCCGTCGTGAAGCACACATCAGTCGGAATCGCCCGCCCGGCCGGCAATGAGCCTGCCCGCCCGGAGCGGGTCCAGAGGACGGTGGAAGTAATAGCCCTGGGCCAGGGTGCAGCCCGCGGCCGTGAGAAACTCCATCTGGCTGCGACGCTCAATGCCTTCCACGATGACGTTCAGGCCAAGATCCTCTCCCAAGGCCATGAGGTTGCGCAAAATGACCAGGGAAGGGGGGTCGGTTTCGATGTCCGCGACGAAACTTCTATCAATCTTGATACTGCTTAACGGCAGACGGCGCAAGTAGCTGAGAGATGAGAATCCGGTGCCGAAGTCGTCGAGGCAGAAGTGGACGCCGAGTTCACGGATTTGGTGCATGCCGGCCATGCAGGCGCCGGTATCGTGCAGCAGAACGCTTTCGGTGATCTCGAAGCGCAACAGGGCGGGGTTGACCCGAAAGGAGCTCAATAGTTTTTCCACATCCCTGGCAAAGGAAATGGAAGCCAGTTGCTTGCCGGAAATGTTTACATGGATGACCACATCTTCGTGGCCCGCGTCGGACCAGTCCTGCATCTGTTTCAAGACCATTTCAAGGGTGTGCAGACCGATGGGGGCGATCA
The DNA here is from genome assembly GCA_031553235.1 of Desulfovibrio sp. Lineage (GTDB taxonomy): Bacteria > Desulfobacterota > Desulfovibrionia > Desulfovibrionales > Desulfovibrionaceae > Frigididesulfovibrio. The sequence goes on from JAVBLS010000078.1 coordinate 36,982, forward strand.
GCCCGGTGTCTTCGGCAATAGGAATGAAGCGGTTGGGCGACATCACCTCGTCTGGGTTGCGGTTCCAGCGCAGCAGGGCTTCAAAGCCGTGTACCGTGCCGTCCAGGAGATTGACCACCGGTTGGTAATCCATGCTGAAGGCCCGCTTCTTGATGCCGGCACGCAGGTCTGCTTCAAGCGAGATGCTCTCAAGGGTTTCCTCACGCATGCGTTTGCCGAAGATGCAGTAGCAGAGCTTGTGCGGTCCCTTGGCCCGGTACATGGCGGTGTCGGCGTCGCGCAGAATGTCTTCGGCATGAACGTATTTTTCCGCTTTGAGCACCACGCCGATGCTGGCCCCGATGTTCACCTCCTGTCCCCTGATGGCAAAGGGTTCCACCAGCGAAGCGTGGATGCGCCGGGCCACCTGGACGGCATAGGTGGGGCGGCCCGCGCCCTCAATGAGCACGGCAAACTCGTCGCCGCCGAAACGGGCCACAGTGTCGACTTCGCGCACGCACGAACCGATGATCACTGAGGCGTGGCAGAGCACCTCGTCGCCGGCCGCGTGCCCCAGGCTGTCGTTGATGATTTTAAAACGGTCGAGGTCCAGATACAGCACCGCAAAGCTGAAGTCCGTCCGGCGCTGGGCCCGGCGTATGGCCATGCGCAGACGGTCAAGGAAAAGGGCTCGGTTGGCCAGACCGGTGAGGGGGTCGTGAAAGGCCTGGTACAGGAGTTTTTCTTCCGCGCTTTTGCGGCCGGTGATGTTTTCGATGAAAGCTTCGTAATAGCTGGTCGTGCCGCCTATGCCGAGCACGCGGCGGGCGTTCATCTCGGCCCAGAGGGTGGTGCCGTCGTGGCGTTGCACCTCAAGCTCGAAGTAGCTGATCAGGCCTCTGTTTTCCAGTTCTGAAACCAGGCGCGCGCCTACTTCTTTCTCGCAGCAGAAGTGGAAGGGCCGGCCTGCCGTGCTCAGGCGCATGGCGTTGACCGTGGAGAAACCAAGCATGCGGGCAAAGGATTTGTTGGCGGAAAGCAGCCGCCAGTCCGGAGTCCACTGAAAAATACCTTCGGTGGCATTGTCGAAAATATCGCGGTAGCAAGATTCTGCCCGGCGCAAGGCCTGGGCCACGGCCCGGCGTTCGGCGTTTTCTATGCGCAGCCGGGCGTTGGCCCGGCGCAGTTCCCGGAGCTCCTCCTGCGGATCTTCGGCAAAGACACTGAGCCCCGGCCGGGTGTTGCCGTGGTGGTCCGGCGCCTGCAACAGGCCCAGAATGGTCCGGTCCACGCCTTCCCCCCAGGCAAAAAGCAACAACCTGCGGGGCTCAAAACCTTCGGCGCAGGGCAGTTGCAGCAGGCATTCGGCATGACGGTCGAGAGAGAGCACCGCATCGCGCAGGGTCACGGCGTGGGGCGGAAGATTCGCGTCGGCGGCGGGAAACGCCTCCATAAACGCCGTGCCGGGCGCCGGGCAGATGGGCTGAAATACGGAAACAAAGGCTCTGTTGCATACCCGTATGCAACCGTAGCAATCTATAACGAGAATGCCATGTTGGAGATCCGCAACAGTTTCGGCGAATTCAGATTCAAGCAATGTCGCACCGATATCGGTACGGGCAAGGGGAAGCTGTTGGGCGGCTTCGGCCCTGCGAACTACGGGACCGAGCTGTAAAAGAAACTGTATGAGCCCTGAAACTCTCATCATGATTGCATCCAAATGCGGATTGGAGTGGGAGCCCCCGCTTGCGCGTTAAAATTCTGCTCTAGCACTAGGGTGGATAACAAAAAAAATCAAGAGGGATTCTGAAATGAGGAAATAGTCTATGGCAGTGAATTTACATTATATTTAGTAAAAAATATTATGTATGGGGTAAATATATAATATTGAATATAAATAGAAGGGCAGGCTGTTACAGTGTTTATTCACGAGGGCAGAGAAAGGGCTTGTGCACCGCGATGCTGTTCCCGACCATCGACTTTGGCGAACGTGCGACGGTGCAGGGGGCAGGGGCCGAGGACAGCCAGAGCCCTCAAGTGGTCGGCGGTACCGTAGCCTTTGTGTTCGGCAAAGCCGTAACCGGGAAATTGGGCTGCGGCGGCCGTGAGCAGGCGATCACGCAGGTTCTTGGCCAGGATGGAGGCGGCGGAAATGGCCGGTATCAAGGCGTCGCCCCCGACCACGGCTTTTTGCCGGGGAAGAGCGGGAGCCCCGGGCAGGGCCGCGCGCCAGTGGCTTTCGGCAATGGTTTTATTGCCGTCGATGAGCAGTGCCGGGGGCAGGCCCAAGCGATGCCGCACGCCGCGCACCGCTCGACTCATGGCCCGCAGGGTGGCGTTGAGAATGTTCACGGTGTCGATTTCACGCGCTGTGGCCAGGCCCAAGGCAAAGGCCAGGGCATGGGCGCGGATGGCCGGTTCAAGGGCAAGGCGCTTTTTTTCCGTAAGTTTCTTGGAATCGGTCAGACCCGGCAGAAGGGCAAAATCGAAATCCACCGGAAAAACAATGGCTGCAGCCACCACCGGACCGGCCAGGCAACCGCGCCCGGCCTCGTCCACGCCGCAGATTGGAGCATCGGCGTCGATGGTCGGCGTAAAGGGCAGCAAGAGCGGCTGGGAGAGCTGACCGGGCATGGTGATGGAAAATCCTTGGTCGGCGTGGGGGAAGAAACACCCCAGACGGGTGGCTGAAGCCGGGTAAACAATAAAGGAGTCGCCGGCAAAGTTTGTCCTTTGCCGGCGACCGTCGGGGGCTGTCGCTAAAGTAGAATTTTCGTTCTCCGCCATGGAAGGCGAGTCGTGGACGGAACGAAGTGTATCAAGACATACATGAGTTCCGCACGGAGCGAGCCTGACGCAGGCAGAGGGCGAAAAGACAATTTAGCGGCTGCCCCTAGAAGCGGTTCTTGGGCTTGATCCGCGCCGCCTTGCCCTTAAGGGCGCGCAGGTAATAGAGCCGGCTGCGGCGCACCCGGCCTTCGGTGATCAGTTCCACCCGCTCGATGAAGGGCGAGTGCAGGGGGAAAATGCGCTCAACGCCCACGCCGTCGGAAATTTTCCGCACGGTGAAGGTGCCGCCGACGGTGCCGTTGTGCATGCGGATCACGTTGCCCTGAAAGACCTGCACACGCTCTTTCTCGCCTTCGATGATGCGCATGTGGACTTTCACGGTGTCCCCGGACTTGAAGCGGGGCAGATCCATGCGCAGGTGTTCCTGTTCAATTTTACGGATGATTTCGTTCACGGTGGCTCTCCTTGCCTCGTCCCGCCTTGGGGCGGGGCAACATACGGTCGACAGGCCTACAACCCCTCGCCGAAAATACGATCAAACACAATGGCCGCGGCGGCGCGCACCGACAGGTGATTGTAACCGCCAAACCCCCTTATGGGGGGCAGAAAGGCCGAGCAGAGACTTTCCGCCTCCGGCGCCAACCCATGTCCCGTGCCGAAAAGCAGAAACACCGGGCCTTCGGCCAACAGTTCGCGCACACCCGCGAACCCGGTGCCGGCCATTTTTTTCGCTTCGGCGCTGGTGCCCAGCAAAACGGGCTTCCGGCCGGAACGAAGAAAAATTTCGTGTGCCGCTTCCTGAATGGAGGGCGCCCCCCACACCCGCGAAAGAGCCCGAGCCCGGTCGGGGTTTGAGCGCCCGCCGGAGCCCGTGGTCCAATGGGCCAGGATCTCTTCCAGGAGTTCCCGCTGGTCCTGCAGCGGGGTGATCATGAAACAACCGGCCAACCCATACGCGCACGAACTGCGGGCTATATCGTGAATGTCGAGATTTGTCAAAGACACGGCCGTGGAATTTTTCGCTTTGTCCAGGACCGGATGGTGCACCACGCCGCAGTAAAGATTACGGCCCAGGCGGGGCAGATCCAGCCCGGCCAGGAAGGCCAGATCGGCCGGGCCCAGGGGGGCTTCGTCAAGCAGTTCCGGTCGAAAGCGGGCCGTGGCCCGCAACGAGTCCTCGCGCCGGTATGCGGCGATGCGGGCATGATCGCCGCCGCGCAGCACTTCGGGTACGGCCCGGCCGGCAAAGACCTCCGGCCGGGTGAAGTGCGGGTATTCCAGCAGACCGTAGGAAAAGCTTTCTTCCTCGCCCGACTCCTCGTGCCCCATGAAGCCGGGAACAAGGCGGGCCACGGCTTCGATCAGGCATACGGCCGCTGCCTCGCCACCGTTAAGCACAAAGTCGCCCACGCTCACGCACTCCACCGGGTACAGATCCTCGATGCGTGCGTCCAGGCCTTCGTAGCGTCCGCAGATCAGGGTCAGGCCGGGCTCGGCCGCGAGGCCGCGCGCCAGAGCCTGGGTTAGAGGACGCCCCTTGGGCGAAAGGTAGAGCAACCGGCCGGGCGGCCGGGATGCGCCGGCGGCGGCCCAGCCCAGACTTTCCAGCAGGGCGGCCATGGGGGTGGGCATCATGACCATGCCGGGGCCGCCGCCGTAGGGTCGGTCGTCCACGCTGCGGTGCTTGTCCAGGGCGAAATCCCTGGGGTTGTGGCAGGCGAAGGTCAGCAGCCCGGCTTCGCGGGCCCGGCCCATGAGGCCGCTGGACAGGGGGCCGGTAAAAAATTCCGGAAACAGGGTGACGAGATCGACGCGCACCGTCATTCTCCCAGGTAGAGCTCAATCAGCCCGGGCGGCGGGAAGATCTCGGTCCGGCCTGCGGCAAGATCGATGCGCCGCACCAGTTCGTCGGCGGCCGGAAAAAGCACTTCGCGGCCGTCGGCCGTGCGGATCTGCCAGATTTCGGTGCCCGCCCGGTCGTCCACGGCCTCGATGCGACCCAGCTCCGTGGCCTGGCCGTCCTTATCATAGATGACCAGCAGGCCGATCAGGTCGTCGAGATAAATCTCGTCTTCATTCGGGGGCGGCAGTTTGGCGCGTTCCATGAGCAACTCGGAGCCGCGCAGGGCCTCGGCCGTGGTGCGGTCGTCGACGCCTTCCAGGCGGAGCAGCAGGTTGCCGTGGTGTCGGCGAAAGTCGAGGACCGTGTGTGGGGTTTCCACGCCGGCCCGACGCAAAAAAACCCGGCCGAGAAGCAGGCCGGGGTCTCCAAGATCGACCGCAACGCCAAGCTCGCCGCGAATGCCGTGTGCACGCAGAACGCGGCCGATGCCGATACGGATGGAGGGGTCGGGTGAGGGCACAAGAAAAGCCTTTGCCCGCGCGGTGCGGGCCATGCCGCCCGGCCGCCGGGTTATTCGAGAATTTCCAGAACCGAGCGCTTCTTCATCTTGGTGGAGGCGGCGCTCAGAATGGTGCGTATGGCGCGGGCGGTTCGGCCCTGCTTGCCGATAACCTTGCCCAGGTCTTCCTTGGCGACGCGCAGTTCGTAGACGACGGTTTGCTCGCCGCCGACCTCGGTGACCTGGACGGCGTCGGGGTTATCCACCAGCGACTTGGCAATGTATTCAACTAGTTCTCTCAGCATGGGTCGCCTCGTTGGTTGGTGCCGATTCTGTCGCCTCCGGAGCGGAAGGTCTTTTCGCCTTTGCCTTGCGCGGATGCGGGGAGCCGGGGCGTCGGCCCCGGCCGTTCCCGTCCGGCGCCCGTCATCAACCGGCTTGTTTGATCAGGCTGCGTACGGTGTCGGAGGGTTCCGCGCCAAGCTCAAGCCACTTCTTGATCTTGTCGGTGTCCAAAGACACCTGGGCCGGCTTGGTCATGGGGTTGTAGTACCCGAGGTATTCCAGCGGGCGCCCGTCGCGGCGCGTGGCGGAGTTGACGGCAATTACACGATAGAAGGGGCGCTTTTTGCACCCGCTCCGGGTAAGTCTGATTTTAACGGCCATGATTGTCTCCCTATTCTTGACGGTATTGTAAGTTGTGAAGGAGGAAAGCGCAAGTTGGCGCCTTTGCCTGATTTCAGCGCCCTTTTTTACGGCGCTGCCGTTCCGCTTTTCTCTGCTTGCGCAGCTTTTTCTGCTCGTCGGCCGATACGCCGCCCATGTCGGAAAAGCCCATTCCGCCGCCGGGCATACCGGGCATCCCGGGCGATATTCCCGGCATGGCCGCGCCGGCAGGCATCTTGGGCAGGCGTCCCAGGCCCTTGGGCATTTTGCCGCCTGCGCCGCCGGTCAGCTTGCGCATCATGTTGCGCATGTCGTCAAACTGTTTGAGCAATTGGTTGACCTGGGCCACGGTGCAGCCCGAGCCCGCAGCGATGCGCCGTTTACGCCCGGCGTTGATGATCTCCGGGTTTTTGCGCTCGGCCTTGGTCATCGAGTTGATGATCGACTCGGAACGCTGCATTTCCTTTTCGGCCGGGGCCATGTCGCCCAACTTGCGGGTCAGCCCGCCCAGGCCGGGGATGAGCTTCATGATCCCTTCCAGCGAGCCGATTTTTTTCATCCGGCGCATCTGGGTGCGAAAATCTTCAAAGTCGAATTCCGCCCGCTGCATCTTGCGGGTCAGTTCTTCGGCCTCGGTTGCGTCGATGTCGGCCTGGGCCTTTTCGATCAGGGTGAGCACGTCGCCCATGCCGAGAATGCGCCCGGCCATACGCTCGGGGTGGAAGGGCTCCAGCTCTTCGATCTTTTCGCCCACGCCGACGAACTTGACCCCGGCGCCTGTGACCGACTTGATCGACAGGGCCGCGCCGCCACGGGCGTCGCCGTCCATCTTGGTCAGAACCACGCCGCTGATGCCCAGGGCCTCGTTGAAGGCCTTGGCCACGGTCACGGCGTCCTGGCCGGTCATGGCGTCGGCCACGAACAAAATTTCCGCAGGATCGACCGCCGCCTTGATGTCCTTGAGTTCCTGCATCAAGGCTTCGTCGATGTGCAGCCGGCCCGCAGTGTCCAGCAGGATCACATCCCGGCCGGCGGCCTTGGCCGCCTCCACCGAAGCCTTGGCGATGTCCACCGGCCGCATTATGGCCGTGGAAGGGTAGTGCGGCATGTCCAGCTTGCCTGCCAGCACGGCCAATTGTTCAATGGCCGCCGGGCGATAGACGTCGGCCGGCACCAGATAGGGCTTTTTGCCCTCTGCCGCCAGCCGGTGCGCCAGCTTGCCCGTGGAGGTCGTCTTGCCCGAGCCCTGCAGGCCGACCATCATCACGATGCGCGGCGCCGGGCCGGCAAGGTTCAATTCGGCCGTTTTGCCGCCAAGCAGCGTGATCAGTTCGTCATGGACGGCCTTGACCACCTGCTTGTCGGGGCCGAGGCCCGCCTCGACCTCCGCGCCCAGGCAGCGTTCCCGCACCCTTTCGATGAAGTCCTTGACGACCGTGAAGTTGACGTCCGCTTCCAAAAGAGCCAGACGCACTTCGCGCAGAGCTTCCTGGATGTTGGCCTCGTCAAGCCGCGTTTTGCCGCCGAGCTTGCGGAAAACGCCGCTCAATCGTTCTGAAAGTCCGTCAAACATCCCGTATCCTCTCAAAGGGTCAAGCCCAGGTAACAGCAAAGAGAACAGGCGTTACGCCAACTCACGGCCAAAGTCAAGTTGTACCCGGCCCGGAAGAAGACACCTGGCGCAGCCAGTTTTGGCGCGGGGCGATTCGTGCGCATTGTGGGAGCTTGCCGCCCACCAACCGTGATGGGATTTTCTGACACCCAATGTTTTAGCGGCTTCGGCGGTGCAGGAGCTTGCGGAAGTCGGCGTGGTTGAGGCCGGCGAGAAAGGGCACGGCCAAAATGAGGCTGCCGGTGAGCAGGCAGTAAAGCATACCCGAGACAAAGAAGCGGAGCAGATTTTCTGCCGGGGCGAAGTTCTGGGTGGCGAAGCGGCAGCCCAGGGCGACCAGAGCGAAGGCCGGGGCGGTGATAAGCTGGTGCAGGAGATTGCGGCCGTAAGCGAAGGGAACAAGCTTGCGGCCGGCAAAGAGCGTAATGTTGACGGAAACAGCCTGGACCAGCACCATCTTCACAGCCAGGCCCAGGGCCCCGAGGTCGAAGCCGAAGAGATTGGGCGGGGCCAGGACGAGCCAGGAAAGGGCCGTGCCGGGTATCAGGGTGAACAGGGCAAGGTTGCGGTAGGCTTTGGTTTCGCCGCCGGCGTAAAAAATGGAAGCGGCCACCTGGCCGTAGCCCTGGTGGATGGGGTACAGGGCCATGACGGCCACGGGGCCGACGGCTCCGGCAAAGGCCGCGCCGCCGAACAGGCGGACAACGGCCGGGGATTCTATGAAGGTGAAGCAGGCAAACCAGGCCGACACGGCGTAAATCATCGGGGCGTAGCGGTCCACCAGAGCGGCCATGAGCTCGGGCTTGTTCCGGCCGTGGGCGGCGGCCAGTTCGCGCATCAGCAGGGGGGTGAGGGCGGTGACGAACAAGAAACAGGCCATGCCGACTTTTTGGCCGAGGGAGAAAAAGCCCTGTTCCACGCTGCCGTCGAAAAATTGAAGCATCCAGCGCTCGCCCGCCAGGGCCGCGGCGGAAAGCAGGGCGGCAATGAACAGGGGGGAACTGTAGGTCCAGAACTCGCGGGCCTTGGCTGTGGCTTCGGCCTTGTCGAGAGACAGGCGGCGTTGCGGCTTGGCCCGATGGGCCAGGATCACGAAGCCCAGGGCGGCCGCGCCGAGAAAAACATACTGGTGCAGAAAGAGCACGGGTAAGGAGAGCACTCCGGCGACGAACAGGGCGGCTAGGGCCAGGGCCGAGATCAGGCTGACCGTGGTGCGCAGAATCTCGCCGCTTACGGTCAGGCCGAGGGCGTCGTTGATGCCCCGGGCGGTGCGCCCGGCCCAGGTCAGCCAGGCCCAAAGGGCGGCGGCCGGGGCCATTAGGGCGGGCACGCCGGGCAAAATGGTTCCGCCCAGGGTCGGAATCAACGCCAAAGCGCCCACGCCCAGGGCCAGGAGCAGAACGACCAGGGAAAAGCGCAGGTACAGGGCCACGGCCGCATCGTCGTCCGGATTCTTGGACAGGGTGGTGGCCAGGCAGGTGGAGGTGCCCATGTCCAGAAAGGTGGAAAATTGCTGAAAGACGTTGGTGGCAAAGCTGAAGTTGCCGTAGACGGCCGGCCCCAAAGCCCGGGGCATCAGGGCTTCAAGCGCGAAGTACAGGGGAATGCCCGAGGCATTGGCCGCGAGCTTGAACAAATAGCGCTTACGCAGGGAGTCGTGGGGCGTCTGGGTATTTTGGCCTGTTTCCATTGTGTTTGATTCCTATAACCTGCGCAAGGCCTTGGCCCAGAGTCGTGCCAGGCGCTTAGGCGAAAGCCGGGTCTGTTCCGGGCCAAGGCCGCACTGGGCAAAATGGAAAAGCCAGAGCCGGCGGGCTTCTTGGGATTTTTCCGAGCGCCACCAGCCGGGCACGTCGTCCCAGACGGTGCAGGCCAGGCGGGCGGCCGCGTCCGCGTCCGGCTGCAGGATGCCGGCTTGGGCCAGGGCGTCAAGGATTTGATCGGTTTCCGGGGCCATGGCCCATGATTTCCGGTTCCAGAAGGCCACGGTGGGCACGTTGCCGGCCAGGGCCTGGTGCAGGGTGGTACCGTAGTGGTCCAGGACCAGCAGCCGGCAGCTCAGAAGGTGGGCCGTGAGGTCGCCACGGCAGAGGGGCACCTGGGGCAGGGCGGCGCGCAGGTGGTCCCCGTCGCTCAGGCCGCCGGGGGTGCGTAAATAGGGCCGGTACGAGGACACGGCCAGGATGCGCGGTTCAAGGGCACGGAAAAATGCGATCTTGCTCCGGCGGTAGTCGGGCAGCTCGCCGCCCTGGGGTCGGGTTTTCAGCCGGTAGATCCGGCTGCTCATTTCCGTGCCCACCAAAATCAGATTCGGCCCGGTCTCCTTATGTCGGTCGCGCAGATGGGCCAGGACGGGCTGGGGCAGGGGCACGGCGTTGATCGGGTAGGGCGGATGTTCGCGCCAGCCCCAAGTGATGAAGGCGTGACAGGCATATTCCCAGAACGCGCCGCCGACCGAAGCCAAGTTGCCGTAGTTGGCCCCGTGCTGCACGCAGAAGAGCGAGGCGCCGGCCTCGAGCCAGGAGGCGATCTGCAGGCGGTAAAGGTCATCCTGGCCGGCCGCGGCGGTAATCCCGCGCAGCTTAAGCCTGCACGGCGGGATGCTCTGGGGCACGGAACTCTCAAAGCTGCGGGGCAGAGCCCGCTCGGCCAGAGCGTGGAAATCGAAGCCCCAGTCAATACCGCCGCAGCCATAGCGCTCCAGGCTATATTTTTTGTCCGGCCTGGCGGTTTTGTTGCGCAGCACGGCGAGGTTCAACTGCAGGTTGCGCAGCGGCGAAAAGCTTTTGTGATAGGGAAAGGGGAGAGCGCGCAACAGGTCGCGCAACCAGGTTTTGACGCTTGTGGGCTCGGGCGGGGGAACGCCGGGAGTGAGGTCGCGGGCAGGCAGGTAGGAAATCTCCCAGTGCTTCGGCCCATGGGCCTCAATCAGCCGGGAGAACAGATAGTGGTTCCAGCCCTCGGCCAGAACGCCCCGGATCATGAAGTCCCTGCCGTCCATAAAAGCGAAGGGGCACTTGCGGGGCAGCAGGGCGACACGTAGCGGCTCGGGGTCGGCGATCAGATCGAGCAGTCTGCGCCTGCGTTCGGCCGTCGAATGGCACAACAGCACGGCCCAAGGTCCCAGGGCCATCTGCCAGAAAGCGTCGGAGCGGCCGACGCCCACGGCGTCGTTGAGCCGGTCGCCCAGGTGCCGGATCAGGGCCACGGCCTCGGCATTGGCGGCCAAAGCGTCTTCACTCATGACGGCAGCATCGGGATACGGGTCGGCCGGAATATCGAACACCCCGGGCTCGTCCCAGCCGGGAAAAAGGTTTTCCCGGCCGGTAAAACACCAGATCCCGGCGGGTTTATGGGTGGAGGGGGATGCCCCTTCAGGCATGGAACCGAAAACCAGTTCGCGCATGGGTGGATATATCCTTGACTAATGCCGAAATGAAATTGCTCTGGAGCGGATGAATATTGAAAATGTTCATCCGCTCCGGCAGATGCGCAAGCGGACTGCGGCTCGCGACTACACGGGGTATACTTTCGATTTTCCGCAGTGCTGCCGGCCCATCAACCTTCGCGGCCTTTATTGGTTTGCGGGCTCGTTCGGAAGTTCATCGGCAATTTCAAAATGAAATCGCTCCCATAAGAATACCCCGGCCCGAGAGCCGGCGTCAAGGAAGGCGGGGTGCGACGCGGAAAATGTGTCGCGGAGCGTATGGGGCCGTGGCAGACTGCCGGCCGTTACCCTTTGTTCGGGTCAAGGCCGAAGGCCGCGGTGAACACGGAAAGGTCCAGCGAGGTGGCGGCCAGATCCAGGGCCTGGCGAATGCGGTGCAGCTCGCGCAGCTTGATGTCGTTGAGAATGCCGGCCATGGCCTGGGCCGTGGTGAAGGTGTCGTCGCGCACGGTGAGCAGCGGGATATCCAGGTTTTCGGCCTTTTGCCGCACCAGTTCCGCCGGTCCCAAGTTGCCTGTGAGAATGACGCAGGGGGCGTCGGCGTTCAGGGCGGCCAGCTGCAGGTCGGCCCGGTCGCCGCCTACGATCACTGCCCGTCGGGGCAGCCGGCGTAGATGGGTCATGAAGTTTTCCACCTGCATGGCCCCCACGATAAAGCCTTCAACCACGCGTCCGGCGCCTGCGTTGCCGGCCGTGAGCCGGCCGCCCAGTACCGGAGCCAGATCGCCCGCCCGGATGGCCCAGAGCGAGGGCCGGCCGGGGATCAGGCCGAGCACCGGCATGGAGTGGGCCGTAAGCCAGGGAACGAGCACTTCTTCCGCGTCGCGACGGTCATTGTCGCGCACGTCGTTGAGCACCACGCCGAGCAGGGACGGGCCGAGCAGATCGCGGCAGTGCAACAGGGCGTCGTAGGCAAAGGGCGCGTCCAGGCGGACCACCAGCACGACCTTGAGATTGAGGGCGTCCACCAGGGCCTTGCCGCCCGCCCCGGCGAAGCTGCCGGCCGAAGGAAAAATGCCGCTGCCGGATACCAGGGTGAGATCGCGGCCTTGGGAAATTTGTCCGTAGGCGCTCTGGATGCGCTCCAGGGCTCCTCCCCGGGTGGTGGAATCATAAATTTGCAATTCGCGCGGATTGCGCGGCGCCATGAGCGGGGTGAGTACGTCGGCCGGGGCATCTTGGCCCAGCACCTCCTGCACTACCAGGGCGTCTTCGTCGCCCAGGCGTTCTTCAACTGTCTTGGGTATGGCCCCCAAGGGCTTGCAGTAGCCGACGGAATGCCCGGCACGTTGCAGCAGAACACCTAGGGAGAGGCAGAGCAGGCTTTTGCCCGCTTTTGCCGAAGTAGAGGCGATATAGATGCCGGGCATGATCCGAATCCTTCGGGCTCCCCATAAGTAAGGGAGAAGAGCCGCCGCGCCCGAGGTCGGCCCGGGCGCGGCGGCGCAAGGCGTTACTTCAGGACCGCGAGGGTGGCCTGGGCGATGGCCAATTCTTCGTTGGTGGGAACAACCAGCACGGGCGTCTTGGTCCCGGCCGGGCTGATGGAACGCGCTTCGCCCGAGCGCTTGGCATTGGCCGCCGTGTCCACGGCAATACCCAGATTTTCCAGATTCGCGCAGACCTGGACGCGCACCGCATCGTCATTTTCACCGATTCCGGCCGTAAAGACAAGGGCGTCCACCCGGCCGAGCTCGACCATGTAGGCGCCGATATAGCGGCGAATGGCATGGCAGAACATTTCGAAGGCCAGTTGCGCCTTTTTGTCGCCCTTTTCGCGGGCGGCGTGGATGTCGCGCATGTCGTTCATGCCGCAGATGCCCTTCAGGCCGCTCTTGCGGTTGAGCATGCTGTCGATGTCTTCCAGGCCCATGCCCAGGTTGCGCCCGAGAAAGGCATGAATGGCCGGGTCGATGTCGCCGCAGCGCGTACCCATCATTACCCCGGCCAAGGGGGTCAGACCCATGCTGGTGTCCACGCACTTGCCGTCCTTGACCGCGCTGATCGAGCAGCCGTTACCCAGGTGGCAGGTGATCACGTTGAAGCCTTCGTTCCTGCGCCCCATGACTTCGGCGGCTTTGTGGGCCACGTACTTGTGCGAGGTGCCGTGCATGCCGTAGCGGCGTACTCGGTTGTTTTCATAGAGCTCGTAGGGCAGGGGATACATGAAGGCCGTGGGCTGCATGGTGGAGTGGAATTCGGTGTCGAACACGGCCACGGAAGGTGCGTGGGGCAACAGCTTTTCCGCCACTTCAATGCCCTGCAGGTTGGCCGGGTTGTGCAGCGGGGCCAGGGGCGCCAGCTCGGCAATGCCTTTTTTCACCGCGGCGGTCACCCGGCAGGAGGCGGGGAAGAGCTCGCCGCCCTGGACCACCCGGTGGCCCACGGCGCCGATCTCCTGCAGATCTTTGAGCACGCCCTTTTCCGGGTCGGTGAGCAGCTTCATGACGGCTTCCATACCGGCGGTGTGGTCTTTGAACGGCTCTTCGCGGCTGAATTTTTGTTCCTGTTCCGTGCCCGGGGCCTTTTTGTGGGTCAGCGCGCCTACGGCGTCGCCGATGCGTTCCACCAAGCCGGAGCAGAGCGCCCGGCCGTCGGCCATGTCGATGAGCTGGTACTTGAAAGAGGAACTGCCGCAGTTGATGACGAGAATTTTCATCTGAAAGGGTTCTCCTGAATGATTACTTTACTTGGGCCTGGGCCTGGATGGCGGTAATGGCCACAGTGTTGACGATGTCGGCCACAGTGCAGCCGCGGGAAAGATCGTTGACCGGCTTGTTCAGGCCCTGGAGCACCGGGCCGATGGCCACGGCGTCGGCGGCCCGCTGCACGGCCTTATAGGTGTTGTTGCCGGTGTTCAGGTCCGGGAAGATGAACACCGTGGCCCGACCGGCCACTTGACTGCCGGGCAGCTTGGTGCGGGCCACCTCGGGGTCGATGGCCGCGTCGTACTGCAGGGGACCTTCCAGGAGCAGGTGCGGGGCCTTTTCTTTGGCAATCCTGGTGGCTTCGGCCACCAGGTTGACGTCCTCGCCCTTGCCGGAAGAACCGGTGGAGTACGAAAGCATGGCCACGCGCGGCTCGATGCCGAAAATCCGGGCCGTCTCGGCCGAACTGATGGCGATGTCGGCCAATTGCTCGGCCGTGGGGTTGGGGTTCACGGCGCAGTCGCCGAACACCAGCACCCGGTCTTTCAGGCACATCAGAAACACCGAGGAGACAATGGAGGCGCCGGGCCTGGTCTTCACAAACTCAAAGGCCGGGCGCAAGGTGTGGGCCGTGGTGTTGATCGAGCCGGAAACCATGCCGTCGGCGTCGCCTTTGTAAACCATCATGGTGCCGAAGTAGGTGGGATCGATCATCACGTCGCGGGCGGTTTCAGGGGTCATACCCTTGGCCTTGCGCAGTTCATAGTAAGCCTGCACATATTCTTCGTATTTGGGCGAAAGTTCGGGCTGGATGATCGGCACGTCCAGTTCCAGGCCCAGTTCGGCAATGCGGGCCGTGACTTCTTTGGCCTTGCCGAGCAGGGTGATCTCGGCCACGTTGCGGCGCAGAAGCACGTCGGCGGCGCGCAGAATGCGCTCTTCGGCGCCTTCGGGCAGCACGATGCGCATCTTTTGCTTGGAGGCGCGCTCGATCAGGTTGTACTCAAACATTTTCGGAGTGATCTTGGTGCTGTGCAGGTTCACCAGCCGGCGGGAGATCTCCCTGGAGTCGACGCAGGCCTCGAAATGTCCGAGGGCGGTGTTGATCTTGCGGGTGTCGCCGGGTTCGATCTTGCCATACAGCGAAGCCATGACCTGGATGGTTTTGAAGGTATGGTCATGCACGGTGAGAATGGGAATGGTCACCCCGGTCCAGCCTTCGATCAGCCGGTGGATGGAGATGGGCACGTCCAGGCCGCCGGTCAGCACCATGCCGGCGATATCCGGATAGGAAGAGGAAAAGCGCGAGGCCAGGCAGGCTAGAATGATGTCGGCCCGGTCGCCGGGGGTAAAGACCAAGCTGCCGTGGCTTAAGTAGTCGAGAAAATTCCCCACCTGCATGGCCGCGATCAGATAGTCGTCCACCAGGGTGTCGAGGCGGCCGTGGCCGTAAAGCACTTGGGCGTTCAGCCATTTTTTCACGTCGCCCATGGTCGGCTTGCCCAGGGTGGGCTCTTCGGGCAGCACGTAAGTGGCCAGGGGGTTGGTGCTGTTTTCGCGGTTTTGCAGCGACGAGGCAATCTGGCTTTCTTCCCGTTCGGTCACCGTGGCCCGGTTGACGATGCAGGCGACCACGTCCAGGTTTTTTTCATCCAACTGGTCCAGGGTGACCTGGGCGGAGTCGATGATTTCGCGCACGCCCTTGCCGGCCGCGTTGAAGACCACCAGTACCGGACAGCCCAGGTTGGCGGCGATTTCCGCGTTCAGGTCGAATTCAAAGGCCGGATCTTTGCCCATGAAGTCGGTGCCTTCGCAGAGCACGAACTCATAGCCGGCTTCAAGCTGCTTGTATTTCTTCAGGATGTTGTCCAGCAGGGTGGCGTGCTGGCCGTTGTTGATCAGGTGCCGGGCATCCTCAAGGGTGTAGGCGTAGGTGTCCTGGTAGGGGATATCAAGGTCGAAATGGGAGAGCACCAGGTTGATGTCGTGATCTTTGGTTTTGTGATTCAGTGGCTGGTTGATGATCGGTCGGAAAAAAGCGACCTTGCCGGTGCTTTTCAGCAGCAGTTGCATCATACCGAGCACCACCGCGGATTTGCCGCTTTTGCTCTCGGTGGCGGTAATATACAGATTGTTGGCCACGAGGATCTCCTTGTTGGGACTACGGGCTGATATTCGCTTCTGGTTCATATAAACGACGCCGCAACCGATAATATGGCTCAAATATGGTGGAACCGCAATAGTTTTTTTGAAAAAATAAGTAGCAAAATTAATGAGTTAAATCATATGTAAACGCATACAGTAAATAATCCGACCGCAGTGGGGTAGAGTTTGGGAAAAAAAGCACAACGGCGGCACGGGAGAGCGCAACTCTCCCGTGCCGCCATATTGTCGACGGATTTTCGAACGAGCCCACAAGTGGCCGGCCGCTCACGCGTCCGTCAGAATAAAAGAACTTTGAGAAAGTTCTTTTATTCCATCCCGGCCCGATAGTCTTTGACGCCGAGCAGAAAGCCTCTGTCGGCGCCCTGGGGGATCTGGATCTTGATCATCCAGCCGTCGGTATAGGGGGAGGTGTTCACGGCGCTGGGGTCGGCGGCCAGGGCTTCGTTCACGGCCAGGACGGTGCCGGCGATGGGCATATACAGGGCGTTGACGGCCTTGATCGACTCCACGGTGCCGAACTCGGCGTTGCCGTCAAAGGCTTTGCCCACGGCGGGCAGATCCACGAAGGCGACTTCGCCGAGCTGGTCCTGGGCGAAGTCGCTGATGCCGACAAAGGCCGTGCCGTCGCCTTCCTCGCGCAGCCAGGTATGTTCTTTGGAATAGAGCAGGGTTTCTGGGTAGTTGAGGCTCATGGCGTCTCCTGTTGGTCTTTTAATGATTCCCAACCAGGGCCAGGGCGGCTTCGTACACACCCTCGGCCAAGGTCGGGTGGGCGTGGATGGTTGTGGCCAGATCCTCCGCCGTGGCGTTCAAGCGCAGGGCCAGGGCGGCTTCGGCCACCAGGTCCGAGGCGTGGGCTCCGGCCAGGTGTGCGCCGAGCAGTTTTCCCGTCCCTTGCTCGCAGATCAGCTTGCACAGCCCGGCGGCTTCGCCCATGGCCTGGGCCTTGCCCAGGGCGCGCACCTGGAAGATCGCGGTTTTGATCGCGTGGCCCTGGGCCTTGGCCTGGGCTTCGGACAGGCCGACACAGCCGATTTCCGGCGAGGTGAAGATGCCCGACGGCACCACCCGGTAGTCCATGGTTTCCTTGCGGCCCAGGCAGTTGGCCACGGCACACAGGCCTTCCACGGCGGCCACGTGGGCCAGCATGATCTTGGCCGGCCCGAGCACGTCGCCCACGGCATAGATGTTTTTGGCAGTGGTTTCCATGCGTTCGTTCACGCTGATCCAGCCGCGGGCGTCGGTCTGCACCCCGGCTTCGGCCAGGCCGAGATCTTGGCTGTTGGGCGCCCGGCCCACGGTGACCAGCACGGCGTCGGCCTCGACCACGTCCCGGCCTTTGCGGGCCGATTCCGGGGCCACAAAGGGCGAGGGCGCCAGGGTCACGGCAAGCGTGCCGTCGGCCCGTTGTTCCACTCCGGCCGTGGTGGAGCCCAGGTCCATGACGATGCCGCGCTTTTTGGCCTCGCGCAGGATCAGCCTGCTGATTTCCTCGTCCACGGCCGGCAGGGGCAGAGGCCGGTCCAGGCCCTCGACGATGCGCACCTCCGCGCCGAAGGCCCGGAAGATGAAGGCCATTTCGCAGCCGATCACCCCGCCGCCCACAATCAGCAGGCGTCGTGGCGTTTCGGTCAATTCCAGGGCATCATCGCTGGATAGAATATGTTTGTGGTCCACGGCCAGGCCGGGCAGGTCCATGGCCCGCGAGCCCGTGGCGATGATTACCGTGTCGCCCTCGACTTCGGTCTGTCCGCCGTCGTTCAGGGCCACGCCCACCGTGGTGCCGCCCGTGAGTTTGCCCTTGCCGCGCAGCAGGGTGATCTTCAGGTTCGCGCAGGTCTTTTCCAGTCCTCCGGCCAGAACCTGCCGGACCTTCTCCTTGCGCGCAACCACCTTGGCCATGTCGGCCACGGCGTCGCCCATACCGGCGATGCCGAACTCCGCCAGCCGGTGCGCCGTTTCCAAGGCCTCGGCCGAGGCCTTCAGGGTCTTGGTCGGGATGCAGCCGCCGTTCAAGCAGGTGCCGCCCAGGCCGTCCGGCTCCACCAGGGTCACCGCCGCGCCCGTGCCCGCGGCCGCGAACGCTGCCGTGTAGCCCCCCGGGCCGCCGCCCAATATCGTGATTCGTTTCATGCGCAACTCCCTGGTTGAAGAGAAGGGCGTATTTGGGGTGCGCCCCAAAACGCCCCGACACCGCCAAATGGGGGGTGAGCGTGGTTATAAATATTGTATTCACGCGAACGGTGTACCGTTGAGCGCCAAGGGCACAGCTGAACGACAACAGCACACAGCTGAACGACAAGGGCACAGCTGAACGCCAGCGGCATGCCGCCGATCAAACCGCGCCGCGTTGCCAATAAAAAGGATCAGCCCGGGAACGCCTCGAGCGACATATTGCGCCGTTTCGGCTCGCAGCCGGCGAATGCGGAGAGCCGAATATCTTGCTCGCGCTTCGATATTCACCCTCCGCCGGCTGCGA
>JAVBLS010000042.1:0-11069 GCA_031553235.1 Desulfovibrio sp.
TTGACGGTAGCACAGAGTGCATCGTGGTTGATGGAGCGATGGATAAGGCTATGTTTTCGGAATATATAGTTCAAATGCTGTGCCCAAACCTACGTCCGAACGATATAGTGATCATGGACAATTTGTCGGCCCATAAAAACCCCGATGTTGCTGAACATATCAAAAAATGTGGCGCTGAACTTTTGTATTTGCCGCCGTATAGCCCAGATTTAAACCCTATTGAAAATATGTGGAGCAAGGTCAAACAATTGCTGCGCGGCATGGGAATGCGAACTTATGATGCCTTGGAAAAGGGCATCGCCGGCGCGCTTGACTCGGTCTGCGCAAGCGATGCCCAGGGGTGGTTCAAACACTGCGGATATAGACTATTTCAAGAGTAAAATGCTCTAGTCTTGTACCTGACTACCCCTAGGGGGCGCCAAATTTGGGTATCACAAAAAACGCCAAGGCACAAAAAGCCTTGGCGTTCTTGCTTTTTCGGGCGAAATTGTGATCCCCACCTCCACCCGAATCCGGGGCTATCCAAGAGGCATTCAGGTATTTTTTCCCATTGTGTGCGCTCTGCGACTGGCCCCACTGGTGTTCGTGCGCCCCGCCGCTCTTGTCCGCGACGGATAAAAGCGCCGGCGTGCCCAGCAGCCTGGGCGGCACAACCCCGGAGCGCCGCTACCATGAAGGTTTGTTAAAGGCAGCCTGATGAGGGAAAAGACAAGCTAAGAAACCGCTGTCGCCTGTCCGAACAATGGGGACCACCTCTAAGCAACCCCCCGCTTTTCCGAACGGGGGGTTGCTTTTGTCTCCGGGCCAGAGGCTGGAGGTAGCGTGTGCACGGGCTTTAGGATCTCTGCCGGGACGGCATCGGCGTTGCAAGAGCCCGAGCCGTGCGCACGGCGTCGGAGCGCGGAAGGACTAGATGCGCCGCTCCGCCGTCGCGCTTTGCTCGGCCTTGGCGCCTTGCACGGCGTCTTCTTTGTGATACCCGGCCAGATTGTAGCCCAAGTACAGGCAGATCAGCCACAGAGGGCCGACGATCATGGCCACGCGGGTGTCTGCGCTCAGCAGCATGAGCCCGGCCACAATCACGAGAAAGGCCAGCGTGACGTAGTTGGAGATGGGGTAGAGGATCATCGGGTAATCCAGCTTGGCCACTTCTTCCTTGGTCATGCCTTTGCGCGACCTCATCTGCACCACCACGATGGTACCCCAAATCCACAAGGCCGCGAAGGCCGCCACGCTGGTCACGTAGACAAAGACCTTTTCGGGCACGACGTAGTTGAGCAGCACGCCGATGAGCAGGAAGAAGCCGGAGAACAGGATGCCGCGGGCAGGCACTTTGGTGGAGCTCAGTTTGCCGAACATCGCCGGAGCTCGCTTTTGCAGAGCCAGGTTGTAAAGCATCCGGCCGGTGCTGAAGATGCCGCTGTTGCACGAGGAAAGGGCCGCGGTCAGAACCACGAAGTTGATGATCCCGGCGGCTTTGGCGATGCCCAGATCCTGGAAGACAAGCACAAAGGGGCTGCCCTTGGTACCGATTTCATTCCAGGGGAAGATGGACATGATCACGAACAGGGCACCAATATAGAAGATCAAAACCCGCCAGAAGACCTTGTCGATGGCGGCCGGAATGCTCTTTTTGGGGTCGGCTGCCTCGCCGGCGGTTACGCCGATGAGTTCCACGCCCACGTAAGCGAACATAACCATGGTCATGGCCAGGGCTATGCCCTTGATGCCATAAGGCATGAAGCCGCCGTGCGACCAGAGGTTGGAAATGCCGATGGCTTGGCCGCCGCGGCCGATGCCCAGGGTAATCATCAGCAGGCCCATGATGATCATGGCCACGATGGTCACCACCTTGACCAGGGCAAACCAGAATTCAAATTCGCCATAGGCTTTGACCGTGGCCAGGTTGACGCACATCATGGCTCCAAGGGCCACGAGTGCCGGAATCCATTGCGGAATGTCGGGGAACCAGAAGTGGCAATACACGCCCACGGCCGTAATTTCGGCCATGCAGGTGATCAGCCACATGAACCAATAGGTCCAACCGGTGATGTAGCCCATGCGGGGCCCGAGAAATACGTTGGCGTAGGCGCTGAAAGAGCCGGAAACCGGGTGGGCGACAGCTACTTCCCCAAGGGCACGCATGACGAAGAAAATCATGATCGCGCCGATCAGATAAGAGATCATCAGCGCCGGGCCGGCCACCTGGATAGCCGAACTGGAACCGAGGAACAACCCGACCCCGATGGCGCCGCCAATGGCTATGAGTTGAATGTGTCTTTCTTTGAGTCCACGTTGCAGGTCTTCCTGGAAAGCGTCTTGTGCGTGGGACATTTTTCGCGTCTCCTGCGTTATATGTCGGCCTCCCCTCCAAGGCGGGGCGCACGATAGAAAGAAATCCAGACTGTGTCTATAGGATTTCCATGATAACTTCGGAGTTACGAAAAAAGCCATCTGTTGCAGCGTGTTTAGCGATATGAGAATTTTTCGGTCGCCTTGAATGCTCATGGCAGGTACATAAGTGGATTTAATAATCCCGATTTCTTGTCCGCGCTCCCGGCAAAAGCCCGGTGTCTTCACGCGGCCGGCGAAATTCTCCTTGTCCCTGGGGGGAATCCGTGGCAAACAGAAAGCCTTTGGCGCGGCCCGCGCGCGCCCTTTTCACCGCCAAGGAGCCCTTCGAGAGAACATGGAAACCCCCCCGATTTTTGAACTTCGCGGTGTGACCAAGTATTTCGGCAATACCTGCGCCCTGCATAATATCAACTTGAGTATTGCCAACGGCGAATTTCTGACCCTGCTGGGCCCATCCGGCTGCGGCAAGACCACCATTCTCCGGCTGCTTTCGGGGTTTGAGCGGGTCAGCAAGGGGGAGGTCTTTCTCAACGGAATCGGCGTCAACGACGTGCCCCCGGAACAACGCCGGGTGAATACCGTTTTCCAGAACTACGCTCTGTTCCCACATATGACCGTGTGGGACAACGTCTCTTTCGGCCTGAAAATGCAGCGCCGGCCCAAGATCGAGATTCAGCAACGGGTGGGCGAGGTGTTGCGTCGGGTACACCTCGACTCCCTGGCCGACCGCATGCCCCGGCAACTTTCCGGCGGGCAGCAACAGCGCGTGGCCATTGCCCGGGCCATCGTCAACAACCCGTTGGTCCTGCTCCTGGACGAGCCCTTCAGCGCTCTGGACTTCAAACTGCGCAAGCAGATGCAGTTGGAGATCAAGCATCTGCAACGCCAGCTCGGCATTACCTTTGTTTTCGTCACCCACGACCAGGAAGAGGCTTTTGCCATGTCCGACCGGGTGGTGGTCATGAACGACGGCGTGGTCATGCAGACCGGCACCTCGCAGGAAATTTACGAAGAGCCGGAAAATCTCTTCGTGGCCCGCTTTGTGGGTGAGATCAACGTGCTTGAGGGCAGCGTGACCGGCCTGGACGAGGGCGGCGGGCTGCAGGCGGTGGTCGAGGGGGTGCCCTACGTGCTGCGCACCCGGCGCGAATTCGAAGCGGGCGACAAGGTCAAGGTGCTGCTCCGGCCCGAAGACCTCAAGGTCTACCTGGAACAGGAAAACGCCCTGAAGCCGCCTTTCTTCACCGGACGCATCGAGGAGACGGTTTACAAGGGCGCCACAGTGGATATTCTGCTCACTCTGGACAACGGTAAAAAGCTTCAGGCCGCGGAATTTTTCAACGAGGACGACGCCGACATCAGCTACCGGCCGGGCGAGCGCGTGGCGGTTTCGTGGGTTGAGGGCTGGGAGGTCGTCCTGGCCGAGGAAGGCCAATGAGAGGCAACGCCTTTCGCCTTTTCGGCATAAGCGCCACCTGGCTCTGGCTCGGGGCCTTTGCCCTGCTGCCCAACGTGGCGTTGCTGCTGGTGGCTTTTCTGGACAAGGAGAAGCTTGATTTTTTCATCCCCATGCTGACCTTGGGGAATTTTGAAGAATTGCTCGGCCCGGCCTTTCTCACGGTCATGTGGGATTCCGTGCGCCTGGCCGTGGCCGCCACCGTGGTCTGCCTGCTCATCGGCTATCCCTTTGCCTACCGCATCGCCAAGGCCCGGGCCAAATACCGGCCTTGGCTGCTGCTTCTGGTGATCATTCCCTTTTGGACCAATTCGCTGATCCGTACCTATGCCCTGATCCTCATCCTGGGCGCCCAGGGCATGATCAACAAGGCCCTCATGGGCCTTGGGCTGCTCTCCAGCCCGCTGGAGATGATGTACAACGATTTCGCCGTGTTTATCGGCCTGGCCTATACCCTGCTGCCCTTCATGGTCCTGCCGCTCTATGCCTCAATCGAAAAGCTCGACCCCCGGCTGACCGACGCGGCCAAAGACCTGGGGGCCGGCTCTTTGCGCGCCTTCTGGCACGTGACCCTGCCGCTGACCCTGCCGGGCATTGTGGCCGGCTGCATTCTGGTCTTTCTGCCCTCTCTGGGCTGCTTCTATGTGCCGGAAATTCTCGGGGGGGCCACCAACATGCTGCTCGGCACCTTCATCAAGAACCAGTTTCTGGTGGCGGGCAACTGGCCCCTGGGCGCGGCTGCCGGTTCGGTTTTGACCCTCCTCCTGGTGCTCATGGCCGGGCTCTACCGCCTTGTTTCGCTACGTGCGGGCGAAAAGGAAGAGGTCTGATGGTTCCTAACTTCCTCAAACGTCTGTATGTCTGGCTGGTCTATGCCTTTTTCTACGTGCCGCTTTTTCTGGTCTTTCTCTATTCGTTCAACACCAGCAAATACACAACCTCCTGGACCGGCTTCACCTTTAAGTGGTACCAGACGCTGTTCAACAACACGGCCATTCTTGACGCGGCCCTCAATTCCCTGCTGGTGGCCGTGTGCGCGGCTTGCGCGGCCACGGTGCTCGGCTCTCTGGCCGCCCTGTGCCTGAAACGCTACCGTTTTGCCGGCCGGCGCGCCCTGTACATAGGCATTTTCATGCTCACGGTCTCGCCGGACATCGTTATGGGCATTTCGCTGTTGATCATCTTCATCGCCCTGAAAATCGACCTGGGCTTTCTCACCTTGCTGGTGGCCCACACCACCCTGTGCGCCCCTTTTGTCACCGTGACCGTGTTGGCTCGGTTGGCGGAGTTCGACGAGCACCTCATTGAGGCGGCCCGCGACCTAGGCGCCTCCGAAGCCGCAGCCTTTCTCCACGTGCTGCTGCCGCTCACCCTGCCCGCCATTGTGGCCGGCTGGCTTTTGAGCTTCACCCTGTCCATGGATGATGTGCTGATCAGCACCTTTGTCACCGGGCCCGGTTTTGAAGTGCTGCCCGTGCGCATTTACTCCCTGGTCAAACTCGGTGTTAAACCGGACGTCAACGCCCTTTCGGCCATTATGTTCGTTCTTACCCTGACGCTTGTTCTTACGGCCCAGGGCATTCTGCAGGCCAAGAAAAAGTGATATTGTTCCACCGGCACTTCCGGTCTTCGCGCCGGCTGTTCGAGGCATTTTACACGTAAGGAGAAAGTAATGCGCAGAGTTCTTTTCGCGGTCCTGGTCCTGGTTCTGCCTGCGGTCCTGACGGCCGGTACGGCCCGCGCCGCCGACGCAGGCGAGGTGGTGGTCTACAGCTGGTCCGAATATATCCCCCAGGATGTTCTGGATGACTTCACCAAAGAAACGGGCATCAAGGTGGTCTATTCCACCTTTGAAAGCAACGAGGCCATGTACGCCAAGATCAAGCTCATGCAGGGCAAGGGCTACGACGTGGTGGTGCCCTCGAGCTACTTTATCGAGCAGATGCGCCGCGAGCAGCTTCTGGCCCCTCTCGATAAATCCAAGCTGCCCAATCTGGCCGGCATCGACCCCAAGACCCTGAACCAGAGCTATGATCCGGGCAATACTTACAGCGTGCCCTACATGTGGGGCACTGTGGGCATCGGCTACAACACCAAGTATATCCCCGCCGGCACCATCAAGGGCTGGAAAGACCTGCTGCGTCCCGAGTTCAAGGGCAAGGTCATCCTTACCGACGACCTGCGCGACGCTTTTGGGATCGCCCTCAAGGCCACGGGCGGCTCGCCCAACTCGGCCAATGAGGACGATATCAAAAAGGCCTTTGATTTTTTGAAAACACTCAAAGAATCGGTGCGTATTTTTGACGTCACGGCCATCAAACAGGCGTTGATCGGTGAAGAGGTATGGATCGGCCCCATCTGGAACGGCGACTTCCTGGTGGCCAAAGAAGAAAGCCCAGATCTGGCCTTTGTCTTCCCCGAAGAAGGCGCCCTGCTCTGGGTCGACGGCTTTGCCATTCCCAAAGGCGCGGCCCACAAGGAAAGCGCCCACGCCTTCATCAACTTCATGCTCCGCCCGGACGTGGCCGCCCGCTGCGTGGAAGAATACAAGTACTCCACGCCCAACCTGAAAGCCCTGCCGCTGTTGCCGGCTGCAATGCGCGACGATCCGGTGCTCAACCCCGGCGAAAAAGAACTGCATAACGCCGAATACGTCGGCGCCCTGGGTCAGGCCGTGCAGATCTATGAGAAGTACTGGGAAGCCCTGAAGACCTCGCGCTAGCGCAATTGAGGGGGCATCCCCTCAACTCCCTCTGCATTTCCAAATGACAATCCCCCCGCCGGTGCGGGGGTTTGTCATTTGAGAACTTGGGCGGTCCCCCAATTTCACTTCAACAGCGCGGCTGCAGCGGCCTTGGCCACGGCGGTGACGTCGCCGGGCAAGTACAGTTTGGAGGCGTCGGCCGCTCGGGCGGCACCGGCCGAAAGCAGGACGGCGCAGGAAAGGACCAAGGACGAAGCACACGGCAAGAACGCGTTTCAGCAAACCTCTCTGGGCTTGCGAATGGTGGCGGCCAAAGCCCCTCCGGGCGCGGGAAATCCGCGTCGACGCGACGATAGCGTGTTTATCCCGATGGAGCAATGCGCGGCGGCAGGCATAAACTTACCACCGTAATGTATAAAGCCATATCTATGGTGCGAGGCGGAGTATTTTTAGAGCATTTTCAAAGGCAATCTGTTTTAGGACATCCAGTTACAGGCCAAGGGCTTGCGGGCGGGGATGCCCATGGGACGCAGGGCCATGAAGCCGAGCATCTGGGCGGCGTGCACCGCTTCGTCCGGGCCGATGCCGAGGATCTCGCGCATGGGCGCGTGTTGGGCCAGGGCGCCGACCACATAGCCGGCCCAGCAGCAGCCGAGTTTTCTGGGGTGGGCGGCCAGTTCCAGGTAGGTGGCCGCGACGGCCGCGTCGATGGCGCTCCAGTGGTCGTTCTTGGGACCGAGGACAAAGATCGCGTGGGGCGCACCCCGAAACAGTGGGTCCAGACCCTGCCGCCAGGCCATGACCAGGCCTTTGCCTTCGGCGATGCGTTGCAGGCCGGCCGGGGTGTCGAGCCACTCGGCCATGGTGTCGCCCAAGGCCTGAAGGGTTTCACGGCCTGCACAAATAAAGCGCAGGGCTTGCTGGTTCTTGGCCGAAGGCGAGTAGCGGACCGTGTCCAGCAGTTCGGCCAGGAGTTCGCGCGGCACCGGCTCGGGCTTGTAGGCCCGGGTTGAGCGCCGGGTTTTGCAGAGCATGTCCACGGCCTCGGCCGAGGGCAGCAGAGAGCGGTCTATGGACCGGTATTGGTCGGCGGGCAGGACGTCGATGTCGCAGGCCCGGTGCGGGCAAAAGGCCGTACAGTGGCCGCAGGCGATGCAGCGCTCGGAACCGCCGGGACGCATGACCGGGTGTTCGCCTTCCCGCCCTTTAAGAACCGTGGCCGGGCAGACCCGTGAGCAGATGCCGCATTGTTTGCAGGTTTCCTGATGCAGAATGAAGACGGGCACAGTTTCTCCTTTCCAAGACGGTTGCCGGTACCGGGCAGGGCGTTGCCCTGCCCGGCCCGAGCGGTGACATGTTGACGATATGGCTGTTTTGCCGTGCAATGCATTCGGCTGCAAGTCAAATTTACGTAATTTAGAGCAGATTGACATTGGAAATGCTCATCTGCGCCGGCGGACGCGCGAGGGGACGCCCGCCGGCGCTACGGGTGCCGCTTTTGTTCCGGAAAAGTTCAGCCGCCGTATGCGGCGGCGCGGCCGGCCGGAGTGAGCAGTATGTCGCAGCTGTTGCCGCTGGAGACGGCGTGGGTAATTTTGCCGTTGGGGTCGGCGATGATCTCGATGCGGCAGTTCTGCGGTTCCTGGTGCGGCGGCACAAAGACCTGGACGGTCTTGATGATGGGGTAGCCGTCGCTGTCATAGCCCAGAAAGATCTGGCGATCCTGCACGCTGCCCGGGGCCTGGAAGACACGGGAGAATTCCCAGACGGCGCGCTGTGAACCGCCTTCCGAAGTGGTTTTTGCGGTGGCCGGGCCGAAAATTTGTTCGGCTGCGGAGAGGTCGGAGATCTGGGTCAGAATGGCCTCGGTGCGCGTGCGGGCGGCGCAGGCGGTAAGGCCGAGGCACAGCAGAGAAATGAGGATAAAGCGTTTCACGGCTACTCCTTTCTTGAGATACCGGTCGCCCGCACTTTCCTGCGCGGGACGACCTGCTGCAGACCGCTCGTCGCCGGGGACCGCGGCCCCCGGCTCCTCACGAAAGGCGTCCGCTCCGCTGCGCGTGCCCGCTTCCCGCGGGCGGGGGAGATGCCGGTCGCCTGTGCCTCCCGCGCGGGGCGAGTTGTCGTGGGCCCCTCGTCGCGTCAATAGGTTCGTCTGGTGGAGAAGCCCTTGCCGAGTACCTGGTGGGTGTTTTCAATGATCACGAAGGCATGGGGGTCTTCGCCATAGACCAGCTCCTCCAGCCGGCGCAGCTGAATGTTGTGCACCACGGTGAGCACGACTTCGCGGGGGGTACGGGTGTAGGCGCCTTCGCCGTGGAGCACGGTACAGCCCCGGCCGAGATTGCGTAAGATGCTTTCACCGATCTCCCGGTAGCGGTCCGAGATGATCAACACCATTTTGCGCTCGTTGAACAGCCCCATGAAGTAGTTCATCAGCGAGGAGGTCAGGTAGGTGATGACCATCGAGTAGAGCACGTTGTCCACACCGATAATCCGCAAGGCCACGAGAAAAAGCAGCACGTTGTAGATGATGCTCAGGGTGCCCACGCGCATGCCGTATTTCATGTTGAGGATCAGCGAAATGATGTTCAGGCCGCCGTCGCTGCCCAGGGATCGTAAAGCAATGCCCGAGCCTGCGCCGCAGAGCACACCGGTGGCCACGGCCGCCAGGGTGCGATCGGAGATGCCGGCGTCGGGAAAGGGCATGAACTGGGTGAACAGAGTGGTCAGGGCGATGCAATAAATCGTGTAGAGCATGAAGCGTCGGCTTAGGAAGCGCCAGCCGGCCGCCAGCACCGGTATGTTGAGCAGCGCATACCAAATGGCCAGGCTAAGGGTGCCGCTGTCATACTCGATGAGCATGGCGGTGCCGTATAAGCCGCCGGAAACGAAGCCGTGGGGCTTGGCGATGCAGACCAACGCGTAGGAAGAGATGAAAGCGCTGACGGCCAGTAAAAATAGGTTCCAAGGCGCGCCGGCGGTAATGCGGCGCAAAGTCTCGGGGTTCATGACGCTCTCCGGAGCCCCCGGTGGGGGGTTGTTTCATTTGGTCAAAACCCCTATACTCTCTTTTTCGGAACGATGCCACCCGGTTGTAGCGGCTTTTCATGTCGAGACGCCGGGCTCAGAGCCGGATCGGCAACGCGCCCTTTGGGCGGGAGGTGTGGTCTATGTTGGTTCAGGAATGGATGACCAAAAATGTGGTGACCATCACCCCCGATACCTCCATCATGAAAGCCTCGCGCCTGATGAAAGAAAAGAAGGTGGGCCGGCTGCCGGTGGTGGATGAAGAAGGGCGTATTGTGGGCATTCTCACCGATCGTGATATTCGCAGCGCCTCCCCCTCCAAAGCCACCACTCTGGAGATGCATGAACTCTACTACCTGCTTTCCGAACTCAAGACCAGAGACGTGATGACCAAAAGCCCGGTCTGCGCCCGCGAGAACGATTCCGTTGAGGCCCTGGCCCGGATGATGATGGAAAAGCGCATCGGCGGCGTGCCCATTGTCGACGCCCAGAATCATGTCCGCGGCATCATCACCGACAGCGATATTTTCAAGGTGCTGGTGGAAATCACCGGTGCCGATCGCGGCGGCATCCAGTTGGCCTTTGAAATCGTCAATGCGCCCGGCAATCTGCGCCCTATCCTGGATGCCTTGCGCGCCCTGGATGCCGGGGTGGTTTCGGTGCTCACCTCCCAGGTCGAGGGCGCCGACGCCCGTCGGATTTATATCCGCCTGCGCCGCCTCGACCCCGACACAGAAAGCCGTGTGGTGCAAAGCATGAAGGACGGCTTTCCGTTAATCTACTGGGAGCCCGCTACGCCCGCCAAGGCCGGCTGAAAACATCTTGCCGGCCCGGCTTGAATTTTCCCCCGACATAGGATATAGGATTCGCGTCTGCGGTGCTTTCCCAAGCATGCCGAAGCCTGTCCGGGTTCCATTGCCGGAATGCGGGCGGTCATAATTTTGATCAAGCGGCCCAGCGCCGCCGCGTCCAGATGCGAAATTGTTTCGCCAAACGGCCAAGACCACAATAGAGTCCAAGGAGGACGAAATGGCTGAAGTTACCTACAAGGGCAAAAGCTTCGAGGTGGATGAAGACGGTTTTCTGCTGCGCTTCGATGACTGGTGCCCCGAGTGGATGGAGTATGTGAAAGATTCCGAAGGCATCACCGACATCACCCCGGACCACCAGAAGGTTCTCGACTTCCTGCAGGACTACTACAAGAAGAACGGCATTGCCCCCATGGTGCGCATCCTTTCCAAGAATACCGGCTTCAAGCTGAAAGAAGTTTACGAACTCTTCCCCTCCGGCCCCGGCAAAGGCGCCTGTAAGATGGCCGGCCTGCCCAAGCCCACCGGCTGCGTGTAATTCGCGGCTTTGCGAAAAACAAAAAAACCCCCGTCAGGGGGTCAGACTGCTGACAAAGCCCGGATTTGGCCAAGCCAAATCCGGGCTTTGTGTCTTTTGGAAAGATGTCAGGCTCGTTGCAGGTTTTGGTTTTGTCTGGGCCAGATATAGATAAAAATGTCCAGCAAGATCCCGTAA
>JAVBLS010000079.1:0-17429 GCA_031553235.1 Desulfovibrio sp.
TTGCTTTTCCTTTTTGGCCTCTTCCGTCTTGATTTCACCGGAAAAAATGCCGGACGCCGATTCCTTGAGCTGCTTCACCCATTTATGGATGAGCGTTTGGTGGACGCCGAACTCAGAGCTGAGCTCGGCTATGGTCTTCTCGCCGGAAAGGGCTGCCAGGGCCACCCTGGCCTTGAAGGCGGGGGCGTGATTCTTTCGTTTGGACATCTGTGTTCTCCTCGTCTGGTTGAGTAGCTATCACATCTGTCCGATTTTGGGGGAGCACTTCTCTACTTGGAAGAGCTACTAAAAATGATTACCCCGACACTTATGCCGCTTGATTGAAAACATTTGTGCTCCATTAGTAATTTCTGCAAAAGAAAATCTATTTTTTCTTAGAGAAATCCAGATTTATTCTAGACATCAAATCTAAAAGCAGCTAAAGTACCCTCACTCGTTCGGCCTGTTTCGCTTTGGAAACTCGGCCCGCCGAGCCCAAATGGCCGCTGTGGAGCGCCTGGGCCGCAGCCGGCTCGAAACAGTAAAGAGGTTCCATCATGACCAAAAAACTGCTTATTGTCTCGGCTGTGGCCGCCCTGCTGGCCCTTGCCGGCCCCGCCCAAGCGGATACATCCATCGGCGGCGGCATGGCGGCCGGCGACGACGGCTCCGCAGCGCTCAACCTCAACGTCCGCCAGACTTACGACCCCCTCGTTTCCACTTCGATCATCGAAATCCAGCCCTTTGCGGAGCTCGGCGTGCACTACTGGACCGACGACGACAGCGTCTGGGGCGCTTCCCTGGCCCCGGGCATCAAAGTTACCCTATTCACCACGGCTCCCTTCCAGCCGTATCTGGTCGGGTCGGTCGGCGGCGCCATCAATACGGACGACCATTTTGAGTCGCGAGATCTGGGCAGCAACCTGCTCTTCAGAACCCAAGGGGCGGTCGGCGTGCAGTTTGGTGAAGGCATGCGGCACAGAATCCAGGGCGAGTACACCAACTACTCTACCTGGGGCATCACCGATCACGACGACGGCTACAACACCTATGGCGTGGGCTACGGTTACTCCTTCTGAAGGTTCTTCCGGTACGGTTTCACTTGCTCCACCGTACGTTGCCCGGGCCGTTCGCGAGAGTTGCGAGCGGCCTTTCAGCATTCGGACGCTTTGTACCCGCGAACCGGCATTCCGGCGCATCGCCTGTCGTGCGCGCCTGGGGAAATCGCGTGATAATAACGAAGTCTTGCCAAAACGCCGCAGGAAAGATATGTTGCGTTAATCGTAAGGATGCGCCACCTCCCCGAGGGAAGGAGACAATGTATGCGCCTTGTCACGCGTTCCGACTTTGACGGCCTGGCCTGCGCCGTTTTGCTGAAAGCCGTAGACGTCATAACCGAATATAAATTCGCCCACCCCAAAGACATCCAGGACGGCCTGGTGGAAGTGGGCATCAATGACGTTCTGGCCAACGTGCCCTATGCACCCGGCTGCGGCATGTGGTTCGACCACCACAGCAGCGAAATCGAACGCCTGGGCGAGATAGACTACATCGGCATGTCCAAGGATTCTCCGAGTTGCGCCCGGGTAATCTGGGATTTTTACGGCGGAGCGGCAAAGTTTCCCCGTGCCCTCGACGAGATGATGGACGCCGTTGACAAGGTGGACAGCGGCTCTCTGAGCAAAGAAGAAATTCTTCACCCCAGCGGCTGGGTGCTGCTGGGCTTTGTTATGGACCCACGCACGGGCCTGGGGCGCTACCGTGACTATCGCATCAGCAACTACCAGTTGATGATGGAGATGATCGACCATTGCGCAACCATGACGGCGGACGAAATTCTCGCCCTGCCCGACGTGAAGGAACGCACCGATCGCTACTTCACCCAGCAGAAAGAGTTTACCGCCATGCTCCAGCGCCGGGCTCGGCAGGAAAACAACGTGCTGGTGCTGGATCTGCGCGACGAAGAAGAAATTTTCTCGGGCAACCGCTTTACCGCCTATGCCATGTTCCCGGACTGCAACGTCAGCGTGCAGGTGATCTGGGGCCTGAAACAACAGAATGTTGTGCTCACGGTGGGCTACTCCATCCTGAACCGCAGCTGTACGGCCGACATCGGCAGCCTGATGCTCAAATATGGCGGCGGCGGGCACAAGCGTGTGGGCACCTGCCAGATTAAAACCGAAGATGCCGACTTGGCCTTGGCCGAGATTCTCGACGCTTTAAAGGGTTCTTGAGTCGGCAGAGATTCTACAAAATAAAAAAACAGTCACCCATCATACGGCGACGGCTTTTTTATTTGCAGCCGGCGGCCGGTCTATTTCTTGACTTTCTTCACCCACCAGTCGGGGTTCGGCCCCTTGAACCACCAGTCGGTATGATCGCCGGCAACCACAGCCGCGGCAAGTTCTTTGCCCTGCGGGGTTTTGAGCCGCTGCAGGACGCATTCCAGCCACTTGGTCGCATAGGGGTTGCCCAGGTTGCGCTCTTCCACCAGGTTGCAGATCAGGTCAATCTGATCGGCATCGTGGGCCAGGGCGGCCTCCGGGGTATCGCCGTATTCCTGTTCCCGCCACAGAGACAGAAAGGCATCTTCCAGTCCGCTGCCTTCCACGGCGTGCTCTGCGGCGCTTTCAGCGTCCTTGGTGTTGTATATGCTGTTGACATAGTTGAAATCGCCGGTGCGGGCTTCGTGAAAATCGTGCACCAGACAGAGCATGGCCGTGTGCGCGGCGTCGACCCCGGCATGCAGGGCCAGAACCCAGCCAATCAGCGACGCGCGAAAAGAATGCTCGGCCACGTTTTCCGCGCCGCTGCCGAGAAACTGGTAGCCAGTGCGCGGCGTTTTGCGCAGCATGCCGGCCTCGAAAAGAAAATCGGCCACGCGCGCGGTCTTGCTTCGGCCGCGCTGTTTTTTCACCGGGTTGCAGCCGTTGGGCACGTTTTTTTCGCCGTTACGCATATTCACCTCATCCCAGACAAGTCGACACGCGCTCATTTCCCGCCGGTCAGGCGGCGCAGACGGCGCATGTTCAAGTGGCAGATGGCGCAGGCCAGAGCATCGCCGGTGTCGGCGGGCCATTCGGTCTTGCAGTTCAAAATGCGGCCGACCATGAAGGACACCTGGGTTTTCTCGGCCCGGCCGACGCCGACCAGAGACTTTTTGATCGCGGTCGGTTCATAATCGAACACGGGCACGCCGCCGGCCGCGCAGGCGGCCACGGCCGCGCCCCGGGCTTGGCCGAGCTTGAGGGCCGAAACGATGTTCTTATTGGTGAACACCGTTTCGACGGCCGCCTCGTCGGGCTTGTGCAGGGCAACTAGATCGCGCAGCTTGAGGAAGAGATCCCCCAGACGGGCGGAAAAATCGTCACCCTTGGGACGCACAACGCCGCAGTCCACCATGGAAAGCACCCCGGAAACCTCGCGCACCACGCCCCAGCCCAGGCATTGGGAGCCGGGGTCGATACCGAGCACGGTCAGGCCGCCGGCCACGACTCCCCTTTCGCGAAAACGCCGGGAGCTGTTTCCATCCTAGTCTTCATCCGAGAAGTCTTCAGGCAGGTCGAAGTTGGCGTAAACGTTCTGCACGTCTTCGTTGTCTTCAAGGTTCTCGATCAGGCGCAGAATCTTGCGGCCGGTTTCGGCATCCACCGGCACGGTGTTCTGAGGAATGCGCGACAGTTCGGCCTCGGAAGGCTCAAGCTTGGCGTCCTCAAAGGCTTGGCGCAGGGTGTCAAAATCGCCGGGGGCGCAATGGACCTCAAGGCTGTCTCCTTCGTCCACGATGTCCTCGGCCCCGTGCTCCAGGCCGATCTCCATCAGGGCGTCCTCGCTGTACTTGGGCTTGTCGAAGACGAACACGCCTTTCTTGTCGAACATCCACCCCACACAACCGGCCTCGCCCATGGCACCGCCGCTCTTGACGAAGATGTGGCGCACTTCGGCCACAGTGCGGTTCTTGTTGTCCGTGGCCGCTTCGACCAGCACGGCCACGCCGCCGGGGCCGTAGCCTTCGTAAAGCATTTCAAAGAAATCGCCGCCCGCTTCCTCGCCGGTGCCCTTGCGGATGGCCGAATCGATACGATCTTTGGGCAGACTGACGCTCTTGGCAAAAGCAATGGCCGAGCGCAGGCGCGCGTTGTAGTCAGGGTTGCCGCCCGACTTGGCGGCGATGATGATTTCTTTGGCGGCCCGGGTAAAATCCTTGCTCCGCTTGGCATCCTGGCGCCCCTTGCGGTGCTGGATGTTTTTCCATTTGCTGTGTCCGGCCATGGTGGTCTCCTGTAATTGAACGTCCGAAGAAAAAGAATCCATTGCCCAAACAAAAAGGGATTACAGATCTCCGGGGTCCGGGGGAGGCAAACCTTTAAAGCCAAGGCCGATATAAAAAATTTCCATGCTTTCGGAGCGGGAGCTGACGGGTTTGAACGATTTTACCAAGATGAAGCGGGCACGCAGAGCGTCCACCAGGGCTTTGGTGTCCGGCCCCATGAAGACCTTGACCACAAAGCCGCCTCCCTTTATCAGATGAACAAGGGCCACGGCAAGCGCCTCTTCGCACAAGGCCGCGCTGCGGGCCTGATCCGTGCCCCGGTGCCCAATGGTGCTTGGGGCCATGTCCGAAACGACCAGGTGGAAGGGGCCGCTCTCGCACAGCAGGGTTTCAAACTCCGGGGAGCGATTGAAAACGTCTTCCTGGTGGAAATGCACCTGCGGCGGAAAGGTCGTCTGGGTGCTCTGAATGTCTGCGCCGATGACCAGGCCTTTTTCGCCCACCCGCTCGGCCGCATACAGGCTCCACGAGCCCGGCGCGGCGCCGAGATCGAGCACGCGCAAGCCTGGCTTGAAGAGACCGAATTTTTTGTCGATCTCCTTGAGCTTGTAAACCGAGCGGGCCGGATAGTGCTCCTGCTTGGCCTTGAGGAAAAAGTGGTCGCGATATTTTTTCATGAACGATGCGCTCCAACAGAGCCGATTAACATACGCCATATTGCCGCCGGAGCCAAGTCGTGAGCACCCTCTCCCGGATCATCCTGCCGGACAACGGTAAAAACCTGATGCGCCGAGAGCTTGCCGCGGCTTTCGAGGCCCTGGGCTGTACCGTGACCCGGGTGGCCCCGGAGCGCCTGGATGATCTAGCCGACCCGTTCTGCCTTGGCCGGCTGCTTGAAGCCGGCTCCTGCCTGTTGCTGAGCATCAACTTTCAGGCTCTGGAGCGGCCCCGGCCGCGTCTGGCAAGCTTGGCCAAAGCCGGTTCGACCGCGGCCGCATGGTGTGTGGACAACCCCTGGAATGTGCTTTCGGGCGTGCGTGATCCCAGTTGGAAGACCGTCCCCCTGTTCGTGGCGGACAAAAGTTTTGTGCAGCCCCTGCGTCGGGCCGGAGCGGAAAAAGTTTTCCATCTGCCCCTGGCCGCTTGCCCGGACCTGTTCGGTGCGGCCGAGGTGCCGGAGCCCCTGACCCCCGCGCCCATCGCCTTTGTGGGCCGGCTGGCCTTTCCCGGCAAAGAGGCTTTTTTCGCCGGCATCGAAGCCCCGGCGGCAATGCTGCGCGAGGCCGAAGCGCACATCAAGCGCGGGGTTCGGCCGGATTTTGACTGGTGGAGCAGACGCCTGGGCCTGGACCCGAGCGGTTTCTGGCCGGGCAAGCAGGCCCGCGTTCCGGCCCTGGGGGCGGAAACCGGCAATCTGCGCCTGCGCGAACATTGCCTGGCTCAAGCGGCCAAAGCCGGGGCGGCCTGCACCGATGATGGGCCGGGTCTGGACATTTACGGCGATGCCCCGGCAGAGCCGCCTGCCGGCGTCCGGTTTTTTCCGGCCGTGGATTACTACAGCCGCCTGCCGGGCATCTACCGCCGGGCCTGTTATAGCCTCTGCTGCACCAGCCTGCTGCTGCCCCACGGATTGAACCAACGCCATTTCGACGTCTGGACGGCCGGCGGCGTCTGTTTGACCGACAACACGCCCGGCCTGGACCTTTTCCCGCCCGAGCTGACCCGTCCCGTGACCTTTCAAGGCCCGGCCGACCTGCCCCGGCTGGTGGAAAGCCTGGAGAAGCTCCCCGAGCATGGCCGGTCCGCATTAATCCGTGACTGGCAGGCCCTTTTGCAGGAGCGGCACACCTACCGGCACCGGGCAGCGTACATTTTGGAACAAACCCGGCCGTAATCGGCCCGCGAGCGTCTGTCCTCCGTGCGGCCGCAAGCCCGGCATCCCTGTTCCACGTCGGCCGGTTCATCATGCCCAGCACCGACGCGGGCCGCACCCCGCCAGCTTTACGCCGGAAAGAACATCACCCCATGCGCCGCACAGGTACGGGTTGCAACCCGCTTCCACAGCCGCCGGAGCAAATCGCCTTTCACAATCAATTTGCTCCAATTTTTCGCCGGTGTGGAAAAAACGACATAAAAAAATTGCTTTCGGCCATACTGTGAAAAAAAGAACGAGGCAACAGCGGTCCATTCTTCCGAAATTTTCAAGGACATTGACCCGGTGCCCGCCGAAAAGGCGACGCCGCAACCAAAGCGCAAGGAGTCAATATTATGGGACATCCCACCGTCTACCCCACCGGGGCAACCATTTACAACCCGGACAAATGCTGGAACGGATTCACCATTCTCCCGGCTCCGGCCCAGGGCGCCCTGCTCATCGACATGAACGGCAATGAAGTGCGACTATGGCGCGACCTGCAGGGGTTCCCCAACAAGGTCTTCCCCGGCGGCCAGATCATGGGCAGCCGCGGCATCCGCAGCCCCAAATACGGCCTGCAGGATCAGGTCGACCTGATCCAGGTGGATTGGGACGGCAAGGTGGTCTGGGAATTCAACCGTGCCGAGTACATTGAAGATCCGGGCGAGAAGCCGCAGTGGATGGCCCGCCAGCACCACGACTTCCAACGCGAAGGCAACCCCGTGGGCTACTACGCCCCGGGCATGGAGCCGAAAATCGACTCCGGCAACACCCTGGTGCTTTGCCACAAAAACGTGCACTGCCCCTATATCAGCGACAAGCCCTTGGTCGACGACATCATCTACGAGGTCAACTGGGAAGGCGACATCATCTGGGAATGGCTGTGCAGCGACCATGTGGAAGAAATGGGCTTTGACGAAAACGCCCGCAACGCCATGTGCCGCGACCCGAACATGCGCGGCGGCGCCCTGATCGACAACGCCCCGGCCGTGGGCGACTGGATGCACGTTAACTCCATGTCCACCCTTGGCCCCAACAAATGGTTCGAACAGGGCGACGAGCGCTTCCATCCGGACAATATCATCATCGACGGCCGTGAGACCAACATCATTCTGATCCTGAGCAAAAAGACCGGCAAGGTCGTCTGGCAGCTCGGCCCGGACTACAGCCAGGGCGCGGCCAAAAAAATCGGCTGGATCATCGGCCAGCACCACGCCCACATGATTCCCAAAGGCCTGCCCGGTGAAGGCAACATTCTGGTTTACGACAATGGCGGCTGGGGCGGCTACGGCGCTCCCAACCCGGCTTCGCCCCGGGGCGTGAAAAACGCCACCCGCGACTGGTCGCGCATTCTGGAAATCAACCCGGTTTCCATGGAAGTGGTCTGGCGCTATACCCCGCACGAGGCCGGCTTCATCGTGCCCCTGGATGCCAACCGCTTTTACAGCCCCTTCATCAGCAGCGCCCAACGCCTGCCCAACGGCAACACCCTGATCACCGAAGGCTCCGACGGCCGGGTCTTTGAAGTGACCGCCGAGCACGAAATCGTCTGGGAATATATCTGCCCCTACTGGGGCAGGGGTGGCCTGAACCTGAACATGGTCTACCGCGCCTACCGTCTGCCGTATGAGTGGGTGCCCCAGGCCCAAAAAGCCGAAGAAACCCCGATCCATCGCATCGACGTGACCACCTGGCGCGTGCCCGGCGCCGGCAAGGTCGGCCCGCAAAGCGAAATCTGCGTGGACGGCACCTTGGGTTTCGGCGTGGACGGCGGTCACTGCGTGGGCGCCACCGACGAAGAATAGACCGCAGCAGCCAAGCACCGCGACAACGAAAGCCCCGGCGGAACCGGGGCTTTCGTTGTCGCGGGAAAAAAATTCCTCGGGTCCGGTTTACTGCATTGCCGATATCATATACAATCGTAGTCATATTTCATACATAGTAAAAATACCGCCCGTATGTGGCGGTAAACCATCCGCCCCGACGAAGCCGCCAACGAAGGCATCGGATAACCTATGGTACTATTGAAAGAATTTAAGGAATTCGCCGTCAAGGGCAACGCGGTGGACATGGCCGTCGGCATCGTTATCGGCGCGGCCTTCGGCAAAATCGTCGACTCCCTGGTCAAGGACGTGATCATGCCGCCCATCGGCCTGCTCATGGGCAAGGTGGATTTTACCAACCTGTTCGTAACCCTGCACGACGGCAAGACGCCCGGCCCCTATGAGACGCTGAAGGCCGCCCAGGATTCCGGGGCCGTGACCCTGAACCTGGGCCTGTTCGTTAACGTGCTGATCAGCTTCATCATTATCTCGTTTGCCGTGTTCATGCTGGTCAAAGGCCTGAACCAACTGCGCGCCGTCACGGGCACGGCGGCGGCCACGGACAAGAAGGACTGCCCTTTCTGCTTCAGCTCCATTCCGTTGCAAGCCACCCGCTGCCCGAATTGCACCTCGCAATTGCAGAGCAGATAAACACCAAAAAAACACTGCGGTGGCCTTGACTTTCGGAGACCTTCCGTTTACATGTTCGGTCTTTCGAGCAGCGATAAGGAGCCGCAACTTTATGAAGACCTTTACTCCGACGCCCAAAGACATCCAGCGCGAATGGTTCGTGGTGGACGCCACCGATCTGGTGCTCGGCCGTCTGGCCGCGCAAATCGCGCACCGTCTGCGCGGCAAGCATAAGCCCGAGTTCGCCCCGCATATGGACAACGGCGATTTTATCGTGGTTGTGAACTGCGAAAAAATTCGCGTGACCGGCAACAAGGCCGCCAACAAGATGTATTACCGCCACAGCGGATACGTGGGCGGTCTGAAGACCATGAGCTATGAAAAACTCATGGAAACCAAGCCGCATCTCGCCCTGATGCACGCGGTCAAGGGCATGCTGCCCAAGAATCGCTTGAGCCGGGCTCTGCTGAAAAAGCTGAGAATTTATGCCGGCGCCGAGCACCCGCACACGGCCCAGCAACCCAAACCCTTGACCTTCAACTAGGCGGGAGTATCCCATGTCCACCGAATTCAAGTACGGCACCGGCCGTCGCAAAAACGCCACGGCGCGCACCCGCGTGTACACCGGCGCCGGCCTGATTGAAGTCAACGGCCGCCCCTTTGACAACTATTTCCCCCGCAAGACCCTGCAGATGATCATCCGTCAGCCGCTGGCTCTGGCCAAGCTGCTCGACAAGGTCGACGTGAAGATCAATGTCCAGGGCGGCGGCGTGAGCGGTCAGGCCGAGGCGGTTCGCCACGGCATTTCCCGTGCTCTGCTGGAAATGGACCCCGCCCTACGCGGCCTGCTGAAAAAAGCCGGCTTCCTTACCCGCGACGCCCGTAAAAAGGAACGCAAAAAGTACGGCCTCCGCGCCGCCCGCGCCCGCTACCAGTATTCCAAGCGTTAATTCACATGTATTGCTGTCTTGCAGGGCGGCCCGCAGGGGCCGCCTTTTTTTATGCCCGACCGCCGGGCTCTCGGGTGACGCCCCGGAATGGGCACACTCTCTACAAGTCCGCATGATATTCTTTACATCCCGGCCGCCTGGCGGTACTTGAGAAACAAAAATACGCACGAACGCAACCAGGCCCCCCTCGGTTGATGAAGCACGCAGTATATCGGATGATCCAAATGAAATGCCCGCAGGCTCACAGGCAAGTGTCGACAGCGGCCTCTCCCTTCCGCCGCAGGCTCTTTACTTACCGGCTCTTCGTCTGTCTGCTCCCGGCGCTGTTTGCCGTCGGCTGTGCGCCCAATATTCCCCCCCAGTCCACAATTGTAGACCCGACCAAGCTTGAAGCCGGCACGGCTCTGCCCACAGCCGCCGGGTTTCATTGGCCTGCCGACCGTTGGTGGGAGGTCTATGGCGACCCGCAGCTCGACCGTTTGGTGGAACAAGCCCTACAGGAAAGCCCGAACCTGCGGTTGGCCGAAGCCCGGGTGCGCATGGCCCAGGGCGCGGCCGTAGCCGCGGGTGCCGGTCTGTATCCGTCGCTCAATGCCGGCGGCAAGATGATCGACACCCATTACAGCAAAAACATCTATTTTGCCGAAGAGCAGGCGGGACATACCCTTTGGGATAATGCCGCGCTGCTTTCCGCGTCGTACATCCTGGATCTCTGGGGCAAAGAGAAGGCCGGTTACACCGCCGGGCTGAGCGCCTCGGCGGCGGCCACCGCCGAGGCGCAGGTCGCCCGCCTGGTGCTGGAAACCGGCGTGGTGCGCACCTATATCCGGCTTTCCGCCGAGTATGAACTGCTCCACGTGGCCCGCAAAACCCTGGCCCAGCGGGAGCAGGTCTATCGCCTCTCCCGCGAGCTTTTGTCGGCCGGCATCGACTCGGAACTGGCCGTCAGCCAGGCCGCCATTCCCATTCCGGTGGGCCGGGCCCGTATCGCCGAACTGGAGTCGGCCATCGTCACCACCAAACAGCAGATCGCCGCCCTCGCCGGCCAAGGTCCGGGCGCCGGCGAAACAATTGCACAGCCCGCACTGACCTTGAAGGACTCCGCAGGCCTGCCCGCCTCCCTGCCGGCCGATCTGGCCGGACGCAGGCCGGACATCACGGCCGCGCGGCTGCGCGTGCTGGCCGCCGGGCAGGACATTGTCGCGGCCAAGGCGGCTTTTTATCCCAACATCAACTTGGCCGCTTCGGGCGGATACCTTGGCGTCGGCCTGGACCAGTTCATCACTCCCGGCTCGTTGACCGCCCAGGCGGGACCGGCCGTGAACCTGCCGCTCTTCCAGGGCGGGCGCCTGCGCGGCAACCTGAGCGCGAGTACGGCCGCATACGATGCGGCTGTGGAGCACTATAACCAAACTGTCATTTCCGCCCTTTCCGCGGTTGCCGGCCGAGTGGAAGAGATCGACTCGCTGAAAAAGCAGTCCAAAGAAGCCTACAAGGCCCTGAAACTTGCCCGCAAGGCCCGCGAAATCAGCCTGCGCGGCTATCAGGCCGGTCTGATGGAATACATTAACGTGCTGATGACGGAAAATACCCTGCTGACCGAAGAAAACCGGACCGTGACCCTGGCCGCCCGCCGGCTGGATGCCCATGCTCGTCTTATGTATGAACTTGGCGGCGGCTACAAGGCTGCCCCCGATCCGACGACCCCGCCCCTTCCGGCCCCCTTTGCCGCCGATGCGCCCCCCGCCCCGACGCTTGCCGCCACACCGGCAGACCCGGGGGATGCAACCGGCCGGCCGCACACAACCGATCCCAAAGAGGCACGGCCGTGAAGCCGGCGTTCCTGGCCGATCCCGGGCCGTGGCGGGAAGAAATCCGCAGGCAGTTCCCCGCAGTCCTGCGACAGGAAGGCGCGCGTTGGGGTTTTGTGCTGCGCGCCGCTTTGGCGGCCTTCATAGCACTTGGACTGGCCATGTTCCTGGAACTGGACCAACCCTCCACGGCCATGGTCACCGCCCTGGTGGTCATTCAGCCCCAAAGCGGCGCCGTCATCTCCAAAAGCTTCTACCGGGTGCTCGGCACTCTGGCCGGGGGGGTGGTGGCTGTTTTGCTGTTTTCGCTGTTCGCGCAGCAGCAGCCCCTGCTTATTGCCGGGATGTGCCTATGGGTGGCCGTCTGCACGGCCGGTTCGGCGCAACTGCGCCACTACCGGGCATACGGGTTCGTGCTGGCCGGGTACACGGCCTGCCTGATCGCCTTGCCCAACCTGAACACTCCCGAACTTATCTTCACTGCCGCCTCTCTGAGAATTTCCGAGGTTTTCATCGGCATTCTCAGTGTCGCCCTGAGCAGTGAGATCATTTTCCCCAAGGCCATACAAAATACCCTGTATGCCATGGCAGACAACTGTTTCATCTCTTTCGGCGATCTAGCCTGCACGACCCTGACCGGGGAGATACCTATAGCCGAGATGGAACGCATCCAACTACGCTTCATCCGCGATGTGGCCACGCTGGACGGCCACGGAGCCTCAGCCGCCTTCGAAGCCGGGGGCGCTCTGGATCACAGCCGGGTGCGTCTGTTCAACACCGAGTTCATGGTGGTTTCCACCAGTTTTCATGCCATGTCCGCTTTCATAAACGCCTTGCCGAAAGCGGACGACGATCCCGTCCGGATTTTCTTTCGCAACATTTTAGCCGAAGTGGCCAAATGCCTCGCTCCGCAAGGCGTTTTCGCCCGTACCCCCGAAGAGGCCGGAACCGCCGCGTCGTCTCTTGCAGCCTGCCGCGAAAAGGTTGACGCGGATTTGGCCGCGCTTTTTGCCCACAGCCGCTTTTACCTGGAGGAGCGCCGCTTCTTTGAAAGCGGTATGCACATACTGCATCGCTTTCTCACCGACATGCAGGCCTATCTGCTGCAATACGCCCACCTTCGTGACCCGCGGCCGTCCGCCGGCTCTCGCTCCTTCCGCTCCAATGCCGGAACCGACAGGGGTATCGCCCTTGTGGCTGGTCTGCGGGCCGGGCTGGTGCTGGCTCTTGTGGCCTTATTCTGGCATGCCGCGGACTGGTCGGTCGGCTCACAGGCAGCCATTTTTGCCGTGGTTTTCTGCAGCCTCCAAGCCGCGAGTTCCAACCCCACACGCTCCATTATGCTCAGCATCAGCGGCTGCATCCTGGGGGTGGCGTTGGGAATGGTCTACTGTTTTCAAGTGCTGCCGCATATGCCCGACTTTGTGCCCATGTGCGCGGCCCTATTCCCCTTCCTGGCGGTGGGGACGTATTTGATGACCATCCCGTCGGTCGGCGGTCTGGGCGGAGGCTACAACTTTGTCTTCGCTTCCTTTGCCAACCCGGGGCTGGCCCTGCATATCGTTCCAGAGTCCCTGGTGGCCGGCGGGCTCGGCCAACTGTCCGGCATTCTCCTGGCCGGGGTCATGCTGGCCGTGTTCCTGCCCTCTGGAGGCGCATGGTGGAAGCGACGCCTGCAAAGGGGGCTTCTGCGCGAAGCCGCCCGCACCTGCCGGGGCAGGCCCGGCTCTCTTCTGCCGCACTTTGAAAGCAGGACACGCAATATTCTCCTGCAACACATCACCAGCGCCCTTCCAACCGACAAGGAAAAACAGACCATGCTCAAACGCGCCCTGGCCATCGGCAACCTCGGCCGGGTGACCATCGAAATACGGCATAACATAAGCGAAGGTACCTTCTCTCCGGCAGAAAAAAAATTGCTGCTCCCGATCATGGCGGAGCTGCAGCAGGTCTTGGAAATTCCCAGTTTCTCGCATTACCGCGTGTTGTTGGCAAAAATTCAGGACACCGCCCGAAAACTGGAAGACATGACCGTTG
The DNA here is from genome assembly GCA_031553235.1 of Desulfovibrio sp. Taxonomy (GTDB): domain Bacteria; phylum Desulfobacterota; class Desulfovibrionia; order Desulfovibrionales; family Desulfovibrionaceae; genus Frigididesulfovibrio. The sequence continues at coordinate 13,419 of JAVBLS010000079.1, forward strand.
CCGGGGTTCCAACCTGCGCCCCGGGCGGCGCGGCCTCGCTTACCCGCATTCTGCAACGCGCGTTGATGCACATGGCGGAAGAGTTGCGCATGTTCAAGCCCCGGCGGTCGGACGCCGGGAGGAGGCAGGCGCATGCCGCGTGAAAGCTTTATTTTAGGTATGTCCATGCCCAGCCTGGTCCCCTTGTTCTTTATTTGCCTCGTCCTGCTATGGCTGCTGGACAGACATCTCTTCGTTCCCAGGGGGGTATACCGGAAAGTGGCTCATCCGCCGCTGTTCCGTATCACCGTGTTCGTGCTGCTCTTTTGCTGCGCGGGGCTCATCGTCTATTGACCGTTTGCGGCAGGAGGTCTCATGCGTATCACCATATTGCTCCGATTTTTCATCACCGGCATTGTGCTGGCCGCGGCCATAGCGACGGCCATGCTGCTCTGGCGGCATTACATGTACACGCCCTGGACCCGCGACGGCAGAGTGCAGGCCGACGTGATCACCATTGCCTCGGACATTGCCGGGTTGGTGGTCGAGGTGCCGGTCAAGGACAACCAATTCGTGAAAAAAGGCGACCTGCTCATGCGCATCGACCCGGAGCGCTACCGCTTTGCTTTGGCCCAGGCCGACGCCCAGGTAGCCACGGCAGAGCTGGAGGCCCAGCGCCTGCGCGACGAAGCCTCGCGCCGCGCCCGGGTGGGAACCGATGTCGTTTCCATTGAGGCGCACGAAATGGCCAAAATCGCCGCGTCGACGGCTGAAACCAGACTGGATGAGGCCAAGGCCCGCAAGGATCTTGCAACTCTCAACCTGGCCCGCACCGAAGTGCGCTCGCCGGTGGACGGCTGGGTGACCAACCTGAATGTCTTCCAGGGCGATTACGCGTCGACGGGCGTGCCGCGCATGGCGGTCGTCGACGCGAATTCTTTCTGGATCTGCGGCTACTTTGAAGAAACGAAGCTTCCCTACCTGCACCCAGGCGACCCGGTATCCATTGAAATGCTCGACGGCACCCCCGCTTTTTCCGGAGAAGTGGACAGCATTGCCAAAGGCATCGGCGAACGCGAAAACCCCACAGGCGGCAAACTTCTTGTGGATGTGAACCCGACCTACAACTGGGTGCGCCTGGCCCAGCGCATCCCTGTGCGCATTCGACTTGTCGGCGCACACCCTCCTCTTTTCATCGGCACGTCCTGCACGGTCATTGTCCACCCCAAGCAATAGAGCGGACGCCCGCTTGCGGGTTCGTTCGAAAGTCCGTCGGCAGTGTGGTTTCATAGACTGCTTCAATTGGAAAGCCTTGGCCGAACCCAAAATACTTGGACTGCCCGCGGATTTCGTACAAGAGCAACGGACATCTGCTGCGAAAGCCCGCACTACACCAAAATAGTCCAGACCGCCTCGAACCTGTGCTTCAGCGTAGAACCCCCTTTACCTGGAAGCCTCCTTAAGCGTTCACGACAGGCTCTACCTGCTGCGATAAATGTCGGAACGTTTCGACTGAGCGCTTCAGATGACGCCCAGCGCTTTCAGGCAGGCCTTGCCCAGGCCGATGCGCCGGGCGGTGTCGGCTTCTTGGCCGAGATCCACATTCAGGGCAAAGGCGTAGATCCGGCCGCCCTTCTCTACCCAGCCGACCCACCAGCCTACGCACGGGGAAACGCTCATGGCCGAGCCGGTCTTGGCGAACAGGCACCACTCGGGGGTTTGTTCCACGAGCAGGATCTCCCGTACTGCCGCCTGGTACGTTGCCGGCGCCGGCAGCCCTTTTCCGGCCAGACTGACCAGAAAGCGAGCCTGTTCGACGGCGGAAATCCGCAAAGGACCATCCAGCCAGAAGCGGTCCGCCACCGTGCCGACTTCGGCGTTGCCGTAGTTCAGGCGAATCAGGCCGGCGCGCATCCGCTCCAGGCCGATACGCCTGGCAAGCTCCTGATATACCGGCACGTTGGATATTTTGATCGCCTCGCGCAGGCTCATGTCATGTTCCCAGGCCTTAACTGGCTGCGGTTTGCCGCCGTATGGCAGAATTACATCAACACCGGAAACGGCGCCGCAGGACAATCCAATCAAGGTATTGGCAATCTTGAAGGTCGAAGCAGGAACAAAGCGGGTTTCGGCCCGTTCCCGGTCGTGGCCGGTCAAGGTGTCGGCGGCCGGGTCATAGAGCACAAAGGTTCCGGCGACCCCGGCGGCGGCAAAGGTGGCCGCGACCTCGGGGCTTTCATGCCAATCGGCGGCCTGGGCACAGGCGGCCAGGGCCTGGGCGCAGAGTGTAATACTCAGAAAAAGCACGGAGAACAGGCGCATACGCGGCTCCTTAAGCAGAAAAATACTCAAGTGGGTCGATATATCGGAAGCATATCCCGGCCGTCTTCCCTACATCATTGTGATAAAAAATAAAAGTCCCTCGAAATATCGACGCCCCAAGGCTGCGGGCTCTCATTACCCGGGGCCTGCACCGCAATCTGCTTGAACGGCATCCACCAAGGATGCTATTCCCGTTGCGAACGGCCGGACATCCGGCGCAACCCCAGCCCGGAGACGACCCCATGCGCATTCGGCGCAAAGCAGCCAAAAAAGACCGCCCAAACATCGGCGGACGGGAAATACTCAAATATATCGGCCCCGGTCTGCTGGTGACCGTGGGCTTCATCGATCCCGGCAACTGGGCGGCCAATCTGGCCGCCGGGGCCGACTACGGCTACACGCTGCTCTGGATGGTCAGCCTGGCCACGATCATGCTCATTGTCCTGCAGCACAATGCCGCCCACCTGGGCATCGTGACCGGCGAATGCCTGGCCGAGGGCATCACCCGCTTTTTGCCGCGTCGGGTCGCCCTGCCGGTGTTGCTGTCGGCCTTTGCGGCCTCGATCATGACCAGCATGGCCGAACTGATGGGCGGGGCCATTGCCCTGCGCATGCTCTTCGGGCTGCCCATCCCCCTGGGTGCCGCCCTGACGACCCTTTTCGTCGGCATCATGCTGCTGACCAACTCTTACCGCAAAATCGAGCGTTGGGTCATCGGCTTTGTCTCGCTCATCGGCATATCCTTTCTCTATGAGCTTTCCCTGGTTCACGGACAGTGGCCCGCAGCCGCGGCAGGCTGGGTGATGCCGGCCTTTCCCCAGGGCTCCATGCCGGTGATCATGAGTGTCCTCGGCGCCGTGGTCATGCCGCACAACCTGTTTCTGCATTCGGAGATCATCCAGAGCCGGCAGTGGCACCTCCAGGACGAAGCCGTGATCAAACGGCAATTGGACTACGAATTTCTGGACACCCTGTTCTCCATGCTCGTAGGCTGGGCCATCAACAGCGCCATGATCATTCTGGCCGCGGCGGCCTTCTGGAGCGTGGGCACGTCCGTAACCGAACTGGAACAGGCCCGGGAATTGTTGCGTCCCCTTCTGGGAGTGCACGCTTCAAACATTTTTGCCTTGGCTTTGCTCATGGCCGGCATCGCTTCTTCGGTCACCTCCGGCATGGCTGGGGGTATCATGGTCGCCGGCATGGTCGGTAAGTCCTACGACATCCGCGACCGCCACAGCAAAATCGGAGCCGTGGTCTCGCTGGGGCTCGGTCTGGCGGTCATCCTGCTGGTGGGCGATCCCTTTCGCGGTCTGCTGATCTCGCAAATGCTTCTTTCGGTGCAGTTGCCGATCACCATGTTCACACAAATTTACCTGACCTCTTCACCTCGGGTCATGGGCAAATATGCCAACAGCCCCACCCTGAAGGCAAGCCTTGTACTCTTGGCGGTCGTGGTCGGCATGTTGAACGTCATGCTGCTCTGTGAGGCCCTGGGGTGAAGCTGCGGTATCTCAAGGAACATGCTGAAAGTTTTTTACTGATATCCGCATTAATAATTAAATATATTCCACTCTCTTGAAGCACCCGGCGATTACCTGCTTTCGCGAGCGGAGAGTCCGAATTGCCCTTTTCAGTTCGCGTTTCAGGTGGGCCAGGTCCGTACAGCAGATATTTTTCAAGCATACGCATTTCAAATACTGCCAGACACCC
>JAVBLS010000018.1:0-116615 GCA_031553235.1 Desulfovibrio sp.
CGATAGCGTCTGGGAGAAGAGTGTGTTATGGTGACTCAAGTCCAAAATCTCCTTGTGTGGCAGTGTGTTTGGCAAAACATTTGTACCACATCTCGCCGAGATTTTGGACTTTTTTATTCGGCCTTAGCCGGACAGCAATGATATCCAGCAGTTTATGCTTCTTGCACCGCTCAATACGAGGGTCTTCGATTATGCTGAAATGTGTTATGAAATCCGCCATTCCAACCTCCTTAGGGCTGGAATTACTTGATCATAACTCGATCCACTTGTCGATCCTATTTTTTCAAAAGGTTAAAGTGATCTTGCCCTGAGGTATAATCTCTTCGTTATTGCCTTCCATCTGCCGTAGGCGTATAAAGCTCACATCCCACCCAGAGCAATTTCATTTTGAAATTGCCCAAGCAACCATATTGCCGACGGGCTTCTGAACGAGCCCGCAAGCTGATGGCCGCGTCGTATCCGCGCGTACGGTCCGTGGTCTTTTTTCCTGCATGAAAGGTTTCTCACCATGCCCGCGCTTACCCCTTCTCTGAAAGGCGCCCTGTATGTTTTGGGCGGAGCGGTAACCATCAGTTTCGCTCCACTTTTCGTCAAACTCGACGACGTCGGTCCGTCGGCCGTGGCCATGTATCGATTGTTCTGGGGCGGCCTGGCCCTGGTCATCGGCGCCGGCTTGCGCGGCGAACGCCTGATTCCCGACCGCAGCGCCTTGGGCCTGCTGCTGATCTGCGCCCTGTTTTTTACGCTGAATATGATTTGCTGGCATATGTCCATTATCTTCGTCGGGCCGGGTATAGCCACCATCCTGGCAAATTTCCAGGTCTTTTTCCTGGCCGTCTTTGGAGCGCTTTTTCTAAAGGAACGCTTAAGTCTGCTGCACAGGTTTTCCCTTCCCCTGGCCCTGATCGGTCTATGGCTGCTTTTGGAGGTGAACCCGGCGTATATCCCTGCCGGCGTGCTGCACGGCACCGTTTTTGGATTTTTGGCGGCCTCCTTTTACTCCCTGTATATTCTTTGCCTGCGTCGCTCTCAGTTGATGGAAGACCGTTTGCCGGCCATGGCCAACATCGGGCTGATTTCCCTGTGCAGCATGGTCATTGCCGCTTTCGTCGCCCTGTCCGCGCATGAGCCCATGTTCAGCACTTCAGTGCGCAGTAATGTCATTCTTTTTATCTACGGAGTGGGCTGCCAGGGCCTGGGCTGGTTCCTTTTTTCCAAGGGCCTGCCCCTGCTGCCCGTTTCCCGGGCCGGGATGATCATGCTGGCCCAACCCACTCTGGCCTTCGTCTGGGACATCCTGTTCATGGGCAAGCAGGTCGGCGCCCTGGGCTGGTGCGGTGCCGTTCTGGCTCTTTCGGCCATCTGCCTCGGCGTGCTCGGTAAAAGCAAACCCGTCGACACCCCGAATGAGCCCGCCGGCCCATAGAGCAGTTTCATTGTGCTTCAGACTCACTGCGGGGAGCCGAAACGGCGCGCCGGCACTTGAAGCCAAGGCCCGCTGCGTGTATGTTCAGCCCTCCGCCAAAGAGCGGACCGAGGCGCTTTCACTGTGAAACCGCCCATTGACCGGACGAACACGAACACGCACCCGTCGGCCGCCTTGCCGCGGAGGGCCTCAGGGGTTGGAGCACCGCGATGATCAGCACCGGAAGCAGCGCTTTTATCCACAACGGCAACCTGATCACAGATCGGGAAGGCGACCCGGCGGGTCGCGCCAGAACCATGGCGGCCCGCATTCTTGCCGCCCACCATAGCGACAAGGGTGACGACGCCCTGCATATTACCTTTGACGCCCTGGCCTCACACGACATCACCTATGTGGGCATTATCCAGACGGCCCGGGCGGGCGGCCTGGAACATTTCCCCATGCCCTACGTCCTGACCAACTGCCACAACAGCCTGTGCGCCGTAGGCGGGACCATCAACGAGGACGACCACCTTTTCGGTTTTTCGGCCGCGAAAAAGTACGGTGGCGACTTTGTGCCCGCGCACTTGGCGGTGATTCACCAGTACATGCGCGAAACCGCGGCCGGTTGCGGCAAAATGATTCTCGGCTCCGACAGCCACACCCGCTACGGCGCCTTGGGCACCTTGGGCGTGGGCGAAGGCGGGCCGGAACTGGTCAAGCAGATTCTCGGCCGCACTTACGACATCGCCCGGCCGCAGGTCGTGGCCGTCTGGCTGGAAGGCTCGCCCCGCCCCGGTGTGGGGCCGCAGGACGTGGCCCTGGCCCTGATCAGGGAGGTTTTCCCCTCCGGCCTGGCCAAGAACCGCATTCTGGAATTCGTCGGCCCCGGCGTGGCCGGGTTGAGCCTGGATTTCCGCCTGGGCATCGACGTGATGACCACAGAAACCACTTGCTTGAGCTCCATCTGGGTCACGGACGCGAAAACCCGCGAGTGGCTGAAAACCCACGGCCGGGAAACCGACTACGCCCCTCTGGCCCCTGCTGAAGGCGCCTTCTACGAGCACTGGGTGCGCCTGGATCTGGCCAAGGTGGAGCCGATGATCGCTCTGCCCTTCCACCCGGCCAACGCCTGGAGCATTCGGGAGTTCCTGGCCGATGCCCCGGATCTCCTGGCCGGGGTTGAAAAAGAAGCCGCCGCCATGCTTGGCGGCCGGGGCGCCATCTCCAACTTGCGGGGCAAGCTGAAGGGCAAAGATTTTTACGTGGACCAGGGGCTCATTGCCGGTTGTTCCGGAGGCATGTTCGAAAATATCGTGCGGGCGGCCAAGATTCTCAAAAATTCCTCCATCGGCGCCGGAGCTTTCGGCCTGTCTGTCTACCCGGCCAGCCGGCCGTTGTTTTTGGAACTGGTGCGCAACGGCGCGGTCACCGAACTGACCCTGGCCGGGGCGGACATCAAAACCGCCTTCTGCGGCCCCTGCTTCGGCGCGGGCGACGTACCGGCCAACAATGCTTTTTCCATCCGCCATACCACCCGCAACTTCCCCAACCGCGAAGGCTCCAAGCCCTCAGGCGGACAAATGGCCTTTGTCGCCCTCATGGACGCCCGCTCCATCGCGGCCACGGCCCGCAACCACGGCAAGCTCACCCCGGCCGACGAGTTGCCGGATGTGCCGGCCGAAACGCCCGAAACCTACCATTTCGACTCCGAAGTTTACGAAAAACGGGTCTACCGGGGTTTCGGCAAGCCGGACGCCTCGACCGACCTGGTCTTCGGCCCGAACGTCGCCGACTGGCCGGCCATGGCACCCCTGCCGGAAAACCTGCTGCTCACCGTGGCCTCGGCCATTTACGACCCGGTGACCACCACCGACGAGTTGATCCCCTCGGGTGAAACCTCTTCGTATCGCTCCAATCCCCACAAGCTGGCGGAGTTCACCCTGTCCCGCAAGGATCCGGACTACGTGGCCCGGGCCAAGACCGTGCAGGAGCTGGAAGAATTGCGCAAAACCGGCAATCCCGAGGTCACCCGGATCTTTCAGGGCCTCGGCCTGGACGGTCTGGAAGCACACACCGGCCTGGGCTCGCTGGTTTTTGCGATCAAACCGGGCGACGGCTCGGCCCGCGAGCAGGCGGCCTCGTGCCAAAAGGTCTTGGGCGGCTGGGCCAACCTGGCCGAGGAATACGCCACCAAGCGTTACCGCAGCAACTTGATCAACTGGGGCATGCTGCCCTTTGTCATGCCCGAGGCGGCCAAACTCAAGCTCACTCCCGGCGACCGCATTTTCATTCCCGGCATCCGCCAGGCCTTGATGGCCGGGTTGGCCGCCGTGCCGGCCTTTATTCACCGGCAGAATGAAAAAGAGGCAATTACCCTGTTCCTGCCGGATCTTTCTCTTGAGGAACGGGCAGTGATCCTGGCCGGCTGCCTGATCAACCACTACGCCTCCCAGCGCGGATAAAGGATTTGCCATGCCCGTCACGCCGGCAGAAGTCGTCAAAGTCGCCTCCCTGGCCCGCCTGAACCCCACGGCCGGGCTGGAGCCGGATCAGGCCGAGGCCGCCCTGGCCCGTCTCGCCGGGCAACTGGACGCCGTGGTTGCCTATATGGATATTCTGAACCGGGTGGACACCGAGGGAGTTGAACCCCTGTACCTGCCCCTGGAGCAGGTTGCGCCGCCGCGCAGGGACGAGGACCGCCCGGCCCCGGGACCGGATACCGTGCTTGGCGGGGCTCCCGCCCGGCAGGGCAATTTCTTTGCCGTGCCCCCGGTTCTTTAACCAACTCATCTCAACGCGCCGGCAATAAACTATTCTCAACGCGCCGGCCATAAGAAGGTTGCATGCATACGCTCTCTCTGACGGAAATCCGCGACCGCCTGCGTTCAGGCGAGGCGCGCCCCGGCGAGGCCGTGGAGGCCTGTCTGGCCCGCATCGCGGCCACGGAACCCACCCTGAACGCCTGCATCACGGTCTGCGCCGAGCAGGCCGCGGCCGAGGCCAAAGAGCTGGAAAAAGCCGGGCCGAACCCGGCCAAGCCTTTGTGGGGCGTGCCGATTACCCTCAAGGATCTGCTCTGCACCAAAGGGGTGCGCACCACCTGCGCTTCGCGCATGCTGAAAAATTTTGTGCCGCCCTATGATGCCTTTGTGGTCCGCAAGCTCAAGGAAGCCGGGGCGATTATCCTGGCCAAAACCAACATGGACGAATTCGCCATGGGCGCGGCCACGGAGTTTTCCGCCTTCGGCCGGACCGGCAACCCCTGGGACGCCTCGCGCACGCCCGGCGGCTCCAGCGGCGGCTCAGCCGCCTCGGTGGCTGCCCGGCAGGCCTACGGCAGCCTGGGGTCCGATACCGGCGGCTCCATCCGCCAACCGGCCGGGCTGTGCGGCTGCGTGGGCCTGAAGCCCACCTACGGCAGGGTTTCGCGCTACGGTGCAGTGGCCTACGGCAGTTCTTTCGACCAGGTCGGCACCCTGGCCCGCAGCACGGCCGACTGCGCCCTGCTGCTCTCGGTCATTGCCGGCTATGATCCTCAAGACGCCACCTCGGCCGACCTGACTGTGCCGGATTACAGCAAGGCTCTGGACCGCAAAGATCTGCGCGGCCTGAAGTTGGGCCTGCCGGTGGAATATTGGAAAGGGCTTTCTCCCGAGGTGGAAACGGCCTGTCGGCAGGCGGTGGAGACCGCCAAGGGGCTGGGCGCTGCAATCGTCGAGGTTTCTCTGCCCCACGTGGATCTGGGCGTGGCCGCCTACTACATTCTGGCCTCGGCCGAGGCGGGCACCAACCTGGCCCGTTTCGACGGGGTGCGCTACGGCCTGCGCAAGGGCGAAGATCAGGGGCTGATCGGCATGTACACGGCCTCGCGCGCAGCCGGTTTCGGCGAAGAGGTGCAACGGCGTATTCTGCTGGGTACCTATGTGCTTTCGGCGGGCTACTACGACGCTTATTACACCAAGGCCGCGCAAGTGCGCCGGCTAATCGCCGAAGATTTCCACAAGGCTCTCACAACCTGTAACCACCTGCTGGCGCCCTCATGTCCGGTGACGGCCTGGAAGGCCGGAGAAATCTCCGACCCCCTCACGGCCTACAAGATGGATATTCTGACCCTGGGCCTGAACCTGGCCGGCCTGCCCGGCCTGTGTCTGCCCGCCGGATTGGGCCAAGATTCCGGCCTGCCTGTGGGGCTGCAAATCTTCGGTCAGGCCTTTGACGAGGAAGGCCTGCTGCAAACCGGACACGCCCTGGAAGCCGCCCTTTCCGCCGTGGGCATGCCGTCGGTCTAGCATGATCCAGGAAGATCCCGCCTTTCTGCGGGAACAGCTCATTACCTGCATCGGCAACAAGCGTGCTTTGCTCGCGCCCATTGCCGAAGCCGTGGAACGGGTGCGCGGCCGCCTGCAGGGCAGACGGTTGCGCATTCTCGATCTCTTTTCCGGTTCGGGCGTTGTGGCCCGACTCTTGAAACAACATGCCAAGCTCCTTGTGGCCAACGATCTGGAGTGCTACAGCGAGGTGCTCAACCGCTGCTTTCTCGGCAATGCCGCAGATCTGCCGCGCCGGCGCCTGAACGAGGCTCTGGCCCATGTTCGCGCGGCCCTGGCCCGGCCCGAGCCCGGCTTCATTTGCGAACTGTACGCCCCTGAAGACGACGCAAGGATCCGCCCCGGCGAACGAGTTTTCTACAGCCGGGAAAACGCCCTGACTCTGGACACGGCCAGACGGGCCGTGGACGATCTGGACGAAGACCTGCGTCCTCTCGTGCTTGGGCCGCTTCTGGCCGAAGCCTCGGTCCATGCCAACACCGCCGGGGTCTTTAAAGGTTTTTACAAGGGCAAGGACGGGCTCGGCCGCTTCGGCGGCCGGGGCGGGCATGCCCTGACACGCATTCTCGGCCGCATTGAGATTCGTCTGCCGGTATTGTCGCGTTTTTCCCGCCCCTGCGAGGTCTACCGAAGCGATGCAGGCGAATTGCTCAAGCAGCCGGCACTACGGCAGGCCTTTGACCTTGCCTACCTCGACCCGCCCTACAACCAGCACCCATACGGCTCCAATTATTTTATGCTCAATCTTCTGGCTGAAGGACGCAAGCCGGAAGCCGTCAGTAAAATCAGCGGCATCCCGGCGGACTGGAACCGCAGCCCATTCAACAAAAAAGACGCGGCCCGCGATGCCCTGTTTCGCCTGATTATGGACCTGCCCACCCGTTTCGTGTTGATTTCCTATAATTCCGAGGGGTTCATCCGCCACGAGGAATTGCTCGATTTTCTTGCCGGCCGGGGCCGGGTGGAACTTGTGGCCATTCCCTACAACGCCTTTCGCGGCAGCCGCAACCTTTCAGGCAGGCCTTTGCATGTCACTGAATTTTTGTATCTTCTGGAAAATAATCATGCCCAGCGGCGCCGGCGGAGTATTGAATCTCAGGTGCAAAAGAGGTAACCTGTCATCAATGGAGAGGGATTTCGCTTCCCGCGTTGAAGCGATCCGGATCTGCCTCGAGAACCAAGGAGTCTGATATGCCTACCTTCAAGAAGATTATCTGCGCTCTGGATCTTTCCCAGCATTCCGCCATGGTGGCCGATTATGCCGTTGCCATGGCCAAGGCCTTCGACGCCGAAGTGATCGCCGTCTACGCGGCCCCGGCGCTGACGCAGTATGTGGGCTTTCATGTGCCGCCCAGTTCCATTGAGAACTTTGTGGGCGAAATCATTACCGGCGCCGAAAAAACCATGGAAGCCTTCGTGGCCGAAAACTTCTCCGGCATCAAGGCTACCGGCCGGGTGGTCAACGGCTATGCCGCCGAAGAAATTCTCGGTCTGGCCGAAACCACCGGCGCGGATCTGATCATCATGGGTACCCACGGCCGCAAGGGCATTGACCGTCTGCTCTTCGGCTCCGTGGCCGAAAAAGTGGTTAAGACTTCGCCCGTGCCGGTCATGACCGTGCGCCCCAGCCTCGTCTAAAGCGTCACCCTTAGGAGTGCCCGTAGGCTTCACCACGGGCGCTCCACTGTTTATCCATAAGCCTTCCGGAAATCCCGGCTGTTCTTTTGAGCCTGCTCTATGCCTTTTGGAACGCCCGGCAAAACATCCTCACTTGGTATGCCGGCTTTGCCGGGGATCTGTTTTATACCGGCATTTCCGCCCACTGGGGCCTCTATGCCAATGCCGGGCTCTCTCTGGTGTTCTGCAGCCTCATGATCTACGGGTGCATTCCGCGAGTGCTGCTTGACCTGTGGGCCACGAATTCTGTTGCGACACCATCCCCTTGAGTTCGCTGATCTACAGCGATCACTACAACAACTGCGTGCCTCTGGGGTGCGGCTGCTTGGCCCGGCGGCCCTACGATCTGTTTTTCCTTACCTGGATCGATGTGCCCTGGGTGCCCGACGGCGTGCGCGACCGTCCTCTGCAGCGCGCCGAAATCCACCGCCTCTTCGCCGACACCCTCGACTTCCCCGGCTTTTCCTACACGCTCCTCTCCAGCAACGCTGAGGCCCGCTCGGCCCACGCCGCCGAGGTTATTGAGCGCCGCCTTCACTGTGGCGAAAAATGATCCCGGTAACCACCTCGTCGGCACGTTCGGCCACGTCCATAAGCTTTTCAAGGAATTCGAGCATTTCGTGCCGACGTTCTTCAGGGGAATACATGAAGTCCTCGGCCAGACGGCCGGAGGCAAGGTAGTCCTCAAGTTCCAAAAGATAGGGCAGGTTCAGGCCGGCCATGGGGCCTCCAGGCGCGGTGGAATCAGCGCATCAGGGGTTTTGCCGGGGATTCGTCCTTGGTGCGGTCTTCCACAGTGTAGTTTTGGGGCGGGGTGTAGGTAAAGGTCTTGTCGGGCAGGTGGACGCCAAGCTCGATGTTGCTCAGGGTGATGTCGTTGGTGTTGCCGTAAAAGTCAACAATGCGCACCCGCTTGATCAGGCCGGAGACCTCGTCGATCCAGAGCGTGCCCTCGGTCATGCTCTGGGTGGGCTCGTGCGGGTAGATGTCCAGTTTAAGCAGACCGTTTTCTTTGCCTTTGGACTCAACATCATAGTTCTGAGTCAGAGAGGCTTGACCGGTGACCACGCGCACGATGCTGCGGGAGTCGTCGGCCATGGACAGGGGGTATTTGTAGGCGGAACGCTCGTCGTCAAAGACGTTCCAGATTTCTTTTTTGCCGACCACCAGCAACTCGGGCGAGGGTTTTTGGGTTGCCCAGCACACCAAAAGCGGCCGCTTGAACTCCAGCACCCCGGAACGATGCTCCTCGGCCCCGCTCTCCTTGTGCAGAAGCACCTGGCTGAACTCGGAACGCAGAGAATCAATGGCGGCATAAGTTTCCTGCACTTTTTCGGCCGGGGTCGCGGCCAGGGTCGAACCGGCGGCGAAAAAACAGTACAGCAGGGCCGGGATATATATCAGTCGACGCATGAATTTTTTCTCCTTATGGCCCACCCCTTCGGGGAGGGAAGATTCTTCCGGCCGCCTTCGTTTTCGCCTGGTCGGCGCTTGCGCCGGCCCCAGGTTACCTCACCGGCCGGGGTTTGCTGCCATCGGCCGGGCCGACGATGCCGTCCTTTTCCATTTGCTCGATAAGCCGGGCGGCCTTATTGAAGCCGATGCGAAAGCGCCGCTGGATCAGGGAGATGGAGGCCTTGCCCTGGGAACGGACGAATTCCACGGCCTCGGCATACATGGGGTCGGAGGCGATGTCCCCGGCCGTGCCGCCGGAGAGGCCGTTGTCGGCATCATCCGCTCCCCATTCGGAAAAATCAAGGCGGTAATCGGGCTTCTGGCGGGCGCGCCAATAGTCGCACACGGCCGCGACGTTCCTGTCGGTGACAAAGGCGCCGTGCATGCGCCGGAACTTGCCGCCGCCGGGCTTGAAGAGCATGTCGCCTTTGCCGAGTAAATGCTCGGCTCCGGAGGTGTCCAGAATGGTGCGGGAGTCGTGCTTGGAGGTCACTTGATAGGAGACGCGGCAAGGGAAGTTGGCTTTGATCAGGCCGGTGACCACGTCGACGCTGGGCCGCTGGGTAGCCAGGATCAGATGGATGCCGGCCGCGCGGGCCAGCTGAGCCAGGCGCACGATGCTGGTTTCCACCTCTTTGGCCGCCGTGAGCATGAGGTCGGCCAACTCGTCGATGATGATCACCAGATAGGGCATGGCCTCAAGGTCTTCCGTACCGGCCGGGCGCTCGGCGCCAAGCTCCCGGAGTTTGGCGTTGTAGTCGCCGATGTTGCGCACCCCGGCCCGGGCGATGTCGTTGTAACGGCGCTCCATCTCGGCCACGGCCCACTCAAGGGCGTTTTTGGCCTGGGCCATTTCGGTGACCACCGGGTGCACCAGATGGGGCAGATCCGCATAAATGGCCATTTCCACCCGTTTGGGGTCAACGAGCAGTAGTTTGACCTCTTCCGGCCGCGCCTTGTAGAGCAGGGATAGAATGATGGCGTTGATGCCCACGCTTTTGCCGGCACCGGTGGCCCCGGCCACCAACAGGTGGGGCATGGCGGCCAGATCGGCCACGGCCGGAGCACCGGAAATGTCTTTGCCCAAAATCAGAGTCAGCAGAGAGCGCGACTCCTGAAAAAGCTTGGAGCCAAGCAGTTCACGCAAACAAACGGTCTCGCGCACCTCGTTGGGGATCTCGACGCCCACAGTGTCCGTGCCCGGAATGGGGGCCTGGATGCGCACGGCCACAGCCTTGAGGGCCAGGGCCAGATCGTCGGAGAGATTGGCAATGCGTGAGACCCGCACCCCGGGTGCCGGCCGGACTTCGAACATGGTTACCACCGGGCCTGGGGTAATACCCACGAGATCGCCCTGAACGCCAAAGTCCGAAAGACAGGTCATTAGGGTCCGCCCCTTGGCCTCCAACTCGGCCCGCGAAGTCACGGTCCCGGAAGGCGGCACGGGTTCGATCAAAGACAGGGCCGGCAGGGGCACGGGGCCGGGCTTCTTTTTGAGCAGGGAAATCGCACCCTCCATCAGGCCGGGCGCCTTGGACTCCGGAGCCGGGGCCACGCTTCCGGCCTCGAAAATGGGCACCATGGCCTCGCCCTGCTCCGTCTCGTCTTCTTTCTTTTCTTCCTCTTCTCTCTCCACCTCAGGCGCTGTAAACGGTGCGGCCGGGGCTGGTCCCAAAGTGGCAGGCTCGGCCGCAAGGCTCAGGCGATCTTCCTCGAAGTCGCGCACCCAGGGCGGCAGATCTTCTTCAGGCGGCTCAAGGGAAAGGAGTTCGGAATCGGCAATTTTGACCGGTTCAGCCGGAGCCTGAATTATCGGTGCCGGTTTAGCGGCTTTTTTGGGCGCGGGCAATGATTTGAGCGGCGGCGACACCTCGACTTCAAGTGGGGCTTGAGCTTTTGCTTCTGGCCTGGCCTCGCTCACGGTGCGGACCATATTCACGCTGGTACTCCACAGAGCCGCGGCCGAGCCGGCGATCACGGTGATCCAGGAAAAGCCGACCAAGGCCTGCATACCCATGAGCAGAACAAACAGCCAGAGCAGAAAGGCCCCGGTGGCGCCCAGCCGGCCTTCCGTCAGGGTAAGTAGAAAATGACCGAGCAGCCCGCCGCCGTGACCGGCCACGTTGCCGGCACCCAGTACCCCGGTAGCCAGATCCGCCGAAGCCCCGGCGGCGGAAACACACACGGCCAAAAGAACAAAACCGGCCCAGCGCCACCAGGGCCAGGAAGCGGTCCCGAGAATGCGCCTGGCCCCCACCAAGGCCAGATAGGTTGGGCAGACCCAGGCGGCCACGCCGAAAACATCCAGGAGCAGGCCCGAAAGATAGGCCCCGAACAGGCCCGCCTTGTTGTAGATTTCGCCCCCGCGCACCGCGTGGTTCAGCCAGGGATCGCGGGAGTCAAAGGTGGCGAGGCTCAAAGTGAGCAGGAGCCCGCAGAAGATGGTGAACAGACCGGAGATTTCCCGGCCGAGTTTGCCGGAATCCTGCGCGACCCGTCTCGGACGTTCGACTTTCATACATTCGCCTCTGCGCCGATTGAACAGCAGAGGTTATTCTCGGCCAAGGTATTCGTTGGAACGGGTATCCACTTTGACCTTGTCGCCGGTGTTCACAAAAATAGGCACCTGGATGACCAGGCCGGTTTCCAGGGTGGCCGGCTTGGTGACGTTGGAAACCGTGTCGCCTTTGACGCCGGGCTCGGTATCGGTCACCTGCAAAACCATGGAGGGCGGCAATTCGATATCCAGGGGCTTGCCCTGGTACATGAGCACCTGCACCACCTGGCTTTCTTTGAGGTAGCCGGACTTGCCGCCGGTGGAGTCTTCGGCGATGTGCAGTTGCTCGTAGCTGGTCAGGTCCATGAAAACCAAGTCGGTGCCTTCGCGATAGAGGTATTGCAGTTCGCGCACCTCAAGGTCGGGCCGGCCGACCTTTTCGCCGGAGCGAAAGGTAATGTCCTGCATGCGGCCGGTCAGAAAGTTGCGCAGCTTGGTGCGCACCATGGCCCCGCCCTTGCCGGGCTTGAAATGTTGGAATTCGACGATTTCGTAAGGGGTGCCGTCGACTTCGATCTTCAGGCCCTTGCGAAAGTCTGTGGTTGAATACATGAAGCCTCCAATGAAATGGGATGAGGGAAAGCCCCGGCTTGATACCTCCGGGGCAACCTGTTATTCTCCCAAACCCCGGATGCTTGTCAAGGGCCGCGTCAGGCCACAACCCCAGAGAGCCATGCCCCATACCTTACAGCTGGAAGCCACAGCCTATACCAAGCAGCAGCTTGCCTTCGCGAATAGTCCCCAAGCCGCCCTGGCCGGCCGCTCCAACGTAGGCAAATCGTCCCTGATCAACGCCCTGGCCGGCCGCAAACAATTGGCCAAGGTCAGCGCCACGCCGGGCAAGACCCGGAGCATCAACTATTACCGCATCGACGCAGGCCAAACATTTCTGGTGGACCTGCCCGGCTACGGCTATGCCCGTTGCTCCAAAGAAGAGCGGCAAAAATGGGCCGGCCTGCTGGAATACTACCTGACCCGCACGCCCGGGTTGAAAGCCCTGATTCTGCTCCTGGACGGCAGGCTCATGCCCCAGGTCTCGGATCGGGAAATGGCCGCCTTTGCCCAGAATCGGGGCATTCCCCTGGTCGCCGTGCTGACCAAGGCCGACAAAGCCAAACAGCGCGAGCGCGAAGCCGCCCGTCTGGCCTGGGAAACCCTGCTCGGCCCCGTGCCCCTGATTCTGACCTCGGCCGAGAAAAAAACCGGCCTGGACAGCCTGTGGGAGCAAATTTGGGGCGTTTTGGGTGAACTCGACGCCGGGTCTGATGCTGCCGTCGGCGAGCCCGACCACGGGGAGGAGCCGGCATGAGCACCTGGGTGCTTCTGGCTGCCGCCGGGCGGGGGCTGCGCCTGGACCCGAGCGGCGCGACGCCCAAGCAGTTTTTGGAATTTCAGGGCGTTCCCCTGTTCTGGCACAGCGCCCGAGCCTTTGCCCGCGTGGCCGGCATCGCAGGCATTGTCTTTGTTTTCCCGTCCGACGGCGAGCCGGAAGCCTATGCCCGCATGCTCGACGGCCTGGAAGCCGGGGGCAGGCTCGGCCTGGAACGCCTCATCGCCTTGGGCGGAGCAACCCGGCAGGACTCGGTGCGCAACGGCCTGGCCGCCCTGCCCCCGCTTTGCCGGCGGGTGCTGGTGCACGATGCGGCCCGGCCCTTTGCGGGCGCGCCGCTGATCGTCCGCATCCTGGACGCTCTGAGCGCCGGGCACCCGGCGGTGATTCCCGGTCTGGCCGTGACCGACACGGTCAAAGAAGTGGATGCCGCAGGCCAGGTGACGGCCACGCCGGAACGCTCGCGACTGCGGGCCGTGCAGACCCCCCAGGGCTTTGCACGAGAAATTTTGCTGCGCGCCCATGCCTCGGCCGGAGACTCCGGGGCCACGGACGACGCCGCCCTGGTGGAGGCCCTGGGCCTGCCGGTGCTGGTGGTCTCGGGCGACGAAGCCAACCGGAAGATCACCGGCCCGGCGGATCTCGCCCTTCTGGCCGGGGACAAGGAGAAAAGCATGCGCCTGTGCTGCGGCTTCGGCTACGACGTGCACCGCTACGGCGGCGACAGGCCCTTTGTGCTCGGCGGTGTGCCCGTTCCCACCGAGATCTGCGTTCGGGCCCATTCCGACGGCGACACCCTGCTCCACGCCCTGATGGACGCCCTGCTCGGCTGCATCGGCGGCGGGGATATCGGCGGCATGTTCCCGGACACCGAGCCGAAGTATGCGGGAATCTCCAGCGGCCTGCTCCTGGCCGAGGTGCGCGAGCGCTGCCTGGAAGCCGGGCTGGAGCTGGATCACGTGGACATCACCATTGTGGCCCAAACCCCGCGCATTGCCCCGCACCGGGAGCTCATCGCCAAAAATGTGGCCACCCTGCTGCACCTGCCGGCTCAAGCCGTGAACGTCAAGGCGACCACCGAAGAACGGCTTGGCTTTACGGGCGAGAAAAAGGGCATCAAGGTCATGGCCCAGGTCATCGGCCGGGTTCCGGCACAAGGTCGATAATCAGCACTTCGGGTGGGGCCAGCAGGCGCATGGGCGGCCCCCAGAAGCCGGCTCCGTTGGTCACGTAACGCAGGCCGCCGGCGTACAGGCCGAGACCGGCCGGGGCGCGGTGCATCAGGTATTCGAAAAAGACGCCCACCGGCTTGATCTGCCCGCCGTGGGTATGCCCGGAGAGCATCAGGTCAAAGAGGCCGTACATGCCGTCCGGGGCCTTGGGCCGGTGGCAGAGAAAAAGCACAAACCGGCCCCGCTCGGTTTGCCGCAATTGCCGGGCCAGACTTTCCGCCGCCTTGTCCGCGCCGTCGATGCGAGTGTCGTCCACCCCGGCCAGAAGGAGCGGGCCGACGGCAAGCGCTTCCGCCCGCAAGAGCGTAATTCCCGCCTTTTCGTGGAACGACAGGGAGTTCTCCTGCCCGCGGTACTCCTCATGGTTGCCGAGCACCCCGAAAGAGCCGTAACGGGTCTTGATGGAGCGCAATATGGCCGTGTCCTCGTCTCTCCCGCTCATGTCCGTGTCCACCAGATCACCCAGAGAAAGAAAGAGGTCCGCATCGGCCGCATTGACCTTGTCGGCGATTTCCCGCAGCAGATCGGCGCCGATATAGCGGCTCAAGTGCACGTCTGAAACCACGGCCAGGCGAAAGCGTTGTGTCCCGGCCGGGAGCTTGGCCGTGGGAATGCTCAGTTGGACACCGCGCAGGTCGCGGGCTTCGTAAACGGCATAGGCGCTCACAAGCACGGCTAGAATCAGGGCCGCGGGCACGGCCCGACGCGGGGCGAATGCCGCCCGATACACCCGGGCGGCGGTCGGAATGCGGCGTAAGATAAAACCGAAGAGATCCGCGATCAGGCAGAGCACGGCGGCGATAAGCAAAAAACCCAGCCCGGCGAAGCCCGCCTGCATGACCAGGGAGGCCAACACCCCCTGGGGGACGTTGTGGCGCACATACCAGACGGCAATGATGCAGGCGAAGAAAAGGGCGAAGGGAACGGGCCAGAAACGCCGGCCAAAGGCCCGCCGCAGGCTGTGGCAAAGGTAGGTTCCGGAAAGGCAGATAAAAGCGAGGATGAGGAAAAAAAACATGGCCTAAGATTTTACCGGGCGCAAGGTGACCACCACGAGGTCCGGCTGGGTCAGAAAGCGCACCGGCGGCCCCCAGAAGCCCAGGCCGTTGGACACAATCAGCCGGCGTTGCCGGTCGGCAAACGCGGGCAGGACGGTCAGCCCCTGCCATACCCCGAAGACTTTGTGGGTCATATAGATGCCGGGCCAAATCTGCCCGCCGTGGGTGTGCCCGGAGAGCATCAGGTCAAAGGGGACGTCGGGTGGATTCGGCTTGTGCTGCAAGAGCACCGTGAAGCGGCTCAGATCCGTTTGGCGCAACAGCCGGGCCGCGTCGGCCGTGTCGCTGTCGGCGGCCTGGGCAAAGGTATCGTCGTCCACCCCGGCAATGGTGATGCCGCCGACCTCCAGGCTCTCGGAACGCAGCGTCCGGAAGCCCGCCTCGGCAATGAAGGCCAGGGCATCTTCCGGCCCATGATAGGCTTCGTGGTTGCCGGTTACGGCGAGCTTGGCCAGGTTGGCCGGAAAGGCCCGCAGAATGGCGGCCTCCTCGGTGCGTCCATTGAGGCTGCCGTCCACCAGATCTCCCACCAGCACCAGGATGTCCGGCTTTTCGGCGGCAACGGCTGCACGCATGCGCTCCAAAGCTCGCGGGCCGATCAGGGCGCTCACATGCAGATCGGAAATTTCCACCAGACGCAGGGGCGCGGAGCCGGCAGGCAGCAGGGACGTGCTCAGATCCACCCGGATCACCCGGGGGCTGCGGGCTTCGTGAAGCCCCCAGCACATCATTGGAACGGAAAGGACAAAGGCCAGGCCGAGCACCCGGGCCGAGGAAAACAATCCGGCATCGGTTCCCAGAAGCTTGGCCCCCAGACGCAGCAGCAAGCCGGAAACATCCAGGGCGATAAGGCAGAGCACCAGCAGCAGAGCGTAGCCCATCCAGGTGAAGGACACGGTCTGAAAACCATCCAACATGCCCACAGGCACCCGACCGATGCGGATCACCCAGGAGGCGGCCATGATCAGCAAAAACGCGCCCACGGGCCAAACCCAGCGGCCGGGGCCGAACACCCGGCGCAGGCAGAGGAAAATATATATGTGACTCGCGGCATAGCCGGTCAAAAGCAGATAGAAGATCCGCATGTCGTTTCACCGGGTTGCGGTTTTGCGGGTCAGTGACTATACAACCCGGAAGCCACGTTGACTAGGACTTTTATGGATACCTTCACCCCGGAACAGCGCACGCGCACCATGTCGCACATCAAGGGCCGCGATACCGGCCCGGAAAGGCTGGTGCGCCGGCTGCTGCACCGTCTGGGCTTCCGCTTTCGCCTGCATGTGCGCGATCTGCCCGGCACCCCGGACATCGTGCTGCCCAAATACAAAGCGGTTATCTTCGTCAACGGCTGTTTCTGGCACGGCCATGAGGGCTGCCCGCGCGCGACGATCCCGGCGACCCGGCGCGACTTTTGGATAAAAAAAATTTCCGCCGCCAAGGAGCGCGACAAAAGAGCCGAAGCCGCCCTGACGGCCGCGGGCTGGCGGGTGCTCATGCTCTGGCAGTGCGAACTCAAAGACCTTGCCGCCCTGGAGGAACGCCTTTGGAGCTTTCTCGGCGGCACGGCAGGTCTGTTGTTTCATAGTCCGCCTGCCGGCCGCCGCTAGAGCATTTCACACTTGAAATGCTCTAGCGGGTGAAGTTGTTCTCCCGTCGGAAGTGTCGGGGGATACAACTTTCTGGTTACATCTGCAGGGCCGCAAAGTCGGCCAGACGGGAGAGGGGTGCGACCAGGGCCTGAAGCAAGTTCAGGCGGTTGGCGCGCACTTTCGGGTCTTCGGCCATGACCATGACCCCGTCGAAAAAAGCATCTACGGTGGGACGCAAAGCTTTGAGCAGGACAAAAAGATCGGGATAGCGGCCGTGCTTTTCGTATTCCTCGAACACCGGCAGAATGCGGGCCAGTTCGTCGGCCAGAGCTTTTTCAGCCGGTTCGGCCAACAGAGCCCGATCGTAGCACCCGCTCAGGACTTCGCCCTGACCTTGCTTGCGAATAATGTTGGCCGCACGTTTGAAGGTCAGCACGGCCTGGTCGTAATCCGGGGTCTTGCTGAAGGCGCTTAAGGCGGCCAGGCGCTCCGAGGCCCGGAGCACGTCGCGATACCCGGCGCCGAGCACGGCTTCGACATGCAGGGTCTCGGCCCCGGCGCCCACAAAGTAGTTCTTCAGGCGCAGGGCGAAAAATTCCTCCAGGCGGGCCAGAGTCTGCACGACGTCAAAGGACTTTGTCGTCTCTCCATAGCCCTCCACCGCCTTGGCGAACAAGACGGAAACGTCCAGGCGCAAGCCTTTTTCCTGCAGGATGCGGACGATGCCCAGAGCCGCGCGGCGCAGGCCGTAAGGGTCGGCCGCTCCGGTGGGCACCATGTTCAGGCCAAAGCAGCCGGCCAGGGTGTCGGCCCTGTCGGCCATGGAAAGGATGGCGCCGCAAAGGCTCCCGGGCGTGGGGCTGTCCGGCCCGGCGGGCAGGTACTGCTCGGCCACGGCCTCGGCCACTTCAACGGGTTCACCGGCCTTACGGGCGTAGATTCCGCCCATAATGCCTTGAAGCGTATCGAATTCCTTGACCATTTCCGAGACGAGATCCACTTTGGACAGCAGGCCGGCGCGGGCCGCATGGGCCTGGGAAACCGCGTCGCCCTTGCGGGTGAAGACCAAGTTTTCGGTCAGCCAGGCGCACAGGGCTTCAAGCCGGCGGGTCTTGCCGCCCATGCTGCCCAGGGGAGCCAGAAAGATGACGTTGTCCAGGGCGGTCTGCCAGGGCGCAAGGCCGGAAGCAAGATCGGTTTTCCAGAAAAAGCGGGCATCTTCCAGACGGGCGCGCAGCACGCGTTCCCAGCCTTTGCGCACCAGGGCCTCGTCCGGCGGGGTCAGGTTCAGGACTGTCAGAAAGAAGGGCAAAAGCCGGCTGTCTTCGGTTTCAACGCCAAAGCTCTTCTGGTGGCTCTGCATGCTGGTCAGCAGCACCTGGCGCGGCACTTCCAGATAGGCCGGGTCAAACCCGCCGAGAATAGGCACGGGGTGTTCGCACAGCCCCTGGACCTCGTCCAGCAGGGTTTCGTTCCAGAGAATGCGCCCGCCTTTGGCTGCGGCCAGGGCGTCGCCCTTTTCGCGGATGATCCGTCGGCGCTCGACCGCATCCAGAACAACGGCACCTTGATCCCTGAGGGTGGGGAAAAGGGCCTCGGCTGAAGGCACGATAAAGGGTCCCGGGCCGTGCACCCGGTGCCCCCGAGTGGTGTTGCCCGAGGTCACCGGCCCCACAGAGAAGGTCAGAACCGTGTCGCCGAACAGGGCCAGAACCCAACGCAACGGCCGGCCAAAACCGAAATCAAAAGACCCCCAGCGCATTTTTTTGGGGAAGGGCAGGCCGGCGATAATGCTCGGACACAAGGTCGTCAGGATATTGCGGGTATCGCCGCCGCCGGTCTTCTTGCGCACGGCAAGGTAGGCGCCCTTCTCCGTTTCCAGGGTAAAGGCGTCTTCCAGGCGCACCCCGTGGGTACGCACAAAGCCCTCGGCCGCGCGAGTGGGCCTGCCCCCCACGTCATAGGCGGACTTCATGGGCGGGCCGGTGAGCACTTCTTCCCGTTCCACCGCGGTTTCGGCCACTTCGGCAATGTGGACGACGCAACGTCTGGGCGTGGAATACGCCGCCAGACCGGCAAAGGCCACTCCGGCCGCTTCCAGGCCTTCGGAAAAACGCTGAACAAGTTCGGCTTCCAGGCTGGGCAGAAAACGGGCGGGGATTTCTTCAGTGCCGATTTCAAGAACAAAGCTGGGCATGGGAGCTCCTGTGCGGGATCAAAAAGAACAAAACCGGCCCTATCTGGGCTGCATGGGGTAACCCATTTCTTTACGCTGGGCCGCATACAGGCCGGCCACGGCCGAAGCCAGGGCGCGCACCCGGGCTATGTAGCCCGTGCGCTCCGTGATGGAGATGGCCCCGCGCGCATCCAGAAGATTGAAGGTGTGCGAAGACTTCATCACGTGGTCGTAAGCCGGCCACAAAAGTCCCAAGGAAACAAGATGGTGGGCCTGCTTCTCAAAGTCGTTGAAATGCCTCAAGAGAACGTCTTTATTCGACTCTTCGAAGTTGAAGCGTGACTGTTCCACTTCGTTCTGGTGGTAAATTTGTCCGTAGGTGATGTGCTCGTTCCAGGCCAGATCGTAGACCGATTCTTTTTCCTGGAGATACATGCACAGACGCTCCAGGCCGTAGGTCAACTCCACGCTGATCGGAGCCAGATCGATGCCTCCCACCTGCTGGAAATAGGTGAACTGGGTCACCTCCATACCGTTGAGCCAGACTTCCCAGCCTAGGCCCCAGGCGCCGAGGGTGGGCGACTCCCAGTCGTCTTCCACAAAGCGCACGTCGTGGCGCGAAAGGTCCACGCCGAGGGCTTGCAGGCTCTCCAGATAAAGCTCCTGGGCGTTCTCCGGAGAGGGCTTGAGGATGACCTGAAATTGAAAGTAGTGTTGCAGGCGGTTGGGGTTCTCGCCGTAGCGGCCGTCGGTGGGTCTGCGGGAGGGCTCCACATAGGCGGTGTTCCAAGGCTCCGGCCCGATGACCCGCAGAAAGGTGGACGGGTTGAAAGTCCCGGCCCCGCACTCGACGTCAAAGGGCTGGACCACGGCGCAGTCCCGTTTGGCCCAGAAATTCTGCAATGTCAGGATGACATCTTGAAAGTACATAGAATCTCCAATTTTTGATGCTCAAACCCGGCTTTTACTGCTCAAATCCGGCAAAAACGGTCGTTTTCCCAACTCAAGCCCACATGTCTGCCGATAAAGGCGTCAATGGCCCTGCCGCATTGCCTGCCCGCCTCCGCCGAGGTGACGGGCCAACGGGCCGGCTCCCGTTCGCGGACCGCCTTCAGGGTAGCCAGAGCCTCGTCTCCCAGAAAAATGCCCGGGCCTTCTCCCGGGGGGGGGCACGATGCGCAACGCAAGTTCCCCGGCTCGATCCAGAAGTGTGCCCCGTCCCGGCCGAGAGCCGCGCCACAGTGGGCGCAGGTCGCCAAATCCACATCCCAGCCCTGGTCCAGAGCCATGCGCAGGCGAAAAAACAGCGGCAACAATCGGGGTAAATTATCCACTTCTTCAAGAACCCGCAAGATCCCCGTAAACAGAGCGTGTGCCGGGCCGGCCCCGTCCTGACCCAGATCGACGGCGGCCAGGTAGCGGGCACAATTGCGGGCAATGCCCAGGCGGGCGGTGTCGCGCCGCAGCCGCTCCGGCCCCTTAATCAGCACGCCCTCCTCCAGAGTCAGACGGGCTCCGGTCCCCACCCGCACCCGGACAAGAATTTCGTTGAACAGGTCCAGGCAGCCCACAAAACGCCGCCGGCTGCGCGCCCCGCCAAAGGCAAAGGCCGAAGCCACCCCTTTACTGGGCGACAAAAAGCGGACCCAGAGGTCCGCTTCTCGAAACCGCCCTACCTGCAGCACAAGCACCTGTTCGGAAAATTCCATCACGTTTGTCTGAGCGGGCAATCGTCCACCCGCGGCTACGGCAGGGAAAATTCCGCCGTGCGGTTTTGCTGGTAGGTAAAATTGTAGTCAGTGCCGTTTAAGGTGATCGACACTCCCGAGGGGTTGCCCAGCTTGACGCTGACGTTCTTTTTATAGGACAGCTTGAAGGTTTCGCCCTTGCGCACCGTGTAGTCCTTTTCCGGGCCGTCGTCGGTGCGATAGCCAACCCAGCAGTTGGCTTTGGCGGTGAAAACCAACTCATTGACCGAGGGAGCGGCAACCTGGGGAGCCGACACTGGCGGTGTCGGGCTCTCAATGGGCAGGGAGGCATTGGCGGAAGGCTCGGCCGGAACAGCCGGACTTGCCGGCGCGGGCGTTTCTTGAACCGCGGCAACCGTCGCATTTTCTCGCGCCGAGGCCACGCCGCCAAGGGTCGAATCGGCTGCAACCTCCACGCCGTTGCCGGCCGAGAAAGGCTGTTTGATCAGTCGAATCAGATCGTCGCCGTGATTGACCGCCACATACCAACCGCCGCCGACGGCGGCGGCCACAAGCACCAACACAATCAGAACGGCCATGAACCTGCCCGGCCCGCCGGGCGTCGGCTCGGCCCGGTAGACCGGGCCCGGCTCGGGCTTGGCATCGTCAAACATCTCGGAAGGAAAGACTTTCTCAAGCCGCGAGTTCAACTCGTCGCCATCCATGCGCAGGACCAGACCATACGAACGGATAAAGCCTTTGGCATAAACCGTATGCGGCAGGGCATTCAGATTGCCCTCTTCGATGGCCCGCAGGGTACGGGCGGAAATTTTCACCACCTGGGCCATATCATCGACGGAAAAGCCCTGCTCCTCGCGCTGTGCGCGGATCTCTTGGCCAAGTTCCTGTAGGGTCATTGCGCTCCTCATATACAGTGCCGAACCCGGGACGATGCGTTTTATGACGTCTCTATCGTCGAAAGGCAAAAGACGATACGCCGATTACAGGCGGATGTCGATGACCGCCTTGGCCCGCAGTTGCTGAATATATTCGCTGAAGCGTTCCTGCAGCCGGGGCTCGCGCAGCTTTTCTTCAATGCGCGGCGTGGCCTCCTGCAAAGACAGGGCTCCACCTTGGGAAACGGAATTGCGCCGGACGATCAACTTGTTGGCCTGCACCGGGATAAGCCCGGACACTTCGCCGTCTTTCAACGACTCAAGGCTTTTCTGCATGCCGGGACCGAGATCTTTCCAGGGCACGCCGACAAAACGGCCGCCGCTCTTCTTGCCCGAGGCGTCGAGAGAATACTGGGCCGCCGCATCTTCAAACGAGATGCTGCCGCTTTTGATCTGGGCCAGAACATTTTCGGGTTTGACGCCGGGGTTGAAGACGATCAGCGAAAAGTCGGCCGTACGGTCGCCGGAAAACTCGCTTTTGTGCCCCTTGTAATAGTCTGCCACCTCTTCAGGGGTAACCACCACCTTGCGCGCCACCATGAAGTGCATCATCCGCTGGCGCAGGAAGGTGTCTTTGATGCGTCGGCGCAACTCGTCCATGCCGGAGCCCTGCTTTTTTAACTGATCCTCAAAGGCGGACTGGGAAAGGCCGCTGCGCTGCACAAATTTACGGACTTCGGCTTCCACCTCTTGATCCGAGACGGTCACCTTCAGCCGCTCGGCTTCCTGGCGCAGCAGAATGTTGTTGATCATCGAGTCGAGCACCTGGCGCATAATCTGCTCGGCCTGGGGATCGTTCTGGGACAGACCCCGGCGGGAAAGTTCCGCCGACGTGGGACCGCGCAGGTCATGCAGAGTGATCATTTCACCGTTGACCACGGCAACTATCTTGTTCACGACGTATTCGGCGGCGCCGGCAGGAACAGCCAGACTGCAAAGCAGGACAAGCAGAGCTGTGATGCGGGTAAGCTGGGTCAAGTGTATTCTCCCGAACGCCGCTTTGGCGGCGGAACGTTGCAATTTTGCAGGTGAGAACGTGACGAATCGGCCCGGCTTGGCGATCTGCCGCCCTTCACGTAATCGGTGCTGCATAAACCCTTTTACGGGAATATGCAATGCACCGCCGGGCCTTGCCGCCGCCCGTTTTCGGCCTCAGTCGCCGGTTCCGTCGTTGGTTCCGTTGCCCTGGGCCGTTGCCTTGCCGGCCAAAGGCGCCGTTTCGGGTAGAACGTCCCGGCGCAACAAGGGCGCGGCGATGCGCACGTCGGCCTTGGCCAGCTTGTGCAGCAGCGTGCGTTCAAAAGTCTCGGGCAGCTTGTTTTCCAGCAAAATGGTTTCCACCCTGGCGGTAATTTGGGCCGGCGCAGGCTGCGCTTCAGGAACTTTATCCAGAAAGATCAACACCCGAAAGCCCTCTGGCGTGATTACCGGCGGGCCGGGCACCCCCGGCGTCATGGTCTCGAGCACGGCGCGCAGATCGTCGGGTAAATCGACCTTGGGCATACGCACCTCACGCAAGGTGCCGCCAAAACCCTTTTGTACCTCCTTCACCGGCACTTCGTCGGCCAGGGCCTTGCCCGCGGCCACGGCATCCTCTTTGATGCCGGCCACAATCTGCAGGTAGTGCCACTGTTCGGGAAGAACAAAATCCTTGCGGTGCGCTTCGTAATAGGCCTGCACTTCTTCGGTTGTGACGCTGACTTCACGGCGCAGCACCTTGGCCACATACTGCTCCATAACCAGGCGCCGGCGCAACAGCAGGCGCACCAGGGCCGCGTCCATGCCCTGCTCCTCCAGCATGGCCTCATATGCGCCGGCAGGATAATCACAACGGATTTCCGCCTCCAGGCGATCAAGCTCGGCCGGGTCAGGGAGCAACTGCCGGCTCTCCAATTCCTGTTCGGCCATTTCCTGCAGGAGGATTTCGCGCAAGGCCAGGGCGTACTGTTGCCGCAGCACGGCATCGTCGGGAATTTCGCGCATGGAAGAGGGCCCGGTAAACATGGAGTTGCGTACCGCTTCCAACTCGGTCAGGCCGATAGCCCGGCCGTTGACCAGGGCCACGGTGCCCGAGGGGTGTTCCTTTTCCAGGCAGCCGGCCAGGGCAGCCGAAAACAGGCAAAGTGTCGCGAGGCAAAAGGAGCGAAAAACGGTCATACAGACTCCGGGGGGCCGGCGACCGTCGGATGGGTCGCGCGCTCCAGTTCTGCCAGAAGGGTCTTGCCCTTGGCAAGCCCCATGGTCGGGTCCGAGGCGACCGCAAGGGGCAATTCCAGCACGGCCGGCGGATGCAGGCGCACGGCCAGGCCCTCGGCTCCTTTGGCGGCTACAAAGGCCACCAGGGCGGCCGGGTCCAGCCGGGCCTCGGGGCCGAAGGACAAACGCAGACGGTCCGGGTAGATGTCCGCCTTTTGCACCCCAATGGAACTCAAGTAGGCTTTGAAACCGAGCACGGCGGTAAAGGTCTCCAGTTCGGCCGGCAGGGGGCCGAAGCGGTCGCGCATTTCAAACTCCAGGTCGCGTCGGGCCTCGTCACTCAAAGCCGAGGACAAAAGTTTGTAGTAGCGCAAACGCTCGCGGTTGTCGGTCATGTAGGTTTCGGGGATAAAAGCCGGAATACCGAGGGAAAGCTCGGTTTCCGCCGTGATCTGTACCGGCCTGCCGCGCAGCTTGGCCACGGCCTCTTCAAGCATTTCCAGGAACAGGTCCAGACCCAGACGGTTCATGTGCCCGGACTGCGACTCACCCAGAATGTTCCCGGCCCCGCGCAGGCGCAGGTCTTCCATGGCCACCTGGAAACCGGCGCCGAGGTAATCCATCTCCAAAATGATTTTCAAACGTTCGCGGGCCTGATCCGCCAGTCGGTTCAGGTCCGGGGTGACGAACACGGCAAAGGCCTGGCGGTCCGAGCGCCCCACCCTGCCCCGCAACTGGTACAGCTGCCCCAGGCCGAACAGGTGGGCCTGGTCGACGATCAGGGTGTTGGCCCGGGGAAAGTCCAGACCGCTTTCGATGATCGCCGTGCAGACCAAGACATCCAATTCGCCCAGCCAGAACTTGTGCATGGCCGTTTCCAGGGCGGTTTCGTTCATCTGCCCGTGGGCCATGCCCACGCGGGCGTGCGGCACCAGCTTCTTGACGTATTCGGCCGCGCGCTCCAGGCCCTGCACCCGGTTGTAGACCCAGAAGATCTGCCCCTGGCGCTCCAGTTCGCGCTCCATAACGGTCTTCAGTACCGCGTCGTCACGCTCAATCAGGGCCGTGGCCACAGGCCGTCGATCCTGGGGCGGGGTTTCGATGACCGAAAGCTCGCGGATGCCGGAAAGAGAAAGCTGCAGCGTGCGCGGGATGGGCGTGGCCGTGAGGGTCAGGGCGTCGACGTTCTTGCGCAGTTCCTTGAGCCGTTCCTTGTGGCGCACGCCAAAGCGCTGCTCCTCGTCCAGGATGAGCAGCCCGAGGTTGGGCAGGACCACGTCCTTGGAAAGGAGCCGGTGGGTACCGATGAGAATGTCGATACCGCCCCTGGCCGCCGTTTCCAGCACTTCTTTCTGCTTGCCCTTGGACACGAAGCGCGAGAGCATGCCCACATTGACCGGAAAGCCGGCCAGCCGGCTGCGGAAGGTCTGGTGATGCTGTTCGGCCAGCACCGTGGTCGGGCACAGCAGAGCCGCCTGTCGGCCGTCCAGGGCGGCCCGGAACGCGGCGCGCAGGGCCACTTCGGTCTTGCCGAAGCCCACATCACCGCAGACCAGGCGGTCCATGGGCTCGGGCTTCTCCATGTCCGCCAGAACCTCGTCGATGGCCCTGGCCTGGTCCGGAGTTTCCTCAAAGCCGAAGGAGGCTTCAAATTCCCGGTACATGGCCCCGAGCGGCATGTACCGGAAGCCTTTGACCACCTTGCGCAGGGCGTACATTTCCACCAGGTCGGCGGCAATCTGCTCGATGGCTTTGCGGGCCTTTTCCTTGCCGCTGCTCCAGGAGGTGCCGCCCAGGCGATCCGGCACGGGCCGGGCGCCGTCGGCCCCCTTGAAACGCTGGATCAGCGACAGGCGGTCCACGGGCAGGTACAGCTTATCGTCTCCGGAATACAGCAGCAACAGATAGTCGTTCTCCGTGCCGCCCAGGTTGAGGCGGTGCAGGCCGGCAAAAGCGGCCACGCCGTAGTCGCGGTGCACCAGAAAGTCGCCCTCGGCCAGGGTGTCGTAGCGGTCCAGGCCCTGGAAGACGCCGGCTGGTCGGGGAGCCCCCTTGATCGGTTGGGGCTGGAGCACGTCCTCACCCAGGATCAGGGTATTTTCAAAGTCCAGGTACAGCCCCCGCCGGAACGGGGCAATCAGGGCGAACAGACCGCTTTCGCCCTCCTGCAGGCGCAGCCGCGGCTGGATGTTCTCCTGCTCCGCCAGCTTCAGGAAACGGTTTCGGGTCCGCTCGCCGGAAAAACACAGGATCAGCCGGCCCGGTCCGCGTTTATGGGCCGCCACGGCACCTTCGGCCGGGCTCCATTCGCCGAAGGCGGCATTGCCGCTTCTGGCCGCCCAGGCGGTCAGAACGGCGGTCAGATGGCGCCAGGGGTGATCCAGGGCCTCGGGCCGGGGAAAGAGCTCCTGAAAAGAAGAATATTCTGTTTCGGCAAGGTCCGTGCCGGCATCGGGCTCAATGCCGAAGCGCAGGGGCTCGAAGTAGGCCCGCGGCGAAGCTTCGAGCAGGGCCAGGGCGGCAGCAGGCGGACGCAGGGCCAGAGAGCGCGGCAGCCCGCTTGTGGCTTCCAGATGGCTGCTCAAAGCCTGCTCGGCTTCCTCCAGGGTGTCGGTCAGTTCGCGCCGGCCGGGCAGCAGAAAAACCACGTCTTTGGGCAGACGATCTTCCAGGTGCGAGGCGTCGGGGTAAAAATGCCCGGCGAAAATGCCCGCGCCACCCGCGTCCATGGCCCGGTGCAGGGTATACAGGGCGTTTTCGTCCAGCCTGCCGGCTTTGGCTTCTTTCTTGTGAAAGGCCTCGGCGGCCGCGCGCAGGGCTTTGTCCACAATCACCGGGGCAACGGGCAGCAAGGTCAGTTCTTCCACCCCGGTCACGGAACGTTGTGAAGCCGGATCAAAACGACGCAGATCTTCCAGGGTATCGCCAAAAAACTCGAGGCGCAGAGGCCCGGCATAGCCCGAGGGGTAAATGTCCAAAATGTCGCCGCGCACGGAAATTTCGCCCGGCCCGCCGACAAGCGGCACTCGCTTGTAGCCCCAATCCACGGCCTGATCCAGGACCAGATCCGGGGCCATGTCCATGCTTTTGTACAGTCGCAGTTCGTGTCCATCGAAGATGTCCACCGGCGGCAGACGCAGCAGCAGATTATCGGCTGTGGCGATAAAAGCCTGATGGGGCTTGCGCGTCTGCAGGGCATACAGAGCGGCGGTGCGTTCGGCCCAGCCGCTTTTGCCGCCCGCCCCGGCCGGGTGCCTGGGTAGGGTGATACAGGGCTGCTCCCACATGGGTGCGCCGGGTTCGGCGCTTTCTTTGGCAAAGAGGTTGAACAGGGCGCGCAGTTCGATCAACTCCTGCGCATCGCGGGCAATGAGGGCCACGGGCAGGCCGGCGCGCAGCAACTCGTGGGCCAGACGGACGCGCGCACCCGAACCGGCCCTGTTGACCGTACAGAAAGCGGCTCCGGGCGCACACAAAAGGGAAAGCAAAGGAGAAAGCGGCAAGGACGGACCTCGATTGAGCATTTGAGAAAAACGGCACGGACGGGTGCGCGAAAAATGCGTCCCCGCATAGGGCTTAGGCGTCAAGTAAAACCTGTTTTGCCGCAAAGCAAGAAAAAATCGCCGCCGGAACGAACCGACGGCAACTTTTTCTTGGGGCGCATGGGCTACATTTGGCCCAGAGCTTCCATATCTTCGCTGGAAAGAAGTTTGTCGAGATCCAGGAGAATCAGCAGGCGGTCCTGCAGTTTGCCCACGCCGCTGATGTACTCCGACTCGACTCCGGCCACCACGGGAGGCGGTGGTTCCACCGTGCCGGCGGGTATGCGCAGCACCTCGGAGACGGAATCGACCACAAACCCGACGATCATGTTGTTGATCTCAATGACGATGAGCCGGGTATGCTTGTCGTGGGGTTTTGAATCCAGCCCGAAGCGCCGGCGCAGGTCGATAATGGGAATGACCTTGCCGCGCAGATTGATGACCCCTTCGACAAAGACGTCGGCCCGGGGCACTTTGGTGATCTCCATGGTACGGATGATTTCCTGCACCTTCAAGATATCGACCCCGAATTCCTCCTCGCCGATGCTGAACGTCACCAACTGCAACAGTTCGTCATCCTGCTTTTTTGTGTGATCCATATCCACCTCGTGCGGCTTGCCGAACATTCCGCAAACAGATGCGGTCCGGTTTTGTGATTCGCTTCACCATAGCCTCAAGGAGAAATGATGTCACGGCTTTTTTCACATCGGCGGTCTATTATCATCTGCCCTGCCGTTCTCCTTGCCGGGAAAACTTTTTCTACCGTATATCAGTCGCGTACCGCATCGCCCCGTCCAACGCAAAAATATGCGAACCCCCTGCGGGCCATGTCGCGCGGATTGTACAAATTACGGCCGTCAAAGATGGTCGGGACATGCAACAGGCTTTTTAGGCGGTCAAAGTCCGGCGAGCGGAACTGGTTCCACTCCGTGGCTGTGAGCAGGGCATCGGCACCGGCGGCCGCTTCGTACTGATCGTCCACAATGCTCACCCCGGAGTTGCCGGCATATACGGCCCTGGCGTTGGCTCCTGCCACGGGATCGTACCCCCGGACCTTGACCCCGGCCATGCTCAAGACATCAATGACCACCAGAGGGGCCGATTCACGGATATCGTCGGTGTTGGCCTTGAAGGCCAGGCCCCAGACGGCCACGGTCTTGCCGGCCGCCCCGCCCAGGCGCTCGAAATAGGCCAGGATGCGCTCGGCCATGCGGCGTTTCTGGCGGTCGTTGACCTTGTCCACGGCTTCCATGAGCATGGGCCCGGCGCCGGCCTCGCGGGCCGTGCGGATCAACGCCTTGACGTCCTTGGGGAAGCAGGACCCGCCGTAGCCCATGCCGGGGTAAATGAAATGGTGCCCGATGCGCTGATCTGCCGCAATGCCGGCCCGAACTTCGCGCACGTCCGCGCCCACCCGTTCGCAGATGGCCGCGATTTCGTTGATGAAGGAAATTTTCACGGCCAGCATGCAGTTGGCGGTATATTTGGTCATTTCGGCGCTGCGCACGCTCATGCGCATGAACTTGTCGCGGGTGCGGGCAAAAGGCGTATACAGTTCGCGCATCTTTTCCGCGGCCGCTTCGGAGTCCGTGCCCACGACCACCCGATCCGGCTTCATGAAGTCGTTGACAGCATCGCCTTCCTTGAGGAATTCGGGGTTGGAAACCACTTCGGCCCGGAAGGGAACGCCACGTTTGGCCAGTTCTTCTTCCAGAGCGGTCCGGACGGTGTCGGCCGTGCCCACAGGCACGGTGGACTTGTCTACCACAATAAGATCGTTGCCCATGTTCCGGCCGATGTCGCGGGCGGCCGCGACCACGTACTGCAAATCGCACGAACCATCCTCGCCCGGCGGGGTGCCCACGCAAATAAAAACGATTTCCACGTCGGCCAGGGCATCGACGGCCTCGCCGGTGAAGCGCAGGCGACCGTCGGCCCGGCCCCGCCGCACCAGGTCTTCCAAGCCGGGCTCATAGATGTGCAATTGCCCGGCGTTCAAAGCGCGCACCACTGCGGGATTCACGTCCAGGCAAGCCACGGTGTTGCCCATTTCCGCCAGGCAGGCTGCGGCCACCAGTCCGACGTATCCCGTACCGACAATGCAAATGCGCATATCATTTCCTTTTTTGGCAAAAAATTTTGGGTAGTATACGCTTCTCGGGCAACCCGCGTCAATCTCCGACCAGGCGGTTGGAGCAAGCCAACGGCAAAGGTGCTGTCCTACTTCGACGGACGCGCAAGCGGGTTGCAGGCAAATCGGGCTGGAGCACAGGACACTTGACGCGGCGCACCTTCCAAGGCACGTATCTTTGATCCAAGGAGTCGTCCATGCAGTCCCTGCCCCTGTTTGAAGCTTTGCCCACGCCGGAAGAGATGCGCCTTTGGGATCAGGCCGCCGAAACTCGCTTTGGCCTGTCCTCTTTCCTCTTGATGGAAAACGCCGCCCGCGAAGCTTTTGCCGTTCTGAATGAGAACTTTCCCCTGTGCGCCGGGCTGCAGGCTCTGGTGGTCATGGGTGGCGGCAACAACGGCGGCGACGGCGCGGCCCTGGCCCGCCGACTGCAGGAGACCGGATTGCGGGTGCAAATGGTCTGCGCCAAACCCGAAGACGCTCTGCGTGGGGCCACGGCCGGCCACATGCTGTCGGCCAAAGTCTGCGGCGTGTCCTTTGCCCCGGCCGCCGACTTCCCGCCGGAGACCTGGGGCCGCCCGGACTTGGTGGTGGACGCCCTCACCGGCACCGGCATCAAGGGTGACCTGCGTGACGCCGAACTGGCCCTGGTGCGGGGCATAAACGCCCTGAAAGAGCATGCCTTTGTCTTTTCTCTGGATATTCCCAGCGGTTTGTGCGGTTATACCGGCAAACCCCGTCCCGAAGCGGTGCGCGCCGATCTAAGCGTGACCTTTGAGGCGGGTAAGCCCGGCCTGTTTTTTCCCGAGGCCGCACCTTACACCGGCAGAGTCGCGGTGCGGGCCATCGGTATTCCTCTGGGCGCGCGCGAAGTCGCGCCGCCCTCCTGGCGGCTCATTGCCCCACAGCCGGGCCCGGCCTTCATCCCCTCCCCTCTGCGCCACAAAGGTCAGGGCGGTCGGGTGCTGATCGTGGGCGGCTCGGCCGGCATGGCCGGAGCGCCGGTACTGGCCGGGCTCGGGGCTTTGCGGGCAGGGGCCGGGTTGGTCCATCTGGCCTTTCCCGGCGGCCTGACCCCGCCCTGCCCCCATCCGGAGCTTATGCTGCACGGCCTGGGCGACGGCACGACATGGAACGCAGCCGGAGCCGGATCCCTGCCGGAATTGCTCCATCGCCTGAGCCCCGGAGCCGTGGTCCTCGGACCAGGCCTGGGCCGCAACGTCGGCGCCCGTACGGTCGTCAAAAACCTGCTCGGCCTGGAGGACAGACCGCCGGTCATCCTGGATGCCGACGCCCTGTCCTTTTTCCATCTGCCCGACGTCCGGCCCGAAGCCCAAAAAGCCCGCCAGGCCGAAGACTTGCCATTGAGCCTTCTGCAAGAAAACGACATTCTTACCCCGCACCCCGGCGAGATGGCCTCGCTTCTGCCCTGCTCCTTTTTTCCCGGCCTGGCCGGGCGACCGATCCAAGATGCCGCCGGGCTCAAGGTCTGCATCGGCGAGTTGCAGGAAGATCGCGCCGGGGCCATGCGAGCCTTTTTCCGGCAAAGCCCGACCGTGCTGACCCTCAAAGGCCCCGGCACCCTGGTGGGCCGGCGCGGCGCGCCCATCGGTCTTTGCCCCGTGGCTTCTTCGGCTCTGGGTACAGCCGGTTCGGGTGACGTGCTGGCCGGAGTCATTGCCGCGCTCGCGGCCGCCGAACTGCCTTCTCTCGAAGCGGCCTGTCTCGGCGTGTACCTGCACGCGCGCGCGGGCCAATTGCTGGAACGCTCGGCCCCCCTGGGGCACCTGGCTTCCGAGATCGCCGGGGCCGTGCCGACGGCCCGGGCCGAGCTGTGTCGCAAGGCGGAACGTCATTTTGAGGTGGTTCCATGCGTCTGAGCCTGCGTTCCGCCGCCGCGACCCAAACCCTGGGCCGGGCCTTGGCCCAGGCCGTGGAGCGGGAGAACCTCAGGGTCTTCTTATTTTTTGGTGATCTCGGAGTGGGCAAAACCACACTGATCCGGGCTCTGGTCGAGGCTCTGCCGGGCGGAAAGAACGCAGAGACCTCAAGTCCGAGCTTTACCATCTGCAATATATATTGTACGAAACCCACTGTTCATCATTTTGACCTCTATCGATTGGAGCCCGGTCTGCCGGACGAAAGCCTGGAAGAATCCCTGGACGACACAGGGATTCTGACCATAGTGGAATGGTCCGAACGCCTGCTTGCAGCGGGCCTGCCCGCCGACGGCCTGACGGTGAGCCTTGCTCGTGGGGAGAAAGAGGATGAGCGTGTGGCGGAACTTGCCGCTCTCGGCCCGGCAGGCGAACGTCTGCTGAAAAGCTTGGCCGGGGCGGCGGACGTTTTTTTCAGGACATAAGGAACGTCTCATGCGCATCATAGTGCAGAAATTCGGCGGCACTTCGGTGGCCGATCGCGAACGGCAAAAACATGTGCTGGCCAAGGTCGGGCAAGGCCTGGGCCAGGGGTGCAAGATGATTGCGGTGCTTTCGGCCAGAGCCGGGGAAACGAACCGGCTGCTGGAACTGGCCCGCGAATGGTCCGACAATCCGGACCCGGCGGAACTCGACTCGCTGATCTCGACGGGCGAGCAAATTTCCACGGCCTTGTTTGCCATGCTTCTACGCGACAACGGCATCCGGGCTCGTTCCTTTCTGGGCTTCCAGATCGGCATCGAAACCGACGACGAATTCGGCAAGGCCCGCATCCACAACATCGACAAGCAGCGCATCCTCAACTACTTCGGCAACTACGACGTGCTGGTGGTTTCCGGTTTTCAGGGCGTGACCGCGAATGGCCGCATCACCACTCTGGGCCGCGGCGGCTCGGACACCTCGGCCGTGGCCCTGGCCGCCGGGGTCGACGCTGAATTATGTGAAATTTTTACAGATGTTGAAGGCGTGTTCACCACGGACCCCAACCTCTGCTCCACGGCCCGCAAGCTGGATCGCATTTCCTATGACGAAATGCTGGAAATGGCCAGCATGGGAGCCAAAGTGTTGGAAATCCGCTCGGTCGAGTTCGCCAAAAAATACAAGGTCCCGGTCCTGGTACGCAGCACATTCAGCGACAATCCCGGCACCCTGGTGACCCAGGAGGATCCCAGCATGGAACATATTATGGTTTCCGGCATCGCCTATGACAAGGATCAAGCCCGTATCACCCTGCGCGCCGTGCCCGACAAGCCCGGCGTGGCCGCATCCATTTTCGGCCCCCTGGCCGAGGCCAAGGTCTCCGTGGACATGATCGTTCAGAACCCCAGCCGCGAAGGGGTGACGGACATGAACTTCACCGTTGGCCGCAAGGATCTGAAAAAGGCCCTGGAAGTTGTCGGGGAAATCAAGGACAAGGTCGGTGCCTTCGAGGTGTTGCACGACGTCTACGTGGCCAAGATTTCGGCCATCGGCGTGGGCATGCGCAATCACTCGGGCGTGGCGGCCAAGGCCTTTGCCGCCCTGCAGGACGAGAACATCAACATCATCATGATCAGCACTTCGGAAATCAAGATCAGCTGCCTGGTGGACGAGCGTTACACCGAACTGGCCGTGCGCACTCTGCACAACGCCTTTGAGCTGGATCACTGTTCCTACATGGAAGAAGCCGCCTGTGCGGAAGAAACGGGATCATGAAAAACATCATCATCTACGATACCACTCTGCGCGACGGCAACCAAGCCGAGGACGTCAACTTAAGCCTTGAGGACAAGATCAAGATCACCCTCAAGCTCGACGACTTCGGTATTGCCTACGTGGAAGGCGGCTGGCCCGGCGCGAGCCCGGTGGACACGGTCTATTTTCAGGAGATCGCGGGCTATAACCTGAAGCACGCGAAAATCGCCGCCTTCGGCTCGACCCACCACCCTTCACACACGGCCGAGACCGACCCCAACTTAAGCGCCATCGTGGCCGCCAAACCACAAGCCGCGACCATTTTCGGCAAGACCTGCGAGATTCATGCCCGCGAGGCCTTGCGGGTCAAACCCGAAGACTACCTGCCCGTGGTCGGCGCTTCGGTGGAGTTTCTGCGCAAGCGCCTGCCCGAAGTGATCTTTGACGCCGAGCACTTTTTCGACGGCTTCGCCCGCAGCCGCGACTACGCCCTGGCCGTGCTCAAAACCGCCTACGAGGCCGGAGCCTCCTGCTTGGTGTTGTGCGACACCAACGGCGGCGGCCTGCCCAACGACGTCGCCGCAGCCGTCAAAGAGGTGAAAAAACATCTGCCGAAAGCCGCCCTAGGCATCCATACGCACAACGACAGCGAACTGGCCGTGGCCAATGCCGTGGCCGCCGTGGAAGCCGGGGCCGTCATGGTCCAGGGCACGATCAACGGTGTGGGCGAACGTTGCGGCAACGCCAACCTCTGCTCGATCATCCCGATTCTGGAATTGAAGGCCGACGGCAAATATCGCTGCCTGCCCCGAGGCCGGTTGGAGCTGCTGACCTCGATTTCGGCCTATGTCTCCGAAGTGGCCAACATGACGCCCTTCAGCAGGCAGCCCTTTGTGGGCCGCTCGGCCTTTGCCCACAAGGGCGGCATCCACGTCAGCGCGGTCAACCGCAACTCTTCGCTGTACGAACACATCGACCCCTCGACTGTGGGCAACCGGCAGCGCATTCTGCTCACCGAGCTGGCCGGGCGCAGCAACATCGTGTCCATGGCCAGGCGCTTCGGCTTCCACCTTAACAAGGACGAACCCGTGGTCAAAGGCCTGCTGGCCGAGCTCAAGCAAAAGGCCGCCGACGGCTACGATTACGCCGCTGCCGAGGCTTCGGTGGAACTGCTGCTGCTGCGCAAGCTGGCCAGGCGCGGGGTGCGCGACTTCTTCAAGCCCGTGCAGTTTCGTATTCTGGAATCCAAAATCGGGGCCGGCGGCGAGATCACTTCCGAAGCCACGGTCACCCTGGAGGTCGAAGGCGTGGTGGAACACACCGCCGCCGTTGGCGACGGCCCGGTCAACGCCATGGACAAGGCCCTGCGCAAGGCCCTGACCGGCTTTTACCCGCGCCTGAACGAGATGCGACTGGTGGATTTCAAGGTCCGGGTGCTCACGGCTGGCAACGGCGGCCAAGGCACGGCCTCCACCGTGCGGGTGCTGATCGAATCGGCCGACCACAGCCACAAATGGGTCACCGTGGGTGTCTCGTACGACGTCATCGAGGCCAGCCGACAGGCCCTGATGGATGCCGTAACATACAAGCTCTATAAGGACGAGAACGAAAAACGCCGTAGCGACGGGCAAGACTGAGCCTTTCAACGGCGGCACAATCGCGAACGGCCGGAAGTATTGCTCCGGCCGTTCGTTTTTAGCCTGTTGCCGCTGACTTTCATTTTTCTCAGCCCCACAGCCGCATGACCGCCGCCCCGGCAAGCACCAGCAGAACCGCCGTTGCCCGGGCAAGGCTCAAGTGTTCCTTTAAAAAAGCCATAGCCAAAAGCATGCCAAAGACCACCGAGGTTTCGCGCAGGGCCGCCACCTGGGCCACGGGCGCGCGAGTCATAGCCCAGAGAACGATGCCGTAGGCCGCCAAGCTGCAGGTGCCACCGAACAATCCATGGGTCCAGCGTTCCTGCACATAGGAGATGTAGGCCCGGCGACGCACGGCCAGGGTAAACAGGGAAATACTCAGGGTATTCAGGCAGAACAGCAGACAAACGTAGGTATAGGCGCTGCCTGAAAGGCGCACGCCCCTGCCGTCCACCAAGGTATAAGCCGTAATGGTTGCGGCGCCTGCCAGGGCGCCGAAAAACGGCAGGCGTCGCCCCTTGGCTCTGGAGCCGCCGTTGCAGGCCAGAACGAGCACCCCCAGGCTGAGCAGGCAGACGCCGGCCCGGCCGCCAAAACTCAGGCTTTCGTCAAGCAGCAACGCGCCCACTCCGGCAGTGAGCAGCGGAGCCGCGCCGCGCATCAGCGTGTAGGCCCGGCTGAAATCGGCTTCTTTGTAGGTCAGGACCAGGAACAAATAGTAAAAGATGTGGATGCCTGCGGTACCTGCCAGATACGGCAGGCAGGCCGGGTTCGGCAAGGGCAAAAACGGCAACAGACACAGGGCGACCAGGGCGCCGCCGTTGGTGTTCAAGGCTGTTTCCAGAAGCTTGTCCCGGCCGCCCTTGATCAGGGCATTCCAGGTCGCGTGCAGCAGGGCCGAGGCCAGAACCAAACCGATGAGCAAGGCGCTCACGTCCGCTCCAGCCACGAATGCCCACTCACACGGCCATCAGAGCAGGTGATCATTTTCAATGTTCATCTGCTCCAATGCCGTCAGGGCCAGGTGGTAGCCCAGGGAGCCGAAGCCGGCAACGACCCCGCAGCAGGCCGGTGCAATAACTGAATACCCGCGGAAGGGCTCGCTTTTAGCCCGGGCGTGAATATTGGACAGGTGCACTTCGACCACCGGCCGGCCGCAAGCCGTGACCGCGTCGCGCAGGGCCAGGCTGTAATGAGCATGAGCACCGGGGTTGTAGATCACCCCGTCAAAGCTTTCCAGAAAAGCCCGGTGCAATTGGTCGATCAGCGCGCCTTCGTGGTTGCTTTGGAAAAAGTGCAGATCGTGGCCGGCCGCGCTGCCCGCCTCGGCCAGCTCGGCCATGAGATCGTCCAGGGTGCGGGTACCGTAGACTTCCGGCTCGCGCAGTCCGGTGAGATTCAGATTGGGGCCGTTGAGGACCAAAATTTTCATGGCGGGCTCCGGAAAAAAGGTTACCACCGAGAGCAATTGAATGCTCATTCATGCCGGCGCTTACTGTCTGTGTGTGGGGGGGGGGGACGCTCCGGCCCCCTCCGTATACAGGGCGCCCCCCATGGCCGGCAAGGGGCAACGGGGGGCGCGGGGCGAAGAGGAGGACGAACTATTTTTTCCTGTTCTCCGACGAGTTTTTTTTCTCCACAGCGGCAAAAGAAAACGTCAGCCCGGTTGCCGTCCTCCCGTCCGCGGGGCCGGCTTTTGCCGCCGCATCCACCTTCACGCTGCCGCCGCGCTGCAATTTGCCGAAAAGGATTTCACCCGCCAGCACGTCTTCAAGCTGCTCGCGCATGACCCGGGCCAGCGGTCTGGCGCCAAAGACCGGGTCGTAGCCTGTGGCGGCGAGATGAGCCCTGGCCGCCGGGGTCAAAGCAAGTTCCACCTTCTTTTCCGCCAGGGAAAGAGACAGAACGCCGACAAACTTGTCCACCACCTGTTCCATGACCTTGGGTGAAAGCGGGGCAAAGGCGATCATCGCGTCCAAGCGGTTGCGGAATTCCGGGTTGAACAGGCGCTCCAGGGCTTTTTTACCCTTTTCCTCGGAATGTTGTGCACCCACGGGCGAGCCGAAGCCTATGCCGCGCGAAGCCATTTCAAAGGCCCCGGCGTTGGTGGTCATGATGATGATCGCGTTGCGAAAATCGGCCTTGCGTCCGGTGCTGTCGGTCAGGGTGGCATAGTCCATGACCTGGAGCAGAATGTTGAAAACGTCCGGATGGGCCTTTTCCATTTCATCGAGCAGGAGCACGGCGTGGGGATTTTTGCGCACCGACTCGGTCAGCAGGCCACCCTGGTCGAAACCCACGTAGCCCGGCGGCGCACCCACCAGCCTCGATACGGCGTGTTTTTCCATGTATTCCGACATGTCGTAGCGCAAAAAGGCCACCCCAAGAGAAGCGGCCAATTGTTTGGCCAACTCGGTCTTGCCCACGCCGGTGGGGCCGTAAAACAGAAAAGCACCCTGCGGCCGGCCCTCGGCCCGAAAACCCGCCCTGGCCCGGAGCACCGCCCGGGTGACGGCCGAAACCGCCTCGTCCTGGCCGAAAACCACGTTTTTCAGATCGCGTTTCAGGCCTTTGAGCGCGGCCTTTTCATCGGTCGTGGCCTTGGTCGCCGGGATGCGGGCCATGCTTTCCACCACTTCCTGCACATCGGCAACGCCCACGGAAAGGGTCTTTTTACCGTTTGCGGCATCCGGCTTCAGGCGTCGACGCGCCCCGGCCTCGTCAATCAGGTCGATGGCCTTGTCCGGCAGGCGGGCTTCGGGCAGATGGCGCACGGCCAGAGTGACCGCGGCCTCGAGCGCGGCCGGGGTGTAGCGGACCTTATGGTGGCGTTCGTAGTGGGATTTCAGGCCCTTAAGGATGGCCACGCTTTCGGCATGATCCGGCTCGTTGACGTCGATTTTCTGAAAACGCCGGGTAAAGGCCTTGTCTTTCTCAAAATGGTTGCGCAACTCCTCATACGTGGTGGAGCCGATGCAGCGCAGCTTGCCTGAGCCGAGCACTGGCTTGAGGATGTTCGAGGCATCCAGCGAACCGCCGCTGACCGCACCCGCGCCCACCAGGGTATGGATTTCGTCCACAAAGAGGATGGCGTTGGGCATGTGCTCCAAAGCGGCCAGAATCGACTTGAGCCTGCCCTCGAAGTCGCCCCGGTACTTGGTGCCGGCCATGAGCCCGGCCAAATCCAGAGACAGCAGCCGGGCATCTTTGAAATCGTCGGGCACGTCGCCCGAGGTGATGCGCCGGGCAAGCCCTTCGGCCAAGGCGGTTTTGCCCACGCCCGGGTCGCCCACCAGCAAAGGATTGTTTTTGCGCCGACGGGCCAAAATTTGCACGGCGCGTTCAATTTCACGCTCTCGGCCGATCAGCGGGTCCAATTCGCCCCGTTCGGCTTTGGCCGTCAGATCCGTGGTGTATTTGGCCAGGGTCTTGGCATCCGGGTCCTCGCCCGTTTCCTGGTCGGCCGCGGTTTCTTTCACCCCCAGGGTGGCGTGGGCCACACGCTCCATGATGTCCATGCGGGTGACACCTTGGGCGAGAATGAAATAGGCGGCGTAAGAATTTTCTTCCTCCAGCAGACAGATCAGCACGTCGCCTATGCCGGCCTTGTGCCGGCC
This sequence comes from Desulfovibrio sp., assembly GCA_031553235.1. Classification (GTDB taxonomy): domain Bacteria; phylum Desulfobacterota; class Desulfovibrionia; order Desulfovibrionales; family Desulfovibrionaceae; genus Frigididesulfovibrio. The sequence continues at coordinate 38,189 of JAVBLS010000018.1, forward strand.
GGAGTTGTGCATCTGGCGCACGGTGCGCTGCATAACCCGCTGCACGGCAATGGTCTGGACCACTTCGCCCGTGCCCTCCTCAAGGGGGGTGATGTGCTCGTCGAAAAAACGCTCCAGTTTTTGCAGCAGTAAGGAGATGTCTACACCCGCCTCTTGCAGCAGAGCGCGACCCGGCTGCACACCGGCGATGCCGAAAAGCAGATGTTCGAGCGAAAGGTATTCATGCCGGCGCGAGCGCACCAGATTGACGGCCAGGGCCAGGGCCTGCTCCAGATTGGAATCGAGCATCATTCTTCCTCCATACTGCAGCGCAACGGGAAGCCGGCGCTCCGGGCCTTTTCATGCACCTGCATGACCTTGGTTTCGGCCACTTCTTCCGTATACACGCCGCAGACCCCCAAGCCCCGCTCATGCACGGAAGACATGATCGCCGAGGCCTGTTCCGGGCTTTTGCGAAAAACGGTCCGCAAAATCTCCACCACGAATTCCATGGTGGTATAATCGTCATTATGCAGCAGCACCTTGAATTTGCGCGGTTCGCGCACCTCAAGATCTGCGCGGATGTCCGACATTCCTTCGTTCTGAGGATGATCCGGGCTCATGGGTTTTTCCTTGTCGCCGTAACGGGCAGGCAGGCGGTCAAAGCGGCCGGCCCGACCGACATCGACGGACCGGGCCGAAAGCACCATCCTTCGAGCGGCGCCGGGGGAGGGCCGCGTACTTCTTCATGCTTGTATGATGAGTCGAAAACGCGGCCCGGTCAAGTGCCGTTTGCCGCGACACAGGGGGCTGCCGGTGGAACGCCTGCTCAGTCGCACAGCGCTCCGGGGCCGTCTTGGGGCCGGCTACTCCTCGGGTCCGGGCGGCCTGGGCCACGCGGCTTTTCCGGCCACTCCCTTGCGGGCGAATAAGGCCTGCTGCACCTCGTTCAGGGTGCGCACGCCCCAGCCGGATTCGCCGTCGGCCGGGTGAATCAACGGTTTGTAGCCCAAACGCTTGGCCTGGGTCTCGCGCATGGCATGCCCGGCCACAGGCCGGACCTGGCCGTTCAAGTCCACCTCGCCCCAGAACACCGCCCGCTCGGGCAGGGGAATGTCGTAAAACGACGACAGCAACGCGGCCACCAGGGCCAGATCCATGCCCGGTTCGGCCAGCTTCAGGCCACCGCCCACCTTGGCGTAGATATCCGCCTGGGCAAAGGACAGCCGCAGCCGCTTTTCCAGTACGGCCAGAAGCAGGTGCAGCCGGTTGACGTCAAAGCCCAGGCCGGCCCGCCGGGGCATGGCCAGAAAGCTTTTGGTCACCAGGGCCTGCACTTCCACGGCCAGGGGGCGCTGTCCGTCCAGGGCCATGACCACGGCCGTGCCTGAAAGGGACGGGTCGCGCGCGCCGAGAAAGTAGGTCGAGGGGTCTTCCACCGGTTCAAGGCCGCGCTCGACCATCTGGAAGACCAGCAGTTCCTGGTTGGGGCCGAAGCGGTTTTTGAGCACCCGCAACAGGCGGAAGGCCTGCCGGCGGTCGCCTTCAAGGGAGATGACCGTGTCGACCATGTGCTCCAGCAGGCGCGGCCCGGCCAGAGCGCCGTCTTTGGTCACATGGCCTACAAAAACAACCGTGGTGCCGCTTTTGCGGCAGCGCTCGGCCAGTTCCACGGCCACGGCCCGCACCTGGGCGACATTGCCGGGCAGACCTTCGGCCCGCATGCTGGTCAGGGTCTGGATCGAGTCGAGAATAACCAGAGCCGTGGGGTCTGCGCCTTCCAGCACGGGGAAAACGTCCTCCACCTGCGAGGTGGCCAGGACGAAAAGGTTTTCATGCAGCAACCCGAGGCGATCGGCCCGACTGCGAATCTGTGCAGGCGATTCCTCCCCGCTGACATACACGGCCCGTCGGCCGGCCGCAGCCACCCGCCCGGCCACCTGCAGCAACAGAGTGGACTTGCCTATGCCCGGCTCACCGCCGACCAGTAGGGCGCTGCCCGGCACCAGGCCCTTGCCCAGAATACGATCCAGGGCGGCCAGGCCGGTGCCGAAGGCGGCACCGACCAGATCCGGCACTTCGCTCAGTCGCATGACCGGCTCGGCATGAGCGGCCACGGGGGTGTTTCGGGAAGACGGAGAAACGTTCAGGGTCTGCGGCTCAAGGCTGTTCCATTCACCACAGGTGGGACACTGGCCCTTCCATTGCGCGGAACGCCCGCCGCATTGGGAGCAGACGTAGATTTCGCGGAGTTTAGCCATTGCCCTGCGGAGCGGACTCCGGGGCCACGTCCTTGGCATCTATGGGGCGGACCTCAAATTCCCAGAGATCCTTCCAGGGTTGCCACGGCTTGCCGGCTTCCTCTTTCTCCCCTTCGGCCGGCTGCGGCTTGGCCGCGGGCGTGAAGACGAACCAGAAGGGAGTGCTCTGCTTCGGCTCGACGTTGCTGTTGTTCAGCAGCACCTCCACCCGATTGCCCAGGGCCTCTTCCAGGCCCTGAGCCGTGAGCACCTGCAACTGAGTGAGGAAAGGGTCGGGACCGCAAAGCCGGGTCTGCCGGGCTATGACCGTGCCGTTTTTGGCGAACAGGCGGGCTTCAACCGCGATGAAGGCTTTCGGTACCTTGAAATTGTTCACCGCGTTGCCCTTGATGACCACGAGATCGCCGAGTTTGTCGTTCTTCACTATAAACTGGCGTACATCCACCAGATCGATGTCGCGCACCCCGGCGGCCGGGTCGGCCTCAGACGCCGCAGTGTCACCCTGGCCGGCGGGTGTTTGCCCGACATTTCCCACTGGCTTGTCGGGAGAAGAAAAGGAGCGGTAGATCATCCAGCCGCCCGCGCCCACGCCCGCCAGACACAAAAGCACGGCAAAAAGCGACAGAACGGCGCGGATGCCCCGCTTCTTGGGGGATTTTTTCATGTCGGGCAGAGGCTCTTCAATGGCGGGCGCGGCCGCGGGCTGCGCTTCCGGCAGAGCCATGGGGAAGATGTAGCCGCAATTGGAGCAACGGGCTTTACGCCCCGGCCGGAAAAGCCCATCCGGCAGAGAAAAGGTCGTCTCGCATTTGGGGCAGGAAATCAGCATAGTATCCGCGCCTTGTTCGCCGGACATCCACTCTAGCAGGAATCGCCTTGCAGTTCCAGAATATATATGGCCGGCAGTTCACGGAAACGCTCGGCATAGTCCAGGCCGTAGCCGACAATGAAGCCCTCGGAAAGGATGAAGCCCGGAAAATCCACGTCCACCCGGACCTCGCGGCGTTCCCGCTTATCCACCAGGGCGGCCAGACGCAACGAGACGGCCCCGCGCGCCGAAAGGCAGCGGAAGAGGAACTCCATGGAGTGGCCTGTGTCCACTACATCTTCCACGATCAACACGTGTTTGCCTTCCAGAGAAATTTCCACATCCTTGGTGAAGCTGATGCTTCTGGAAGAATCCATGGTGTTGCCGTAACTGGCCAGGCGAACAAAATCGACCTCCGGCTGCACGCTGATGCGCTTCAGGAGGTCGGAGAAAAACATAAAGCCCCCTTTGAGCACGCAGACCACGACCAGAGGCTTTCCTTCGTAAACCGCATTGATCTCGGCGGCCAATTCCCGCACCCTGGTCTGGATTTGCTCGTCGGTGTACAGAACATCCAGGTTTTTCACCGCTATTGTGGCCATGTGCGCAACCTCATACCCGCCGCATCATGGCGGTCTCATCGCAATCGGGGAACTTGGGGCAATGAATGCAGTCGGCCCAGATTTTCTGGGGGAGTGTATCCATAGCCACCACTTCAAAGTCCAGGCCGGCAAAAAAACCGGTCTGGTAAGTCAGGGTGAAAACCTGCGAAATGCCCAACACACGAGCCTCTTCCAGGCAGGCTTCCACCAGAACACGGCCGTAGCCGTTGCCGCGCAAATTTTCATGCACGAACAGGGATCGTATTTCGCCGATGTTCTCCCACATCACGGCCAGAGCGCAAAAGCCGAGCATCTTGCCGTCGCCGTCCTCCAGCACCATGAAATCGCGAATATGGCTGTAAAGCTGTGACAATGAGCGCGAAAGCATCAGGCCAGCGCTTGCGGCCCGCAGCAGAGCAGCATGGATGGGCTTGACGTCGGAGGCCGACGCCTTGCGGACGATATGTTTCATAATTTACTGGGCGGAAATCTTTTTGACCGCGTCGATCAGGTCGTCCTTGTCCACATAGCCTTCGTGGTTGGTGACCAAATCGCCGCGCTTGTTGTAAATGAGCAGCAGAGGCACTGCTGTGACCCCGACGTTCTCTTCAAATTTATTTTCGGCCAGAAAGATGGGATAGTTCACTCCCATGCCTTCCAGAAAGTTGTAAAGGGCCTTGGGGGTCTTGTCCACGGAGACGCCGATCAGGGTCATCTCCTTGTCTGAAAAGGCCTTGCGCACCTCAACCAGACCGGGAACCTCTTTGCGGCAGGGTGGGCACCAGGAGGCAAAGACGTTGATCACCACCACCTTGCCCTTGTTGTCGTTGATCATTTTGACCAGGGCTTTGGCGTCCATACCTTTAATGGAACCAGGGACGATTTCCGCCGCCTGCGAGGAAAGGGCCGCCAGGCACAGACAGGCGATCAACAGAACGGCATTGACACGGCGAAACATCGTCGCCTCCTTTTCACAATTCAGGTTGAACGGCCAATCAAAGGGCATAAACCAACGACGTGCGGCCGACTTTTCTGTACAGCACATCCGCCCCGGCGTCCAGTACCGGCTGTTTCGGACTTATTTCGTTTTCATTGCGGTTGCGTTATAAAAACAGGTTCGATCCGGAAAGATCATCACGCGCCCTTGCCCATCAGCCTGCCTGCCAGGCGCACGGCTCCCACGGCATCGCCGGAATGGTGCGCCCCGATGCTCCGGGCAAAGGCCGGGGTGACCACGGCGCCGCCCACCATAACCGGAATGTCCAGCCCCTTCTCGGCCAAAAGTTCCACTGTGTCGCGCATGCGCACCATGGTGGTGGTCATCAGGGCCGAAAGCCCGATGGCCCCGGCCTTGTGCTTGGCGGCGGCCCGAACCACGGTTTCGGCGAGCACGTCTTTGCCCAGATCGACCACGACATAGCCGTGGTTTTCCAACATCAGGCCGACGATGTTCTTGCCGATATCGTGAATGTCGCCCTGTACCGTGGCCAAGACCACCACGGACCGGTCTGCCTGGCCGCGCTTTTTTTCCAACAGCGGCCGCAGACGGGCAAAGGCCACCTGCATGGCTTCGGCCGAGCGGATCAGTTGGGGCAGAAAATATTCTCGACGCTCGTAGCGTGCTCCGACCTCATTGATGGCCGGAATCAACCGGCCGTCAACCAGGGCAAAGGGATCTTCCCCGGCCTCCAGGACGGCCGCAAGCAGGGGTTCCACAGCCTCACGCCGACCGAGAATAACCGCTTCTTCCAGGCTAGCGACCGAAGCCGGGGCTTTGCGGGAAGAAACGCGCGCAGTGCTCGTTTCGGCCGGACGATCAGCATGGGCGGTAATAAAGTTTTCCGCACCGGGATCGTGGTTCAAAAGCACGTTGAGCGCATCCAGGGTGTCGGCCAGGCGGGCATCCGAGGGATTGGCGATGCAGGCGCACAAACCGGCTCCGGCCGCGGCCGCGGCAAAGGCCGAGTTGACCAGGCTGCGGGCAGGCAGACCGAAAGAAATGTTGGACAGGCCGCAGACCGTGGGCAGCCCCTGCCCGGTACACCAGCGGATGAACTCCAGACATTCGCGCGCCGCCGTCGGCGTGGAGGAAACGGTCAGGGCCAGAATGTCGACCACGGCCAGCCGGCGCGGAACGCCGAGAGTTTCCATGCGGCCCAGCAGATCTTCGACAACGGCGATGCGTTCTCCGGCCTTTTCAGGCAATTTTTTGCCGCGCAGGGGCAAGAGAATGAAGGGCGCGCCAAAGTCGCGGCACAGCGGGCCGAGACGGTCCATGCGGCCTTCCTCGCCGCTGATGGAATTGACCAGGGGCGAAGCAGGATACACCGCCAGGGCCGCGGCCATGGCAACAGGATCGGCCGAGTCGAGGCAAAGCGGACAGGCGTGGGCCGAGGCCAGGCGGCCGACCAAATCCGGCAGCAAACGGGCCTCGTCGACCAGAGGCGCGCCCACGTTCACGTCCAGCACCGGCGCATCGGCCGCGAGCTGCTCTTCAGCAAAACGCAGAGCCGTGGTGAACTCGCCCGCCTGCAACTCGGCGCTCAACAGTTTCTTGCCTGTGGGATTGATCCGCTCGCCGATGCAGACAAAAGGCCCGTCCGGTCCCAGGCGTACCATGCGGGAGCGCGAGGTCAGAGCCACGCCGGAAAAATACGGCCGAGGCGCCGGCGCGTCCAGGGCACGCACCCGGCGGGCTAGGGCGGCGATATGCTCCGGGGTAGTGCCGCAGCAACCGCCGACCAGTTGAGCGCCGGCCCGGGCAAAGGCCGTGACCGCCTCGGCAAAGTCTTCAGGACCAAGGGGAAACACGGTCCGGCCGTTCTCCAAGCGAGGCAGCCCGGCGTTGGGCTGGATCAGCACCGGCACGGGCGAGGCGGCCAGAAGGGCTGCGGCGGCTTCGGCCATTCCAGCCGGACCGGCGCTGCAGTTCATGCCCACCACATCGGCCCCGAGATTGGCCAGAGTGGCGACGCAAACTTCCACAGACGAACCGGTCAGGGTCACTCCGGCCTCGTAGGTCATGGAAACAGCCAGGGGCAGGTCGCAGACCCGGCGGGCCGCAACCACGGCGGCTCTGGCCTCGGCGATGTCAAACTGGGTTTCGATCATCAATAGATCGGCCCCACCGGCGGCCAGACCACGGATTTGCTCGACAAAGGCGGCGATCAGATCTTCAAAATCAAGTTCTCCCAAGGGCTTGAGAAATTTACCCGTGGGTCCGACGCTGCCGGCCACGAACACCCGTCGGCCCGCCCTGTCGGCGGCCTCGCGGGCGGCTGCGGCCATTCGTCGGTTAAAGTTAAAGGGCTCCAGCCCGGGGTCGAGCTTAAAACGCGTGCCGCCAAAGGTGTTGGTGGTCAGTACGTCGGCCCCGGCGGCTGCATAGTCGGCATGCACGCCGAAAAGCACTTCGGGCTTTTCCAGGCAGAACAGTTCGGGACTGACGCCGGGAGGCAGCCCGCGTGTTTGCAGCATTGAGCCCATGGCCCCGTCAAAAATTATCCGCCGGCCTTCCGCCAAAAGGGAACGAAACGTCATTGCAGCCTCTTTACTTTTTGTCTTGGAGGGGTGATCCGTGCTCGCTCGGTTTACTGAAAATCATTGAAAAGGACAAACAAAAAAACAAACATTAAAAGATTCGTCGTCCCATTCCCGACTATTGACCATGGGCGGACCCAGGACAAAGAGAAAAGCCCTTCCCTGTTTCTCTGCCTTCTGATAAAGACTAGGCCGGTACGCACATGATGAAAAAATACTCATCTCCCCTTGATCCCGAAACGGCCGACCGGCTGGATGCCGCCGCCGAACCGGAAATCCTGGACCACGATGATGATGAATCTTTCGACGAGGACCAGGACCTCGAACCGGTGGACGACGATCCTGCCGGGGTTGATCTGTTCGGCCTGGACCCGTCGGAAGCCGTCGACTCCGCCCTGCCCCCGGTGCCGCACCTCGCGCACATGGGGGCGTTGGCTCCGTTCGCCCACCATCCGCCTGAGCGCACCCGAGACAGCCTGCACCTTTACTTGCGTGAAATCAATAAGTTTCCTCTGCTCAAACCGGAGGAAGAACTGCAACTGGCCCGCCGGGTCAAAGAAACCGGCGATGCGGATGCCGCCTTCCGTCTGGTCTCCTCGCATCTGCGCCTGGTGGTGCGCATCGCCATGGACTTCCAGCGACGCTGGATGCAAAATGTTCTGGATCTGATCCAGGAAGGCAACGTCGGCCTGGTGCGGGCCGTGGACAAATTCGATCCGGAAAAAGGCATCAAGTTTTCCTACTACGCCACTTTCTGGATCAAGGCCTACATCCTGAAATTCATCATGGACAACTGGCGCCTGGTGAAGATCGGCACCACCCAGACGCAGCGCAAGCTTTTTTACAATCTGAACAAGGAACGTCGCGTTCTGATCGCCCAGGGTTTCGATCCGGACACAGCCATGCTCGCCGAGCGCCTCAACGTGCCCGAAGAGCAGATCATTGAAATGGAGCAGCGCCTGGATGCCTCGGACATGTCCCTGGATGCCCCGATTAATGAAGAGGAGGCGGGTGGAGCCAGCCGCCTCGACTACCTGCCCGCCCTCGGGCCGGGCATTGAAGAGGTGCTGGGCAACAGCGAAATCTCCCACATGGTCCGGGAGCGTTTGAAGTCCCTGGTTCCTTTACTTTCCGACAAAGAGCAATATATTCTGGAGCACCGTCTGCTTTCGGAAGAACCCGTCACCTTGCGTGAGATAGGCGACATGTTTGAGGTCACCCGCGAACGGGTGCGCCAGATCGAGGCCCGCCTGCTGCAAAAGGTGCGCGACCACCTGACCGGCAACATCAAAGACTTTTCACGTGACTGGATAGAGCAATAATGCGTATCGCCCAGCCTTCCTTCTTGATTCGCGCCGCGGTGTCGGCCGTTCTGGTTTGCTTCATGCTCGGTTGCCTGCCGCATCCCCAGTCCGCCGACGCGGCGGAGGAAGAACCGATCAAATGGGATTTAAGCCCGGAAGCCGAGCATATCTATTACTACCTGCTGCTTTCCGAGGCCATGCACACGGGCGACGACCGTCTGGCCGGAGAAGCCCTGCGCGGCCTGCTCAAATATGATCCGTCCCTGCCCGTATTCCGTGACGGAGCCACCATTCTCATGGCCACGGGCGACTTTCCCGGCGCCGCCGATGTCTGCAGACGCGGCCTGGCCCAGTACCCGGACGACGAGCCGCTCACGGTGCTGCTTTCCGGTGCCCTGAGCGAACAGGACAGGGACGGCGAAGCCGTGGCCCTGATGGAAAAATATCTGGATAAAAAGCCGGACAGCTCCGAGGCCAGGCAAGAGTTGGTGCGCCTGTATCTGCGCATCGGAGCCACCGACAAAGCCCTGGACCTGCTCGGCAACGGCAGAAACGATGAAAATTCCGCGCCGGCCATGCTTTTTCGAGCCAGGGTTCTGGCCGGAGCGGGTAAAACGGCTGAAGCCACGGCCGCGCTGAAAGCCTTGGTGCGCAAATATCCCGATTTTGCCCAGGGTTGGGTGGAAACCGCCCTGCTGGCCGAGCGTGGCAACCGGCGCAACGATGCCATGAACGCCTACCGCAAGGCCCTTGACCTGCTGCCCGAGAGCCTGGATCTCTGGTACCGGCTGATCTCCCTGCAGTTGAAAGACGGCAAACCGCTGGCCGCCATACAGACCCTGGACAAGGCTCCTGATCAGGGCTCGTTCCGTCTGCAGGTCGCCCTGCTCTTTGCCGATGAAGGGCACAACAAAGAGGCTCTGGATCTGTTGCAAAGTGCGGTCAAAAGCGGCGCCGATCCGGACGAGGCTTCCTATTATCGCTCGATCATCGAGCTGCGCATGAGCGGCGACGTGGAAGGGGCGCTCATGCTGCTGCAGTCCATCCCCACAAGCAGCCCGCTGTACGACCGGGCCAAACTGCGTGCGCTGAACATTCTGCTTGATGCCGGCCGCTTCGAAGAGGCCGAAAAGGCCGCCGCGCAGGCCCGCACCGTCAGACCGGACCTCAAAGAACTTTGGGGCGTCCAGGCCTTTGCCCTACTCAAGCAGAACAAGGCAGACGAGGCCGTGGACCTGATGAAGCAGGCTCTGGCCAAATTCCCCGACGACGAAGATCTGCTCTTCTCTCTTGGGCACATCCAGGAGGAGGCCGGGCAGCGTGATGCCGCTCTGGCCACCATGGAACAAATCATCAAGAAAAACCCACGCCACTACAAGGCCCTGAACTATGTGGGCTATACCCTGGCGGACCGCAACACCGACTTGGCGCGCGCTCTGGAACTGATCAACCGAGCCCTGGCCCAGGCTCCGGACGAAGACTATATCGTGGACTCGCTGGCTTGGGTGCAGTACCGCATGGGGCATTTTGCCGACGCCTGGCAGAGCATTCAGCGCTGCATCGCTCTGGGTGGCGACGACCCGACCATCTGGGAGCACTACGGCGACATCGCTCACGCCCTGAAAAAGAAGAACGAGGCCCTGAAAGGCTGGAACGAGGCCCTGCGCCGCAACCCGTCCAACCCCGAAGTTCTGCGGGAAAAGATCGCCCGCCTGTTGAAGTAGAGGGAGTGCCGTGCGTCGTCTGCTGCCTCTGATCTTTCTCCTTTTGGCCTTTTCGGCCGGCTGCACGCCCAGGCATGTGCCTGGGCCGGGCTTGCCCATGGGCGATGCCGCCTCGGCCTGGAACGCCTATGCCGCCCGCTCCGGGGCGGAGGCGGCCCGGCCCTTCCGCCTCTCCGCCACCCTGCGCTACACCGACGCCAAGGGCGAAACGGTGCGCGTCTCTTCTCTGCTTTGGGGCAACGGTCGCAGTTATCCCCTGCGTCTGGATCTGACCGCCGGCATGGGTACGACCGTAGCCAAGATTCGTGAAAGCGCCGACTCCTTCACGGCATACAGTCCGGAAGAATCCACAGCCTATGTGCACGACCGGGCCGGCCTGGCCTTAAGCGCTTTCGGCGTGCCCATTCCCCTGACCCTGCACGATCTTTCACTGATCCTCACTGGCCGAAGCGGTGATCTGTTCCTGCCGCCGCGCGGAGAAACGCCGGCGGCCACGCCCTCGCCCGGCGGTTATGTCTTCAATGTGCGCAATGCTCCCCTGCCGGGGCTTCTGGAGCTTTCTCCCCAGGGTTTCCCCCTTTCCTGGCAGCAAGGCGGCTGGCGGCTGACCTTTGAGCCGCTCTCCGACAATCCCATGCGGCCGCACCGCATTGAGATCGCCCATCCGCAAGGGGCCGAAGCCCTGATCGTGGTGCGCGACCTGGAATACCCCGCCATGCCCTTTGCCGGAGCTCAGTTCGCCCTGCCCCTGCCGCCGGGCACGCAGCAAAAAGAGCTGCCGGAAGCGAACCTGCAATAATTGTATCTGGCAAGAAAGCGCTTCAAGGAGTGCCCATGATTGTTCGCCGCGTCTATCTGGCTTCCGACCATGCGGGCTTCGTCCTCAAACGAGCCCTGCTGGATCATTTGGCCGCCAAAGGTCTGGAAACCGTCAACCTCGGCACCCACGAACAGGCAAGCTGCGACTATCCGGACTTCGCCCACCGTTTGTGCGACGAGGTGTTGCGCGCCGGAGACATGGGCATTTTGATCTGCGGCACCGGCATCGGCATGTCCATGGCCGCCAACCGCCACCCGGGCATACGGGCCGCCCTGTGTACTCACGAATTTCATGCCCGAGCCACCCGGGCGCACAACGACGCCAACGTGCTCTGTCTGGGCGAGCGGGTGACCGCACCCGGCCTGGCCTGCGAGTTGGCGGAAATTTTTCTTTCCACCCCGTTTGAAGGCGGCCGGCACCAGCGCCGTATCGAGCGCCTCGACCCGTCCGCCGCGAAATAACCCTCAACCGGGCGCCGCCCGGACGCCTGGAGCAGGCATGCAGTTGTACAACACCCTGACGCGTAAAAAAGAACCCTTCACGCCCCGCGTTCCCGGCAAGGTGGGGCTGTACGCCTGCGGTATCACCGCCTACGATCTTTGCCACATCGGCCACGCCCGCTCGGCCGTGGTCTTTGACGTCCTGGTGCGCCGGCTGCGCGATATCGGCCTGGGCGTGACCTTCGTACGCAACTTTACCGATGTGGACGACAAAATCATCAACCGGGCCAATGCCGACGGCCTGCCGAGCGATGTCATCGCCGAGCGTTACATCAAGGCCTTTCACGAAGATATGGACCGCCTGGACGTGCTCCGGGCCGACGTGGAGCCCAAGGCCACGGAACACATTGCCGACATGATCACCCTGTGCGAAAATCTCATCGCCAAGGGACATGCCTATGCCACGCCTTCGGGCGACGTTTACTTTCGGGTGCGCACCTTCCCGGCTTACGGCAAGCTCTCGGGCCGCAGCCTGGACGACATGCAGGCCGGGGCCCGAGTAGCGCCGGGGGAAGAAAAGGAAGACCCCCTGGATTTCGCCCTCTGGAAAGGGGCCAAGCCGGGTGAACCCTCCTGGGAAAGCCCCTGGGGACCGGGGCGGCCCGGTTGGCACATCGAGTGCTCGGCCATGAGCGAAAAGCATCTCTCCTTGCCCCTGGACATCCACGGCGGCGGGCAGGATCTGATCTTCCCCCACCATGAAAACGAGATTGCCCAGACCGAAGCGGCCACGGGCAAGGAATTTTCGCGCTTTTGGGTACACAACGGCTTCGTGCAGATCGATTCGGAAAAAATGTCCAAATCCCTGGGCAACTTCAAGACCATCCGGGACATTCTGGAAAGCTGGGAGCCCGAGGTGTTGCGCCTGTTCCTGCTCAGCAGGCACTATCGCAGCCCCATTGATTTTTCTTTGGAAAGCATGGAAGAAGCCGAGAAAAGCCTGAAGCGCCAGTACGAGTCTCTGGCCCGGTTTACGGCCGAGCGCGCCCTGCCCGCACCTGCCGGCGGCGCGATCACCCGGGAACTGCGGGCCGATTTTGAGTCTTTGGTCCAGGCCTGCAACGAGGCCCTGGACGACGACCTGAATACCGCCGCTACCCTGGGACATGCCAATGGCCTGTTCCGCCTTGGTGGACGCATCCTGGACGACAAGGCCCTGCGCAAAAACAAGGCCGGTCGTGAGCTGCTGCACGACATCCACAACGAAATTATTGGTCTGGGCAAGGTTTTGGGGCTGTGGCGGCAAGAGCCCGCCGCCTTTCTGGCGGATCTGCGTGCCTGCCGGATCCGGCGCAAAAACATTGACGTCGAGCGGGTGGAAAAACTGCTGGAAGCCAGAAGCCTGGTTAAGGCGGCCAAAAACTTCGCCGCCGCCGACGCGGTCCGGGCCGAGCTTACCAATCTGGGCGTGGAAGTGCGAGACACGCCCGAAGGAGCGGTATGGGACGTGGTCTGAGCCTGTGGCACAGACTTTGTGCGGGCCTCGTTCTGATGGCCTTCACCCTTACCCAGGCGGCACCGCTTGCCAGAGCCGACCTGTTCGGTTCGTTCAGCATCAAGGATGAAATCGAACTGGGCCGCAAATTCAACGTCCTGGTCCGTTCGCGTATGCCTCTGGTCCAAGACCCCGAAGTGGTCGGCTACGTCAACGACGTGGTCCAGCGCTTGGTGGCCGCCATACCGCCACGGCCCTTTCCCTTCACGGTCAGTGTGCTGCGCAACAATGCCCTGAACGCTTTTGCCACGCCCGGCGGCTATGTCTTCGTCTACACCGGGCTGATCCTGGCCATGGATCACGAGTCCGAGTTGGCCGGGGTTCTCGCCCACGAACTGGCCCACGTCACCCAACGCCATATTGCCGCGCGCATCGAAAAATCCCAATGGGTGAGTATCCTTTCGCTGTTGGGCATGCTGGCCGGCGCCTTCATCGGCGGCGAAGGCGGCGGCGCGGCCATGGCCGGGGCCATGGCGGGCGGCCAGGCGGCCATGCTCAATTACAGCCGCGCCGACGAAAACGAGGCCGACCAGGTGGGCATGAACTACCTGGTCAAGGCCGGTTACCCGCCTGAGGGGTTGGAGGGCGCCTTTGAAAAAATGAGCCGCAGGCAGTGGCTCATGGGCGGGAATATCCCCTCTTACCTCTCCACCCACCCCGGCCTGAACGACCGCAAGCACGACATGGCCGCGCGCATCGCCATGATGCCCGCCAATATCCTCAACCGCAAAGACGACGATGCCCGTTTTATCCGAGTGCAGGCCCTGGTGCGCGCCCGCTACAGCGACCCTGCCCTGGCCCTGCAGGCTTTTGCCAAGCAGATGACCGGGACGCATCGTTGCATGGCCCTGCTGGGTCAGGGCATTCTGGCCTCGCGCCAAAACCGGATCAACGACGCTCGGGACTTTTTCGATCAGGCCTTGAAGTGCGGCCCCACCGACGAATTGGTGGTGCGCGAAGCCGGCGTTTTCCACTACATGAAGGGTGATCGCGACCGGGGAGCCCAGTTGCTGGCCCAGGCAGTGCGTATGAACCACAACGATACCATCGCCCAGTTCTATTATGCCCGCAGTCTGGCCGACTCCGGGAACAGTGCCGAAGCCGTGGCCGCCATTCGTCGGGTGCTGATCGACGAGCCCGAAGACCCGGAAGTGCACGAATATCTGGCCCGTTACCTAGCCCAGCAGCGCAAAATGTTTCCCGCCTATCTGCACCTGGCCTATGCCGCGCTGTACACCAACAATCGCCAGCGCACGGAGCAGTTTCTCGAAAAGGCCAAGGCCGAGATGCGGGACAACCAGGACAGACAGGATCTTGATCGTTTCGAGGCCGTTTACAAAGAACGCAGACAATACTGGAAATAAGGATTGCATCATGGATATACGAGGCACCACCATTCTGGCCGTCCGCCGGGGCGACTCGGTCTGCCTGGCCGGTGACGGTCAGGTGACCATGGGTCAGGCCATTGTCATGAAACACACGGCCAAAAAAGTCCGCCGGCTGCATAAAGGCGGCATTGTGGCGGGCTTTGCCGGCTCCACGGCCGACGCCTTTACCTTGTTTGAAAAATTTGAAGCAAAACTTGAAGAATACGCGGGCAACCTGATGCGCTCGGCCGTGGAACTGGCCAAAGACTGGCGGCAGGACAAATACCTGCGCCGGCTGGAAGCCATGTTGCTGGTGGCGGACAAAGATCATATTCTGATCCTGTCCGGAGCAGGCGACGTCATTGAACCGGACGACGGCGCGGCCGCCATCGGCAGCGGCGGCCCTTACGCTTTGGCCGCGGCCCGCGCCCTGATGCGTCACAACGAGGGCCTGGGGGCCGAAGTAGTGGCCCGTGCGGCCATGGACATTGCCGCGGAAATTTGCGTCTACACCAACCAAAACCTGACGGTGGAAACCATTGAGGGATAGATCGGGTTCAGGGGGAAGCCGGCCGCTCGAATCAAGGACACCTGCATGCCGAATACCGTGACCATCCGCACCGGCTGCAAGATCAACCTGTTCTTGCGCATCCTCGCCGCCAGGGCCGACGGCCTGCACGAACTTGAGACGCTGTTTATCCCCTTGGACGAGCCGCATGATGAGATGCTTATCCGGCCCGGCAGATTCCCCGGCCTGCGCCTGACCTGTACCTCGCCTGAAGTGGACCCGCGCCGCAATACTCTAACCAAGGCCCACGCCCTGTGGCGGGCAGCGGCCGGGCAGGCCCCCGACCTGGAGGTCTTACTGATCAAGGGCGTGCCGAGCGGAGCCGGCCTGGGCGGAGGCAGCGCCGACGCCGCCGGCCTCCTGCTGTTCTTGCAGCACCGGGCCGAAGCCCTGGGACAAAAGACCTTTTCTCCTTCGGCACTGAACGCTCTGGCGGCCGAGGTGGGTGCGGACGTGCCTTTCTTCCTGCTCAACCGGCCCGCCCTGGCCGGCGGTATCGGCGAACGGCTGACGGAAACGGCCAACCCCCTGGCGGACAAACATCTGGCCTTGCTCAGCCCGAAAATTCATATTTCCACGGCCTGGGCTTTTTCCGCCCTGGATGTCTTGCGGGAAGACCGAAAGTTTTCTGCGCAAAAAAACTTGACAAGCACCGGGCCTCGGGATAATACCTGCTTCTCCCGCGGGGAGGAACCCGGAAACGACCTTGAAGAGGTTGTATTCCACGCCTTTCCGGAGTTTGCGCGCTTGCGCGACGAGCTTCTGGAGCAGGGCGCCGAGGTTGCCCGCATGAGCGGTTCGGGCTCAAGCATTTTCGGTGTCTTTGCCGAAAGAGAAAGAGCCGAGAGGGCCGTGGCGGCCATGCCCCATCAGGGTTGGGTCGCAAGCTTCGCCGGAGCGTAAAACCGGCACCCTTGCAGGGGTGTAGCCAAGTTGGTAAGGCAACGGGTTTTGGTCCCGTCATTCGTGGGTTCGAGTCCTCCCGCCCCTGCCATATATCCAGGCGCCGCCGCCGCATACGCTGCGGGGGCGGCGCTTTTGCGTCGCCGTTCTCCATAAAAAGGAACAACAACGAGCGGAAAATTATGTACGGCAACCTCAAAATCCTTTCCGGCACGGCCAACCCCGAACTGGCCTTGGCCATCTGCAATCACTTGGGCTGCCGCCTGACTCCCAGCCTCTGTGAAACCTTCAGCGACGGAGAAATCCGCATTGAAGTCGGCGACAATGTGCGGGGCGACGACGTTTTCGTTATCCAACCCACTTGCGCCCCGGCCAACTTTACCTTGATGCAGCTCTGCCTGATGCTTGACGCCCTGAAACGCGCCAGCGCGGGCCGGGTGACCGCCGTGGTGCCCTATTACGGCTATTCCCGGCAAGACCGCAAGGTCAGCCCGCGTGCGCCCATCAGCGCCAAGCTGGTGGCCGACTTTCTCGAGGCCGCGGGCGTCGACCGGGTGGTCACCGTAGACCTGCACGCCGGCCAGATTCAGGGCTTTTTTGACGTGCCCGTGGACAACCTCTTTGCCCAGCCCGTGCTTTTGGAAGCCATCCGCCAGGTTGCCTCGGACGTGGTCATCGTTTCGCCCGACGCCGGCGGGGTGGAGCGCGCCCGTTCTTACGCCAAACGCCTGGGCGTGGGCCTGGCCATCATCGATAAGCGTCGCGACCGTCCCAACCAGGCCTCGGCCATGCACGTCATCGGCGACGTCAAAGACAAGACCGCCGTGGTGGTAGACGATATGATCGACACGGCCGGCACCATGGTCGCAGCGGGAAAAGTGCTGCTGGACAACGGCGCCAAAGAGGTTATGGCCTGCGCGACCCACCCGGTGCTTTCCGGCCCGGCCCTGGAACGCCTGGAAGCATCCGTGTTCACTCAAATTTTGGTCACCGATACCATCCCGCTGGGGGATAAACTGACCAAGTGCTCGAAGATCAAGGTTCTTTCCGTGGCCGGTCTTCTGGCAAAAGCCATTCACAACATTCATACCGAATCCTCCGTGAGTGTGCTCTTCGTTTAAAACCGGGAGCACATCCGTCAGCAACGGCACACGTCATGGCTGAGGATCGAAGGAGACCCCAGATGTCCCAACGTCTTACCCTTGCCGCCCAGGTTCGCACCCAAACCGGCAAAGGCGTCGGCCGCAAGCTTCGCGCCGCCGGCATCATCCCGGCCGTTTTTTATAACGCCAAGGGCGAAAGCCGCGCGGTGCAGGTTGATGAGGCCGCTCTGACCAAGCTCTATGCCGCCACCGGCCGGAACACGGTCTTTGACCTGGAAATCGACGACAACGGCAAAAAGACCTCCCTGCCCTGCCTGGTCTGGGACGTGGAATATCACCCCACCAAGAAGCGCTTCCTGCATGTGGACTTCTACGGCGTGGATCTGAGCAAGGAACTCAAGATCAAGGTGGCCATCGACTTTGTCGGCACGGCCAAGGGCACCAAGCTCGGCGGCAAGCTCGAAGTTTATCGTGAAATCATCGAAGTGCTCAGCAAGCCCGAAACCCTGCCCAAAAAGATCACCGTCGACGTCTCCGGCCTGGACATCAACCAGGGCCTGCGTGTGGCCGACCTGACCATGCCCGAAGGCGTGCGCGCTGCGTATGACATCAACTACGCCATTGTCGGCGTGCTCATCCCCGGCGCGGAGAAGGAAGAAGGCGAAGGCGCCTAGCCCCTTTCGTATTTTCACGATCTCAACAAGGGCGTGGATGCCGGGCTGCCCGGATCCACGCCCTTGCCGCCAACAAACCCGGACGCGCAGCGCGCCCTTCCCCCGTCATTCCTCCACTCCCCCCGAGTGCTCCATGGCCTTCATCGAACTTATCATCGGGCTCGGCAACCCTGGGCGGGAATACGAAAACACCCGCCACAACTTCGGCTTTCTGCTGGTCGACGAGCTGTTGCGCGCCTGGAGCACCTTTGGCGCACCCGACACCGTTTCGGGCCGCAAAGACCCCTTTGAGTTGTACCGGGCCACAACCCCGGCCAAGCAGCGGGTGATGTTGCTTAAACCGCTGACGTATATGAACAAAAGCGGTGAAGCTGTGCGCCGGGTGCTGGACTACTATCACCTGGATGCGGAAAAGATGCTGGTCATGCACGACGAAATGGATCTGCCGCTCGGCCGCATGCGCCTAAAAACGGGCGGCGGCAATGCCGGGCACAACGGGCTGAAATCCATAGACCTGCATGCCGGTACCCCAAATTACCACCGCATGCGCCTGGGCATCGGCAAGCCGGCCGGTTTTGACGGCGCCTCTTTCGTACTCGGCCGCTTTGCCCCCTTTGAGCGTTCCCTGCTGGAAGAAACCCTCACGGCCGCGCGCAAGGGAGTGGAAATTCTGCTGGGCGGCGACTTTCGGGCCGCGCAGCAGCACTGCAACGGCTTTACGCCCATGGATCCGCCGGAGCCGGCCTGAGTTGTGCTTGGGGACAAACCGGCGTATGCCGGATAAACGGCATCCCCGTCACAGGAGGTCCCCCATGACGCAGCAGAAAATGTACTTCCGGCCGCCTTCCGAGGCGGAAAGCTTTCTCCTTCGGGTCATGCATGGTTGCCCGCACAACAAATGCACTTTCTGCAACACCTTCCTGGATGTGCCTTTGCGGCGTGTGCCCCTGCCGGAGGTACTGGCAGGCATCGACGCCGACACCAAAAATCTCGGTCCGGACATGCTCGCAAAGATACATTCCATCTACCTGGAGGGCGGCGATCCCTTGTCCCTGCCCGCGGAGCATCTCCTGGCGATTATGGGGCACGCCCGCAGACGCTTTCCCTCTGTGGATCGCTTTGCTTGCTATGCCACGGCCCGCTTCGGTATACAGAAAAAGCCCGAAGAGCTGGAAAACTTGGCCCGGGCAGGCCTTCGCCGGGTCTACGTGGGCCTGGAGTCGGGCTGCGACGACATTTTGCGGGCCGTGAACAAAGGCTGTTCCCGCGCGGATCTGCTCCGCGCCGGGCAAATGCTTGCCCAGGCGGGCATTGAACTGGACGTGTCCATGATGTTGGGCATCGGCGGGCCGCAACACTCCGTCCGCCACGCCCTGGAGACCTCCAGCCTGCTCAACGCCATACGTCCCGTGGCGGTCAGAATTCTTACCTTTGTGCCCAAGGCCGACACTCCGCTGCTTGAGGACTGCATCAAAGGCCGCTTCATGCTCATGGGGCCACACGAAATCTTGCGTGAACTGCGCCTGATGCTCAAAAACATCACCGCCGAGATGCACCTGGTGTGCAACCACTGGTCCAATTTCCTGCCTTTCGAGGCGGATATGCCCAGGGGCCGGGAGGCGCTCATGGCCTATATCGACATGAACCTGACCCGCCCGGTCTCGGACTTCCGCGAGTTGGGCATGAGCGACGACAAAAGCTGAGCCGATTCCACAGCAGTTGCGGCCCACCGGCCAAGGCCCGTAAAGGCCAAGCGCTACTTCATGAAGGGCCCGCCTTGATTTTTGGCCTCCCCAGGGCCGACGCACTGGACTCCGCTCCCTGTTTTCTGTATGGTTGTTGAACCCGAGGAAGTTCTTTCGCGTGTCCGGGCCGCCGGCCCGCCCGCCCCTTCCCTTGCATCCCCACGCCATATGTTTCAGGAGCAACGCCAAGGTGTTTTCCCCCGATCAAACCGTCGTGTACCCCGCCCAGGGCGTCGGCATCGTCGAACGCCTCGAACGGCGGGAAATCGGCGGTATGGTTGCGGAATTCTATATTATCCGTATCTTGACCAACAATATCACCGCCATGGTGCCCGTGACCAACGCCGCTGCCGTTGGCTTACGCACTCTGTGCTCGCGGGCCGAGGCCGAAAAGGTTTTGGCTTATCTGCGTGAACGCGGCAGCTTTACCGGCTACACCGGGCAAAACTGGAACCGCCGCTGCCGCGAGTATACCGAGCGCCTGAAGAGCTCCGATCTGTTGGACGTGGCCCGTGTACTCAAAGAGTTGATCCTGATCGGCATCGAAAAAGAACTTTCTTTCGGCGAACGCCGGCTGATGGAACAGGCCATGGGCCTGGTAGTGGGTGAATTGGCCTGCGTGCTGGGCAAGGATCCGGGCGAGATGAAAACAGAAATTGAAGGTTTTTTTGCCGATCTTCGCCCGAAAGCAGATGAACAGTGAAAATGTTCTTCCGCTCCGACCGTCGCGTTGCGAACGCTCATGGGTTTGTTTTACAATCTGTCGATACTAGAGCAAAGTTACTTTGCTCTGACGGCCGCGCAAGCGGACTGCGGCCCGCGCCTGGGCGAGGCATGGCTTCGTTTCTCCGTCAGTGCGGCGGCCGGACAAATTTTGCAGATCTGTTTTGCTTGCGCGGCTCGTTCAGAAGTCCAACGGGAATATGGTTGCCTGGGCAATTTCACTTTGAAATTGCTCTAAAAAGGGAAAAAACCGCCAGGCGCTCTTGCTTTTCGTAAAAACTTACGGTAAGCAGCCAAAAGCTTTTCCACAAGAAGCAAAATTTCCATTTATACATCCCAGACATCCCGCAAACAGCAGCCGCCCCCGGCCATGGAGCCGTAACGGTCACGTTGTGTCGTGCCGTATGTGTGTGCCGACAAACCACAACCTTTTACCATTCCCCTCTATGCGAAAAAAGAAAAGCGCCCCCCCCGTAGAAGTCGAGCAGGAAATTGAACTGGAAACGGAACAGGAAGGCATGAACCTGTCCGAGTTAAAGACCAAGAGCATGGTCGACCTCATGGCTCTGGCAGATTCCTACAATGTGGAAAATGCCAGTTCCATGCGCAAGCAGGAGCTTATCTTCGCCCTGCTGCAAAACTGCGCCTCCCAAAACGGAGCCATTTACGGCGACGGCGTTTTGGAAATCCTGCCCGACGGTTTCGGCTTTCTGCGCTCCCCCCTGTGCAGTTACATGCCGGGCCCCGACGACATCTACGTCTCTCCCTCGCAAATCCGCCGTTTTTCCCTGCGCAAAGGGGACGTGGTTTCCGGCCAGATTCGCCCCCCCAAGGAGGGCGAACGCTACTTTGCCCTGCTCAAGGTCAATGAAATCGGCTTTGAACCACCGGCCAATGCGAAAAACCTGGTGCTTTTCGACAACCTGACCCCGGTCTTTCCGGATCGCCGCATGCTCATGGAACACGGCGAGAAGTCATATTCCGGCCGGGTCATCGACCTCATGGCTCCGGTGGGTTGCGGGCAACGCGGCCTGATTGTGGCCCCGCCGCGCACCGGCAAAACCATCCTGCTGCAGACCCTGGCCAACGCCATCAACGCCAACAACCCCCATGTCTACCTGATCGTGCTGCTCATCGACGAGCGGCCCGAAGAAGTGACCGACATGGAGCGCACGGTCAAAAACGCCGAAGTCATTTCCTCCACTTTCGACGAGCCGCCGCAACGCCACGTGCAGGTCTGTGAAATGGTGCTGGAAAAGGCCAAACGCCTGGTGGAACGCAAGCGCGATGTGGTCATTCTGCTCGACTCCATCACCCGCCTGGGCCGCGCCTACAACGCCGTCACCCCCTCTTCGGGCCGGGTGCTTACCGGCGGCCTGGACGCCAACGCCCTGCAGCGCCCCAAACGCTTTTTCGGCGCGGCCCGGAACATTGAGGAAGGCGGCAGCCTGACCATCATTGCCACGGCCCTGATCGACACCGGCTCGCGCATGGACGAAGTGATCTTTGAAGAATTCAAAGGTACGGGCAACATGGAAATTTACCTGGATCGCCACCTGTCCGAAAAACGCGTCTTCCCGGCCATCGACATCAACCGCACCGGCACCCGCAAGGAAGAACTGCTTCTGCCCGATGAAGTGCTCAACAGGGTCTGGATTCTGCGCAAGATTCTGGCGCCCATGAGCCCCATCGACAGCATGGAATTCCTCCTGGACAAAATGCGCGGCACCAAGAGCAACGGCGAGTTTCTGAACGTCATGAACAAGTAGATTCGACGGAATCCGCCGGACGGTCGGAATCTCCGTCTCCCCCAAATACGGTATGGCCCCGAAAGTTTCGCTTTCGAGGCCATACCGTATTTTGATCTTGAGGGAAGGCGACCATGCCGCCCCTGTGACGGGAACCCATGCGGCACGGCCCGCCTCCTGCCGAATTTCCGGCCGGCCGATGGCGGACGGCGTTTCCTCAGCCCGTCGGAAACTCTTTGCGCACCTCCTCCTGCAGGCGGCGAAACAGGCCTTCATCCAGCGTCTCCTCCACTTCGTACTTCCGCCCCAAATGGGAATACTTGGGCATGCCCATGCGGTGATACGGCAACAGCTCGTAAGCGATATTGGATTGCCGGGGCAAAAAATTCAGAATGGCCCGAACAGCCGCCTCCGTATTGTTGAAATCGGGAACAAGGGGCGTGCGCACCAAAATGGGCAGGTGCGGAAATTCTTTCATAATATGCCGAAAATTATCCAGAATCAAGGAGTTGTCTCCGCCGGTGCCTTTTCTATGCGCGGCCGGGTCCAAGTGCTTGATGTCGTAAATCAGCATGTGCAGCAAGCCGCAGGCCGCACGCAAGTCGTCAAGGGGGGCGTGGCCGCAGGTTTCCATGGCCGTATTCAGGTGCCGCCGCCGGGCTTCGCGCAGCAACGCCAGAGTGAAAACCGGCTGCATCAGGGCTTCGCCGCCACTCAAGGTCAGACCGCCGCCGGACCGATGGTAAAAGGCGCCTTCCCGCTCCACCGCCTCCAATACGGCCTGTACGCTCAGGCGTTCGCCGTAGCGGATCTGAGCCCCGGTCGGGCAGGCTTCCGTGCAGCGCAGGCAACTGCGGCAGCGGGAAAAATCATTGCGGAGCAGGCCGCCGGCCACCTTAACAGCCCCTTCCGGACAGGCGACCGCACAGTGGCCGCACAGGGCCGACCCCAGGCAGCGCGTCGGGTTCCAGCCCTTCTCCGGCGTCGCACGTTGTGACTCCGGGTTGCTGCACCAGCGGCAACGCAAAGGGCATCCTTTCAAAAAAACCATGGTGCGGATGCCCTTGCCGTCATGCACGGTAAAACGCTGGATATGCAGCACCGTTCCTTCGACTTTGCCGTCGTCCAAAGCTCCTGCTCCTTGCGGTTGCAGCTTTATTGCGCCGCAGGAAGAAGGAGAGGAGCTTCTCCCCACGGCGCGACCGGCCGGTTGTAAACCGTCAGATGACCCGGTTGTGTTCCGTGCGTTCAATGATGTCGTTCTGCAGATCCGGCGAAAGATCACAGAAATAGGCGCTGTAGCCTGCGATGCGCACCAGCAGGTTGCGGTACGCGGCCGGGTCCTGCTGGGCCCGCAGCAAGGTCTGACGATTGACGATGTTGAACTGCAGGTGCCAGAGTCGCAGGTCGCACCAGGTGCGGATCAGACCGACGATCTTGTCCGTGCCCGCCTCGCCGGCCACGCTCTGTGGGGACAGCTTGATGTTCAGCAGGCGCGAGGCCCGGTTGTGCATGCCGTAATTCTTGGAATGGTAGTTGGACAGCAGCACCGCCGTGGGACCGTTCTTGTCCGCGCCATGCGAGGCCGAAGAGCCGTCGGAAAGCGGAGTCCAAGCCATGCGGCCATTGGGCGTGGCAGAAACGACCTTGCCGAAGGGCACGTGCGAGGTGATTGGCACGTAGCGCACGTCGATGTTGATGCCCCGCTCTTTGGAGCACTTTTCGGCATATTCCTGGGTCGTGCGGTCCACTTCTTTGGCGATGGCGTCCGCATACGGCTCGTTGTTCCCATAGCAGGGCGCCGAACGCAGCAGGGCCTGCACCGCTTCGTGGCCCACAAAGTTTTTCTTCAGGGCGGCCATGACTTCCTTCAGAGTCAGGCGCTTCTTGTCGAAGACATGGTATTTGACGGCGGCCAATGAATCCACCACCGTGCCGTAGCCTAGGAATTCAAAGTAGGAAAACTCAATGCCCTCCTCAACCTTGAAGGACTGCAGATCCCTGGCGTGCTTCATGCATAGGTCGTGCAGCACCGAGGCCATGGGGGTGGAGAAGCAGCGGGGCCGGACCGTATCCACCACATACTGCTGCAGAAAGGCTTTTTGCAGCAGGTTCATGTGCTGGGTCTTGTAGGCCTCAAAAAACTGCTCCCAGGTTTTGAACGTGGTCACGTCGCCGGTTTCCAGGCCGACCTGCTCGTCGCCGTAGCGCTGCATCTTGCCGTTGTAAAGGGTCATTTCCATGGCCGAAGCGAAGTTGATGTACACGCAACCGGAAGTGTAGGTATCGCGGTTGGGCATGCGCGCCTCGGTGCAGCCGGATACGGCATAGTCCAGGGCTTCCTTGAGGGGCGCTCCTTTGAGCAGGTAGAGAGGGATGATCTCTTCGTCATTGATCAGCTTGGGAAAGCCCGAACCGTCCTTGATCACCAGAGCCACCTCACGTAGGTAGCGTTCCGGGCTGCGGTTGTGGATGCGCGCGGCCAGATCCGGATAGTTCAGGGGGAATTCCCGTTTGGACTCCAGAAAAATGTAGGTGAGGTCGTTGACTGCGTCCTCGCCCTCAGGGGTCTGGCCGCCCACGGTCACAGCCTCCCAGTGGGCGTACGCTTCGTTGAATTCGTTGCCCGTGGGATTGATGTACAGGTCGATGAACTGGGCCATGTCCACCCACATGCATTCCAGCAATTCCTTGGCTTGGGTCGGGGTTAGGCGTCCTTCGGCAACGTCTTTGGCGTAGAAGGGATAAAGATATTGATCCATGCGGCCGTTGGAAATGACCGCGCTGGCCTTCTGCTCCAGGCGGGAAAAAAGCTGTACGAACCACTGGCACTGCACGGCCTCGCGGAAGCTCCGGGCCGGATGGGCGGGCACGCGTTCGCAGATCTCGGCGATTTCCAGCAGTTCGGCCTTGCGCACGGGGTCATTGCATTCCGCGGCCATTTCGCGGGCCAGATCGGCATGCCGGCCGGCCCATACTATCACCGCGTCACAAATAATCGCCATGGCCTCGTAAAACGGCCGTTGGTCGTACATCTGCATGGGACTCATGGCATCCAGGGCGGCAAGGCGTTCTTCGGCTTCGCGCCGGATATCCAGGAAGCCGCGCTTGAGGACCTTTTCATAGTCGTGCACCCACTGCAGACCCGAACGGTACGAAGCGGTCTCGCTGACCACAAATCTGGAGCGCAGCCCTTCGGGATCGAGATAGGTTATGGCGTGTACCTCGTCCGGCAGGGAATTGTTCAAATGATGGTGAAAGGTTCGCCCCATCCAATAAGGGGCCACTTCCTCGGTAATGACTTTGGCGTCTTCGGGGGTAATAATGAATGAATTTTTCTTGCGCTCCGCGAGCCCTTTGATGACCACGCCATAAAAATCGCCGTCGATTTCCGGATGCAGAATGCCGTAGCGGCCCAAACGCCCGCAGCGCCCAGCCAGCAACTGTTTGGGGGTGATATAGACGGTGATGTTCTCGGCCACGTGCTTGAGCGCCTTGGCCCAACGCAGGGTGAGCAGTTGCCCCTCGGTTTGTTGCATCGATTCGGTAAAATACTTGGCCCGCTCAATATCGATGGCCGGAGTCGTGCCCTGGAAGCTTTCAAGAATGGCGTAAATTCTTTCACGCCCCCCGCTGCTGACTATTTTGCTTGCGATACGTTCTTCCTGCGGGGAAAGAACGCAGGGTGCGGCTTGACACATACGTTGCTCCTGGATGGTGTTGATGGATGGAGGAAGTGATCCTCCGCCGACACCCTGGGTTAAGCAGCATCCGTGCCGGCAGGATAACTAGACAATATATCAGATATTTTTCCTACAAAATGAGGTTATGCCCCCAACGAAAACGATGCATTTCTGCACGTATGCCAATCAACATGGTAATATTTTTGCATAATTTTCTTTTCGTGCAATCCTGCAACATGATCCTTTCCGCATCTTTCCCGCAACAGCAGGACGGCCCCGGTATGCCGTGGAGCCGCCCTGCGGATGCGGAGCCGAAGCCTCGCGGTTGTGGTTGTCAGCGTGCAACGGCCTTCAGGACATCGGCCAGTTCGGCGTCGCCCAGAATCAGGTATGAGCGTTCCCTTTCGGGGAAGCGGCGCACATCCTCAAGCCGCGTGAAGTAGAGGAATATGCCCAGGCCGACCCAAACCAGCAGGGCGATCCAGGACTGGAAGCCAATGGCTGCCGGGGAGCCCGGAACCACCAGCAGGCCGAAGCAGGCCACGGAACTCAGGCAACCGAGCACGGCCATGAGGCGGTAGAAACCCCGGTCTGTGGTTTTGGTATTGCCGAGCACCCGGTAGGTGGCCCAGCAGGCGTAGAAATAGGCGACCACAATGCCGAGCGAGGACATGTCCACAACCCAGCCCAGCACTTCGCGCCCGAACAGCGGGGCGATGGTCACCAGCAGGATGACGAAGACGATGGCGTTGCGCGGGGTCTGGTGCACCGGGTGCAGATCCGCGAACCAACGGGGCAGGATGCGGGCGCGGCCCATGCTGAAGATCAGGCGCGAACCGGCCACAAAAAAGCCGTTGATGCCGGTCAGGATGGCTCCGAGCACGGCGCAGGCCAACACTACGGTGCCCAGGCCGCCCATGGACAGCTTGGCCGTGGTTCCCGCGTGCCAGGCGGGATTCTGGGCCAGCAGTTCCTGGTAAGGAATAACCACGCCCACGGCCAGAGTGACCAGACAGTAGACACCGGCGCCGCAGGCTATGGAGGCGATCATCAGGCGAATGGCCTGGGTGGGCGAAAAATTGAATTCCTCGGCCGCCTGGGGAATGGCGTCGAAGCCGGCGAACAGCCAGGGTGCGATGGCCACAATGGCCGCGATGCAGGCAAAAGCCGACTTACCCTCGGCGAACAGCGGCTGCAGGTTGGCCGAACTCGCCGTGGGAGCGGCCGCAGCCCCGACCACCAGGCCGATGACCCCGAAAGTCAGCATGAAGGCCAGGATGGTCTGAAGGAAGGCGGCCAGGCTCGCGCCGCGATAGTTCATGTAACCGAAGAAGAAGAGCACGGCCTCAATGAACAGCAGCTCTCCGGCAAAGACGCGCCAGCCCTCGATGGTGTAGAGATAGCCGAATTCCAGTACCCCGGGAATGAGGAAGCGCGTCAGCAGCACCAAGGCCGTGGCGTTGAGGGCGATGAACGAGATATAGCCGAGCACCAGAGCCCAGCCGCAAACGAACGCCGCCGTCGAACCGAACACGCCGTAAGCGAAGGCGAAAACACCCCCGGCCACGGGATACAGTCCCACCAGTTTGCCGTAGGCCGCGGCAACGAACATGAACATGACCGCGCCGACGGCAAATCCTAGACAGGCGCCCAGGGGTCCGGCCACCGGAAGAAAGCGGAAACCCGGCATGACGAAGGCGCCCCAGCCGATGATCGCACCAAAGGCCAGGGCCCAGATTGCCAGGGGCGACATCGACTTCTTCAGCGTGGTGCGCCCTTGCTCCGAAATGTTTTCCATTGTCTGTTGCATAGGTTGACTCCTATAGCCTGCGTAGAAACGGGGTTGCGGGCGTTTCCCGTTGCCGGTTTACGTCTTGGCTTTTTGCCACGCCGCGGACGGGTTCTGAACACAATACTTGCCGCCGCTTGCCTCAATGCCGCTGCCGGTGATGAAACTCGCCGCGTCGGAGGCCAGAAAAAGCACCACCGGCGCAATTTCTTCAGGTTTGCCGTAGCGGTTCTGCGCCACCTGCTTCTTGATGGCGTCCGCCTCGTATTCGCCGATGACCGCCTCGGTGAGATTGGTGGCCACAAAACCCGGCATGTACGAAACCACCCGGATATTGTCCGGGGCCAGTTCCGCGCCCAGGACTTTGGTCAGGCTTCCCACTGCCGCCTTGGTTATGCCGTAGGCGCCGCGTCCGGCCGTGGGCATATTGACGGCAAATGAAGCGGCATTGATAATCACCCCTTTACCCCGGGCCTTCATGTAAGGAATGGCCGCCCTTGCCCCGTAAAGCACGCCGTCGACGTTGACGGCAAAGGTCTGCCGCCAGAGATCCAGCGGCATCTCGGCCAACCAGCCCTGAGGGTAAATGCCCGCGTTGTTCACCCAGACGTCGATGCCCCCGAACCTTTCCGCCGTCGCCGAGGCAAAACGCTCCATGTCTTCCGGGTTGGAAACGTCCGCCCGGCATGTCATCAGTTCCCAACCGGCGTATTCCCCCGCCAACTGCTCCAGCTTGTCCTTGGAGCGCGCGCACACGGCCACATGACAGCCTTCTTCCAGAAAGGCCTCAACGCAGGCCTTGCCGATGCCGACCGCGCCGCCGGTAACGACGACGACCTTGCCTTCAAGATGCAGATCCATATGTTCCCCTTTTCTGATGAGCGGCTGCATTGCGTTGCCTGTTTCGCCGCATATTCTTGGTTTTCCTTTTAGCAAGTTTCATACCTACATTATAAATAAAATAAAACAGGTATGTTAAAGATTATTATTACCGGCATTGATTCCCTTCTTCGATCTATCGATCCTGTTTCCTAATAGTTTTTTTCTCCAACATAATAATTTTACTTATTAAAAAAACTAAAGCCGGACTTTTGTCCGGCCGGTGCAAATTTGCATTGGAACTAATAAGCCCAAAAATATGGAATAAATACGTCGTAATGAGCAAAATTGCATCAGTGGTTTCAATCTGTGCAAAATGGCTCCAATCAACCGTTCGGGCCAGCCTGGAAACGTTTGCCTTTTTTCCCGGCCCCGGCCCTGGCCTGCAGCAAGCCGGCGGCCTCCACCTTTTTCATTTTACGGAAAATGGTGCTTCTGGCCACGCCGAAGCGCTCGGCCACGGCGGTGACGCTGCCGAATTGCTCTAAAGCCTTCTGCAGCATCCAGGCCTCCATTTCGGTCATGACTTCGTCATAGCTTTTATTACGCAGGTCGATGCCGGGCGGTTCGGTTCTGACTCCGCGGCTGTGCGCCCGCTCGATGGGGATGCTCAGCCCGGTCGGGGCGATCTCTTCGCCGCCGCAGGTGACCACGGCCATCTGGACGATGTTTTCCAACTCGCGTACGTTGCCCGGCCATTTGTAGCTGAGCAGCAAATCTTTGACCGGCTCCGTGAAGACCGCTTTTTTTCGGAACTTGGAATTGAAGTAGTCAAGAAAGGCCAAAGCCAGGGGAAAGATGTCGCTCTTGCGTTCGCGCAAGGGAGGGATGATAAAGGTCGCCACCTTGATCCGATAGTATAGGTCGCTTCTGAAGCGCCCCTGGGCCACGGCCTCCTCCAGGTTCCGGTTGGTGGCGGCGATGACCCGGACGTTGACCTTGTTGGGGGCGGTCGCGCCGACGCGCAACACGTCCCTGTCCTGCAAGAAACGCAGCAGCCGCGTCTGCATCTGCAGGGGGAGTTCCCCGATTTCATCAAGAAACAGGGTACCGCCGTCGGCCGCCTCCAACAAACCCACCTTGCCGTTTTTACTGCCCCCGGAAAAGGAGCCCGGCACATAGCCGAACAACTCGGTCTCGATCAACTGTTCAGGGATGCTGCCGCAGTCAACCTTGATAAAAATTTTATCTTTACGGGAACTTAAACTGTGAATACGCTTGGCCGTCACCTCTTTGCCCACCCCGGTCTCGCCCAGAAGCAGAACGGTGACGTCGGTGTCGGCGATGTCAACCAGCCCCTTGTTCAACTCACGCATGGCCGCGCTGCCGGCGATGACCGGCTTAAGCGCGGCGTAATCGGCGCCGTCATAGGTGGAAGCCATGTGCTTCAGGGTTTCCAGCAGATCTTTCTGGTGAGAAATTTGCTCTTTCAGTTCGGTCATGGTGGTGATGTCGCGTACCACCGTGAAACAGAGCAGGACGTTTTTCCAGGCATCGAACACCGGCGTGGCCTCAAGCATAAGAATACGGCCGCCGGCCACGCGCTGCACCCGGCTGACGGGCTCCTTGAGCCTGAGAACCTCCGGGTTCAGAGCGATGTCGATGGTTCCGTTCGCCACCATGTCGTTGACGTTGCGGCCGACGATGTCCTCTCTGCGAATGCCTGTGACCGTGGTATACGAGGCGTTGATGTGCAGCACCACGCCCTGGATATCGGTAATGCAGATTCCCTCGCGGAACATATCGAGAATCTGTTCGAAATTCTCCGCCACCAGGGCTTTGCGCCCCTGGGCGTCGGTATGGGCCGGCATTCGGTTGGGCATGGCGATGTGACCTTCGGCGACCGAATCGCCGGGTTCGCGGTACAAGAAATTCAAATAACGGTAAGTTTTTTCGATCCTCTGTCAAGCGCATTCTTTTGTCGAGGTCGGTCGGGGTCATGCCGCTTGCGCGGCCGTCAGAGCAAAGTACTTTTCACAGTTGCTTTGTGCTAAAAAAATCGGCGCGGTCCAGGCGCGGGCGGACAATGCGTCACGCCCGCCGGACCGCGCCGGGCAACAGCAGAAAACTCACTTATGATACTGCGATGACGGCTTCCCGTAGTGTTGCGACTATGCGGTCGATTTCTTCTTTGGTCACGACAAGGGCGGGCGCCAGGGTCAGCACGCAGTTCAAACCGGGAACGCTGCGGTTCATACGGCCGAGCAACACACCGTTTTGAGCCGTATGAGCCAAAACCTTGCCGACAAAGGCGTCGTCCACGGGTTGCCTGGTTTTCCTGTCTTCCACAAATTCCACGCCGGCAAAAAGACCCTTGCCGCGCACATCGCCCACCTTGGGCAACTCCTCCAGTTCACGCAGCCTCTCAAGCAGATAATCTCCCATGCTGCGTGAGCGCTCGACCAAATTTTCCTCTTCAATGATCCGCACGTTTTCCAATACTGCCACGAATCCGCCGGCACAACCGCCGTAAGTGCTGATGTCGCGGAAATAGTGAAATTTGTCGGAAGGGTCGGCCAGGAAGGTTTCAAACAACTCCTCGCGGGCCACGGTGGCCGAAATGGGCATATATGAACTGGCGATGCCTTTGCCCAGAGTGATGATGTCCGGCTGGAAGTCAAAATGCTGGTAACCAAACCACTTGCCCGTGCGTCCGAAACCGTTGACCACTTCATCCATAATCAGGAGCACGTCGTACTTGTCGCAAATTTCCCGCACGATGGAGAAATATTCCTTTACCGGGATAAGGATGCCCCCACCGGAAGTGAAGGCCTCGGCAATGAAGGCGGCGACGGAATCGGGCCCGGCCTTGAGGATGGCCCGCTCCAAGGCCTTGGCGCAGTCGATGTCGCAGCCCGGATACGTCTTATCGAGAGGGCAGCGGTAGCAAAAGCATTCCGGCACCTGCTCGAAGCCTTCGGGCAGCGGCCCAAAGCCCATGCGTCGCTCTTCCTGACCGGTGGCGGCCAAGGCGCCGAAGGTCGTGCCGTGGTAGTCGCGATGGCGGTAGAGAATTTTATATTTATCCTTGCCGCTTTTCAATCTGGCGCGCAACCTGGCCATTTTGAAGGCCTTCTCGTTGGCTTCCGAACCGCTGCTGGAATAAAAGGACCTGCGCTTGGCGCCGGGCAACAGCTCGTTCAGCTTGCGCGACAACTCAATGGACGGGAGGTTGCCCACAGTATGGGCGTAGTAGTGCATTTCCACCAATTGGTTGTAAACGGCCTTGGCGATGCTTTCACGCCCGAAGCCCACATTGACGCACCACACGCCTCCGGAAACTCCGTCGATGAACTCTTTTCCATGGATATTGATGATGGTGCAGCCTTTTCCTTTAACGAAAATCTGCGGTTCCGCTCCTTTCTGAAAGGAGGAATGTTGCGTCAGGTGGTGCCAAACATACTGTTTGTCGTCTTCTATGAATTCACTCGGATTACGGCTCATTGTTCCCTCCGGGGGTCGCTGACGGCCTTAGGGCAGATGCAGCCGCATTTTTGTGAACGGCCGTCCGATTGCTTTTCGGCGTCCGGACGCGTGAAAAAGTCGGAGCATGGCTTGGCTCGGCTGCGTTTCGCAGACTTAAGCAAGTATAATGCCGGCAGCATGCACATCACCGTATGGTTTTTTTCAAAAAAATATTCATATGATATATAAAATATCATAATGATTACCAATAGTATAATCGGCAGGTGCAGACGCTCCTGCCGGTTGCGGTGGGTCGCCCGCACGCAACGGATACCGAGCAACCCTTGTGAGACAGTATTTATGGCGCTTCCTGTCTTTCGGCAGTCACCGCCTGCGGCCCCACTTCGAAAACACCATGCAATATAGCTAAATAACTGATATTTACCGACAATATGAAGCAAATTTGCATATTTTTATCCCGCACCACAGCGGCGTCCCCCTGTTACCACAGAGCTGCCGGGAAAAAGAACTCCTGTGAGCGGTAGATAAGAGCAAATTTGCATCACATAAAAATACCCGGTGCAAAACTGCACCGGGTATCCGGCTACAGCCCGATCGCAAGCCGGGGCCGCCTTCCTGACCGCTCTTGCGTCGTCATGCGGCCTATGTTTTACTCACGGCCATAAATAAACCGGCCCCATGCCGATCGAGGTGCCCTATGAACGCCGCCCTTACCGCCAAACTCCGCGAATGGTCCGACGCGCTCAGTGCGCTTGAAGCCGACGCAGGGGTACAGTTGCATGAGAAAAAGAACGAAACCGCCTACCGTGATCTCATGCGGCAACGCGCCGAGTTGCTGCGCTCCCTGCCGCAAAAGGCCGAAGCCCTGCCGGCCGACATCCGGCAAAGCCCGGCCTTTTCCCAGGTGCTGGAAGCCCTGCGCGCTTTTGCCGAGGGTGCGGACAACGCCCTGCGGCTAAATTCCGTTTTCTATATGTCCGCTTTACTTTACCCCGACGAGCACCAGCCGGGCGAGCCCAACAACCTGGAACAGCTGATCCGCGCAATGGAACGCGGCTAACCCGCGCTCCCCTCCTTCTTTTTGGGGCGCGGCGGAATGCCCGCTTCGCAGGGCACGCCCACCTGGCAGAAACCGCAGCCGTAGCCTTCAAAATGGTAGGTTTCGCGCACGTGTTTGGCCGTGACTTCCGAAAGATAGGCGGAACACAGGCGTTTGTCGTGCCCGGCCGGGCTCAGGGCTCCTGCCGGGCAACGTTTGATGCACTTGCCGCAGATGCCGGAATTGAAAAACAGACAGTATTCGCGGTGTGAAGTATAAGGGCGTTCCGTCACGGGCAGCCGGCCGCGCAAGATGACCGAGCCCAGGCGCATGGACTTGCCCGCCGGGGTGATCAGCCCGTCGCACAGGCCGAAGGTGCCGAGCCCGGCCGCGTGGGCCGCGTGCCGCTCGGACCAGGTGGAGGCATAGACGAAGCGTTCCGAGTCTTTGCGGGTCCATTGGCGCATGAGCATCGGAGCCACGGCCGGAATTCCGCTTGCGCCGAGCAGGCTCGGCAGCAGCCGGCGCAGCCCCAGATTGACCCGCTCCTCCCCCATGATCCGTGCTCGAGCCCAACGCTCCGAGGGCATGGTGGTTTCTTTGCGGTGGTCGGCCCTGGTGGTCGAAGTCTGGGGCAACACCCAAACCAGCACGCTCAACTCCTCGGCCGGGGCGGGAGCCTGGGGAAAGGCCAGGGCAAAGGCCTCGGCCGGAGTCCAGTGAAAGGGGCCGACGTGCTTCTTAAAATCGTCCCATAAGGGGTCGTCGCCGGCGGCAACGCCCAACAGGGGCGGGCCAAAGGCCGGTTCCGGGCCGCCGGGCATGGCCAGATCGTTGTCCGGGCCGCTCATGAAGCTGTCGATTGTCCCGTGAATCCAATTCAAGGTCGGTTCCGAGTACCGTGTCGCCATGATGCGCCTACCTTCCCGGCACAGCCGGGGGTTTGTCGGTCAACGATCGGGAAGGGCCGGCTTTGTCTATTGAGACCTGCCCTTTCCGTCCGGCCGGTCCAGAAGGGTTTTGTCCTGAAGCGCGGCGTTGGTTTGGAAAATACGGGCCGACCTCATGCCGCGCTTTCCCGGAAAGGACCGAGGAATTCCTCGACCAGCCGCCGGGCTTCGGCCTGCACCTCGGGAATGCCGACCATGCCGTCGACCACCCTATCCAAATGGCCGCTCTTGGCAAGAACTCCCAGGGACGCCTGAAACCGGACCTCAAACAGCCAGGTGCAGAGCAGCAGGCGAAAATCGTTCAGGGTGCGCATGTCCGCATAGCGGGCGGTGCGCCGCTCACGGAAATGTTGCCCAATGACCGGAGTGATTCCGCCTTCGGTCGCCAGATGCAGAACCACAATGGGGTCGGGTTTGCCTCCAGGGCCCAGGTTCCCGGCCATGATCCGCAATATATCGATCTTGTCGGCGTCACGTACGGCCTCCAGAACCGGTCGTGCTTCGCCGGTGATTCCGGCGGGCAGGGTCACCCGGTTGTGCAGGACCACGGCAATGCGGACCAGGCGCCTGAGCCGGGCCGGTTCCCGCCTGAGAAAACCTTGTCGGCAGAGCACTTTGGAACCCAACAGCGCATGGTTGCAGGACAGGGCGTCGGCATAGGTCTTGTAAACGGCCAATTGTTCGAAACGGCCGACGTCGTGAAACAGAGCGGCCAGGGCCAGCGCTCTGCGCAGGACCGGGTCGGCAAAGACCGGCTCGACCTCGGCAATACGCTCCGCCGCCGCCATGACGTTGAAAGTATGTTCGCGTTTGAGATCGATCTGCGCGTCCACGTCCGGCTCGCCGGTGCGAAAGCCGAGCACGTAGGCCTCAAAGGCCTCACGCAGGCCCGGCACGCCCATTTCCGATTCGGCTCTGCCCGTGACCGGCGCCGAGGGTTCATCGGCATCCCAGGCGGCTTCGCGAAACCGCCCTTTGGGGCCGTAAAGAAATCGCAGCAATCCGGCCAGGGCGACAAAAATGCCCGCCACCAGCAGCGTACCGGCTGCGTTCAGGCCGATGGCCTCCCACATGTTCGCTCCTTTACGTTTGCTCTTGACATATTCCGCTTTTCAAATAAAGTAAATCAATAAATCTTGATAAATGAATCATCCATGTCTGAAACAGCTCAATATTTCAAAGCCTTGGCCGATGAAACCCGGCTCCGCCTGCTGCACGTGCTGGCCCGTTACGAATGCAACGTCAACGAGCTGGTGGCCGTGCTGCAGATGGGGCAGTCGCGCATTTCCCGGCATCTGAAAATTCTCTCCTCGGCCGGGCTGCTGGTCTGGCGGCGCGAGGGGCTGTGGGTGTTTTACAGCATCCCGCAGGAAGGACCGGGCCGGGACTTCATTGACGCCGTGCTGCCCTTTCTGACCAAAGACCCCATGCTGCGCGCCGACGACGAACCGGCCGCCCGGATGATCGAGGAACGCGCCCTGTCCACCCGGCATTTTTTCAATGCCATTGCCGAAGATTGGGACAAATTCGCCCGTGAGATTCTCGGCGGCTTCGATCTGCCCGGGGCCGTGCTGGCCCGCATGCCCAAAGCGCGCACGGCCGCCGATCTTGGCTGCGGCACCGGCGCCGTGCCCGCTCTGATGCCGAAAAAAGCCGAGAAGATCATCGGCGTGGACGGTTCGCCCCGCATGCTCGAACTGGCCCGCCGGCGCCTGGCCGGCCTGGAGGATCGGGTATCACTGCGCATCGGAGACCTTGCCCATCTGCCTTTGGCCGACGGCGAGGCCGACTTTGTCAGCCTGAACTTGGTGCTGCACCACCTGGCCGACCCGCAGGAAGCCCTGCATGAAGTACGTCGGGTCATTGCCAGGGACGGCACCCTGGTGCTCACCGATTTCAACCGCCACGACGATGAGCGTATGCGCTCGGAATATGGCGACCGCCGTCTGGGCTTTGAAGCGGCGACCCTGCGTGAATATTTGGAAAGCGCCGGTTTCCGGGTGGAGAAATCCGAACTGGTGCCGGTGGAACGCAGCCTTGCACTGCACATCATCACGGCCAAGGCCCTGTAGGCCGGCCCAAGGAGAAAGACACATGGCCACTGCCGCCAAAACCGCCAAAAAAACCGCTGCCCCGGCCGGCAAAAACGCCGCGGCCAGAAAAGCGGGCACAACCGCCAAAAAAGCCGCAACCGGCGCCGCCAAGAAAGACGAAGCCAAGCCCGTGGGCAAGGCCGCCGGGCCCCTGCCTTTGGATCTTTCTCTGCCTTACAAGGTGGCGGATATTTCCTCCGCACCCCTGGGGCACATGGAAATGCAGCTTTCCGAGCGGGAAATGCCCGGCCTGATGGCCCTGATCGAAAAGTACGGCAAGAAAAAACCCCTCAAAGGGCTGAAGATCGCCGGCTCCCTGCACATGACCATCCAGACGGCCATGCTGATCAAAACCTTGCACGCCCTGGGCGCCGACCTGCGCTGGGCTTCATGCAACATCTTCTCCACCCAGGATCATGCGGCCGCCGCCATTGCCGAGTCCGACATGGCCGCGGTCTTCGCCTGGAAGGGCGAAACCCTGGAAGAATATTGGTGGTGCACGGAAATGGCCCTGACCTGGCCCGACGGCTCCGGTCCCGACCTGATCGTGGACGACGGCGGCGACGCCACCCTGTTGATCCACAAGGGCGTGGAAGTGGAAAAGAACCCTGCCCTGCTCAACAAGAAACCGGACAACAAAGAACTCGCGATCATCATGGATCGCCTGGCCGCCGCCCATGCCGCCAATTCCAAACGCTGGCAGGGCGTGGCCAAGAAAATCCGGGGCGTTTCCGAAGAAACCACCACCGGCGTGCACCGGCTCTACCAGATGGAAAAGGAAGGCAAACTGCTCTTCCCGGCCATCAACGTCAATGACGCCGTGACCAAGTCCAAGTTCGACAACCTTTACGGTTGCCGCGAATCCCTGGCCGACGGCCTGAAACGGGCCACGGACGTGATGGTGGCCGGCAAGGTGGTACTGGTCTGCGGCTACGGCGACGTGGGCAAAGGCTGCGCCCAGAGCATGCGCGGTTTCGGCGCCCGGGTGCTGGTGACCGAAATCGACCCCATCTGCGCCCTGCAGGCGGCCATGGAAGGCTTTGAGGTGACCACCACGGAAGACGCCGCGCCCATCGCGGACATCTACGTCACGGCCACGGGCAACTACCGGGTGATCACCGGCGAGCATATGCTGAAGATGAAAGACGAGGCCATTGTTTGCAACATCGGCCACTTCGACAACGAAATCGACATGCACTGGCTGGAAACCACCAAAGGCTGCAAGCGGCAAAACGTCAAGCCCCAGGTGGACAAGTGGCTTTTGCCCAACGGCCGTTCCATCGTGGTCCTAGCCGAAGGCCGGCTGATGAACTTGGGCTGCGCCACCGGCCACCCCAGCTTTGTCATGTCCAACAGCTTCACCAATCAGGTGCTGGCCCAAATTGAACTGGCCTCCGGCAAGCTGGCGACCACGGTGCACATCCTGCCCAAGAAGCTGGATGAGGAAGTGGCCCGCCTGCACCTGGGCCGGCTCGGCGCCAAGCTGACCAAGCTCTCCAAAGAACAGGCCGACTACATCGGCGTGTCCGTGGACGGGCCGTTCAAGTCGGATCATTACCGTTATTAAAAATAACGGCCTCAGCCCCGGCCGTGGCCGGGGCTGAGGCCGTTGACAAAGTTCTCTTTGGCAACAAGCCCGCCACGAAGGCGCAGGCGACACTCACCGCCGCCGTTAAACGCCGCAGTGGGCCCACCTTCACGAACCCACCGGCTTCGCGGTGTTTGCCGTCGGCATGAAGCCCCGGACCACCGGGGCCTTCTTTCTTTTCTCCCAGCGGAGACCCGCCATGCGCCTTCTCGGCAATATTCTCTGGCATTTCCCCTTTCTCGGCTTTCTCACCGCCCTCGGCGCCCTGCTCTGGGGCCTGTTCCTGGTCATCCTGGTCATCCCCGCGCCCATCGGCCTGAGCCTGATCCAATACGCCCGCTTTCTGCTCGCGCCCTTCTCCTACGAAATGGTCGACAGGGGCGAACTGCCAATCAAGCAGAACCCCTTGTGGCGGGCCTATTCTTTCATCATCATGCTCCTCTACCTGCCCTTCGGCATTTTCTTCACCCTGGCCGTGCTCTTCCAGATTATCGGCCTGTTTCTGTCCATCGTCGGCATCCCGGTGGCCCTGGTGCTGATCAAGAGCCTGCCCGTGTTCCTGAACCCGGTGAACAAGGTGTGTGTGCCAATAAATCATGGAGAGCCTGCCGACCCTTCCGGCGGACTTGACGCCTCCTCCCACCGGTCCTACCCTTTGCCTTCGGACTACAACCAAGGAGTGCATCATGCCCGAACTTACCGGAAAAACCGCCGTCGTTCTGGTGGAGAACCTCTACAATGAATTCGAATTCTGGTACCCCAAGTACCGGCTTCAGGAAGCCGGAGCCAAAGTAATTGTAGCCGGCCCGGAAAAATCGAAAATCTATAAAAGCAAAGGCGGCATGGAGGCCATGGCCGACGCCGCCTTTGCCGAGATCAACCCGGCCGACGTCGACGCTCTGATCATTCCCGGCGGCTACGCCCCGGATATTCTGCGCCGACACAAAGCCTGCCTGGATCTGGTGCGCGGTGTCGACACGGCCGGCAAGCTCGTGGCTTTCATCTGCCACGCGGGCTGGGTGCCCATCTCGGCCGGCATCGTCAAAGGCCGCAGGCTGACCTCGTTTTCAGCCATCAAAGACGATTTGATCAATGCCGGTGCCCAATGGCAGGACGCCTCGGTGGTGCTGGACGGCAACTTCGTCACCTCCCGCATGCCCGACGATTTGCCCGTGTTCATGGCGGCCGTCATTGAGCAACTGAAAAAATAGCCTGTCTTTTTTTGGAATATACAAGGCCGCCCGCTGTATTCGGCAACGGGCGGCCTTGGTTGTTGCTGTACCAGAGATCAATTGAAGATCACGCCAAGAATCAGGACCAGACCGTTGATCAGGTACATTTTGCGCACCAGATGCCCGTGACCGTCCAAAGCCAGACGGTCCGCGCCCGGGCTTTCGACCTGCCGCACCAGCCTGCAGGCAGCAAGGTGCAGGGGCAGGCTCAGAGCAATGCCCGCCCAGATCACCAGGCCGCAGACGCCTGAAAAGAATAGCCCGGCCATCATCAACCAGACGGCCGGCCACCAGGCGTAAAAAACCTGGCTTGAACACCGGGGCCCGAGCACATTGGCCAGTGTATGCTTGCCGGCCGCCTTGTCGGTTTCCAGTTCCGGCAGGCTTTGGAAATAAAGCACCCCCGCCACCATCAGACCGATGGGGGCTGCCAGGGTAAAAATATGGGCGGGTAACGCGGCCGTCAGAGCGTAATAGGCTCCCACGGTCATGCCCAAGCCCATGTTCAGGCATACCATGACCTCGCCCAAAGCGCGACAGCCGTAGCGAATGGGCGGGGCGACATAAAACAGGGCGGAAAAAGCGCCCAGGAAGTAGACCGCCCACAGGCCGGGCAGGCCTGTGATCCGCACGCCGAAAAAGCTCAATACCGCGCCGAAAACCAGCAGGCCGACAATAGCCCGGCCTAGGGCCGATAGACTGATCAGCCCCTGCTGAATGACCCGCGAGCCGCCTATGTTCCCGCCGGCATCCACGCCCTGCAGGTGATCAAAGAGATCGTTGGCGAGGTTGGCCACGGTATGCAGGGCAAAGCCGATGCATAAAATACCGCTGAACAGGGCGGGGCTTGGCGCGATTCCAGTATCCTTCCAGGCAGCGGCATAGGCCAGGGAAAAAGGTATCAGGGTAACAATGAGAAAGGGCGGGCGGGCCGCCTGCCACCAAGCGGCAAACAGGCGCCGGCCATTGGATTGTGCTGTGCCGTCGGTCATGGACGCTCTTCTTGAAAAGGATTGCCTAAGGGAGCCGTACAGCCCCGCTTCTCTGTTCGGGTAAGGCCGCCCCCGCAGGGCCGCCCTTGCCAAGTCGCCGGTTATATACCCGGAGAGTCACACTCCCGCAAGCCTTCACTCGCCCCGGCCAAACAACCGGCCTCCGGACAACCTGCTCGGGGTTGGCGGCCTCTCTTACCAAGAAACAAAAAGGACGGATTGCCGCCGCTTGCGGGCCGGTCGATGTTTGACAAGAGCCCGGAAAGAGGCCTACTTATCGCAACTCACACATCCCTTGAAAACCGGGAACCCGGACAGACCGAGAATGGAAAAACACCAATTCATTGAAGATCTCGCCCCCGGCATGGAAGTGGCGGATCTTTTT
Organism: Desulfovibrio sp.; assembly: GCA_031553235.1. Lineage (GTDB taxonomy): Bacteria > Desulfobacterota > Desulfovibrionia > Desulfovibrionales > Desulfovibrionaceae > Frigididesulfovibrio. The sequence continues at coordinate 78,109 of JAVBLS010000018.1, forward strand.
CTTCTTTCCTTTGCCCAACAGGCCCAGGCCAAGAACGGCCCTTACTGGCGTCTTGAATTCCGTGATGCCGGTGGAACAATCGGCGGCAAAATCTGGAGCCCGCTCAGCCGCAACTATCAGGACCTCACTCCCGGCAACCCGGTGTTCGTGCGCGGCCGGGTGGTCAGTTACCGCGACAAGCCGGAAATTTCCGTTGAGTCCATCGACGTTCTGAGTGAGGCCAAAATCGCCCGCCTGGATCTTTCCCAGTTCATGCCGGCCTCGGCCAAGCCGCCGCGCGAAATGTTCGAGGAACTGAGGCGTCTGATCAAAGATACCCTGAGCCACGAGCCCTGGCGGCGCTTTGCCGCCGCCGTGCTGGAGCATCCGGACATCGGCCCGGCCCTGCTGGTGGCCCCGGCGGCCAAAGCCATGCACCACGCCTATGCCGGGGGGCTGCTGGAACATACCCTCTCGGTCTGCCGGCTTTGTCTGCGTCTGTGCGACCACTACCCCTGCCTGGACCGCCAGGCACTGCTCATCGGAGCCCTGTGCCATGATCTCGGCAAGCTCTGGGAGCTTTCCCCGGGCATGGTGGCGGACTATACCACGCGCGGCCGGCTGATCGGGCATATTTCCCTGGTCCTGGGCGAACTGGAGCCGCTGTTGCGTGACTCCGGCCTGGAGCCCGAGGCGGCCGACCATCTGCGCCACATGATCCTCAGCCACCACGGCAGCCGTGAATTCGGCTCACCGGTGCTGCCTTCCACGGCCGAGGCCATTGCCCTGCACTATGCCGACAACCTGGACGCCAAGCTCAACCAGGTGCAGGCCGCCCTCGACGCGAGCCTAGGCGGAGCGGCCCCAGGCTGGACCGCGTACGTGCCCGCCCTGGAACGCAGCCTTTATCGCGCCCCCCGGCCCCTTGCCGCAGAGACCCTTCTGGTGCCGGATGAACTCTCCAACACACCCGAGACCGCCTCGGTCGCAGACGCCACGCCGGCTTGCGAACCGACCGGCGAGCCGCCCGTTGCGGCCGTGGCCTGTTCCGAAGCAACGGAAACCCGGGAGTCCCCCCTTGCCTCGGGTTTCCTCTCCGAACCGGATCTCTCCCCTGTTCCGGAGGATCTTCCCCCCTTTGAGGAAGACCCCTTGCCGTTGGTGGAAGATAACCCGGAATTTTCCTTTGCCCCGAGCGGTGAGCCGCCTTCTGTCCCGGACGATGAGCCGCCTTTTGCTCCAGATCCTCCGGAAACGCCGGATGCGCCCGTCCCAACCGAGGCGGCTCCCTTCGGCGAAGAGCCCGAAATGCCCAAAAAGGGCACGAAAAAAGCCGCGGCCAAGGCCATGGCCAAACCCCTGCCCCTGTTTGAGTAATGTTCATTACCTTTGAAGGCATGGAAGGCGCGGGCAAAGGCACCGTGATCGCAAGCGTGATTGCAAGGCTCACGGCCTTGGGCGTCGCCTTTGTGCAAACCCGCGAGCCCGGCGGCAGCGATCTGGGCGCGCCCATCCGTGCCCTGCTCCTGGACGCCCGCCGAGATATCGCGCCCAAGGCGGAACTGTTTCTCTACCTGGCCGACCGGGCTCAGCACGTGGAAAAAGTCGTTCGCCCGGCCCTGAACAGGGGGCTGCTGGTGCTGAGCGACCGCTATGCCGATTCCACCATTGTCTACCAGGGCTACGGGCGTGGCCTGGACGTCGGGGAACTGTTCCGGCTCAATGAAATCGCCGTTTCCGGCCTATGGCCGGATCTGAGCATTATCCTGGATCTTCCCCCGGAAATGGGGTTGGAACGCGCCCTGCGGCGCAATGCCGAGCAAGGCCTGAGCGTGCGCGAGGGCCGCTTTGAAGCCGAAGCCCTGGCCTTTCATACGGCCGTACGCCAGGGATACCTGGATTGGGCCGGAAAAAACCCCGATAGATTCCGGGTGGTTGATGCCGCTCTGTCGCCGGAAAAAGTGCTGCATGCCGTTTGGAACTTGTTGTCGGAGCGTTTGCAGCTCCCTTCACCCGCAAACACGTGAGGATGCCATGAGTCCCGCCAAAAAGTCCCCCGCAACGAAACCGGCCAAAGCCGTCCCGGCGCCCAAGACCGCCGGGGCCCAAAAAACGGCCGCCAAAACGGCGAAAAACAGCGCCCCGGCCAAGCCCGCGCCGGCAAAAGCCCCTGCCGCCACAGCGGCGCAACCCGTTGCCGGTGTACAGGCCCCGGCTGAAAAGCTCTGGGAAATGCACCTGGCAACAACCGCCACCGCCCTGGCCAAACGTGGCTTTGAAGCCTCGGTTGTCGGCAGCGCCAAGGAAGCCGTGGATCTGGTGCTGCAAAATCTGCTGCCCCAAAGCAAGGCCAAGACCGTCGCCTTTGGCGGCTCCATGACCATCGTGGGTTCCGGTCTGTTCGAGGCCATGAAAAAGGCCGGAGGTGTCGCGGTGATGGACACCTACGACACCTCCAAAGGCCCGGAAGCGATGATCGAAATGCGTCGCAAGGCCATGGCCTGCGACTTCTATCTGACCTCGGCCAATGCCCTGACCCGCGGCGGTGAAATTCTCTTTGTCGACGGCTTCGGCAACCGCCCGGCCTCGGTCCAGTTCGGCCCGCTCAAAGTGGTCCTGCTCATCGGCCGCAATAAGCTGGTGGACGACGTGGAAACGGGCATTCGACGGATCAAAAATTTTGCCGCCCCGGCCAATGCCCTGCGCCTGAATAAAAAAACGCCCTGCACCAAGACCGGATTTTGCATGGACTGTGATTCGCCGGATCGGATCTGCTCCACCTGGACCATCCTTTCCCGCAGCCTCCCCAAGGGACGCATCCATGTGGTTCTGATCAACGAAGAAATCGGTTTTTAAATATTTGGTGCGTGCACTGCCTGCGTGACGGCAGGCGAAGCCCGCCCATAAGCAACCGTACCCGCCCGGCGTCACTGTCGGACGGGTGCTTTCTTGCACGAGGCGGTCGGTTCACCCGGTCGCGCGCTCTTCTTCGAGGCACTTCTTCAGAGCGGAGACCCCCGAAGCGTGAACCATTTTTACCGGGATGCCACCGGATTTGGCGTGCTGCACCACTTCTTTCCGAGCCGCGTGCGACACCTTGGCCGTGAACAGGACCATGAAATCCACGTCGCCCAGACGGTTTTTGATGCTCCGCTCCTGACCGGTGAAAACCTTCAGGCTGATGCCGAGATCCTTCGCCGTTTCTATATATTCTTTGTGCAGACGGTCCATGCCGCCCACCAGTGCTGCGCACATGTCTTTTTCTCCTTGTTGGATGTGAGCACAAGGCCCTCTTTATAAATGAAATTAAAAGTCATTGTCAATAACTTTTATAAAAAAAACCACACCCCGCCCTGAGGCAATCCAGTCTTGTCTCAGATAATTATATGATTTTATTAATTTTATTTGTAAACAAAAGGACGCCACGGCGGACGTCCCCTTACTTTTGACAGGCAATCGCGCTCAGGCCGGGGTAATGGCTTCCACTCCCCCCATATACGGCACCAGGGCCTTGGGCAGCTTCACCGAGCCGTCGGCCTGCAGACCGTTTTCCACAATGGCCACCAGGGTACGGCCCACGGCCAGGCCCGAACCGTTCAGCGAGTGGGCCAATTCGGGCTTGCCGCCACCTTTGGGTTTGAAGCGCAGGTTCATGCGCCGGGTCTGGAAATCTTCGCAGTTGGAGCAGGAGGAGATCTCCCGGTACTTGTTCTGCCCCGGCAGCCAGACCTCCAGGTCGTACGTCTTGGACGAGGCGAAGCCCATATCGCCGGTGCACAGGGTGATCACCCGGTAAGGCAGTTCCAGGCGCTGCAGCAGGGTTTCCGCATGGCCGCGCATCTTTTCCAGTTCGTCATAGGAAGTGTCCGGATGGGAAAGGCGGACCATCTCCACCTTGGTGAACTGGTGCTGGCGGATCAGTCCCCTGGTGTCCTTACCGTACGAGCCGGCCTCGGAGCGAAAGCACGGCGTCTGGGCGGTCAGGCCCAGGGGCAGGGCATCTTCCTCCAGGATCTCGCCGGCAAAAAGGTTGGTCAGGGGCACCTCGGCCGTGGGAATGAGGAAATAGTCCAACCCCTCGATCTTGAAAAGATCTTCGGCGAACTTCGGTAAATTCCCGGTGCCGGTCATGGTCGCGCGGTTGACCATCAGGGGTGGGTAAATTTCCGTATAACCGTGCTCGGTGGTGTGAATGTCCAGAAAGAAGTTGACCAGGGTCCGCTCCAGACGCGCGGCCCAGCCCCGGTAAACCGTGAAACGGCTGCCGGCCAGCTTGGCGCCGCGCTCAAAATCCAGACCGCCGAGAAGTTCACAAATCTCCCAGTGCTCTTTGGCCGGGTAGGCAAAAGACGGCGGGGTGCCCCAGGAATGCAACACCGGGTTGTCGTTCTCATCCCTGCCGTCGGGCACGCTTTCGTGAGGAATGTTCGGCACCGAAAGCATCCAGGCCTCCTGCTCGGCCTTGACGCTTTCCACCCGGCCGTCCAACTCCCTGATTCGCTCATTGACCCCGGACATATGTTCGATCAGGGCCTCGGCGTCTTCGCCGGCCCTCCTCTTGGCCGCCACCTCGGAAGAAACCCGGTTGCGCTCGGCCTTCAGGGATTCCACTTCGGCCAGCAGGGTGCGGCGAATTTCATCCAGAGCGGCGAATTCCGCCATGTCGATGGCTGAACCGCGTCTGGCCAGAGCCCTGGCGACAATTTCAGGGTTGCGCTGCATCAGTTTCAGATCAAGCATGGGGCCTCCGGGGCCGGGCGCCGGCATTTCCGCCGGCCGGGCGGGAAAAAGATTCCAGGGAAAAATAGGCCTGAATCACCCCGCGTTTCGGGAGTCAGGCCGTGAATTCTTTACCAAAAGGCAAGGCAAAAGGCAAACCCCGGCCGGGCGGAGACGCTTTCTGGACAAGGCAGGCGAAGACGGATAGTAAGTTATTTTTCATTCATTGTACGCGCGTCGACGCGCAGGAGACGGACATGAAACAATCGGACGCCACCGCCCTTGCCTGCGTTCTCGGCATTATCGCAATTTTCGCCTTTGTTCCGGCCGTGATGGACGGCTTCATCAGCCTGACCGTCGCCCATCCTTACCTGATGAGTGCCGTGAAATTCGCTGTGCTCTCCACTTTCGGCGAGTGTCTGGGCCTGCGGGTGGCCACGGGCGTCTGGAACAAGCCGGGCTTCGGCGTGCTGCCCAAGGCTCTGGTCTGGGCGCTGCTCGGTGTGGGCATTCGCGCCGCCTTCACGATTTTTTCCAACGGCGCCCCACAGATTCTCGTGGAACTCGGCCTGCCGGTCACCCCGGCGGAGATCAAGACCGGCGCCTTCGGCACCAGGGTCTTGCTCGCCTTCAGTATCAGCGTGACCATCAACCTCATCTTCGCCCCGGTGTTCATGACCCTGCACAAGATCACCGACATGCACATCGCGGCCACGGGCGGCAGCATGCACGGCTTTTTCTCGCGCATCGACGTGGCTGAAGTCCTTTCCCGCATCAACTGGAAGGCCCTGTGGGGGTTTGTCTTCAAAAAGACCCTGCCTTTCTTCTGGGTGCCCGCCCATGTGGTGACCTTTCTCATTCCCGGCCATTTTCAGGTGCTCTATGCAGCCGTTCTGGGCATTGCCCTCGGGCTGATCCTGGCCACGGCCGGGCGAAAAAAGACTGGAGCCCCGGCCTGAACCGAACAGCTCAAAGGAACCCCATGTCCGACGCCTCCCTTCAAGACTTCATGACCGGTTGGACCGACGATCCCGTCGGCGCCAAGCCGCTGTTTGAATCCTTGCATGCCCGGCTGCAAAGTCTCGGCGCGCGTTGCAAATACAAATATCGCCCCGGGGTGAGCTTTTCCGTGCGCGGCTCCCACCCCGACGGCAAGCGCGAACTTTTTGTGCTGGTGGACGTCATCGACGACGACCCCGAAGCCCGCTGGCTTTCCGTCTGTTTTTTCGCAGATCTCGTCGACGACCCCGAGGAACGCGGCGACGTGGTCCCGGCCGGCCTCATGGGGCAAGATGCCCGCTGCTTCGATGTCGACGCCGTCGACTCCGCTTTGACCTCCTACCTGCAAAAACGTCTGAACCACGCTTTTGCAGGCGCGGCTTCGGCCTGACCTTCTTTCCGCGCCTGGTACGATTGCGTTGCCCGGCGCGGGGTGCTCCGTCCGTATGCCAAAAATCCGCCTTCCCTTCAGTCGTCTTTGTCTTTCGTTCCGCCTGCCCACTCAAAGTCCCGACGGAGTAGGCGTCATTGGAATAGGCACAGAGCTTGCAGTTAGAGAGTTCCTGTGGCATTGTCGACTCATCGACAGGGAACAACAAAGGACGACGCATGGCTCTGGAACTCCGGCAACAACTCAAACTCTCGCAGCAACTGGTTATGACGCCGCAACTGCAGCAGGCCATCAAACTGCTGCAGCTTTCCCGCTTGGAGCTCGTCGAAACCGTACAGCAGGAGCTGCTGGAAAATCCTTTTCTCGAAGAGCGTTACGACGAAGCCCCCACTCCCGAAGAGGAAAAACGCCCCGAAGCCGAAACCGAAGTCTATTCCCGCGAAATTTCCAAAAACGCCGACTGGGAAGATTACCTAGGCGATTTTGCCAGCACCCCCCGTCAATCAGCCTCACGCGAGTTTGAGGCCCTGGATGACGGGCTTTCTTTTGAGGCCCGCTACGCCGCCAAGCCCACACTTGAGGCCCAACTGCTCTGGCAGATGCGCCTTTCGCCCATGAGTGAAAAAGAAGTGGCCATCGGCGAGGCCATCATCGGCAACTTGAGTTCCATCGGCTATCTGCAGGCTTCAGTGGAAGAAGTCGCCGAACTGGCCGGCGCCTCGGTGGACGAAGTGGAAAAGGTGCTGGCCGCCGTCCAACGCTTCGAACCGGTGGGAGTGGCCGCGCGCAGCCCCAAGGAATGCCTGCTGATTCAGCTTGAGGTGCTCAAATATGATCGCGACCCCATTTTGCTCTCTCTGGTACGCGATCACCTGGAAGACCTGGAAAGCCGCAATTACAAACCGATCTTGCGCAAGTTCAAACTCACCCCGGAAGATCTCAAGGAATACCTGGACATCATCCAGAGCCTGGATCCTATGCCGGCGGCGGGCTATGGCGGCGGCGATCCGGTGTATGTCTCGCCCGACGTCTACGTCTACCCCTCGGACGACGATTTCATCATCGCCCTGAATGAAGATGGCCTGCCGCAACTCCAGCTATCTTCTTTTTACGAAGATAGCCTGCAGAATGCCAAAGATACCGACAAAGACTATTTCCAAGAGAAGCTGCGCTCGGCCTCGTGGCTGATCAAAAGTCTCTACCAGCGACAGCGCACCCTGTACAAGGTCATGGAAAGCATCGTAAAGTACCAGAAGGAATTTTTCCGCTACGGGGTTTCACAGCTCAAGCCGCTGATCCTGAAAGATATTGCCGACGACATCAATATGCACGAGTCCACCGTCAGCCGCATCACCACCAGCAAATATGCGGCCACGCCTCACGGGGTGTTTGAGTTGAAGTTTTTCTTCAACAGCGCCCTCTCCCTGGACGACGGCAGCGAAGTCGGCTCCGAAAGTGTTAAGGCCCTGATCAAGAAGTACATCGCCGACGAAGACGCGCGCGAGCCTTTAAGCGACGAGCGCATCGGCGAAATGCTTAAGGAAGACCTCAAGGTCAACATCGCCCGCCGGACGGTGGCCAAATACCGCACTGCCCTGCAGATTCCCTCATCCTCAAAACGGAGGTCGTTCTTCTGAACCGCGCGGGGCGCTTTTTCACAGGCCGTCAACCGTCGGGCTTCACCCCAACGAGGAGGATTGTATGAACATCTCCTTCACTTTCAAGAACTTTGAGCCTTCGGAGCATTTGCGTAAATATGCGGAGCGCCGCTTTGCCAAGCTGGACCGCTTTGTTCATAAATCCGAAAATGCGGAACTCACCGTCGTGCTGGCCGTCGACAAATTCCGGCACAAGGCCGACGTCCAGTTCGTGGGCGACTCCATGAACTTCGCGGCCGTGGAACAAAGCGCGGATATGTACGCCACGGTGGATCTGGTGCTCGACAAGCTTGAAGCACAGTTGAAAAAGCACGCCGAGCGCGTCAAGGAACGCCGTCGGGGCGATCGCAACGCCCACCTCGCCGCCGCAGCAGCTGCGCCCGTCGAACCCGAGCTGCCCGACGACGAACGCTATATTGTCGAAGAAGACCGCTTCAACCCCAAGCCCCTGCATGTGGATGAAGCCGCCCTGCAGCTCGACTCGGGCGACGACGCCTTCCTGGTCTTCCTCAATGCCGATAACGGCCGGGTAAACGTGATTTACCACCGAAAAAACGGCCACTTTGGCTTGATTGACCCCAATATCTAGGTACTGACCATGGATCTGACGGAATTTCTGGCCGATGAATGCGTGCTGCCCGCCATGACAGCCGGCAGCAAGACCGAGGCCGTGGCCGAACTGGCCGCGCCTCTGGCTGCGCATCTCGGGCTGAATCCGTCGGTTCTTGTTGATATTCTCATGGCCCGCGAAGCCTTGGGCTCAACCGCCGTGGGGAACGGCTGCGCCGTTCCCCACGGCAAGGTGCCCGGCCTGGCCGCACCGGTTCTTGCCGTGGGCCGGAGTCCTGCCGGTCTGGATTTTGACGCGGCGGACAATGAATTGTGCAAACTTTTCTTTCTGATCCTTACCCCCGAAGGCGGCGCCTGCCTGCACCTGAAACTTCTGGCCCAAACAGCCAAACGGATCAGAGACCCAAACTTCCGAGCCGGCCTGCTGGCCGCACCGGATCTGCCGGGAATGCTGCAGGTGCTCGCCGCCCCCTAACCCTTACCCCAACGCCCATGGACTCCTTCCCCGTGGTCATTGTCACCGGGCTTTCCGGCTCGGGAAAAAGCACGGCTCTCAACGTTTTTGAGGACTTGGGCTTCTTTACTGTGGACGGCCTGCCGGCCGAGCTGGCCGTCAGCATGGCGGAAATGTTCCTTCAGGCTGTTGCGGGGCGCTACAAGGGTCTGGCCCTGGGCATGGATGTACGCCAAAGCGGTTTTGCCCAGGAATACGAAACCGCCTTGCAGCAGATGCGCAAAAAGGGATTTAACCCGCGCATCCTTTTTGTGGAGGCCTCAAATGCGGTGCTCATGCGGCGCTATGCCACCACCCGCCGGCCGCACCCCCTGGAGCGTGAAGGCCTGGGACTGGAACAGGCCTTGGACCTGGAGCGCAAACGCCTGAACAGACTACGCAAAAGTGCCGACCTGGTCTTAGACACATCCACTTATTCAATACATGATCTGCGACGCTCGCTGCAGGATAAGTGGAAGGCCGTGGGCCGCATGGGCCGGGCCCTGCGCATCCACATCATCACCTTCGGCTTCAAGTACGGCACGCCCTCGGAGGCCGACATGGTCTTCGACCTGCGCTTTCTGCCCAACCCGTATTTTGTGGCCGAACTCAAGCCGTTGTCGGGCAAAGACGCCGCCGTGGCCGACTATGTGCTCGGCGCTGAGCCCGGGGTTACCTTCTTTGCCAAACTCAAGGACTTTCTCCTCTACGTGCTTGAGCGCTATGAAGCCGAGGGACGCTTTCGGCTGACCATCGCCATCGGCTGCACCGGCGGCAGACACCGTTCGGTGGCTGTGGCCGAAGCCCTGGACAAGGCCCTTGAAGCCGAAGGCTACACCCCTTCCCTGGAACACCGACACCTGGAACTCGGCTGAGCCCTCCGGGTCGACATAAAGGATAGAACATGCCGGAACATGCGGAACAAATCGGAATCGTGGTGGTTACCCATGTCGATTACGGCAGCGCATTGCTGCGGGCGGCGGAATTCATTCTGGGCCCCCTAAGCGACTGCACCTCCATCCAGGTGGATATCTCCAACCCGGTGGAAGAGACCGTCAAGCGCCTGAACGAGGCCGTGGATCGCCTGGATTCCGGCCTGGGTGTGCTGGTGCTGACGGATATGTTCGGCGGCACCCCGACCAACCTGAGCCTTTCTTTGCTGAAAAACCATACCGGCATCGAGGTGCTCACTGGCGTGAACCTGCCCATGCTCCTGCGGGTATTCGGCAACAGGAAACTGCCTCTGCCGGAGCTTGCCCGTCTGGCCGAGCAGGCCGGCCGTGAAGGCATCATTGCCGCCGGTTCGGTGCTGCGGGCCAAATGAGGTCGTCGTGTTCTGGTTTCGCATCGACAACCGCCTGATTCACGGACAGGTCATCGAATCCTGGCTGCCCAGGCTGGAAGCAAAAACGCTCACCGTGGTCAACGATGCCTTGGCCCGAGACGAACTGCAACAGCAGATTATGCGTCTGGCCGTACCCAAGCGCATTGAGGTGCACTTTACTTCCTTGGTTGAAACGCCCGCTCTGCTCGCCGCCCTTGAACGAAAAAACCTTTCCGGGCTGGTGCTGCTCGAAACCTGTGCCGATGCGATGCGGCTGTTGTCGCTCGGAGTGCGCATCGGCTCGCTGAACGTGGGCAACATGCATTACTCTCGCGGCAAACGACAGATCTGTGCCCATGTGGCAGCCTCCGAAGCGGATCTCGAGTGCTTCCGGTTGATGCGCGAGAACGGGGTTGACCTTGACTTTCGTTGCATCCCGGAGGATGTTCCGGATATGGAGGAATGGTGATGTCCGGCGAGTTGTCTTTGTCGGCCATGGTGCCGCCCGCTTTTTTTATGCGGCGGCCCTGACCGGCCGCAACATCTGCTGTCTCGGTCTTCTGGACCGACCTCTGACGCTGGGGATGCTCTGGGGAGCGTGCACCGGGGATTGGTCCTCGGCCATGCTCAGCGCTGTTTTTTTTGAGATCCTCTGGCTCGATGTCTATGCCGTGGGGTCCTATATTCCACCCATGCCGGCTTTTTCCTTTGTTGTTTTTCTCTTTCTGGTCCAAACTTTCCACTGCACGAACGGACTGGAATTCATCACAGCCCTTGTCATCTCGTCGGTTCCGGCCTATATTCAACCGATGATGGATGCTACGCATAGAAAAATACAGATAAAAAAATACAATACGTTGCTGTTTGCGGCAGAAACAAGCGCCTCTCTAGGAAGTCTTCCGGCAAAAATCCTTTTTCGTTCCGCCTTTCGCCAACTGACGATGGGTCTGATATGCTTTTTCCCCGTACTGCTTATCGCCGCCGGAATGTACACCGCCATGCAGCGGTTCCTTTTCGGAATGGTGCCGCTTTCTCAACTGCCGGGCACATATGTGGTGGCCGCTGCCGCACTGGGCGCCACTGCTGTCTTACGATTGAAAAAAGCCTATGCCGCATTTTTGCTCTGTATTATTTTATTTCTATTGTAAATTTTCTCTTTTTACGGAACGCCCATGGCGACCATCTTCAACAGATTTACTTATAACATGCTCTCCATCGTCGTCGGCAACAATCTGGAATTGCTCGATGCAGACACCCTGCGCCTCAGCCGAGCGAAACTTCTCTGCTTCGTCAGTTTGTCGCTGCTCGGCGTTTCGCTGTTCCTCAACTGGTTTGAAGGTTCTTATGGAGTGCTGCCCGCCCTTGTCCTGAGCTTCCTTTCCATTGGGGCCTTCACGGTCGCCATGGTCGTTTGGAACAGCGGCAAAGCCGCCCTGCTGGGTACTGCCGTCACCCTGCTCCTGTTGGGGCTGCATCTGGTGCTGGGCCGGACCGCTCCGAACATGGGGTCGTTGTTCTGGTTTTTGCTCTTCCCGCCCATGCTGATGTTCTGTCTCGGCCTGCGTATGGGCTCCATGCTGGTCATCTTCTTTCTTGTCATGCTGGCCCTGCTGCTTTTCACTCCTCTGAACACTCTGGTTACCATAGATCTGCCCCTGCCGTTGCGTTCGCGTTTTCTGGCCGCCATGGTGGGCTCGTTCTGCTTTGCCTGGCTATCGGAATATATGCGGCACAAGACCCAGGTGGCCCTGCTGCAGGCCATGCAAATGTTCGAACGTCACGCCCTGACCGATCCTCTGACCTCCCTAGGCAATCGACGCGATTTCAAAAACCATTTCATCTCCCACCAGGGCGCGGCGTTGCGCTCCGGGCGCGGCATCTGCCTGGCCATGGCCGATTTGGATCACTTCAAGAAAGTAAACGACGCGTATGGGCACAATGTAGGAGACCAAGTGCTCTGCCATGTGGCCGGAATTCTGGCCGCCGGGCTGCGCCAGAGTGACCGGATCTTCCGCTGGGGAGGAGAGGAATTTCTTATTCTGATGCCGGACACCGACTGCGTCAGCGGCCGAATTTGCGCGGAACGCCTGCGTCAGGCAGTGGAAGAACTCCCATTTCATCTGCCGAACGGCGAACGTCTGCTCTCGACCATCAGCATCGGACTACACTGCGGCAGGCCGGAAGGCCCACTCGAAAAACACCTGACCGAAGCCGACGCCAAGCTCTATCTAGCCAAAAAGAACGGCCGCAATCGCGTGGAGAGTTGAGGAAGCCCGCTACCGAAAAATCGCCCACTCGACTGCCCCTTGACTGCATCGGCCAAGGCCTCGCGCAACTGCATCAGTTCTGAGTTGATCGAGGCTATTTTCATTTGCAGCACTTTGACTTCCGGCTTCATACCCGGCTCCGCCGCCAAAGCTTCAGGGCGGAGGTTCTCGCTATGTTGGCCCCGGTGTTTTTCTCCGCAGCCTTGCCGGTTGCGTGACTTTCGCCCAACGCCTCTTCGGCGGCGGAATCTTCGCCGGCACCGTGATCGCGCTGCAGACTTTCCTGCATACGATCTCCTTCGGGATCGGCGGAGGCGCCGGAGTTGTCGCCGCGCTGCAGTTGGGACAGTTTACGGGCTTCAGCGGAAATATTCGTGCTGTCATAGATACGGGCCGCCAGTTGCTCCTCCTGAGCAGCCTTGCGCTGCCCACGAAGAGCGGCCGAAGCCAGAGATTCGGTGGCGTCATAGGCGACGGCTGCGATTTCCATGGTAAACCTCCATAGCAATACAATCGGGCCTATATGTGGTATGGATGGTATCGGCCAAGCGTAAGAGATGTTTAGGGCACCTCCCGTCAAGGAGCTGCCCTAAATCGCTCGCCCAAAGGCAGCCGCCGGCTCCGCCGCGTTCAGCCGGTCTTCGGCGCCGGCAGCACAAGGTTTTCCAACGCGTTTCCACCATGTTCAGACGACCTTCGACTCCAGTACCACAAGGTTTTCCACCCCGGTTGTGGTTGGGAACATGTCCACCGGGTGCGCGGAGACCGCCCGCCAGGAATCGGCCAACTCCGCCAAATCTCTAGCCTGGGTGGCCGGGTCGCAAGAAACGTAGAGCAAACGCCGTGCAGGACACGCCTTGAGAAAAGCCCGCACGCCCTCTTCCAGGCCGGCACGCGGCGGATCGAGCAGCAGAACATCCGGCGTTTCGTGCTTGGCGCGTTCCGCAAAAATCTGCGGCAATGCGCCGGACACAAATTCGCAACGTTCGCCAAACCCCAGGCGGGTCGCATTCTGTCGGGCGGCAGCGACTGCCTCGGCATTGCCGTCGCAACCGAACAGCCTGCCCGCCGAGGCAACGAGGACCAAACCAATGACCCCGACCCCGCAATAAACATCCCAGACCGTTTCCCGGCCGCTCAGGCCGGCCTTTTCCGCCACGAGCCGATAGAGAATGTCGGCCGCGCCGCTGTTGGTCTGAGCAAAAGCCGTGACCGGGTATTCCAGTACCAACCCGGCAGCGGCTTCGCGAAAACCGGCAACGCCGTCGGACCAGATCGTCCGCTCCGCTCTGGATGCGGCCGGATCTCCGGCTTCGGAATGCACCAGACATAGGCCTTCGGGGCGCGCTTCGGCAAAGGCGGCGCAAAGGAAATCCCGCAGGGCGTCATGCTCGCCCGGCCGCGACTCGGGCCGGGTCAGGCATTCAACCACCGTCTGCGGTCCGTCGGCCGCGTACTCCGGGGTGTAGACGTTCAGGCGTTTCAGGTATTCGGCCGGGCTTCTGCCGCCGGGCAGGCACAGGGAGCCAAGACGCGCGCGCATGTGACGCAGCGCCTCCCCGGCCCTGGGGGCCTGCAGGCCGCATTCGTGCACCGGCACCACCTGATGCGCGCCGCGTCGGCGCAGGCCCACAGTGAAGGCACCCTGGGCGTCAAAGCCAAAGGTATAGCTTACGCGCACCCGGCCGCCCCGCTCGCGCGGCGAGGGACGCAACGGTTCCACGGGAATGTCCGCCAGCCCGCCTATCCGCCGCAAGGTCTGACGCACCTGGTTTTCCTTCCAGATCGCACGGCCTTGCGGGCTGAGCCCCTGCAGGCTGCAGCCGCCGCAATCCGGCAGATGGGGACACCAGGGCGCCTGCGCCTGAGGGGAAGGGACAAGAATCTCCAAGCGTTGAGCCCGCAAAATCTTTTTGCGCACGTCCGTCACCCGCGCCCGCGTAATCTCACCGGGCGCGCCGGTGTCCAGAAAAACCACCCTGCCGTTGTGTCGGGCCACGGCCCCGCCGTCCAGAGTCAGATCCACCACTTCCAGAGATTCCAGAACGGTGCCCGGAACAATCGCTTCCGTCATGTTGTGCCTTTATCGGTTATGAAACAAATCAAGATCAAGTACCCCGGATCAGAAAAGGGGGAAGCCCGCGGCTTCCCCCTGGTGCGAGCCTGTCGCAGGCCAAACACGTTACAACCAGTTGAACCAGTTCTTCCAGGAACCTTCGCGGCTTTCCCGCTTGCTTTCGGCCTGTTGCTCGCGCTCCTTGATGAACGAGGCCCTGGCCTTGAGCTGGGCGTGCTCGTAAACCTCGGGAACATCTTTGAATTCCTTGAGCACATCGCGATAACGGGCCAGAGCGGAGGTATAGCGTTCCATACGGAAGTAAAAATCGCCGATATACAGTTCATGCTCGGCCATAAGCTTGCGGCACTGGGCCATCTTTTCCACGGCCGCCTCGGCATATTCCGTGCCCGGGTAGGTTTCGTGCAACCGGCGAAAATAGGAATAGGCGTCTTCCAACTGCAGCGGTGGACGGTCGATGGAGGGGTAGCCGTTTAAGTTGGCCATGCCTATGTTGAAGAGCACGTACGGGATGGCTTCGTGCCTGGGGTGCATGGACTCGAACTCTTTATAGGCTTCCACGGCCTGGCCCCAGTCTTCGTCGAGATAGTAGCAGTCTGCCAGCGAGAGCTCGGCTTCCACCGCATAGGGGCTGAAGGGATAGTTGTCCTTCAGCTTGGTGTAGGTCACTGCCGCCCTGGTGTAATTCTTCTCGCTCATGTGGTCGTTGGCGGTCTCAAAAAGCTCCTGAGCCGTATCCTCCGGCGGGGGAAGATAAAAGTAATCGATGATGCCGCAGCCGGAGAGCGCATAAGCCAGAAGCACGACGCAGATGATGCGGACGGAAGGGTTAGGCATGCTGTTGTTCCAGATAAAGATGGACGGAATTGGCCGCCGTGGCCCCGTCACCTACGGCGGTGACGACCTGACGGCAGAGTTTGGAACGAATGTCGCCGGCCGCGAACACGCCGGGAATGTTGGTGCGCATTTCTTGATCCGTCAGAACAAAGCCCTGGGGGTCCACCTCAAGCTCTGCCGGAAGAAAATTTTCCGGCGGCGTAAAACCGATGAACAGAAACAAGCCGTCCAAGGGCAACCTGCTCTCCTCGCCGTTTTTGGCATTTTTCAGGGTGACCGCTTCCAGGCCGGTTTCGCCGTGCAGGGCGGAAACCACGGAGGAATAGTGAACTATGATGCGAGGTTCGGCCGCGATGCGTTCCTGATACAGGGCCGCGCCGCGAAACGCGTCGCGCCGGTGGAAGATATGCACTTCGCGGGCTATGCGCGCAAGGTAAAGGGCTTCCTCAAGGGCGGAGTTGCCGCCGCCCACGACACCGACCACCTGGTTGCGAAAGAAATTGCCGTCACACAGGGCGCAGTGCGAGATGCCCTTGCCCAAGAATTCCCCTTCCCGCGGCAGGCCGAGGCTACGGTATTTGACCCCGGCGCACAGCAACACCGTGCGTGCCTCAACCCACTCGTCGCCCACGCGCATCCGCTTGACCGGGCCTTTGATTTCCATTTCACGGACCTCGTCGACGATGCGGCGGATGTTGTAGGGAGCGAGGTGGGCTTCAAAGGCGTCGGCCAGTTCATAGCCTTTGACGCCTTTGGCAAAGCCGGGATAGTTCTCGATTTCTTCGGTTTGCAGCAAAAGGCCACCGGTAGCGGCCTTTTCCGCCATGACGACGGAAAGGCCGAAGCGCGCCAGATACAGCGCCGAGGTGACGCCGGCGGGGCCGGCACCAACGACCAGGGCATCGACGACCATAATCAGCCGAGAGCCTTTTGGTTCAGGAGATCTTTCAGGCTGGCCTTGGAAACGGCCCCGGTGACCTGCTCGAGCACTTGGCCCTTGCTGAAAAGAATCAGGGTGGGAATGGCGCGGATGCTGAACTTGCCGGGAGTGGAGGGGTTCTCATCCACGTTCATCTTGACGATGCTTACCTTGCCCGCGAATTCACCGGACAGTTCGTCGATGACCGGGCCAAGGGCGCGGCAGGGGCCGCACCAGGGAGCCCAAAAATCCACGAGCACGGGAATGGGGGACTTCAAGACGACGGCATCAAATTCGGCATCGGTTACTTGCGTGGCCATGTAGCTCTCCTAAGCCGGCCGAGGCCGGAAGTTGCAGCGGTTGTGCGTCATTGCAGTATTTTAGAGCAGAGTCGCCGGACCGGCGCCCCGGGAACCTTCGAACAAAAAAATGTCTTTCGCTCGGCATGTCCACCGAAAATAGTTGGCGTGAGCGGTTGTGTCAAGACCCGATGCGGGACTGCAGACAACGTGCGTCGTCCGGTATTTTTGCCCCCCTGGGAACGGCCGGCATATCCAGCGTATGATATAATCCCTTTTGCGCCAGAATTTCCCCCAGGCGGGCGACCATTGCCCCGTTGTCGGCGCACAGCGGCAAAGACGGCGCGGCAAAATCGCCGCCGCGTTCCCCAGCCAGGCCGCGCAGCCGTTCACGCAGCAAAGAGTTGGCGGCCACGCCGCCGGCCGCCGTGAGCAGCCTTATCTGCGGAAAACGCCCCCAGGCGGACGTGGTTTTGGCCACCAGGGTATCCACCACGGCCAAGCGAAACGAGGCACAGAGATCCGCCAAGTGTTGTCCCGCCTCCCCCTCCGGCAGGCGCAATGCGCCTGTGGCCGGGTCAAAGCCGGCGACCGGGACCGGGTGTTCGGCCAGATGCCGGGCCATGGCCGTTTTCAAACCGCTGAAGCTGAAATCCAGAGTGTCGTTATCCAAAAAAGGGCGCGGGAACAATTTTGCTTCCGCCCTCCCCCGCTCGGCCAGCTCATCCATGTGCCGGCCCGCCGGGTACGGCAGGCCGAGCAGCTTGCCCGCCTTGTCAAAGGCTTCGCCTGCCGCATCGTCCAGGCTGCGCCCCAAAAGTCGGAAGCCGTCCGGCCCCTCCACCAGGTAAAGTTGCGTATGCCCGCCGGAAACCAGCAGGGACAGATGCGGAAATTCCAGATCCCGCTCAAAGCCCACGGCCATGATATGGGCGTGCAGATGGTTGACCCCGATGAAACGCACCCCCAGACCAAGAGCCAGGGCCTTGGCAAAGGCCGTACCCACCAGGAGACTGCCCAGCAAACCGGGACCGCGGGCCACGGCCACCACCTTGATGTCTTTCGGCCGCGCCCCGGCCTGCACCAACACCTCGGCGTACAGACCGGCCACGGCGGCGCCATGCCGGCGCGAGGCCAATTCGGGCACCACCCCGCCAAAAAGCGCATGGATGCCCGTCTGCGAAACCGTACCCAGAGCCAGCAGCCGGCCGCCGTCCACCAGGGCCAACGAGGTATCGTCGCAGGAAGTTTCAACTCCCAGACACAGCATGAGGGGCTTTCTCCCGTCCCACCTCAGCGCAAAAAGGAAACCGCGTGACTCACGTCGCCGGCCGAGCCTATATACAAGGGCACGCGCTGGTGCAGATGTTCCGGAACGATGTCGAGAATTCTGTCCTTGCCGTCCAAAGCCGCGCCGCCGGCCTGCTCGGCCACAAACGCCAGGGGCGAGGCTTCGCACAACAGGCGCAGCTTGCCCTTAGGGTGTTCGGGGTTCTTGTAGTCCAGGGGGTACATGAACAGGCCGCCGTACAGCAGGGTACGGTGAAAATCGGCCACCAACGAGCCGACATAACGCGTGGTATAAGGCGCGTTGCGCGGGTTGGAGCCGCTCTTGAACGAGGCCACGGCCGCGTTGGTACCCTCGTCCCAGAACACCGAGTTGCCTTCGTTCACAGAGTAAATCTTGCCTTGGTGGGGAATGCGCATGTCCGGGTGCGACAAAAGAAACTCGCCCACACTGGGATCGAGGGTGAAACCGTGCACGCCCTGGCCGGTGGTATAGACCAGCATGGTGGAGGGGCCGTAAAGGAAATAGCCGGCCGCCACCTGCTTATAACCGGGCTGGAGCACATCGCCCGCGTCCACATCCCGTTCGGCCGGGGAATTGCGGCGCAGGATGGAGAAAATGGTGCCGACGTTGATGTTCACATCAATGTTGCTGGATCCGTCCAGGGGATCGAAAATCAGAATGTAGTCGCCCCTGGCGAAACGTTCCGGCACGGCAATGACGTCGGCGTTCTCCTCCGAAGCCATGGCGCACAGGGCGCCGCTGCGCTCCATTCGATGGATGAGGATGCGGTTGGCGTACTCGTCAAGCTTCTGCACCTTCTCGCCCTGCACATTTACTTCACCAGTGCCGCCGAGCACGTCCAGCAGACCTGCCTTGTTCACGCTACGGGAAATCAGCTTAGCCGAAAGGATCAAATCATAGAGCAGCCGGGTGAACATGCCCGTGGCCGCGGGTGACTGCTTCTGGTGCAGCAACAGGTGCTCGGTGACAGTGATCTGGCGGTTCTGGGCGCTGCCGGTGGATGCGGACATGTTTACTCCTGCGGGTTTTCCGGCTTAGCGGGCTGCTCGGCCGCAGGGGTATGCGCGGCAGGCGCCGGGCTATGTTCCTCTTTGACCGGAGTCGCGCTCTGCTCCGGCTGGGCGCTCGGAGAGGCGCTTTGTTCCGGCTGTTCCGCCGGGGCGGCGCTCTCATCGGGCTTCTCGGCCCTCTCGACCGCCGGGACGGCGGCCACCGGGAAGGCGTAGACCAGGGGCATGTTGCCCAGGTAGCGGGTGGTCCAATAGAACTGGTCGCCCTTTTCTCCCACCAGTCCGCAAGACTTTTGCTGCAGCAGAGCGGCCCAGTCGGTGCGATCCACGGCCGTAGCCGTGCCGGTGAACCGACCGTGCCAGATTACCCCGAAGGGCGTGGCCAGCATGACGTTGCCGGGATCGTTGGACAGGGACATGAGGGCGCGGGGGTCGAAGTAGACGGTCACCAGGCCACGGAAGTCCTCACCCACATAGACCGGGTTGGCCAAATAGACCTCGGGGCCCATGGGGCTTTCCTGCACGTAGGCACGCAGAGCGTTGCGGCGCTGCTTCGGATCCTGCTCCAGAAGCGGAGTGACGTTGAACTCTTTCATGAAGTGTTCGGGATAGCGGGCCATGACCGCGCCGGTATTGTCGGCCAAGGCGACGCCGGTGAGCCAGGGGAAGCTCTGCATCATTTTCATGACCCAGGCCTGATCCGGGCCGCGATCGCTGTTCTCCATGGCCCGGATGAGCTTGAGCAGCGCGTTGTCGACTTCAAGCATGGCATCGCCGAGGGCAAGTTCGTATACCGTGCAGTTGCCGGTGGCGTCATAGTCCAACTCGGCGGGCACGTTCAAATAGGTGCGATACTGGCGCTGGGTATATTTCCAGGAGTCCCGCAACGTTTGGTTGCTGCTGCAGCCGAGGGCGGGAACGAGGAGAAGAAAGGCGCAAAACAGAACGAGTCGCTTCACAAGGGCTCCTTCCAAAGGGGTGGTGATGTCAGCGGGCGCGCGCTTCAAGACGCTTGGCCAGAGATTCAAGCAGATCCACAAGGCGTGCGCCGTCGGCCCCGGGGGCCGCGGCTTTTTCGCCCGGGGCCTGGGCGTCGGGCGGAGAAGATTCCAGGCGCCCTTCCAATTCGGTGATACGCTCGGCGAGCTCGGCCCGTTCCTGTTCGGAGGCGCCTGCGCCCAGTTCATGGTAAATTTCCAGGGCTCCCTTGATGTCGCCCTGTTCGGCCAGAACGTCGGCCATGGAACGGGTACGCAGACTGAAAGGCTCTTCGGGCTCTTCTTCGTCCATTTCCACAAAGCTCGGGGCCTCCACGGCCGGAACGGCCATGAATTCGGGCGTGACGGCTTCGGGCGTAAAGGTTTCAGACGCGGGCACGACCACGGTCCGATCCGGAGCGGACACACCTACGCCGGCCAGAGCGCGCAAGCCTTCTTCAATGACCTCGGCCCAACTCACTTCCTGGCCCTGGAAGGTCAAAGAAAGAAAACGCCCGGCCAGAGCGGCGTCCTGCATATTTGGCCGGCGCGAGAGCCGACCACTCCAGACCTTCCAGAAGGCCGGATAGGCTGAAAGCAGCTCTTCCAGGCCGGCCATTTCGGTGTCGAGAGCCTGCTCGTCGCCCAGGCGGGAGAGAAGTTCCACCAGCAACAGGCGGGCCTCGACGTGATCCGGCCTGCGTAAAAGCCCCTGACGCAACACCTCAACGGCTTCGGCGGGACGCTCATCCTGGGCCAGAAGCTTGGCCAGCGGGAAAAAGACCCGCGAACTCGGCTCCAACTCAAGAACTTCGCGATACCACTCAATTTTCTGCTTCATGCCGCCCCTCTTCTGCAAGGGCCTCGGGTGCCCGGGTTTCAGGGAAGATATAGAGGATTTCGTTCTCCCGCACGAAGTTCAGCCGGGTGCGGATCATCTTTTCCTGGTACTTCTCGTCCGTTTGCAACAAGCGGATTTCTTTGCTCAGGGCCAGATTCTGCCGGTCAAAATCCTGAATCTTCACCTCCAGATCGGCACTTTGCTCTTTGAGCAGCTTATATTCAAAGGCTCCGTTCTCACCCCAGATCAGGCTGTAGACCAGCACCAGATTGAGCAGAATCGAAGCCCCCAACAAAATCGGCCGCCAAGTCATTATTGCAGCACCCGCTTGTGGCCGGCGGCCGCGGAGACCTCTGCCAGCGTGTCTGTGAGCTCACTGAGAAATTTACCGGTGGCGGCCTCAATGCGCTGCACATCATCTTCGCAGACATCGACAAGCTCAATGTTCTCCATGACTTTCTTCAGGGAATGGAATTCTTGGGCCAGCACCCCGCCCATATGGGTATGGGAAAGAGCGGTTTCCAGTTCAAGGACGGTGGCAAGGCAGTTGCGCAGTCTGCTGTTCAGGGAAAAGTCGTCAGACATCCGTGCTCCGGTCGCGCGCCGTGCCGGCGGCGGGTTTCTCCCGCCAGATACGGGAAAAACTTAAAAAATAATTACAACCGGAAAATACCGTGAGGGCGAGCGCGATGTAAAGCAAAAAGATTCCCATTTCCTGCATGGGTATGCCGAACCATTTGTAGCGGAGAATCAGCGGCGCAAGGGCGCACATCTGCAGGATGGTCTTGAGCTTGCCGAAACGGTCTGCCGCTATGACCACACCCTCGTCGGCGGCAATGGCCCGCAGGCCGGTAACCAGAATGTCGCGGCAGATGATCACGATGGCCACCCAGGCGGCGGTAATCTGCAGATTGACCAGCATTATCAGCACGGAACAGACCAGTACCTTGTCCGCCAGGGGATCCAGAAACTTGCCCAGGCGGGTGATCTGGTTGCCGCTACGGGCCAGCCGGCCGTCTATGAAGTCGGTAAAGGCGGCCACGGCAAAGCCGAGACAGGCGAAAAAGCAACTCCAACGTGTCGCATAGGCCATGCCCACAAGGATGAACGGCACCAGCAGGATGCGACTGAGAGTCAGCAGATTGGGAAGATTCAGCGTGCGCACCGCCACAGTCCTTTCCGATGGAAACATTCCGCCCGGCCTTGCCCGACCCCGGCAGTATAGGCCGAACGGCACGCCGACGCAACCGGTCGCCGGCGTCCGGACAATAAACAAGAGAGAGCAGCGCCCGGCGAAACCGCCGCGGACGCCGCTCTCCGGCATTGTTTCCAGATTATTGTCCGCTCTCGGCGGGCAGCGAAAGACGTACGGTCTCCCCTTGCTCGGCGGCCTCGGCCACGGTTTCGGCCAAGCGGATAAAAGCGGTTTTGGCCGCGCTTTCTTCCTGCAACACCACCACGGGCCGGCCCAGATCGGCCGCCACTACCGCGGCCGGGTCCAAGGGTATGGCACCCAGAAAGGGCAAACCGTATTGCGCGGCCAAAGTCACGCCGCCGCCAGTCTTGAACAGGGGAATATCGCCGCCGCAATGCGGGCAGGTCAGACCGCTCATGTTCTCCACCACCCCGAGGGCCTGAGCATTGGCATGCTGCAGAAAATTCAGTGCCTTGCGCACGTCGGCCAAAGAAATTTCCTGGGGAGTGGTCACCACCAGACAGAGGGCATGGGGCACGGCCTTGAGGATGGTCAGGTGTTCATCGCCCGTGCCCGGAGGCGAGTCGATGATCAAAAAATCCAGATCGCCCCAGAGCACATCGCCGATGAACTGACGGATGGCCCCGGTCTTTTTCGGGCCCCGCCAGAGAATGGCGGTGTTTTTATCGCGCAGCAGGGAATCGATGGAAAGCACCTTGAAACCCGGCAGGTATTCCGCCGGGTAAAGTTTTTCGCCGGCCTCATCCATGTCCAGTCCGGCCGAAAGGCCCAACAGACCGGCCACACTCGGGCCGTGCAGATCCACATCCAACAGACCAACTTTGTACCCCATGCTGTGCAGGGCGGCGGCAATGTTCACGCTGATCGAGCTTTTGCCCACCCCGCCTTTGCCGCTCATGACAAATATCGGATACTTGATGCGCGAAAGCACCCCGGCAATGGCCGCATCTTGGGCGGCCATCGGATCTTTCCCGGCACTTTTGCTCGAACAGGACGCGCAGCCGGAGCCGTCGGCCCCGGCGCCGGAGCAGCTTGAACGGGAGGCGCAGCTACTCTGTCCGAAAGGATCTTTAGCCATTTTTCTCTCCTTGATGGAGCAATTTCATTTTGAAATTGCTCATGAAACCATATTGCCGACAACGAAACGGCGGCGCATAAAAACGGGGTGGCCCAGCTTCAGACTGTCGCGCGCTTATAGTTATGAATAATGCCGGAAATCTCCGGAGCAAGGCCGGTCAGCCACGTCGCCCGTGAGCGCCGACCAAGTCCACAAAAGCCACCCGTTCCGCGTCGGTCTGGGTCACTTGGCCATTTTCCTTGAGGACGAGCACCAGCCGTTGGTCGTTGTGCCCTGCCCCCACAGGGATGACCATGATGCCGGGATCGGCCAGTTGCGCAATCAGCGGTTCGGGCACCTTGGGCCCGGCGGCGGTGACGATGATCCGATCAAAGGGGGCGTCTTCGGGCCGACCAAGCGTGCCGTCGGCCAATTTCACTTTAATTTTATGCAGACGTAGTTGCAGCAACAGATCGCAGGTTTGGAAGTACAGGGGCTTGATGCGCTCCACACTATAGACCTCCAGACCCATGGCGGCCAGAACCGCAGCCTGATACCCCGAGCCCGTGCCTACCTCAAGCACCTTCATGCCCGGCTCGGCCTGGAGCATCTGGCTCATCAAGGCCACAATAAAGGGCTGGGAAATGGTTTGGCCGTGCCCTATGGGCAGGGGGTGGTCCTCATAGGCGCCGGTCTGCAGCGCTTCGGGCACAAATCTGTGGCGCGGCACCTCGCGCATGGCCGCAAGCACCCGGGCGTCGGTTATGCCCCGCGCCTCCAACTGCTCCGTCACCATGCGTTCGCGGCTGATTTTAAAAACTGCCATCGGCCCGTCCTTTCGGAAAAATCAAAAGCCTCCCGACTGGAACCAAATTTTTGCCCGCAAGTCAATGCAAAACCCGTATTCCCCCCTCCCCGGCGCCACGTCCCGCTGCTTGAAAAACCGACTTAATCGTGACATGCTCTGCCTGCGGCTAAAAAGCCGAACTTGGAGAACTCCGATGTTGCATGTCGCCGATGTGATGACTGTGAACCTCATCACCCTGCCCCCCAGCGGCTCCCTGCTGAAAGCCCGCAAGCTCATGCAGGAAAAGCGCATCCGCCATCTTGCCGTCGTTTCCCCGGACGGCGTCTTTCATGGCGTCGTCAGCCAGCGGGATCTCCTGAAAGCGGCCGTTTCCCAATTCGCCGACGTTCTGCCGGATATCCGCGAGCAAATCGAGGCGGGCATTCCTGTGGCGGAGATTATGACGGTAGACCTGCTGCACGCCGGGCCGGACACGCCTCTGGTTGAGGCCGCGGCCGTGCTGCTGCGGCACAAGGTCGGCTGTCTTCCCGTTCTGGAGGGCGACAAGCTGGTCGGCATCCTCACCGAAGCCGACTTCGTCAAGCTCGCCCTGAAGCTTCTTGGCCCGACCTAAAAACCGATTTGTTTCGTCTGCGCGGCGCCCGGGTCCCTTACGGGGTGGCTCCGGTTTTTTTATTTTTGCAACATTCAACATGCATCAAGGATATGAAATGGCCCGCAGAACCCGTTTTCCCCTGTTTCCGGTTGTCGTGATCCTGATTGCCTGCGGACTGGGATGGGGCGCCCGGATGCTCTTCGGCGATATGACCCCGCCTTCCATCACCCTGACCCCGCATCAGGAGCGCGTTGCTCCCACGCTCCCCCTGACCGTTACAGCCGAAGATGCCGACAATGCCGTTAAATATATCAAAGTGACCGCGCGCCGCAACGGCGCCGTGCTGCCGGTAATCGAACAGCGCTTTTCCGATGGAGCGAAGAAGCAGAGCCTGACCTTCACGCTGAAGGATGTCGGCATGCACGATACCGCTTTTGATCTGGAAATTACCGCCGTCGACGGCTCCTTCGCCGGCTTCGGCCAAGGCAACTCCGCCCTGGTCAGTATGCCCACTCGCATCGACACCACACCGCCGCGCATCACCGTTAAGACCGCCACCCCGTATATACGCCGGGGCGGCACCGGTTGCGTGCTCTACAGCGTTTCCGAAGACGTCGGCCAAACCGGGGTCAAGGTCGACAACCGCTTTTTTCCCGGCTTCCGCCAGGAAAACGGCGACTACCTGGTCTTTTTCGCCTTCCCCTACCAGATGGAACTCAAGGACTTTCAGCCGAAAATCGTGGCCGTCGATCTGGCCGGCAACGCCCGAGTGGACAACTTGAGCGTCAACCGCATCAACCGCGTGTTCAAGCAGGATACCCTGGATATTTCCCAAGGCTTTCTCGACGCCAAGGCCGAGGAATTCAGCCGTATAGTTCCCGGCGACATGCCCGATATCGACCGCTTCCTTCAGGTCAACGGTCGGGTACGGCGTGAAAACGCCCAGACCCTGTTGGAAATAGGTAAAGACACCGCGCCAGAAATCCTTTGGGACGGGGCCTTTTTGCGTCTGCCCGACGCCGCTCCCCGGGCCGGTTTCGGTGACGCCCGTACCTACAAGTGGCAGGGCCGCGACGTGGACCATCAAACCCACCTCGGGCTCGACCTCGCCTCTGTAGCCCAGGCGCCGGTGCCTGCTTCCAACTCCGGCCGCGTGGTTTTTGTCGGTTACCTGGGCATCTACGGCAATATGGTGGTCATCGACCACGGCCTCGGCCTGCAGAGCCTTTACTCCCACCTCTCCTCCTACCAGGTGGAAAAGGGCCAGATGGTCAAAAAAGGCGACATCATCGCCCACACCGGCGCCACCGGCATGGCCGGCGGCGACCACCTGCACTATGGCATCCTGATTTCCGGCCTTGAAGTCACCCCCATTGAATGGCTTGACGCCCACTGGATCAAGGACAACGTCTCCGACCGGATCATCGCGGCCGGCGGCAAGGCTCCGGCCATTTCCGCTCCGGCGCCCGCTCCCACGCCCCGGCAAACTCCGGCCCGCCAGGGCGGCTCCAAGCCCCCCGCCCGTCGGCGATAAACCACAGGCAAGCTTTCACTTCCTCTCCTACATGACAAAACCCGCGCACTGCGCGGGTTTTGTCATGTCACGGCATCAGTGAAACTTCTTCTTGCCGACGGCTTCGCCGGCGTTGGAGCAAGCGTACTGCCAACCCGCCTTGAAATGCTCACAAGGATTTGTCGGCAAATCCTTGCCGCCAATAGGAGTAGGCGGGCTTTGCCCGCCGTTAAGCGACTATTTGAAGCGTAAACTGCTCTAGCCAACGGATTTCGAGAGCAGGCTGATCACCAGCACTCCGGCCAGAATCAACCCTAAAGCAATTTCACTTTGAAATTGCCCTAGCCCAACACATTGTGTTCAAACAAAATCTTGACGCCGATACCAATGAGCACCACGCCGCCGACAACGCCGGCCCGCAGGCCCAACTTACAGGTTTGGGCGGCAACGCAGCCAAGACGCAGGCCGGAGACGGTGAAAACGGCACAGACCAGCCCGATTATCAAAGCGGGCACAAAGATGTCGTAGCCGAGGAAGGCCAGAGAAAGGCCCACGGCCAGGGCGTCGATGCTGGTGGCCACGGCCAGGATGAACAGGTGACGGCCCATGGTCGGGTCGACGCAGGCGGCATTGTCGTCTGCGCCTGCCCAGGCCTCGCGGATCATTTTCAGGCCAATGAAACAGAGCAACCCGAAAGCCAGCCAATGGTCCCAGGCTTCAATCCAGCCCCGCACCTGCCGGCCCAGCACCCAGCCAAACAGGGGCATGAAGAATTGAAAAAAACCAAAGGCCCCGGCCATGCGGAAGGTCTGGCGGCCGGAAACGGCGCAGAGGCGAATGCCCGAGGCCACGGCCACGGCAAAGGCATCCAGGGAAAGGGCGGCGGCAAGCAGAAGAATTTCAAAGTAAGACATGGCCGACAGCCTTTAATGACGTTCCGCGTGGGGCCATAGCCTACATTCCGCACGGAGGGAGGTGAGGGAAAAGATTGCTGGAGAAAAAAACGCACCGGACGGTCTGCCCGACCGCCGGAGCGTCTTCTGCAAGAACAGCGGATTAAAGCAAATTACCTTTGAAAATGTTCATCTGTTCTGCCGGCCGCGTAAGCAACACAGGGCTGTGGAGGTTGTTCGGCCGCCGCACCGTCGGGAAAACAGGGCCACTCCCTGTCTCGGCGCGGGCCGCAATCCGCTTGCGGGCTTGTTCGGAAGTCCGCCGGCAATATGGTTCAGACAATTCAAAGTGAAATTGCTCTAGACACCGCAGAGCTCTTCGCCGGAAAAAATACGCACGCCCTTTTCGCGCAGGGTCTCCACGGCCGGAGCGGTGCGGTCGAAGCGCATGATCATGACCGCATTCTCGCCCTGATGGTGGAAGCCGTACATATATTCCAGGTTGATGCCGCGTTCGCCGAGAATCTGCAAAATTTGATTGAGGCCGCCCGGGCGGTGGGGCACCTCCACAGCGACGACACCGGTGAAGCCCACGGTGAAGCCGGCATCTTTCAGGGCTGTCTTGGCTTTCTCATTGTCGTCGACGATCAGGCGCAAAATACCGAATTCCGTGGTGTCGGCCAAAGAAAGAGCCTTGATGTTCACGCCGTTCTCAGCCAAGGTGCGGGTAACCTCGGCCAGACGCCCGGCCTTATTCTCCAGAAAGATGGAAAGTTGCTCAACCTTCATGGTTCCTCCTCAGGAGCCGAACCGGAGCCACCGGCACGGAATTGCGCCCGCAACAAGGCGTTTTCTTTCATAATGCAGCGAATGATATCCGATGCCGGGGACAAACACAAGTACGGGCATACGCGTTGACAGAGAGCCCTGAAAAGGGGAAAAGAAAAATTAGCCTTTTTAAGGACGCGCGCGTGAAGCACTTTTTGGGGGAATGGTGAGCGAAACAATTGCCGATGCGATGGAGGATGCCGAGCATCCGGTCTATCTGGGCGTCAGTCTGCGCCCGGCCGGACAGGTGTTCTTTTACCCCAGGGGCGACTTTCCGGCCAAAAAAGGCACCAAAGTGCTGGTGGAAACCGAAAACGGCCTGTCTCTCGGGGTCGTGGTCAGCGTGTTGCACTCCCTGACGGCCTTGGATAGTGGGGATGCGGAAAACCCGGGCCGGATCATCGGCCCGGCCACGGCACAGGATATCGCCACCGAGGCGGAAAACAACATTCTGGGGGCCGAGGCCGAAGCCTTTTGCAAAACCTGCATTCGCCAGCGCAATTTGGACATGAAGCTGGTCAGCGTGGAAGTGCTCCACGACCGCAGCAAAATCATCTTCTATTTCACCGCCCCGGCCCGCATCGACTTTCGCGAACTGGTCAAAGACCTGGTGCGCAACTACCGCACCCGCATAGAGCTGCGCCAGATCGGCGTGCGCCACGAAACCCAGATGCTCGGCGGCATCGGCAACTGCGGCATGGTCTGCTGCTGCCGGCAATACTTGCGCAAGTTCGCTCCCGTGACCATCAAGATGGCCAAGGAACAGAACCTCTTTCTGAACCCCTCCAAGCTCTCGGGCATGTGCGGCCGGCTGCTCTGCTGCCTCTCGTTCGAGCAGAACAACTATGAGGAGTTCAACCGGCGCTGCCCCAAGATCGGTAAACGCTATCAGACCGATCGGGGAGCCTTCAAAATTCTGCGCAGCAACCTGTTTGCCGGCACCTTGGTCGGGTTGTCCGAAACGGGTGAGGAAACGGAATTCACCCTGGACGACTGGCTGCAGTTGCACCCCAAGCGGGCGGAAAGCCAGGAGCATCACCATCCCGCCCCCCGCGAGACCGAGGCCCAGCCGGTGGACGACCGGCGGCAAGAAAACGCCGAGGCCCGCAAGCCGCGCAACCGTAAACGCCGCAGACCCTCCGCCGTTTCCGGCGGGCAAAAGACGGAGTGATTTGTGATTCCTTATTATCTGACCACGCCCATATACTACGTCAACGCCAAGCCGCACCTGGGGCACGCCTACACGACCATCGTGGCCGACGCCATGGCCCGCTTTGCCTCGGTCATGGGCCGGGATGCCATGTTCATTACCGGCACCGACGAACATGGGGAAAAGATCGTCCAGGCCGCCGAAGCGGCCGGAGAAGACCCCAAAACCTTCACCGATCGCATCAGCGCGGAATTTGCCGCCCTGTGGCCCAAGCTCCAGGCAGAACCGGCCGCCTTTATCCGCACCAGTTCCGAAGCACACAAGAAAATCGTCCGCGACTTCCTGCAAAAGGTCTACGACGCAGGCGACATTTACTTTGGTGAATACGGCGGGCACTACTGCTTCGGCTGCGAGCGTTTCTACACCGAAAAAGAGCTGGAAGACGGTCTGTGCCCCCAGCACCAGACCAAGCCGGAATACATCAGCGAGAAAAACTACTTTTTCCGCATGTCCAAATACCAGGCCAAGCTCAAGCAGTATATCCTGGACAACCCGGACTTCATCCGTCCCGAACGCTACCGCAGCGAGGCCCTGGCCATGCTCGACAGCGGCGCCCTGGACGATTTGTGCATCTCGCGGCCCAAAACCCGCCTGACCTGGGGCATTGAACTACCCTTTGATCCCAATTACGTCTGCTACGTCTGGTTCGACGCCCTGCTCAGCTATTTTTCGGCCATCGGCGGGCTCTACGCTCCGGGCTTCGGCCTGCGCTGGAGCGAGAGCAGACACCTGATCGCCAAAGACATTCTCAAGCCCCACGCGGTGTTCTGGCCGATCATGCTGATGTCGGCGGGCATCCCCCTGTACCGCAACTTGAACGTCCATGGCTATTGGCTGGCGCGCGACACCAAAATGTCCAAATCCCTGGGCAACGTGGTCTCTCCTCTGGACATGGCCGACCGCTACGGCACCGACGCCTTTCGCTACTTCCTGCTGCGTGAGATGCACTTCGGCCACGACGCCTCGTTTTCCGAAGAGGGCCTGATCGCCCGGCTCAACGCCGATCTGGCCAACGACCTGGGCAACCTGTATTCCCGGGTGCTGGCCATGACCGCCAAATACTTCGGCGGGCGCATTCCCCAACCGGAGCAGGACACCGAGCGCGAGGCGGCCCTAAAAGCCCTGGCGCAAGATGCCATGGCCAATTTCCAGTCCCTGTTCGAAAACGTCCGTTTCTCCAACGCCCTGGAATCGCTCTGGGAACTGGTGCGAGCCCTGAACCGCTATGTGGACGTGGCCGCGCCCTGGTCCCTGGCCAAGAACAACGAAACCGGACAACTGGCCACAGTGATCTACACCCTGCTGGAATACATGCGGAAAATCGCTCTGCACCTGTGGCCGATCATGCCCGCCAAAGCAACGATGATGCTTGCTCAACTCGGGCTGGCCGACTGTGACCCCAGGTCCGCGCGCCTGGACGAGGAATTGCGTTCCTTCGGCGGTCTGGCTCCGGGCGGCGAAGTGGCCCATAGTTCCAATCTCTTTCCCAGGCTCGAGGTGCCCAAAACCGAACCGGCCAAGCCCGCATCCCAGGCATCCGCCGCGGCGGCGCCTGCTCCGGCCGTTGCCCCGATTGCGGAAACCATCGAGTTCCCCGACTTCCAAAAGGTCGACCTGCGCATCGGGCGTGTTCTGGCCTGTGAACCGCACCCCAATGCGGACAAGCTGCTCAAGCTCACGGTCGACATCGGCGAAGCCGCGCCCCGGCAAATTCTGGCAGGCATGGCCGAACATTTCGCGCCCAAAGCCCTGACGGGCAGGCAGGTGGTGGTGGCGGCCAACCTGGCCCCGCGCAAGATGCGCGGCCTGGAGTCGCAGGGCATGATCCTGGCCGTGCGCACCGAGACCGGCCTTGAGTTGCTGCAGCCGAGCGGCCCGGTGTCTGCCGGCACCAAAGTGAGCTGAGGCCGCGCATGGCCCCCGCACTGCGCCGCCGGGTCGTCGAGCGTATTCTGGCCCGCTTTGCCCCCGACGGCGAAACCCGGCGCGAGGCTCTGCGCGACGTGCTCATGCTCGGCATTCCCAACCTGAACGAGGAAAGCGCCGCGGAAATGGCCCGCTTCGTGCCGGAATTGCCCGCCGAACTGTACGAAAAATGGGCCGGGCTCTTTGCCGACCGGCTGCTGGAAACGGCCGACGAACGGACAATAGGCGACCTCTGCGCCGGCGACGCGGATAACGAAGCTGCCCTGGCCTTGGTCTTTGCCATGTTCATGGAATCCGAACGCATGGAAAAGATCGTGGCCGAAGATCTTAAAAATCTGCCGGGCGCGGCACCCGGCGGGGAAGACAAGGCCGCCCTGCTCGGCCTGTGGCTGCGGGGCCGGAGCACCGGTTCCACCCAATGACCTGGCCATGAAATACCTGTTCATCCACCAGAACCTGCCCGGCCAGTACCTGCATCTGATCCAGCGCCTGCGCGACGTGCCCGGCAACGAGGTGGTCGGCGTGGGCCAGTCGGAAAACATCCGGCGCCGGGGTTCGGTCAAGGACATCACCACGCTGGGATATCCCGAGCCCCAACCGGCCGGCGAACAGACCCACCATTACCTCAAGTCCACCGAGGCTGCCGTGCGCCGGGGGCAAGCCGTGGCCCGGGTGCTGCTCTCTTTGCGCCGGAGGGGTTTTGCGCCGGATGTGATCTGCGCCCATCCCGGCTGGGGCGAAGGGCTCTTTGTCCGCGACGTGTTCCCGCAAACACCCATCCTTATGTTCACGGAATTTTACTTCCGGGCCGGTGAAGCCGACCTGGGTTTTGACCCGGAGTTTCCTCGCAGTCCGGACCAGGATTTCAGCGTCCGCATCCGCAATATTCCGCAGCTTGTCTCCCTGCCCACGGCCAACGCCTGCGTCAGCCCCACCCGTTGGCAGGCCTCGCGCTATCCAAGGCACATCCGCCGGAACATCCAGGTCATTCACGACGGCGTGAACACCGATTTCATGTGCCCGGACGAAAACGACACCCTGACCATCCAACCCCTGACGCAGGCCGGGGAAAGCCGGGTGGTTGCGGCCGGCCCGCCTTTTGTCCCGGCGGCGGGCGAAATACCGGCCGGCCCGCCCCTGACCTTGGGCCGCAAAGATGAAATCATCGTCTTTGTGGCCCGCAATCTGGAGCCTTACCGCGGTTTTCACATCTTCATGCGCACCCTGCCCGATATCCTGGCCCGCAGACCCGGTGCCCGGGCACTGATCATCGGGGCCGACGGCGTCAGTTACAGTCCGCAACTACCCAACGGACAAAGCTACAAAGCCCTGTATCTGAACGAGATCAAAGACTCCCTGGCTCCCGCCCGGGTGCATTTTCTCGGCCGCGTGCCCTACACCGCTCTGCGCGCCGCCTTCCGCATCGCCTCGGTGCACGTCTGCCTGACCTATCCCTTCGTGCTTTCCTGGTCCACGCTGGAATCGATGGCTTGCCAAGGCCTGCTCTTGGCCTCGGACACCGAACCGGTGCGTGAGGTGGTGCAGCACGGCGTCAACGGCCTGCTCACGGATTTTTTTGACCGGAAAAAGCTGGCCGACACCCTTGAAGCAATCCTGCGCGAGCCCCGGGCCTTCGAGCCTCTGCGCCGCATGGCCAGGCAGACGATTGTCCCGGAATATTCCCTGGATCTTCTTCTGCCGCGGCAGGTGCAACTGCTCGACGACCTGCGGGCCGGCAAACACCCCGTACCGGACTGACCTGGAGCCGCCCATGAAACGCCTGTCCGCTTTGCCGTTGTTGCTGCTTTTCTGCCTGTCGGCCTCCCTGTGCCTTGCCGGGGAGCGTCCGGCCGAATGGGCTCGGCCCGTGACCCTGCCCCATGTGGAAAACCTTTTTCGGGTCACCCCGGATTTTTACCGCGCAGCCCAGCCGAACAAAGAGGCCATGGCCTCTTTTGTCGACTTCGGCATCAAAACGGTGGTCAACCTACGCCACAACCACAACGACGCCGACGAGGCGGCCGGAATGCCCCTGGTTTTGCGCCGGGTGCGCATCAACACCTGGAGCATCGAAGAAACCGAGGTGGTCGAAGCCGTTGCCCTGATCCTGTCCTCACCCAAGCCCGTGCTGCTGCACTGCCAACATGGCGCGGACCGTACCGGCTTGATCACGGCGGTCTACCGGGTGACCCAACAGGGCTGGAGCAAGGCCGAGGCCAAACGGGAGATGATCGAGGGCGGCTACGGCTATCATAAAATATGGACCAACATCCCGGAATGGCTTGATAAAATGAACACGCAACGGGTCACGGAACGGATCCGGGCGCGTAGCGCCGAATTGGCCCAATCCGGAGGGAACTGATGCCCTACCCGATCTTTCTGCGCCTGGAGGGCAAAGAGGCCTTGGTGATCGGCGCAGGCGCGGTGGGACGCCGTAAAGTCGCCGGTCTGTCCGGGCGCGGTCTGGCCCGTGTTCTGGTCCTTGACCCGGCCTTGTCGGACGGGAGTGAAACCTTGCACGGCGGCACCAGGGTCGAGTACCAAAGCCGCGGCTTTGTCCCCGAAGATGCGACCGGCAAAGCCCTGGTCTTTGTCTGCACCAACAACCGCGTATGTAACGCCCGCGCCGCCGAGGCCTGCCGCGAACGCGGCGTGCTCTGCAATGTGGCCGACGCGCCGGAAGAAAGCGACTTTTTCGTGCCCGCCCTGGCGGAACACGGCGACATTTGTCTGGCCGTGGGCACCGGCGGCGCGGGCCCGGCCCTGAGCAGACGAATTCGCGAAGAGCTTGAAGCCTGGCTGGGAAATCGCTACACTGCTCTGGCCGCCTTGTTGCGGCGTCTGCGCCCGCGCCTTCTGGCGCTCGGGCTCGGGGCGACGGAAAATACCCGCATCTTCCGCGCCCTGGTGCGTTCCTGCCTGGCGGAACAGCTCGCGGACAACGACTTTCCGGGAGCCGAAGCAAGCTTGCGCGAGCAACTGCCGCCCTCCCTGCACGCCTCCATCGGAGATTTGCTGCATGAGCGTTGAGTCCATTCTCACCGTCGGGGTCGTGGCCCTGTATTCCACGGCGACCCTGGCGGCTTTTCTCGGCACGTTGTCGGCACGCCGACAGATGAAGATGGCGGCCAACTGGCTGACCCTGGCCGGCTTTGCCCTGCACACGGTCCTCAGCCTGGTGTCGCCCATCGGCAAAAGCTATGAAGAACTGACGGCCGGTTACTTTGTCCAGCTTTTCGCCTGGTGCGTCATTCTGGCCTATCTTTTCGCTTGGCGGGTGCTGCGCCTGCCCTTTCTCTCGATCACGGCCGCGCCTCTGGCCCTGTTGCTTTTCTTCCTGTCCGCAGGTCTGGGCAACGTGCGCGACGTGCTGCCGCCGCATCTGGCCGGGCTGTTCATCTGGCTGCACCTGACCTCGCTGTTCCTGAGCATGGGGCTCATGGCCATGGCCTTCGGAGCAGGAATCTTCTTTCTCTACGTGGAAAGCAAGCTTAAGGGCAAAGCGCCGCTTGGGGTGATCAGCCGCGACATGCCCGCCCTGTCCACCTGCGACAAGGTCAACCGGGTGGCCGTAACCGTGGGCTTTCCGCTGTTCACCCTGGGCATCATGGCCGGCTTTATCTGGTCGCCCCTGTTCTTCTCCGCGGTGGAAAGCCCCAAGGTCATTTCTTCGCTGCTGCTCTGGTTCCTCTACGCCTTTCTATTCCACCAACGCCTGGCCCTGGGCCGGCAGGGGCGCAAAACCGCCGTGCTGGCCGTGCTGCTCTTTTCTCTGGCCGCCCTGTTCTTCGGCTTTGATTTTCTGCTGTTCCCGCATCACGGACAAACCCTGCAAGCCGCGCCATGAACAAAGAAATTCGTCTGGTGGGGCTGAACTACAAAACCGCCCCGGTAGAAGTGCGCGAGCGCTTTGCCCTGACCGACCCCGAAGTGTTGGCGCGTGGTGTTGTGCCCATTGACGCAACCGTGCGCGAGTACCTGATTCTCTCCACCTGCAACCGGGTGGAAATCGCCGCCGTGACCCAGGGGGCGCAGGCCGAGGAAAAGTTGCTGGGACACTGGGCTTCCGCCAGGGGCCGCACAGTTGAGGAACTGCGCCCCTACGTATACCGCCGCGAAGGCGCAGAGGCCGTGCGCCACCTCTTTACCGTGGCAGCCAGCCTTGATTCCATGGTTCTGGGCGAACCGCAGATTCTCGGCCAGCTCAAGGACGCCTACCGTACCTCCTTGGAAAAGCACAACGCCAAGGTCATCCTCAACCGCCTGCTGCACAAAGCCTTTTCCACGGCCAAGCGGGTGCGCACCGAAACGGCCGTGGCCTCCAGCGCCGTGTCCATCAGCTACGCGGCCGTGGAACTTGCCAAGCGTATCTTTGAGGATTTCTCCCAGGTCAAGGGCATGCTGATCGGCGCCGGCGAAATGGCCGAACTGGCCGCCGCCCACCTGGTCAACGCGGGCATCTCGTCCATCCGGGTGGCCAACCGCACCCACGAACGCGCCGTGCAACTGGCCGCCCGCTTCCATGGCGAAGCCGCGCCCTTTGACCTGCTGTTCGAGCATCTGGCCGAAGTGGACATCGTGATCAGCTCCACGGGTGCGCACGAGCCGATCATCCGGGCCACGGACATGCGCAAGGTGCTCAAGGCGCGCAAAAATCGGCCCATGTTCTTCATCGACATCGCCGTGCCCCGCGACATCGATCCGGCCGTGAACACCCTGGACAATATCTACCTCTACGACATCGACGATTTGAAAGAGGTGGTTGAGGAAAACCAGGGCCGCCGGCGCGATGAGGCGGAGAAAGCCGCAATCATTGTGGCCGAAGAGACCGACCTTTTCTGTCGTTGGCTGAAGTCGCTGGAACTGCAGCCCACTCTGGTGGACATCGTCCGTCGCGGCGAAGCCGTGGCCAAGGAAGAGCTGGAGCGCACCCTGCCCAGGCTCGGGCCGTTGCCCCCGGAGGCCCGGGCCGCCCTGGAGGCCATGCTGGGCGCCGTGGTCAAAAAAATGAACCACGAGCCGATCACCTTCCTCAAAGACCATTTCGGCCGAGGCGAAACCGACGTGCTCTACATCAGTCTGGCCCGGCGCATGTTCAATCTGGATGCCGAAACCCAGCCGGACGACGCCCATTTCGGCCGGCTCTGCCCCGGTTTCGGCAACTGTCCCCGAGGCAAAGACGACCCGCGCCGCTAGGGTCGCTGTCCCCGAAACAAGGACGACCCGGCCTGCCACGGCCGACGAGGCCGCCATGCGCACCTACACCATCGATCAGTTGAACGAAAAAGAAGTTCAGGCCCTGGCCGCCCGCCTGGACGAAATGGAGATGCAGGCCGGTCTCGAAGGCATCTATTGGCTGCCCGTGCCCAAAAAACTGCTCACCCCCATCCAAGAAGAACATGAACCCCAGTGCGGCCCCTACTGCCTGGCCCTGGAGACCGAAGAAAACGCCGTACACATGGAGCTCCTGGTGCGCGGCCGGGGTCGCATTCGTTGCGAATGCCTGTCTTTTGCCTCACCGCCCCTGCGCGACCGGATGATCGCCTACCTGGAAAACCTGCTCACGGAGCTGGGCGTCGTCTTCTAGAACAATTTCACTTTGAAATTGTCCATGAAAGCATATTGCCGACAGACTTCCGAACAAGCCCGCCTGCAGGATCTCCCCCCGGCCCAGGCCCGGCTTTGCCTGAAAGTGCGTGACGCGCTGCGTCCGCACCTTGTCTCTTCTGCCCCGCCTGTTCTGAACATCGCCTTTTCCGGCGGCGCGGACTCCACCGCCCTCTTGCGCATCCTGGATCTTCTCGTCCCCTCTTTGCGCCTTTGCCTGCATGCCGTGCACCTGGATCACGGCCTGCGCCCGGAATCGGCCGCTGAAACCGAGTACTGCGCCCGCGTTTGCGCCGGTCTGGGTGTGCCGTTCCATTCCCGGCGGGTGGAGGTGGGGGGCTTGCATAAGAAGCCGGCCACCGGCCTGGAAGAATTAGGCCGTGCGGCCCGCTACGCCTTTTATGCGGAAATGCGCGCCCGCACCGGCGCCTGCCTGACCCTGCTCGGCCATCAGCTCAACGACCTGGCCGAAGACATTCTGATGCGCCTGATCCGGGGCGCCGGTTGGCCCGCCCTAGGCGGCATGGCCGAACACGACCCGGAGCGCGCCCTGCTGCGCCCCCTTCTGGGCGTCCCCCGCGCGGAACTGCCGGCGTTTCTGATAGTCGTCGGTCAGGACTTTCTGGACGACCCCTCCAACAGCGACCCGCGCTTTTTCCGTAACCGGGTGCGCCACAGCCTGCTGCGGCAGATCCTGGAAGAAAACCCGGCTTTTCTGGAACAGGCCGCACAGATGCGCGAACTGGCAGCCCTGGATACCGAACTTTTCCGCTCTCTGTTGCCGGAATCGGCTGAAAGCCTGTCCCGCACCCTCCTGGACGGCCTGCCCAAAGCCCTGCGCCTGCGCCTGTATAAAAACTGTCTGGATGTGCTTGGCCCGGGCCAGACTCTGGCATCTTCCCTGCTCCGCCTGGACAAGCTCTTTGTCGGGCGCAAAACCGGCGCGGTCATTCAGTTCCCCGGCAACAAAACTGCTTCCGTGACCCGGCAGGGAATCACTTTTTGCCTGGGGAAAACGCAACATTACATGTAAAATCTGTCGCAGACCGGCTCTCACTTGAAAAGCACCGGCCCTATGACTGCGGGAGGTTAAGGCCCACATCGCGCGACTTGCGGTTGACTATTTCGGTGCCGATGCCGGCATCGGTAAAGAGTTCGAGCAGGATGCAGTTTTCGACCCGGCCGTCGATGATCATGGCCTTGTCCACGCCTTCTTCCAGGGCTTCAAGGCAGCATTTAACCTTGGGAATCATGCCGCCCTGGAGCGTGCCGTCGGAAAAGAGCTCCCAGGTGTCGTCCATGCGGATGGAGCGGATCAGTTCCTTTTCTTTATTAAGCACGCCGGGCACGTCGGTAAGCAGGAGCAGGCGCCTGGCCTTGAGCGCCCCGGCCACGGCCCCGGCCACGGAATCGGCGTTGATGTTGTAGGTGGCGCCTTGGTCGTCCACGCCGGTAGGCGCGATGACCGGGATAAAATCCTGTCGGCTCAGGGCGTCGATGAGGTCGGTGTTCACGAACACAACCTCGCCCACGCGGCCGAGATCGATGATCTCCGGGGCGCGTGAGTCGGTCTCGCGAATCATTTCCATCTTGCGGGCCTTGATCAGGCCCCCGTCCTTGCCTGAAAGGCCCACGGCCCCGGCCCCGGCCATGTTCAGGCAGGTGACGATCTCTTGGTTGACCTTGCCCACCAGAACCATTTCGACCACATCCATGGTGGCTTCGTCGGTGACGCGCAGACCTTCGCGAAAGGTGGATTCGATGTGCAGTTGCTCGAGCATGCTGCCGATCTGCGGGCCGCCGCCGTGGACGATGACCGGACGAATGCCCACGTACTTGAGTAGGGCCACGTTCAAGGCGAAAGAGCGCTTGAGCGCGGCGTCCTTCATGGCGTGGCCGCCGTATTTGACCACCACGGTCTCGCCCCGGAAGCGCCGAATGTAGGGCAAGCATTCGATGAGCATCCGGGCATGCACTTTATAGATATCCATTCTTCCATCTCCTGGTTGCGGCTCACGCGGAAAGTTCAGCTGCAAATGTCAATCTGCTCTAGGGTCTGTTAACACTATTTAATCGCCAGTACGATGAGAGCAAAAATCACAAAGGCAAGATACATGCGCGCCAGCTTGTCAAATCGAGTAAAAACACGGCGAAACCCTTTCAATTTACGGAAAAGCCGTTC
>JAVBLS010000072.1:0-7038 GCA_031553235.1 Desulfovibrio sp.
GGATGAACCAGGCCGACGGCGCGGCGATCAAGGGCAGGAAGACCAGGGCAAGAAGCATGGCTAATCTCGGAGGCTGGAAAAACGGTCCACGTCGGTGGAGTCAAAAACCTGGAAAATGTGGTGCACGGCAATGCCCATGACAAAAACACCGGCCAGAATATCCAGGAGCACGCTCAGTTCAAGCCAGACCGCGTTGCTCTGGGCCATGGGCACACCCATGAGGTAGATGCCGTTCTCCGCCACCAGGTAACCGAACATCTGGGTCAGGGCCTTTTTACGGGTGACGATCAGCAAAAGGCCGGTGAACACCGTCGAGGCCGCCACCGGAAAGAACAGGGTAAAGAAGGGGTTGGCGGCCACCTCCAGCTTCTCGTTGAGCCACAGGGAAAAGACGAAACCGCCCAAGGTCGCGAGCACGCACAGGGTGTTGCCGATAAACGGCGAGCTGGGCGGTTGCGGCGGCAACTTGCGGTAGGTGCGCAACAGCAGCAGGGGCAGCAGCAGGCCTTTGATGCAGGTGAACACCGCGGTCACGCCCAGGATATGCCAGTCCAGCTGCCCCCGATGGACGGCCAGGGGCATCAGGCCGAGAATCAGCCCCTGCACGGCCAGAAGCCGCATGCACAGGCGTTGGCGCTCGGCCGCGGGCAGGCAGAGGTTGGTCAGCACGATCAGCCCCAGGGCGGTCTGGAGCAGTTCGGGCAAGGGGGTCAGCACGATATCGGCAAACACGGCCTACCTCCAGAGCACCACCCCGGCCAGACAGGCAAAGGCCCCGGCCAGGGTAAGAACTTGCGGCACCCGTTCCATGCGCAGGCGGGCCATGCCCGATTCCACCAGGCCCACGATCACCGAGACGCCCGCGATTACCCCAAGATCGGCGGCGACATTGCGGCCCATGACCATAAGCGCCTCGCCCGGTCCTGCTCCCGGCGGAGCCGGCAGCGACACGGGCAGCAGCACCCCGGCGATGAGCAGGGAAAAAAGCCAGAGCTTGAGGGCCGAGGCATATTCCACAAAGGCCAGATCCGGGCCGCTGTGGTCCAGGATCATCACTTCATGGATCATGGTCAGCTCCAGGTGGGTGTTGGGGTCATCCACGGGAATGCGGGCGTTTTCCACCAGCAGCAGCAGGAACAGAGCCAGGGCCAGAAGCAGAAAAAAGGGCCGGTGCAGAGCGCCGATCTCGGGCGCGAGGGTGCCGAGCATGCCCGAAAGGGAAAATTCGCCGGACTTGTAGGCCAGCACGGCCATGGCCAGCAGAAAGACCGGCTCGGCCATGGCCGAGAACAGGGCATCGCGGGCCGCGCCCATGCCCTCGAAGGCGCTGCCCGTGTCCAGGGCGGCCAGGATCATCGCAAAGCGCCCAAGGGCCAGGGCCGCGGCCAGGGCCAGAAAATCGCCCTCAAAGCCCAGGGGCGCGGCCAGGCCGCCCAGGGGCATCAGAAACAGGGCCCCGGCCGCAGTGCCCAGGTTTAGGGCCGGGGCCAGGGTAAAGATCGGGCCGGTGACCCGGGGGATGACCGGGCTTTTGCGCAGCAGCTTGGCGATGTCGTAATAGAGTTGCAGCACCGGCCTGCCGCGCCGGCCGGCCGCGCGCGCCTTGACCCGGTTGATGATGCCCGGCAGGAGCGGCGCGCAGATCAGCCCGAGGAGCGGCCCGGCAAAGGCGAGAAGCGCGTTCATGCCCACCCCAGGGCCCAGGTCAGGGCAACGACCAGCGCGATCAGAATATACAGGATATAGCCGTTGAGCAGCCCGTGCTGCAGCGGCTTGGCCGCGTCGGCCAGGCGCCCGGCCGGCCGGAAGAGCAGCCCGGACCACAAGGACAAACCCCAGTCGGGAGTCTGGAACACGGCCTCGCCTTTGCGCGGGAACAAAGGCCTGTTTGGTCCGCCCAGGGGGATCTCCACCTTGGGCCGCAGCAGCCCGCGCATGACCTTGGCCGCCGTGGAGGCAAAGGAACCGCCGGAATATTGCATCCGGGCCGTGGGCAGGCGATAGCCGCAATCCCAGGTGATGCCCGGCTCTTCACCCAGGCGGGAGGCCTGCAGCCGGCGCAGCCGCCAAAGCAGCAGGCCGGCCAGGCCGATGCCGGCGCAGAACAGCGAAGCGTTCTGCAGAGCTTCGGCTACGCGCGCGTAGGCGGCCGTATCGGGCA
This sequence comes from Desulfovibrio sp., assembly GCA_031553235.1. GTDB lineage: Bacteria > Desulfobacterota > Desulfovibrionia > Desulfovibrionales > Desulfovibrionaceae > Frigididesulfovibrio. The sequence goes on from JAVBLS010000072.1 coordinate 2,162, forward strand.
GGGGCAGGCCGAAGCCGGCGAAAAAGGCCGGCCAGGCCGGCAGGAGCAAAAGGAAAAAGAAGGGCGCGGCCAGGGCGGCAAAAAAACACAGCCCGGCCAGCACCGGCATGGCCAGGCGCACCGCCCGCCCGGGCTGCAGGCCGTACAGCGCTTCGCTGGAGCGCGGCGCCCCCAGAAAGATCAGCCCGTAGAGCCGGGCAAAGGCCGGCAGGGCCAAGCCGGCCGTGCCGCCCATGACAAACAGGGCCGCCCAGTAGATCAGGGCGTGCTCCCCGCCCTTGGCCCCGGCCGCGCCCATGACAAAGCCGCACACGGCCAGAAATTCGCCGATGAAACCGTTCAGGGGCGGCACTCCGGCCAGGGCGGCGCAGGAAACGGCCATGCAGCCGGCCACAAAGGGCATGCGCTTTTGCAGACCGCCCAGGCGGGAAATGCGGGTGGTGCCCACGCCGAGTTGCACGGCCGACGCCCCGAGAAAGGCCAGGCTCTTGAACAGCGAGTGGTTCCAGAGGTGCAGCACGGCCCCGGCGGCAAAGAACAGGGCGGGCACCGTGGCCCCGGAGAGCCCGGCGGCCAGGGCAGAACCGAGCATCAGGCAGACCATGCCCATGTTCTCCGCCCCGGAATAGGCCAGGCTGCGGCGCAGATCCGGCTGCACCAGGGCAAAGAGAATGCCGAGCACGGCGGAAAAGCCGCCCACGGCCATCAGGACATAGGCCCACCAGAGCTGCACCGGGCCGAGCAGACCGACGATACGCACCAGACCGTAAATGCCCGCGTTGATCACCGCGCCCGAAAGCACGGCGGCCACATGGCCGGACGTGGCCGGGTAGGCTTCGGGCATCCAGACGTGCAGGGGCACGAGCCCGAGTTTGGCCCCAAAACCGGCCAGGGCGACAATGAACAGCAGTCCGGCCAGGGGCGCTCCCGGCCCGCCGGCCCAGGCGGCCAGAGCGGCAAAGGGCGTGTCGCCGGCCCCGGCGCCCATGACCCCGAAAAGAAAGAGCAGCGGCAAGGCGCCGAGGTGCGCGGCCACCAGGTAGACCCAGGCGGCCGAGCGCTCGCCGGGGTCGCGATCGCGCGGATTGAGCAGGAAAAAGGGCGCCAGGGACATGATTTCCCAGGCCATCAGAAAGAAGATGCCGTCGGCCGCCAGAACGACCAGCAGCGTGCCGAGCACCGTGAGACAGAAGAAAAAGCCGTGCCGGCCGTAATGCGGCTTGCCCTCCACCGTGCCGATGCCGGCCGGCAGGGTGAAAAAGGCCGCGCCAAAGACCGGGAACATGGGCAGGAGAAAGGCCGCGCCGAGGGCGTCCAGACGCAGCAATGCCCGGCCCAGGGGCAGACGCAGGGGCAGTTCAAAGGCGACTGTCCCGTTCCCGGCCAGGGTCCACAGGGCCAGGGCGAAACCGAGGGCCGAGCCGGCCAGGCCCAGGGCGCGCACCGTTTCGCAGCCCGCGAACCTGCGGCCGAGACCGAGGGAAATGAGACCCGCCGCCAGGAACAACCCTAGAACGGCGCAGACTGCCGCCACCATAGCCGATACCCCGACAGACAAAAAAATGTAAGGGCGCCGGCAACGGCACACCCCCGGCTGTGCTTACGCCCCTCTCGGCGCAATGACAAGGGTTTTGCGGGAAAAATGCCGCCTGCGAAAAAATTTCGCCCGGGCCTGCAAAGGAGAAGGCTCCGGTGAGTCGCATCCACAGTGGTGGAAGTCCCGGTCCAATCCTTCGCCGGTGGAAGCAATAAGCTTCACCCCGCAGGAGGTTGTATGCCCTTCGAGGGCGACGGGGATGCCGTTATTTGTGTATCCCAGAACAACTTTTTTGCTCTTATCGACCATAACCTGGTCGCGAAGATGCCGGGAATGAAGATGACCGGAGTATCCCATCCTGCGAGCGCTCTCAGTTGTCGGGAATGTCCAAGGCGACCTTGTAGGCTTCCATGTCCAGAATTTTGGCGATAATGACGATACCGACAATATTGAACACAAGTCTCATCGCCATAAAACGGAAGCCAAGCGTGGCCGTTTCGAACATGATGAGTGGAATCTTTGTTGTGGACCACGCCCCGATAAAAATGAAAACATTCAGAAGTCGCGCCCCCTTTTTCATCATCACACCGGCCATGGGAAAGGCGGCGTATAACGGGCCGGCGGCTGCGGAACCCAAGATAAACGCCAGAAGCATACCTCGCAGACCGGAATTGTCACCCATGTATTTCATCATGGTTTCCCGATCCACCCACACGTCGAGCAGGCCGAGCAGCACAAAGATGGGGGGCAGGAAAGACAGCATCTCCCAAACGTTGTCGCGTGTAATTACAAGGGCTTTCCAACCTGTATCCGGGGCCAAAAACAGAAGCGCGATCCCCATACCGGAAAGCGCAAGGAACACCCGGTAGCGTTTGAGTATCGCACTCATAAAATCGACCCCAGGATAAAAGATGAAACAACGGCATAAATGAAACCGAGTATGTTCCGCTCAAAAGCCAGACGCTTGCCGAAATAAGTTATTTCCAAGGGGATTGTGACCACGCCTACCACCATCATGGTGGTCAGGAGCATGGCTATTTGCCCGTAACCCGCGCCCGCGGCTAAAAGCGCTGCAGCCAGGGGGAACGCGACAAATCCGGGTATCAGCGTAATCGAACCAATGACAGCGGCGATTGCCATACCCATGATCCCTGACTCAGCGCCCAACAACCGTGAGATGGCCGATTCATCCAGCACGGCCAGAATGAATCCGATTAAGAGCAGGATTGAGAGAAATTGCGGCAGGATGTTTTCAAATGCCTTCCATGCCTTTTTGAGTGCCTGATACGTTTTTTGCTTGCTCTTCCTGAAAGATAAACCGAGCAGCACAGCGGTTCCGGCATACAAGACCACTGATCCCATATTTCACTCCTTCCGGCTCGGAACCGGAGACATGGGCAACTGTACCTTGTCTTCCGTGCCGGGAGTACCGTGGCAGAAGAATTTCACCTCGCCCGAGCAGTAATCGCCACTTTTTCGGCAACCGCAGTCCGTTCCCTCTGTGCTCGTATGGCAACCGCAGTTCGCGCCTTCCGATCCGGTGCAAGCCTGACGCTCAAGATCGGCCATACCGCCAATTTCACGGGCCAAAGCCCGGAGTTTTTCCCGGTCAATGTCGTAATGCATGTAATAGCCGCGTTTTTCGCCGGTAAGCAGATTCGCTTCCTTGAGCACTTTCAAATGCTGCGATACGGCGCTTTCGCTCACTTGCAGCACACGCGCAAGCTCAGACACACAATAGTTGTGTCCGAGCAACAGGGTAACGATTCTCCTACGGGTATCATCCGACAAAGCGCGATACATTGGGGCATTGCTCATAAATTCTCCTTAATTTGATTAAGTGTATACTTAATCAAATTAAAAAGCTACTCTTATCAATGTGCGCTTCGTAAGCTATTCAAGACCGCAGAGGGGGGCATCCGGGCTGTGCTTCTCCATGCCAAGCACCCCACCCAACAGGCATTGCGCCACAGCCTCCCCAAAAAGGTGGCTCTGAATATTTTTTTCCGTCCAGCCGAGAGCCTTAAATAACCTTGGAGATATTACTCAGAGCATAAAATATTTAACTATACGGCCATGGCATAGGCGACATACTTCCCCTTGAAGTAGTTCTTGATTTTCTCCGGACAGCGCCGCTTGGAGCGCAGGAAGCCGCGCAGTTTGCCCATGAGCTCAGGCTTCGTCTTGGCTTTGCCGTTACGGAAGAGATTCCGTTTGACGTCCTGGTTCACCAACTCGTCAGGATTCAACTCCGGGCTGTAGGCAGGTAGAAAGAACATTTCGATTTGCTCCTTCTTGTCAGCAAGCCACTTCTCGATCCGAACGGATTTGTGAACGGAATGCCGGTACACGATCAAAAACACCTTGTGTCCAGCCTGCTGCTTGACCAGGCGTTCCAGAAAATCCTGAAATACCGGCACGGTGAAGCGTCCTTCGAAAACCGAGAAGCTCAGACTCCCATGATTGGTGACGGCAGTTACGGCATTGTAGCCGAAGCGTTCTCCACTCACTTGCACCGGTGGCGTTGTGCCTTTCTCTCCCCACGTTGTCCCGGTCTGGTGCGTGGAGCGAAGTCCCGTTTCATCAACCCACCAGATTTTTCCCTTTTCCTCCGCAGCCTGACTTTTGATGGCCGGGTACTTGTGTTTCAGCCAATACGCCACTTGAGCGGGATTCTGTTCCAAAGCGCGCTTGGCCGGCTTCTGCGGCGACAAGCCCCATTGCCTGAGATGTCGCCCTACCGTCCAGCGTGAGAGCTTCAGACCAAACCGGCGTTCAATAAGCTCACCCACAAGCTCACGAGTCCAGAGCAAGCCGGGAAGACGTAACCGACCGGGGTTTTTCCCCAACACGGATTTGCGAATGGCTTGTTCCTGCACGCGTGTCAGCTTGCCGCCACATGGGCGCCCCTTGCGCTTGCTCTGCAACGCGACATCTCCGTCCTTGCGGTATGCGTTGACCCAAAGGCAAACTGAGGTTCTGGTTACCCCAAAAACCTCGGCCGCCTGGGTCTGCGTCATCTTGCCGTCCACCACCGCGCTCACCGCCTTGCGGCGAATGGCGTCCTGAGCAGAACGTGTCAGCTTTCTTCCGTCGGTAATGTCCATGGACAAAACATAGCGCTTCCAATTACAAATGTTACTGATATCCGCATTAATAATTAAACATGTTCCACTCTCTTGAAGCACCCAGCGATTACCTGCTTTCGCGAGCGGAGAGTCCGAATTGCCCTTTTCAGTTCGCGTTTCAGGTGGGCCAGGTCCGTACAGCAGATATTTTTCAAGCATACGCATTTCAAATACTGCCAGACACCCTCATCCGGGTTCAGGTCAGGCGAATA
>JAVBLS010000009.1:0-54487 GCA_031553235.1 Desulfovibrio sp.
ATTGCGAGGCATAAAATCCAGAACCCATGAAGACCTCTTTGCAGGAGTTGGAAAAGCCCTGGACCGCGTTTCTGCAAGCGATGCCCAAGGCTGGTTCAAGTCTTCTGGTTATATACAATTTTAAAGTTGAAATGCTCTAAAGCCCTAAGCCAAGAGACCCCGGCAATTTGCCGGGGTCCCTTATCGTCGGGTCGTAAGGAAAGAGAACTTACACCTGGGCGGCCAACCGGCCGTCGGTATCGCGCGGCCGGGTGTCTTTCTTGGTGTCGTCGTTGCGGTGGATCACCGAGTCGCCAAAGGCGAGCAGCACCGGGCTGGCCACAAACATGGAAGACAGGGTACCCACGATGATCCCGATGAACATGACCAGGGCGAAATCGTGAATGATCCCGCCGCCCCAGATCAACAGGCAGAGCACCACCATCAGGGTGGAGCCGGAGGTCAGGATGGTTCGCGACAGGGTCTGGTTGATGCTTCGGTTGATGATCACCGAAAGGGGCACTTCGGTGTTGCCGCGCAGGTTTTCACGTATTCGGTCGTAGACGATGATCGTGTCGTTCAGGGAGTAGCCGACCATGGTCAACAGGGCGGCGATGATCGTCAGATCGAACTCTTTGCCCATGAGGGCAAAGAGCCCCACGGTTATGAGCGTATCGTGCAATATCGATACGATACTGCCCAGAGCGAAGATTAATCGGAACTTCCAGCATAAGCCGATGGTCAGCAGCAAAGCCGCGCCCACCAGATACATTCGGCCCACGCCGAGATACGACAGGCCGTACATGCCGCCCATGAGCACCGCGGCGATGATCCCGGCGGTGAACCAACGGTGCTCAAAGCGGCCGGAGATATAGATGGCCGTGATCAGCAGGGCGTAATAGATGGCTTCCAAAGCCTTGGCCCGCAAGTCGGCACCCACCTTGGGGCCGACCATCTCGACCCGCTGGATGTCGAAGCCAACACCCTGCAGGTGCGTTTTCAAGGCGCTTTCCACCGTCTGCTGCAGGCTGCCGGGTGGGATGGAATCGGCCGCGAAACGCAGCAGATAGGACGTGCCGTCATCGCCGAAGCGCTGCACCGAAAGGCCCGGCAGTCCGACTTTCTCCAGGGAGTCCTTGATGTCCCCGTCCGCAACGGATTTATCGAACTTCACCTGGACGGCCGCGCCGCCGGAGAAGTCCACCCCGTATTTCAGGCCGCCGGTGATGGCCACCCAGCCCATACCCACAAGGATCAAGGCAATGGAGGCCACGTAGGCAATCTTGCGCATGCTCACAAAATCGATGGTCAGATCGTAGGGGATCAGATGGAAGCCCAGACCGATCTTGCGACCCGGCTTGGAAAGCCAAAAGTCGAAGACCAGCCGCGAAACGAAAATGGCCGTGAACATGGAGGCGAGAATACCCAGAATCAGGGTGACGGCAAAGCCGCGCACCGGGCCGGAGCCGAACTGGTACAGCAGGGCGGCCGCAATGATCGTGGTCACGTTGGAGTCGGTGATGGCCAACATGGCCCGGGAAAAGCCCAAGTCCACAGCCGCTTTGGGGGTGAGACCCCGGTGCGTTTCTTCACGTATTCGCTCAAAAATCAGTACGTTGGCGTCCACAGCCATGCCCAAGGTCAGGGCAATGCCCGCGATGCCCGGCAGGGTCAGCGTGGCTCCGAAACCGGCCAGGCCGGCCAGGACCAGACAGACGTCAAAGACCAGCATGGCGTTGGCCACAAGACCGGCAAAGCCATAATACACGGCCACGAAAAGCATGACCACGGCGCCGCCGATGACCGCGGCGGTCACGCCGAGGTGGATGGACTCCGCCCCCAGAGAGGCGCCAACGGTACGGTTTTCCAGCACCTTGACCGGCGCGGGCAACGAGCCGGAGCGCAACACCAGGGCCAGGTCGGAAGCTTCATCCAGGCTGAACTTGCCGGTGATCGAAGCATCACCGTAAATGGCCTGGTTGATCACCGGGGCGGAATAGACCTTGTTGTCCAGGACAATGGCCAGCTGCCGGTGAATGTTGGCTTCGGTGAAGCGGCCGAACAATTCCTGGCCCCGACGGTCAAAGGATATGAGCACGGAATAGTTGCCGGGCACGTCGCGGTCCGGCTGCACCTGGGCGTTGACCACGCGCTCGCCGGTCAGAGCGGCTTCTTTATCGACAACGACCTCGGCCCCGGCATGGCCCTCGGTGTAGGGCAGACGCTCCACATCGGGCGGCAGCACGCTGCGGCCCATCAGGTCGTCGCGCACCAGGCGGAACTCCAGGTGGGCGGTGCGGCCTATGATGGCCACGGCCCGCTCGGTGCTCTGCATGCCGGGCAACTGCACCACAATGGTGCCGTCCTGCTGCTTGCGGATGTCGGGTTCGGCCACGCCGAACTGGTCGATACGGTTGCGGATGGTGGTCACGGCCTGGCTCACAGCCATGTCTTCAATGCGGGCCCGTTCCTGCGGTGTGAGGGAGGCGGTGTAGAGCAGGTTGCCTTCGCCCACGGTCTGCGGCGTGCTCAGAGTCAAGACGGGAAAGTTCTTGGCAAGGAATTCCTCAAAGGCCGCGCGCTTGTCCGGCACGGTCAGGATAAACTCCAGGCGGTCGCCGGGCAGCATCCGGGGTTTGGGCATGAGCAGCCCTTCCGAGGCCCCCATGACGGCAACGTCCCGTCCGGTCTGGGCCATGGAAATTTCCACGGCCTTTTCCACATCGACCCCCAGGGTCAGGTAGATGCCGCCTTTCAGGTCCAGACCGAGGTTGATGCGCGAGTCGGGCATAAAGGAAAAACTGCGCCCACCCGCCCGCTCCGGCATCAGGGCCGGGGCAAGATAGGCGACGCAGCCGACGAGAACGAGCAGAACAAGGAGGCTCCGCCATAAAAAGCCCTGTCTCATGAAAACTCCTCAAAAAATCGTGCGGAAATGGCCGAGGGAGCCGGAACGACCGAAACCCGCCGCGCCGGCAAAATCCGGCTCCGACGGGAAGACGCGAAGCCGGACCGACATGGGTGCCGATCCGGCCGTTCAACTATTCTTTGTCGGACCCGCCGTTGTCCGCGGCATCGGCGGAAGCGGCGGTCTTTGAGTCTTTACCCGCCTTGGCCGCCTTCTTGTCGACGGGAGCCTGGGGCTTGGCTCCGACAACCCCGGCAATGAAGGCCCGGCCGACGGTGACCTTGGTCTGACCGAGATCCACCACCACCACATCGTCATGGGCTTCGGAGATGACCCCATGCAGACCGCCGGAAGTCACCACCTTGTCGCCGCGCTTCAAGGCGGCCAGCATGGCCTTGTGCTCTTTGGCGCGTTTTTGCTGGGGCCGGATCAACAGAAAATAAAACACCGCCAGCATCAATATAAAAGGCAAGAAGTTGGCGATGACATTGCCGGAGCCGGCGGCCTCCCCTCCCGGGGCAGAGCCCATGGCATGGGCGATACTTGTCCAGAACATGAAACCTCCGCTGTGTTCGCAGGCCCGCGAAACATGCGGGGCCTTGATGTTCAACGGCTGTTCTTACCCCGCATCCTGAAAACCTGCAACGCTTTTTTCCCTCCCACCGGGGGGAAGACAAACGATTTGTCACCCCGGCTTGCCTTCAACCCCAACATGTTGTAACAAAAGAAGCTATTGCGGCGAGCACCGAACACCTTCAGCCCACGCACCTATGCACAACACCGCTCCGTCCCCCTCTTCCGGCGAGCCCGCGGCGCCCCGTTTCCCCTGGCTGACCTTCTTCGACGCCGAAGTGCCCGCGAGGCTTAAATATCGGCGCACCGCCCTGTACACTTGGCTGGATGAGGCTGCGGACCAGACTCCCCGCCTGCCCGCCTGTCTGTTTGTCAACCGGTGCATCTCCCACAGCCGGCTCAGAAAAGACGCGGAGGTCATCGCCGCCAACTTACGCGCCCACGGTCTGCAGCCGGGCGAACGCGTGGGGGTGATGCTGCCCAACCTGCCGCAGACGGTGCAAATTTTCTGGGGCATCATCAAGGCCGGCGGCGTGGTTACGATGATCAACCCGCTGTATATGGAAAAAGAACTGGTCCACCAGGTGCGCGACGCCGGGGTGCGCCGGTTGGTGTCCATCGATCTGTGCCGGCCCAAAATTGAAGCCCTGCGCGACAAACTTGGCATCGAGCACTATTATTACACCTCGGTGTCCGACGGTCTGTCCTTTCCTCTCAATTGGCTGCACCGCCTGAAGACCTGGCGGGAAAACAGGGGCAGAAAAAACAACTTCTCCAACAAAGGCGTGCGGCCCTTTTTCTCCCTGCTCTCGGGCGGACGGAGACTTTCCGTCCCCGTGGCGGACCCGGAAGGCACTCCGGCCATGCTGCAGTATACCGGCGGCACCACGGGCATTTCCAAAGGCGTGGTCTTGAGCCACTTCAATCTGGGGGCAAACATCCAGCAAATCCGGGCAGTGCTGCACGAACTGGAAACGGGTAAAGAGGTTATTCTGGGCCTGCTGCCCTATTTCCACGTCTACGGCCTGACCACCTGCCTGCTGCTGCCCACGTTGCTGCGCGCGGCCACAGTGCCGGTGCCCCGCTATATGCCGGGCGAGCTGCTGCCCACCTTGGAAAAATACAAGGCCACGGTCTTTCCCGGCGCGCCCTCGGTATATATTTCACTGCTGCAGCAAAAGCGCAGCAAGAAACACACCCTGAACAGCCTGAAGTTCTGCGTTTCGGGTTCGGCGCCCATGCCTGTGGAATATATCAAAAAATTTGAAGAAGAGTACAAGGTTCGCTTCATTGAGGGCTATGGCCTGTCCGAGGCCTCGCCCATTACCCACCTCACCCCCGCCAAAGGCATCAAAAAGATCGGCTCCATCGGCCTGCCCTTTCCGGACACCGAGGCTATGATTGTGGACATGGAGGTCGGCCAGGTGCCTTTGCCGCCGGGCAAGGTGGGCGAGTTGGTGATCAGCGGCCCGCAGGTCATGTCCGGCTATTGGAATCGACCGGATGAAACGGCCGGCGCCCTGCGCAACGGCAGGCTCTACACCGGCGATATCGCCTACATGGATGAGGACGGCTATTTTTATATCGTCGACCGCAAGAAAGACATGATCATTGTCGGCGGCTACAATGTGGCCCCGCGTGAGATCGATGAGGTGCTTTTCGAGCATCCCAAGGTCAAAGAAGCGGTCTCCGTGGGGGTGCCCCACCCCACCCGAGGCGAGATCATCAAGGCCTATGTTGTGCCCAGGGACGGCGAGACCATTGAACGCAGCGAGATTATCGCCTGGTGCCGGGCTCGCCTGGCCGGGTACAAGGTGCCCCGGCAGGTGGAGTTTCGTACCGAACTGCCGAAAACCATGGTGGGCAAGGTACTGCGTCGCGCGCTGCGGGCCGAGGAAGAAGAACGCAACAAGGGCCTGAGCAGCGAGCAGGCCGAGGCTGAAATGCTTGAGGCCGAACGGGAGCACACTATCCACCAGAGCAAATCAACTTTAAAAAGTTGATTTGCTCTGGTGGATAGTGTGAGCGGCCTGCGGCTCGCGACTACATGGGGCATACTTTCGATGTCCCGGCCGTGCCGCCGGCCCATCGACCTCCGCAGCCCTTGTTTGCTTGCGGGCTCGTTAAAAAGCCCGTCGGCAATATGATTTCATAAACATTTTCAAAGTGAAAATGCTCTAGGAGCGCCGCCGTGGAAAACTTTTCTCATGCCGATCCACTGCAGAGCCTGCGCGAGGCCCTACAGCAAAACCTTGCCGAAGTGGAAAACCCCAAGCGCCCTTGCCGGCCCGTGGGCCTGCTGCTGCCTGAAGGCTCCGCCTCGCTCGGCAGATTTCACGGCTCCATCGGTTCGGCCGAGCTTGAGGACTTCAAAGGCGCTCTGGCGGAGCTGAACGGCGAAAACATTCTGAAGGTGTTCCTGGATTTGGCCGATGTTTCGCTCTCACGTAGCGCCGTGGGTGAGCTGACGGCTTTCGCGGCCGACATCCACTGCGGTAACAGGCGCCTGTATCTGTTCCGGCCGACGGAAAAAATCCGGGCCGTTCTGGACGAACTCAACATCAGCCGCTTCTTTTCTCTGCTGGAAGACGAAGACGACGTGATCGCCGGCCTGGCGGTCTGAGCGGGGCCCGCATGTATTACCTGCATCACTATTTCGACCCGGACTTCAACCACCTGAACCTGACCCCGCACGAAGAGTCCCGCGGGGCCGTGGACTACCGCCACCTGGGATACGTGCAGAACGTGGTGGCCGGGCAGGTGCTGGCCGAGATGGTCGATCTTGAAACCTACGACCGGCCGCGCCGCGACCCACGCTTCATCCGCACGGAGCCCACCCTGCCCATAGGGGCCAACTGCGGCGCGCACCCGGGCAACCCGCGCAAGCTCATTGCCCTGGCCAACGGCTATTGCTTCTACCACGAAGGCCTGATCAACGTAAAAAAGATGCTCAACGTGCGCGGGCACGTGGGTTTTCACACCGGCAACATCTTTTTCTTGGGCAATCTTGCCGTACACGCCGACATCCAGACCGGCTTCGCCGTGCGGGCCAAAAACATTCTGGTCAAAGGCCATATCGAAAACGCCAAGGTGCGGGCCCACGGCGATCTGGTCTGCCTGGGCGGGGCCAAGGGCTCGGACCTGGCCCAGGACTATCCCGCCCGGCCGGAAGAGTCCAAAACGACCTTACCGGGCCTGGAGGACGAGGCCCGCCTGCCCGGCGCCCTGCTGCATGCCGACGGCAACGTACGCCTGCATTTTTGCGAACGGGTGCAGATCCGCGCCCACGGCAACGTGATCATCGACGGCTCCTGCCTGCACAGCATCATCTACGCCGACGGCAACGTGATTATCAAGGGCAGGCTCATGGGCGGCACAATCTACGCGGCCGGCACGGTCTACGTGGAGGGGCGGGTCGGGGCCGAATACGGCACGCCCACCCGAATCATTCTGGGCTATCCACCCTTCGATTACCTGCGTCTGCAAAAGCTTGAAACCCGGATCAACTACCTCAAGGAAAAGGCCGAGTATTTCGAACGCCGTTCGGGCCGCAGCGCGGTTATGGCCGCCGAACTGGCCCCCCGCCTGGATCTGATCAACGAAAAGCTGCTGATCTTTATGGCCCGGCGCCGCGAGCTTTGGCACGCCTTTGCCGCAAGCGAGCAAATCGGCGTTTCCTGCCGGTTTCTCGTGCCCGGTACGATCCTTTCCGGCTGTGAAATCAGCATCGGCCGAGCCTTTCACAAGACGGCCGGCGAACAGGAAAACGTGGCTTTCATGCTGGAAGACGAAGAGATCGCGGCCAAAAACCCGGCCATGCGTTATGCGGCCGCGGACCTGCGGCCGGATTCCGGGGCGCCGGCATGAACACCGGCCCCGGCGGCGAGGCGGGCCTCCCGGCCGATACGATCCGCATCCGCCGGGGCGACAGGGAATACCTCCTGCCCGGCCCTGCCGGACCGGCCCGCGAGCACGCCTTTGTTCCCGAACTTTCTTCGGATGACGGACTCTTTTTGCCCGTCCTCATCGGTGCCGGCGCCGGCTTTGGCCTGGAACTGCTGCTGCAGCGCCTAGATGCCCTGCCGCCGCTCCCTGCCGGCAAGATCCGACCGCCCGTGGTCGTGCTTGATGCCGAAACGGATGTTCTTGACGCCGCGCGCATCCGGGAGCGCTTCGCCCCTGAACGGGTGCTGATCGTCTCGGAAAAAGACCCGGATATCGCTCTGAAGCTGCTGACCAAGATTCAGGCCGAGCACGACTGGCCGCCTCTGAAGGTGGTGGTCAACCCCTTTTACCTGCGCCTGAACCGCCCTTATTACGCCCGGCTGCGGGAAGTCTGCCTGGCCGGAGAAAAGGCCGGCTTCTGGCAACAGGCCCGTCGGCCGCGCTTTGCCGGCGACAAGCCGCGCCTGCTGCTGCTGACCAGCAAGTATTTTCTCATGGGCGAAATTCTGGCCGCCTGCGAGCGCCTGGGTCTGCCCCACCGGCTGTTGCGCGTGCCGGACGGCGAGTACGGCAAAAACGAATTTGTCGAAGAACTGCTGCGCGCCGTGCTGGAGTTCTCGCCCGACTTTGTCTTCACCATCAACCACCTGGGTGTGGACCGCGAGGGCATACTCTCGGGCCTGCTGGAAAAGCTCCGCCTGCCCCTGGCCTCGTGGTTTGTGGACAACCCCCATCTGGTCCTCTACCTCTATAACTCCCTGGTCAGCCCCTGGACGGCCATTTTCACCTGGGATGCCGACAACCTGGCCTCATTGCGCGACATGGGCTTTGAGTATGTCTCCTACCTGCCCCTGGGCTGCGACGTGCACCGCTTCACCCCCGGCAGGCAGGCCGAAGCCCGGCCGGAGTGGCGCTCGCGGGTGTCTTTCGTGGGCAACTCCATGGTTTCCAAGGTGCTGCAACGCAAAGAGCGCAACCAGCTGCCCCGCGAGCTGGATCTGGGCTACGAACGTATCGCGGCCGGCTTTGCCGCCGGCGACGAGCGCTCGGTGCAGGTCTATCTGGAAAAGGCCCATCCGGAGCTGCTGCCCGCCTTTCTCAGCCTGGAAACGGCCGAGCAGCGCCTGGGCTACGAAACCATGATCACCTGGGAGGCCACGCGCATTTACCGCCTCTCCTGCGTCAAGGCCATTCTGCCCTTCGAGCCCTTGATCGCAGGCGACGCCGGCTGGCGCGACCTTCTGCCCGGCAAAGGCGTGCGCTTTCACGGCGAACTCAACTACTACGAGCAGCTCCCGGCCTTCTATCCCTGCTCGGAAGTCAACTTCAACTGCACCAGTAAGCAGATGAAGGGCGCGGTCAACCAGCGGGTCTTTGACGTGCCGGCCACGGAATCGTTTCTGATCACCGATTACCGCGAGCAGGTTGAAAACCTTTTCGAACCGGGCAGGGAAATTGTCTGCTACCACAGCCCGGAAGAGGCCGGGGAACTGATCCGCCGGTATCTGGCCGACCCGCAGGGCCGGGCTCGGGTGGCCCGGGCGGCCCGCAAGCGGGTGCTGGCCGAGCACGCCTACGAACTGAGACTGTGCAGGCTCTGCGAGGTCATGCGCGGCATTTACGGCCCGGCATGAACAACGCGCCCATCCTGATTCTCCAGATGCAGCGTCTGGGCGACCTGGTGCTGTCCTTCCCGCTCCTGGCCCGTCTGGGCACCCTTTTTCCCGGCCGGCCCCTGTGGGTGGTCGGTGAAGAGCGTTTTTTCCGGCCTCTGATGAGCCTCTCCCCCCGGGCCACCTATTTCGATTATGCGGCCGCGCCCGTGGCCCCGGACATCCGCTTCCATCTGGTGGTCAACCTGAGCCACCGGCACGAAGCCGCGGTTCTGGCAGGCCGGGCCAAATGCGACGAACTTGTCGGCCCCTACCTGGACCCTTCGGCCGATCTGCGCATCCGGGGCGATTACCAGCTCTACCGGGCTTCTCTGGCGCACAACAACCGCCTGAACCGTTTTCATTGGTCGGATCTCAACTGTCTGGACCTCGTCCCGGTCCGGCTGATGCAGCGCACGGTCTGGCCCAAGCCCAAGGCGCCGGGGCCGGCCGGCCTGGCCCGGGGAGCGCGCATCGGCCTGTTTCTTGGCGCGAGCGAACCGGCCAAGCACCCGGACGCAGGGTTCTGGACCGCCCTGGCCCAGGCTTTGCTCACCGCCGGGCACAAGCCGGTGCTGCTCGGCGGCGAGGCCGAAAAGCCCATGGGAAGCGCCGTGGCCCGGGCCATGGCCGCGCCGCAGCTGGATCTCTGCGGCCGTTTCAGTGTCGAGGAACTGGCCGGCTTTATCACCGGCCTGGACCTTCTGATTACCCCGGACACCGGCCCCATGCACGTGGCCGTCTGGTCCGGCACACCGGTGCTGAACCTTTCCCTCGGGCCGGTGCATGCTTGGGAAACAGGCCCCATGGCTCCCGGGCACCACGTGCTTCGGGCCGGCCTTGGATGCGTCGGCTGCTGGCGCTGCATGCGCAGCAACATGGATTGCCGCGATCTCATGGCCCCGGGCAAAGCCGCCCGCATGGCCCGCGATCTCCTGGCCGGTCGGCCGGCCTCCCAGACCAGGGCGGTCGGCTGCGAACTGCTGCAAAGCGGCCGCGATTCCCTGGGACGTTTTTCCCTGCTCCCGCTCTTCGGCCCCGACCATCCGCGCGACGCCCTGGCCCGCTTCTGGCAAGATTTTTTCACCGAGCTCTTTCACCCCGGCGAAGGACGGGCCGAGGCCAAAACCGCCTTTACCTCTCTGGCCGGCGCTCATCCCCAGACCGCCGCCGGCCTTCAGGAGGCCGGCAGGCTCTTTGCGGCCCGCGCCGCCAGGGCTCTGCGCCCAGGCGCGCTCGGCCTGCTGCGGGACCCCGACTGGTGGCGCACCTTTCCCGAAGACGTCCGCCCCCTTTCCGGGCTGCTCCAGATGTTCGTCCAGAACGAAGACAAGCCCACCCCCCGGGCTTTGCATGCCATTGAGCTCCTGGCTGCTGCACTGACGTAAAAGCAGGGCCGGCTTTGAAAAAGTCGGCCCTGCTTTTACGTGGCCGGCCGCACAGCGAGCGGCAGCTTGCCCGACGCCGGGCTATTCCGGCACAAGCTCCTTGAATTCGTCGCCGTAGGCGTCCTTTGTCGTTGTGTGTTCACCCAGCAGCACAAGCCAACGCCGCACCGTTCCGACGATCACGAAAAGCATCATGATCATGACCAGCAGGCTCAAGAAGACCAGCAGATACTTCTGGTTGGGCAGGTACTGGTACAACACCAGCCAGATGCCGGCCCAAAAAGTGATCACGGTCATGAACGCGCCGGGAATGCCGGTCAGAAACGCATAACGGGGTTTGTTCATGCGCAAAAGCACCGTCGTCCCGATGAGCAGGGTCACCGAAGCCAGCAACTGGTTGCTGATGCCAAACAAGGGCCAGATGTTGCCTATGTCGCCGCTGTAGACCAGATACCCCCAGGCGCCGGTAAAAATGAGGCTGGTGGCCACGATGCCCGGCCACCAGTTTTTGTCGCCCCAGCGGGGCCAGATCTTGCCGATCATTTCCTGCAGGAAAAAACGCCCCACGCGGGTGCCCGCGTCAACAGCCGACAAGATGAAGACGGCCTCGAACATGATGGCGAAGTGGTACCAGTAGGCCATCAGGTGATCCATGAAGGGGATGCTTGAAAAAATATGGGCCATGCCCACGGCCAGAGATACCGAGCCGCCCGGGCGGTTCATCAGGTTTTCCTGCACTTCGGCGGCGATGCGGGGCAGATCCTGCACCTGCATCCCCAAAGCGGCAAAGGCATGTGCCGGCGCATTGATGGCGAAATAATCGGCCGGGACCAGCACACAGGCGGCCACGAGCGCCATGACGGCCACAAAACCTTCCAGGAGCATGGCCCCGTAGCCCACAAAGAGCACGTCACGCTCGCGGCCGATCATTTTGGGCGTGGTTCCCGTGCCGATGGTGGCGTGAAAACCGGACAAAGCGCCACAGGCGATGGTGATGAAGATGAACGGAATCACCGGCCCGCCCACAATGGGCCCGCCGCCGGCCGTAAACCTGGTGAACGGCGGCATCTGGAAGTGGGGCATGACAAAGACGATGCCTATGGCCAGAGCGACGATGGTGCCCACCTTCAGGAAGGTGGAGAGGTAGTCGCGCGGCAGCAGCAGAAGCCAGACCGGCAACACGGAGGCAAAGAAGCCGTATACCGGAATGAGAATGGACATGGCCGGCTTGTTGATGTTCAGCCAGCCGAAATATTCCGGATGCATCGTGACAAAGGGACCCGTGAGCAGACAGAGCAGCAGCAGCACAAGGCCGAGAATGGAAGCGGTTCTTACGCCGCCGCCCTTGCGCATGTGCATGTACACTCCCATGATCACGGCAATGGGCATGGTGGCGGCCACCGTGTAGGTGGACCAGGGGCTGTTGTGCATGGCGTTGACCACGGCGATGGACAAGCCGGCCAGTGTGAGGATGAGGATGGCCAGCACGGCCCAGGCCGCCACCGCCCCCGTGGTTTTGTCTATTTCCTGTGTGGCGATGTAGGCCAGGCTCTGCCCCCTGTGCCGCACGGAGCAGAACAGCACCACCATATCGTGCACGCCGCCGGCCAGCACGCAGCCGATAAGTATCCAGAGCAGGCCCGGCATGTAGCCGAACTGCGCCGCCAGCACCGGCCCCAGCAACGGCCCGGCTGCGGCGATGGCCGCGAAGTGGTGCCCGAAAAGAACGTACTTGTTTGTTGTGATGTAATCGTGCCCGTCGGCATACTTTACCGCCGGCGTCTGCCTCGCGTCGTTGAGGTTGAGCACCTTGCGCGCCAGGAACAAACCGTAGAACCGATAACCTACGGCAAAGACACATAGAGATGCAAAGATGACTGTCGTTGCATTGATGCCTGTCAATGACTCCATAATCTCTCCTTTAGTCCATCGATTTGAAAAAATTTTCTCTACCGTCGGGCACAGACAACGCGTCGGCAGTTCTTATGAATGTTATTCAGTCGCCATGCAGTTCCTGGCATAGTCCTATGTATTTTTTTTGTCAAAAAAATTCTCAACATCAAAACATTATTTCACAAGCACCTGATATTATATAGTTACAAATTGCTCTCCTGCATGGTTCACCAGGTGGAACCATCATTCGGAACCGGGAGATCTCGAAAACCTTGGAGCAGGTTGGCCACACGAACAAATTCAAAGGGCAATCGCGTCGGGGCATGAAAATTCCCTTGACATTTTTACCAACTTTGTAGAATCTCTGCCGTTCAGTAAATACAAACGCGCCCAGGCGCGAGATGAGGTTTTTTCATGAGCGCAAAACACAGCCAGACTTTCCCCGGTGCCGTCCCGGCCGATGGGGGTATGTTGTTCAACGGCGCCGTCTTCAAGCAGATCGTCGACAAGTGTGAAGGCTGCGGTCGGGTCAGCGAATTCGAAGGCGGCCGGTACTGCTCCAGCTATCCCCTGCCCGAGGCCAAATGGTCCATGGGCACCTGCAACTTTTCCACCCACTCCCGCGTTGCCCAAGGTGCCCAGGCCAAGGTCAACCCCCTGAAGGCCTCCAAGCGCGCGGCCAAGGGCGGCCGGTAGAATCGGTCGGTTTCGTATTCTCGCCGCATTTGCGGCGTGGCGGCGGGGAGCGGAAGCATTTCCCCGCCGCTTTTTGTTTCCAAACATAAGGAGATTCTCATGACCGCCGCCCTGTTTCACTCCGTGAATACGCTTCGGGACAAGGTCATTGAGCTGCAGCGCGAGCTCACCCGGCGCCCTGCTCTGGGACCGGAGAACAACGGCGGCGGCGAGACGGAGCGGGCAGCCTGGCTGCTCGACTGCATGCGCCGGCTCGGCCTGTCGGACATCTGCGAATACCCCTGCCCGGACAAGCGCGTCCCGGCCGGCTTTCGGCCCAACCTCTCGGCCAGGGTGCCGGGCAAGTCCGAACGTACGGTCTGGATCGTCGGCCACATGGACGTGGTGCCCGTCGGCGACCGGACCCTGTGGAAATCCGACCCCTTTGAACTGAGCGTGGACGGTGACTTCGTCATCGGCCGCGGAGTTGAGGACAACCAGCAGGCCATCGTCACCGGGCTCATCGCCGCCGAGGCCCTGCTCACCTCCGGCCGGATCCCCGACCGCTCCCTGGGCCTGCTCTTTGTCGCCGATGAAGAAACCGGCATGGCCAAAGGTCTGCCCCATGTGCTGCAAAGCGCCCCCGGCCTGATCGGGCCCGACGACCTGATCCTGGTCTCCGACATGGGCAACGCCGAGGGCAGCATGGTGGAAATCGCCGAAAAAAGTTGCCTTTGGCTGCGCTTCACAGTCATGGGCAAACAGTGCCACGCCAGCACCCCCGAGGCCGGGGTCAATTCCCTGGTGGCCGCCTCGTCCCTGATCCTCGACCTTGAAGGACTTTACCGCCGCTTTCGCAACAAAGACCCTCTGTATTCCCCCCCCTGGTCCACCTTCGTGCCCACCAAAAAAGAAGCCAACGTCGAAAACGTCAACACCATCCCCGGCCGCGACGTCTTTTACCTGGACTGCCGCATACTGCCCGAATACTTCCTTGAAGAAGTCCTGGCCAAGTGCCGCGAAATCGCCGACGGAGTGGAGCAGCGCCTGGGCGTGAGCGTCGAAATTGAAGAGATCCACCGCGAGCAGGCTCCGGCCCCCACCTCGGCCCAGTCCCCCGTGGTGCGGAGTCTGCTCGCCGCCCTCAAAGAGGTGCGCGGCGTCTCCGCCGTGCCCTGCGGCGTGGGCGGCCAGACCGTGGCCGCGCCCTTGCGGCATATGGGGCTGCCCGTGGCCGTCTGGGGCACCCTGGTGCCCAATCCGCACACCCCCAATGAACGCTCCAGCATCAAGGCCACGCTCGACGACGCCAAAGTCCTCCTGCGCATGTTGTATGAATAACGTTGGGGAGTCGGTGCTTTCTCAACGTAACTGGAGCATTTCACACTTGAAATGCTCACAAGGATTTGTCGGCAAATCCTTGCCGCCAAATAGGCGTAGGCGGGCTTTGCCCGCCGTTAAGCGACTATTTGAAGCGTAAACTGCTCTAAAGGCTTTTCATGAAAAAGTTTGCTCCGGCTTTTCCCGACGTTTTTGATGTGATTGTGGTCGGTGCCGGCCACGCGGGCTGTGAAGCGGCCATGGCAGTATCGGGCCTGGGTATGAGCGCATTGTTGATCACCGGCAATGTGGATCGGATCGGCCATCTGTCCTGCAACCCGGCCGTGGGTGGTCTGGGCAAGGGGCACATGGTCCATGAAATCGATGCCCTGGGCGGCCGCATGGGCCTGTGGACCGACGCGGCGGCCATCCAGGTGCGTACCTTGAACGCCGGCAAGGGCCCAGCGGTTCGGGCCGGCCGGGCCCAGGTGGACCGGGAGCGTTACATGGCCGCGGTCAAACGCGATATTTTCGCGCAGTCCGGTCTGTTTGTGGTTGAAGACATGGTCGAGGAGGTCGTCGCGCCCAAAGGCAGGGTCGAGGGCGTGCGCACGGCTTCGGGCATCAGCTTCCCGGCCCGCAACGTGCTTTTGACCACCGGCACCTTTCTTTCCGGGCGCATCCATATCGGCGAGCACAGCCGGCCGGCCGGGAGGCTCGGCGACGCGCCGGCTGTGGGGCTTTCGGCCTCGCTCCGGGGCCTGGGGCTGCAACTGGCCCGTTTCATGACCTGTACCGTGCCGCGCATTTTGAAAAGCAGCGTGGATGAAGAAGCCATGCAGATCCAGCCGGGCGATGACCCGCCGCCGCGCTTCTCTTCCAGAGGCGCCGGTATTGTGCTGCCGCAGAGGCCCTGCCGGCTGACCTACACCACGGAAAAAAGCCACGAGATCATCCGCGCGGCCCTCAACCGCTCGCCCATGTACAACGGAGCCATTCCGGTGCCGGGGCCGCGCTACTGCCCCGCCATCGAGGACAAGATCGCCCGGTTTCCGGAAAAGGACCGCCACCAGATCTTTGTAGAGCCCGAAGGCCTGAACAGCCAGGAGATGTACCCCAACAACATTCCGACGGGCCTGCCCCTGGATGTGCAGGTGGACCTGCTGCATTCCATACCGGGCCTGGAGCGGGCCCAGGTGGTCCGGCCGGGCTATGCCGTGGAATACGACATGGTGCCGCCCACGCAACTGGCCCCGACGCTGGAATGCAAGACCGTGCCGGGCCTGTGGTGCGCCGGGCAGATCAACGGTACCTCGGGCTACGAAGAGGCCGCGGCCCAGGGGTTGTGGGCGGCCCTGAACATTTTCTGCCGGCAGACGGGCCTGCCCGCCTTTATACCCGGTCGCGACCAGGCCTATATGGCCGTATTGGTGGACGATCTGGTCACCAAAGGCACGGACGAGCCGTACCGCATGCTCACCTCGCGGGCCGAGCATCGCCTGCTGCTGCGCCAGAGCAATGCGGCCGAGCGCCTAACCCTCCTGGGCCGGGAAATCGGGCTGGTCAAAGATGAACAGTGGCGGCACTTCCAGGCCGAGCAGAAACAGACGCGCACTCTGGAAGAAGCTCTGAACGCCCGACGGGTCAGCCCGGACACCTCATTAAGGGAAACCTTCGCCCGCTGGGGCGAAGCCTTGCCCTCGGGTGCCCTGGCCCTGGGGGAACTGTTCCGTCGACCGTTCATGGACGAGGGCAAAATGGCCGAACTCTGGCCGGAATATCTGGACTTCCCCGCCGGGATACGGGCCGAGGTGGAAACCCGCTTCCGCTACCAGGGCTACGTGGAACGCCAAAAAGAACTGGCCCATCGGGCCGTGCGGGCAGAAAACGTGGCTCTGCCCGAAGTTCTGGAGTACACGGCTGTGCCGGGCTTGAGCCTGGAGGCGGTGGAAAAGCTCGGCACGATCCGGCCGCGCACCCTGGGGCAGGCCGGGCGCATTCCGGGCATCACCCCGGCCGCCCTGGCCTGTATCGAAATATTCATAAAAAAACACAAAATCCTTTGACCGAACCAGTGTTCCGCTCTTGCCGGCGAAAAGTATTCACTGTACATTCGGTGCATTGGCCCAAAGGTCGGCAAAAGACTTATCTTTATTCAAAAATAAAAAATTGGAGCAGATTACCAATTGCTCAAGCTGTTTTCCTTTTAACCCGGCAGCCGTATGAACCTGGTAGAAATCCGCGACAGCTTTCTCTCCCGTTCCTTCAATATTGAAGAAGTGCGGTGGCTTTTGCTTGGCGTTGCGGCGGCCTGCATTCTGCTGCTCGGCCTGTTCGCGCTCCGGACCATTCTGGCCCGGCGGATGCGCTATACGCCCCATGGCAGCATTACAGACCCGGAACGCATCCGGGCCGTCATTCGCCAGGCCTTTGACCAACGCCGTTACATGGAGCTGCAGTTCGAAAACCGTCTGGGCACCCGCCGGCCGACTCTGCGCTGCTCGCCCGAATACCTTGGGCAAGATTCCATCACGCTGGAAGCTTCGGGCATCAAGAAGCTTTCGGAAACCTGGCTGGAAAAGCCCGTGCAGGCCTACTTCCACCTGTCGCAGGAACATGGCTTTGTTTATTACACCTTTGCCTCGCGCATCATCGGCATCCATACCCCGCAAAAAGACGTCTGCCACCTCAGCCTGGCCATGCCGCGCATACTGGAAAACCGGCAAAAGCGCGCTTTTCTGCGCTTGGCCCCGCCCCCGGAATTCCTCATGGGCGCGGCTCTCTGGTATGACTGGACCATGCCGAGCGAGGACAAACTGCACGACCTGTCCCTCTGGACCCGCCCCTTGCTGCTGATCTACCCCGGCCGCATGGAGCAGTTCCGTATTCTGGATCTTTCCGCAGGCGGCATGCGCATCTGCATTCCCCACGACGTGGTGCGGTCTTTTGGCCTGCACTTCTCGGCCGTGGAAAACCTGGTCGCCATGCTGGATCTCTTCGACCCGGAAAACGGCAAGCGTCTGCGCTGGTGGATGCGCTGCCGCATCCAGAGCGTCTGGGTGGATCTGCCGCGCCGCGACATCCACCTCGGCCTGCAGTTCCAGTCCTGGGCCAAGCCCAGGGAGGCCAGACAGGGACAAGGGCAGGAAAGCGGCGGCGAGTTGGAATGGCTGCGGCTTTCTTCGGCCAGCGAGATTGAACCCATCGGCAATTGGATTATGCGCCGGCATCTGGAAATGTTCCGGGATATTCCGGGTTCGGGCAAAACATAGCCCCAAGCCGGATTTCTGCAACCACAACACAGGAGGACCCCCTTGGACGATGGCTCCGGCAGTAGCAGTCTATGGCATAAACTAACCCGCATCTTTCACGGCAGGCACCAGGACTCCGTGGAACAGGCCATCCGCGAGGCAGGCGAAGAAGGAGAACTGGATCAACAGGAAAGTTCCATGCTGTTGCGCGTGCTCTCCCTGGACGATCTCCAGGTCCAGGACATCATGACCCCGCGCACCGATATCATCTGCTCGCCCCACGACGCTCCCATCCGCGAGGTGGCCGCCGTGATCAGAGAAACCGGGCATTCGCGCATCCCCATTTACCAGGACAACCGCGACAACATCATCGGCGTGATCCACGCCAAGGATCTTCTCGGCCTTCTCGCCGAGGGCAAAGACGACGCTCCGGCCGCCCAGGGCATGCGCGGGCCCTACTTTGTGCCTGAAACCAAGAGCGTGCCCGATCTGCTCCAGGAATTCCGCACCCGCAAGACCCATATGGCCGTCATTCTCGACGAATACGGCGGCACCGCCGGTCTGGTGACCATTGAAGATGTGCTGGAACAGATCGTCGGCGACATCGAGGACGAATATGACGCCCCCAGGCAGGAGGACATCACTCCCCAGGGCGACGGTTGGCTGGTGACCGGCCGGGCCTACCTGGACGAACTGGACGAAAAAATCGGCCTGAAA
This sequence comes from Desulfovibrio sp., assembly GCA_031553235.1. Taxonomy (GTDB): domain Bacteria; phylum Desulfobacterota; class Desulfovibrionia; order Desulfovibrionales; family Desulfovibrionaceae; genus Frigididesulfovibrio. The sequence goes on from JAVBLS010000009.1 coordinate 18,302, forward strand.
CTTGAGTCGGACGAGGTGGACACCCTGGGCGGTTATCTCTCCCACCTGGCCGGACGGGTGCCTCGCGCGGGCGACTGCTTTGCCTTGGGGAACATGCGCCTGACCGTGCAGCAGGCCGACGCCAAACAGGTGCGCCTGGTCAACGTGGTGCCCGAAGACGGCCCGGCCGTCTGCCCAGCCCCGGAAGAGTGAGCCCCGGAGCGAGCCGACAATTTTTCTCTGCACCCGAACAAAAGCCGTATACGCATGAATCCGACCACCATGCCGGCGGGCAACCTCGTGTCCGCCGGATGCGCTCCTTTCGAGGGCCGCGCCATGAACGCCTTGCTGATCTTTGCCGGGGCCGCGGGCCTTTTTCTGGGCCATGCCGGGGCTTGGGGCCAAATTCCCGCCCTGGTGCTGCTTGCCCCCTTTTGCATCTTTCTGCTGGCCGTCGGAGCGGCCACGCCCGGCCGAGCCTTTTGCCGTTCCTGGCTCTGCGGCACTCTGGGGTACAGTGCCGCCCTTTACTGGATTGCCGTACCCGTAACCGAAGTGGGCGGCCTGCCGATGATCGCGGCCGTGCCTCTGGTCATCCTGCTTGGGGCTTACCTGGGCCTGTTTTCCGGCTTGGCCGGCCTGGCGGCCTGGTCCCTGCAGCGTTTCTTTGCCGGGCGCAAGGCCGGGCTGCTCTGGGCAGGGCTGATTTGTGGTCCGGCCTTTGCCGGCCTTGAGGTGCTTTGCGGCTTTTTGTTCACCGGCTTTCCCTGGCTGGTTCCGGCCGCGGCCTTTGTGCCCCTGCCCGACTGGATTCAGGCGGCCGCCCTGGTGGGCGCCTATGGCCTGGGCGGCATTTACTGCGCCGGGGCCTGCCTCTGCGCCGCCGCCGGCCTGGAAGCCGGCCGCCGGCGCCTTGCCCCGTTGCTGCTCGGCCTGCTGCTGATCGTGGCCCCGCCGGTTTACGGACACCTGCGCCTGGTCGATTGGAAAGAAGATCCCGGCCCGGCCGTGAACATCGGTCTGGTGCAGGGCAACGTCGATCAAAACCAAAAGTGGGAACCGGTCTTTCAGAGCCGGACCATCGCCCACTACCTGCAACTCAGCCAAAACCTGATCGACGAGGCGGCCGCGCGCGGCGAAAGGCCCGTGGCGGTGTTCTGGCCCGAAACGGCCATGCCGTTCTACTTCGCCTATGAGCCCGACAAGGCCGACATTCTGCGCGGCTTCGCCCTGCGCAACGCCGTCGACCTGGGCTTCGGCACCGTGGGCGCGCGCCGGGATGAAAAGGGCCGCCTCCAGCTTTACAACCGCTTCCAGGTGGTCGGCCCGGACGGCGGCGACGTGGGATACTATGACAAGCAGCACTTGGTGCCCTTTGGCGAATACGTTCCCCTGAATCTGGACCTGGCCTTTGTCAGCGCCATGCTCCAGGGCGTGCCCTTTGCGCCGGGCCGGGTGCACGGTCCCCTGCGCCTCCCCCTGGACGATCCGACGGCCGACGCTCCGAGAGCGGAAAACCCCGGCGGCACGCCGCCCCTGCTTACGTCCGGCGCGCGTTTTCCGAAGCGCGAACTTGCCCTTGGCGTGCTCATCTGCTATGAAGCCATCTTTCCCGAATATGCACAGGCCCGTGTGACCAGAGGCGCCCAGGTTCTTCTGAACATCAGCAACGACGCATGGTTCGGCAGAACTTCCTCGCCCCTGCAGCATCTGCACCTTGCCGCCCTGCGGGCGGTGGAACAGGGCAGGCCCCTGGTGCGGGTGACCAACACCGGGTATTCCGCCGTCATCGATGCCGCCGGGCGCATCGGCAAACCCCGAAGCGGCCTGTTCACGGACGACGCCTTTGTCGTGGCGGTGCACCCCCGGGCCGAGCCGACCCTCTACCATCGCCTGCACGGCTATGTGGAAGATTTTCTGCTCGCCGCCGCCGCCCTGGCCCTTTTTCTTCACCCCGTAACCCGGCGGTTCCGCCGCCCCGGCAGCTATGCAACAGCTCTCTGAAATACGCTCTTCCCTCGGCCCCCTCACGGAAAAACTGGAAACCCTCCGGGGGCGGCTTTGACCCGGAAACCGACGCCCGCCGTCTGGATGAAATAGAACGCAGGCTGGCCGCGCCCGGCGCCTGGGACGCCCCAGAGGCCCTGACCCCGGTGCTGCGGGAAAAAAGCAAGCTGGAAGCCGCGGCCAGGCGCATGGAAGAACTGCTGGCCGCGCGCGGCGACGCCCAAGACTGGCTGGCCTTGGCCGAAGAAGAAGACACCCCGGAAACGCTGGAAAATCTCGGTGAGGCCGTGCTTCGCCTGGACCGGTTGCTGGAACAGGCCGAAATGGACCTGCTGCTCTCCGAAGGCGAAGATCGCCTCTCGGCCATTCTCGAAATCCACCCGGGCGCGGGCGGCACCGAAGCCCAAGACTGGGCCGCCATGCTCCTGCGCATGTACCAGCGCTGGGCCGACCGCCACGGCTACAGCACCGAATTCCTCGATTTTCTCGACGGCGACGAGGCAGGCATCAAGAGTGCGGCCATCCGGGTCAACGGCCTGAACGCCTACGGCTTTCTTCAGGGTGAAAAAGGCATCCACCGGCTGATCCGTATCTCGCCCTTCGACTCGTCGGGCAGGCGGCACACCTCGTTCGCCTCGGTGGATGTGCTCCCGGACGCCGGCAAGGACATTGTCGTTGAGATCGCCGAAAGCGACCTGCGTATCGACGTGTTTCGGGCCAGCGGCGCCGGTGGGCAGCACGTCAACCGCACCAACTCGGCCGTGCGCATCACTCACCTGCCCACGGGCACGGTGGTGCAGTGCCAGAACGAAAAGTCACAGCACAACAACCGCGAGACGGCCATGCAGATTTTGCGGGCCCGTCTCTACCAGTTGGAACTGCAAAAGGCGGCCGAGGCCAAAAAAGCCCAGTACCAGGAAAAAGACGCCATCAATTTCGGCAGCCAGATCCGCACCTACACCTTGCAACCGTACCGGTTGGTCAAGGACCACCGCACCGGTACGGACGACACGGATGTTGACGGTGTTTTGGACGGAGATCTCGACAAGCTTATCCACGATCTGCTATTGTACCGTCATGTCGGAAGAAATCCGTAAACCGCCCGCCGGGGACGTGCCCTCGGACCTGCTGCAGGAACTCGCCTCGGTGGTGGATCTTGTGCAGCAGGCTACACGTGCCGCCGGCAAGACGGAATATGCCGTTATCCGGCCGGTGCACGGCCTGGAGCCCGAAGCTTGGGCCCAGTTGGCCTCGGCTCAGGCCCTGGAGTTGTGGATCACCGTTCCCCTGCGCCCGCCCCAGGCCGAGGCGCTGCGGACGATTCTGGCGGAAAAGGAGCGCCTGGCCTTTCAACGCGATCATGACGCCCTCACCGGCCTGTCCAACCGGGGCATGTTCGACCGCACCCTGGCTTCGGAAGTGGACCGGGCCATACGCTCGCATACGGATTTAAGTCTGGTGATGATTGACCTGGATCATTTCAAAAAGGTCAACGACACCTACGGCCACGACTGCGGCGACCGGGTTCTGGCCCGCCTCGGACAGGTGCTCAAAACCTCGGTGCGTTCTTACGACACGGCCGCTCGGGTGGGCGGCGAGGAATTTGCCGTGGTTCTGCCCGCAACCCCCAGTTGGACAGCCCTGATTCTGGCCAAACGCATTCTGGACACCTTCCGCAAAGAATTTTTCGACGGCAATGGTTCGCATTTCAACCTGTCCTTTTCCGCCGGCGTGTCTTCCGTCAACCTGCTGGAAGGCAAACCCACCCCTTCGCTGCTGATGAAGACCGCCGACCAGGCTCTTTACGCGGCCAAGAACAAAGGCAGAAACCAGGTGCTGCCGGCCGAATCGAAAAAGAGCACCACCGCGGTCGGTCTCGTTCACTCACAGGAAAAGCTGTTTCTTTTTGAATGTAAGGGAATGGAGTAACCGGCCATGAAGAATGCGACCGTCAGCGTTTCCATTATGAGCGGCAAAGGCGGGGTGGGCAAAAGCAACATCGCCCTGAACCTCGGCTATGCTCTGCACTTGGCGGGCAACAGCGTACTTCTGGCCGACTGCGACATGGGGCTGGCCAATATGGACGTGCTTTTGGGCATTGCACCCAAGCTGCATATCCAGGACATGCTCCTGGAAGACCTCGAAGCCGCGGAAATTCTGGTGCCCATCGCGCCCGAGGCCGGCCCCGGCGCCGCGCCCTTCGACCTTTTGCCGGCCAACTCCGGGTTGGCGGAATTTGTCGATCTCGACCCCGGCGCGCGCTCGTTCTTGCGCGACAAAGTCAACCCCCTGGCCGACAACTATGATTTTCTCTTTCTGGACATCGGCGCCGGCATCGCGCCCACGGCCCTGGAATTCGGGGCCATGACCACCCTGCGGGTGGTGGTGGTCACGCCCGAGCCCACCTCGCTGACCGACAGTTACGCCATGATGAAGGTGCTCTCGGGCCGCTACGACATCCGTGACTTCTTCATTCTGGTCAACCAGGTGGAGACCCCCGAAGAGGGCAACCAGACCTACCGCCGGCTGGCCGCGGTTTGCGACAGATTTCTCGGCTTCACTCCCCTGCGTCTTGGGGAAATTCGCATGGACCGCGCCATGGCTGAAGCCGTGCGCAAGCAGCGCCCGCTCCTGCAGGTGGCCCCGCATTCCAACGCGGCCGGCGACTGCCGCGCTTTGGCCACCGCTCTGCAGCGCCTGCGCAACGACCGCCTGGCCCGGGGAACGATGACGGCCGCCCTGCGCGATCTGCAGAATACGCCCTGACGGCTTCACAGACAATTTCATAAACGATAACTTCCATCGTTGATTCGAAACAGGTTAATATATTCTTGCGGTTTGCTTCAAGCTGAGGCATAATCTTTGAACCACGGTCACTTACCTTCAGGAGCGCAGCATGACCAAGAGCGAACTCATCAAAACCCTGGCGGAAGAAAACGGCATCCCCTTTGAAGACGCCGCTCTGGTGGTGAACACCTTCTTCGACGCCGTCCGGCAAGCCCTTCTGGCGGAACAGCGGGTGGAGATTCGCGGCCTCGGCAGCTTCAAAATCAAGGATTACGAAGGCTACTCCGGCCGCAACCCCAAGACCGGCGAAGTGGTCTCCGTGAGCCCCAAACGCCTGCCCTTTTTTCGCGCCGGCAAAGAACTGAAAGAATTCCTTAATTCCTGACGCCGGCGGCCGGTAGTAAAGGTCCGGCCTTCACATGCAAATCCGTCTTTTTTTGCGCCCTCTCTTTGCCCTTCTTTTCCTCTGTCTGCTCCCGGCCGGCGCGGCCCGCGCCTATGAGGCCGATTTTTCCCTGCCCGAGCCTGCGCCGCTCTTGCGCATCGTCTACACGGCCGGGGCCAAGGGCGAGCTGTATCCTTGCCCGACCTGAGGCGGGGCCGCCACCGGCGGCTTGGCCCGGAGGGCCGGATTGCTTGCGGAACTGCGCAGCGGGGGCGTGCCCCTGCTTGAATTGGTCGGCTCGGACGAATTCGTCTCCGATGGCCTGTCCCCCACCGGGGCCTTTGTCATGCCCGCGGCCACGCGGGCCCAGGCGGGCACGGTGCGCAGACCGGAAACGCCCATCTACCCGGCCCAAGATCGCGCTGTCCTGGCGGTCAAGGCCTACAGCTACCTGAAGGTCGACGCCGGCAGGCTCTCGCCCTTCACGGCGGGCTGGCTGAAAAAAGCCGCCGGCTCCCTGCCCGCGGGCTTTCTGACCGTGGATACCGAGCCTGTGGCCAAAGCTTTCAACACCCCGGCCGGTATCGTGGGCGTGCTCTTTTTTCCCACCGGCGACGAGCCGGGGCGCACCCCTTCGGCCGCCCAGATGCAAGCAACCCGCAAGGCCGGGCACAAGCTCAAGGATTCCTGCGATCTGGTGGTGGGCATCAGCCCCTGGGGCATGCAGGCGGAAAAAGAGTTTCTGCCCATGGCCCAGGGCGTGTTCGACTGCCTGCTGGGCGGCGGCGAGGGGCCCGGCTTTGCCCAGTCCGTGAATCGCTCTGCCCCCGGCGTGCTCTGGTCGCGCTCGGACGTCAACGGCCGGGCCCTGTGCGTCATAGATGTTCTGGAACTGCCGGCCCGCGCCCAGGCGGCCGACTGGCTTGAGGGCGTGACCTTTCGCGCCTCCCTGACTTACCTGGAAGGCAAGCAGGCCCCGGACCGGGGCATGATCAAAATCATCGGCGAAGGCCCGAATTAGAGCATTTCACACTTGAAATGCTCGCAAGGATTTGTCGGCAAATCCTTGCCGCCAAATAGGAGTAGGCGGGCTTTGCCCGCCGTTAAGCGACTATTTGAAGCGTAAACTGCTCTAGTCTCGCAGCTGGGCCGTTTCCTCTTCTGCAGCCAAGGCCGGGCCTGTCCCGGCCTTTCTTTTTTGCCCGGGTGCACTTCTCCTTTGCGGGCAAAGCAACCATGAGAACAGATGAACTTTTTCAAAGGTAATCTGTTTTAAATGAAATTGACTATAGCAATCAGTTGAGAATGAACTTGACTTTCAATTAGAATTATTGATAGACAACAGCCTCGCACCGCTGCCGTGGTGTGAAAATCTCAGCACAGGAGCAACAGCTATGAACGGGAACTACTGGAAATACGGCCTTACCCTGGGAGCCGGCATGGCCATCGGCGCTTTGGGGGCCATCCTGCTCTCCAAGAACCCCGGCTGTGTCAAGAAGACCGCCGCCGACCTCCTCGGCCGGAGCATGGATCTGAAGGACAAGGCCGCGGAATTTATGGAAACAGCCAAGGAAAACATGGAAGACCTTGCCGCTGAAGCCCGTCATTCACGGGAACGCCGCAAAACGGAAGAGGCCTGATGCGCGGGCCCCTGCTTCCGCCGACTGCCGCCGGGCCCGTTGCCGCGCTCCTTTCCGGCTACCGGGTCGCTCACCTGCTGCCGGGGCGCGTGCGCCTGCGCCCCGTCGGCAGGGCCCCGGCCAGGGATCATCTGCTTGCGGCCCTGGCCTTTCTGCCCGAGAAGGATCTCGACATCCACGTTTCCCGTCGCAACGGGGCGGTGTTGCTGGTTTCCGGCAACCCGGCCGCCTTTGCCCAAATTCTTGACCTGCTGCGCAACGCCGCCGGCCCGGTCTTTCCCACCCCGCCGGCGCGCCCGCAAGCCCAAACCCACTTCGCTCCCTCCCGCCGAGATGCCGCCGTTCCGGCACGCCGGGCCGAAACGGCCGAGCCGCGCAACCCGCTGCCGGCAAAAATTCTGACCACCATCGCCCCCGGCTTCATGGGCGCCGCCCTGGCCGTGCTGCGCGCCGTGCCGTATATTCTCGCCGGTTTCAAGGCCCTGCTGCGCGGCAGGCTCAACCTGGAAACCCTGGATGCCACCGCTCTGCTGATCTGCATTGCCCGAAGGGACTTCCGGGCTCTCGGCTCGATCACCTTTTTCTTCGCCCTTGGCGAATATCTGGCGGCCAAAACCCGCAAGCGCTCCCGGGCCGGTCTGGCCGACAGCCTGGCCCTGTCTGTGGACTCGGCCTGGGTGCGCGAAGGCGACCTGGAGCGGCGCATTCCCTTTGCCGCCGTAAAATCGAGCGACTGCCTGGTCTGCCGGGCCGGGGCGGCGATCCCGGCCGACGGCACGGTGGTCGAAGGCGAAGGCCTGGTCAACGAGGCTTCGCTCACCGGCGAACCACTGTCCGTGCACCGCAAGGTGGGTGACTCGGTCTATGCCGGCTCCGTGCTGGAAGAAGGAGAATTGCTGGTCCGGGTTCGCGGGGTGGGCGGCGACACCCGCATTCAGGCCGTGCTGCGGACCATCGAAGAATCCGAGTCGGCCAAATCACTGCTGCAGAGCCGCTACGAGCGCATTGCCGACGCAGTGGTGCCCTACAACTTTCTGCTGGCCGGGCTGGTCTTTTTGCTCACCCGCAGCCCGATGCGCGCCGGGGCCGTGCTTCTGGTGGATTATTCCTGCGCCGTGCGCCTGGCCGCGCCCCTGACCATATTCACGGCCATGCGCGAAGCCGTGGACCACGGCGTGCTGATCAAAGGCGGCCGAAGCCTCGAGACCGTCCTGGCCGCCGACGTCGTAGTTTTCGATAAAACCGGCACCCTGACCAAGGCCCGGCCCGAGCTGGTCAAGGTCGTGCCCTTCGGCCGTTTCAGCCGCTCCGAAGTGCTGCGCCTGGCCGCCTGCCTGGAAGAGCATTTCGCCCACCCCGTGGGCAAGGCCGTGGTCTATGCGGCGGAAAAGGAAAATCTGGCCCACCGCGAAGAGCACGCCAAGGTGGAATATATCGCGGCCCACGGCATCGCTTCGCGCCTGCGTGAGGAACGCGTGCTTCTGGGCAGCGCCCATTTCGTCCTGGAAGACGAGGGCGTGCGCCTGAGCGCCAAACAGACCGCCAAGGTCGAGGCCGAGGCGGCCCAAGGTTTTTCCGTCCTGCATCTGGCCGTGGGTGGCAAGCCCGCCGGCCTGCTGGTCATCCGCGACGAGGTCAGGCCTGAAGCCCGTGAGATGCTGCAGCGTCTGCGCGATGACGGGGTGAAACGCATCATCATGCTCACCGGCGACGGCCAAACCACGGCCGGGGCCGTGGCCGAAGCCGTGGGCATCGACGAATTTCACGCCGGACTGCTGCCCGAGGGCAAAGCCGCCTTCATCCGCAAACTCAAGGCCGAAGGCAACACCGTGATGATGGTGGGCGACGGCCTGAACGACGCTCCGGCCCTTTCCGTCGCCGACGTCGGCGTGGCCATGAAATCCGGCACGGACATCGCCGGCGAGGTGGCCGACATGCTCCTTCTGCACGACAACCTTGACGGCCTGCTTTTGACCCGCGTCCTGGCCCGCACGGCCCTCGGCCGCGTTCGGGGCAACTTCCGCCGTTCCCTGTTCTGGAATTCCCTGTTCCTGGCCGGGGGGCTCTCCGGCCTCATCGGGCCGGGATTGTCGGCCTTCCTGCACAATGCCGCCACCACCGCCGGAGCCGTGGCCGGCATCCGGCCTATGCTCGAGTAGGCCACAGTCCCGGAGGAAAAAAAACTGGAGACCACATGCTTGCAAGCTTCATAGACGGTCGGGTGCGTCTGCGCCACCCGGCCCTGAAAAACCCCGCTTCTCTGGCCCTGCTCGAGCGCTCCGCCCTGGCACTGGAGGGCGTGACCGAGGCGCGCGGCAACCCGTGTACCGGCAGTCTGCTGCTGACATACAACCCGGCCGTGCTCAGCCGGGAGAAACTGCTGCGTTCGGCCAAGCAACTGCAGGCCTTTCTGCCCGCGCCGGCGCCCAAACGCCGTAGCACCCAGGCCCGCCGGCGTCTGGAAACCGCCCTGCTCTCCGGGGCCATGCTGGCCACCATCGCCGGAACAGTTCTGGGCAAAACCGCGCACCTCACGGCCGGCTCGTTTCTGGTGGCGGCCTGCGCCCGGCATCTCTACCTGCGCCGAAATCATCTGTAATACAAGCAAACACTTGCAGAAACAGCCCTCCCATACGCATCTGCCCGACCCTGTCGCCAACCTCATGGCGGAATATGCGCCCGGGGAAGAGACGACAAACGCATTGCGAAGCGCGGCCCCGGCAAGACGTAAAAATCATTTTTCCCCGATCAGGCGCGAGACTTCCTGAACGTGCTCCAGCTTGCGCACCTTTTCCAGGGTGCGCAGCAGATGGGCCACGTCGTTGACCTCAATGAGCAGCTCGATCTCGGATTTGCCGTCCACTGTGGAGTTCAGCCGGCCGGAATCGATGTTCACTCCTTCGGCATCCAAAGCGGCTGAAACCTTGGCCAGCAGGCCGCGGACGTTGGCGCCCACCACCATAATCCGGGCCGGGAAGGGTTCGCCTTGCTCACCGCCCTCCCAGTAAACCGAAATCAGCCGCTCGGCCTCGCTGGTCTGGATGGTCGGGCAGTCGATGGTGTGCACGGTCACGCCCCGTCCCCGGCTGATGTAGCCTACAATGGCGTCGCCGGGCAGGGGGTTGCAACACTTGGCGAAACGTACCAGCAGATCGTCGACGCCGCTGATGCGCACGCTGTCGCTCTTCTTGGCCGCAGCCTGCTCGGCGGCCGGCTTGGCGTGCTTGCCGTGGGCCTCGGCTTGGGCGGCCTGAGCTTCTTCCGCCTGCTCCTCACCCTTGGGCATAAGCAGATTGAGCACCTTGCGCGGGGTAATTCGGGCATAGCCCACGGCCGAAAGCAACTCGTCCACGCCCGAGAAATTCAGATCCTTGGCCGCGCGCAGCAATTCGCCGTCCTTCATGGCCTTCTGGGTGTTCACGCCGTGGCGCCTGCCTTGCTTTTCGAGCATTTCCTTGCCCAGGGAGATGCTCCGGGCGCGCTCTTCGGTGCGGATGAAGTGCTGGATGCGGGTGCGGGCCTTGGCCGTTTTGACAAACTTCAGCCAGTCGCGGCTGGGCCGGCGGTGCGGGTCGGTGATGATCTCCACCGTGTCGCCACTTTTCAGGGGAGTGGAAAGCGGCATGAGCTTGCCGTTGATCTTGCCGCCGGCGCAGCGGTCGCCCACCTGGGTGTGGATTTGGTAGGCAAAGTCCACGGCCGTGGCATCTTCGGGCAACTCCTTGACCGCGCCCCGGGGCGTAAACACGTAGATCTCGTCTTTGAACAGGTCAAAGCGCAGGGATTTGAGGAATTCCTTGGAATTACTCTCCATCTTCTGCCAGTCGAGCATCTCGCGCAGCCAGGTGAACTCGCGCACGTCCTTGGACTTGACCCGGCCGCCTTCTTTGTAAAGCCAGTGCGAGGCCAGACCGTGCTCGGCCAGGCGATCCATCTCTTCGGAGCGGATCTGCACCTCCATGCGCTCGCCCCGCGGCCCGATGACCGTGGTGTGCAGGCTCTGGTACATGTTGGCCTTGGGCATGGAGATGTAGTCTTTGAAGCGGCCGGGCACGGGCTTCCAGGTGGCGTGCACCAGGCCGAGGGCGGCGTAGCAGTCCTTGAGGTCGTCCACGATGGCCCGGAAAGCGATGATGTCGTGCATCTCGTCCAGGGTGACGTGCAGCGAGTTCATCTTCCGATAGATGCTGTAAATGTGCTTGATCCGGCCCTTGACCACGGCCTTGATGCCGTTCTTGTCCATGATGTCTTGCAGGGTCTTTATGACCGAATCGATGTACTGAGTATCGTCGGCGCGGTGGCGCTCCAGCCAGTCCACAATCTGGTTGTAGGCGTCGGGCTGGATATAGCGGAAGCTCAAGTCTTCCAGCTCCAGCTTAACCCGGTGCAGGCCCAGGCGGTTGGCCAGGGGCGCATAGATGTCCATGGTCTCCTGGGCGATGCGGCGCTGTTTTTCCGGCTTTTGGAACTCCAGGGTGCTCATGTTGTGCAGGCGGTCGGCCAGCTTGACAAAGAGCACGCGCATGTCTTCATTCATGGCCAGAATCATCTTGCGGATGTTCTCGGCCTGCTGCTCTTCCTTGCTGTCAAAGGAGAGCATGCTGATCTTGGTCACCCCGTCGACGATATCGGCCACTTCTTCACCGAACTGCTCATCGATTTCCTCAATGGTGGCCTTGGTGTCTTCCACGGTGTCGTGCAGCAGCCCGGCGGCCACGGTGGGACCGTCCATGCGCATGTCCGCCAGGGTGTAGGCCACGGCCAGGGGATGCGAAAAATAAGGCTCGCCCGAAAGCCGGGTCTGCCCGGCATGGGCGGCGGCGGCGTAGATATAGGCCTTGCGGACCAGATCCACGTCGCTTTCGCTGTGGTAGGCCTGGAGCTTATCGAGAATATCCTGGATGCGGATCATGGATCCATCCTGTAGCGCTGATCGTCCCTGGGGACCCACCAGTCGATGAAATTGTAGAAAATGCCGGCCGGGGCCGGTTCAATGCCGTGAAAGCGTCGCTGCACGGCGGTGATCGCCTCGGGAACGTAAAGAAAGCAATATGGCTGGAGATCGTGAAGAATCACCTGAAAACGGTCATACAGCTTCTTGCGCTCGGCCCGGTCAAAGGTGGAGCGGGCCCGTTCCAGAAGGTCGTCGACTTCGGGGTTGGAGAAATCGATGAAGTTGAGCATGCCGCCGACACCCGCGGAATCCCAGACGTCATAGGCGTCCGGATCGGCCGGGATGGTCCAGCCGAGAATGACCGCGTCAAAGCGCCGGTTCTGGACGATGCTCAGAAAGGCGGCCCATTCCAGGGTGCGGATGTTCATCTCGATGCCGATCTTGGCAAGCTCGTCCTGGATGATGATTGCGGTCTTGATCCGCGGCTCGTTGCCCTGGTTGACCAGCACGGTGAAGGAAAAGGGTCGGCCGTCCTTCTGCAGCAGACCGTCCGGGCCCGGCTTCCAGCCGGCCTCGGCCAGCAGCGCCAGGGCTTTTTTCGGGTCGTGGGGGTAATCGACGATCTTGTCGTTGTAGGGCCAGGTGCCGGGCTTATAGGGGCCGATGGTCGGCCGGCCCTGCCCGAGCAGGGCGCCCTTAACGATGTCGGCCTTGTTCACGGCATAGGCAAAGGCCCGGCGCACCCGCACGTCGCCGAAAAACGGGCTTTTGGGGTTGTAGCCCAGGTAGACGTAGCTGGAGTCCAGCGACTTGTAGACGGCGTATTGCTTGGCAAAGGCCGGTTTCTGCGCCTGAAAGGCATACTGCTGCGGCGCGAGCGAGGGCATCAGATCGATGTCGCCCGCCTTCAGTTCCAGGAACATGGTGCCCGAGTCCGGAATGACCCGATACACCAGACGGTCGATGTGCGGCCGACCTTCCAGGTAGTCGGGGTTGGCCTTGAGCTTGATCATTGAGCCCGGCCGGTTCTCTTCCATGCGAAAGGGACCGCAGCTCACGGGGTGTTGGGCCAGGGGCGAGGTGCCGAGATCCCGTCCCTCCAACAGGTGCTTGGGCATGATGTCGCTCATCCAGGTGACCAGAGAGCGGGCAAAGGGCTTGGCATAGCGCACCTCAAAACTGTAGCGGCCAAGCTTGGTGAACGACTGCACGGCCTTGAAATCGCCGGCATAGGCCGTGGGCGTTTTAGGATCGATCATCAGCTTGTAGGTGAACTCCACGTCGTCGGCCGTGAGTTCCGTGCCGTCCTGCCAGTGGATGCCCTTTTTCAGGGTGAAGCGCAGGCGCAGGCCGCCGTCAAGCACTTGATAGGACTTGGCCGCCCACGGCTCGATCTCGATGTTCTTGTCGTAGCGCAGGGGGGCGATATAAAATTGCGAGGCCACGTCACGCGAGGCCGTGTCCGTGGACATAAACGAGAGCAGGTTACCGGGCGCGCCGAGCATGCCGTAGATCAGGGTGTCGCCATAAGCCGGCGCGGCGGCCGGAGCGGGAGCAGCGGCTGGAACCGGAGCCGGGGCGGCGCAAGCGAGCGGCGGTGCGGCCTGCAGCAGCAGGCAGGAGATTAGAACAAGAAAAAAACGCCGTCCGGCGAAAAAAGGCTTGTGCATCACTTTCTATATTTACGGGCAGTTTCCCGGGCAATCCAAGGTGCGTGCCGGGTCGGCCGGCGTTCTTGATAATTTATATTTTGGCAGACAGCACGGGGAATTGCAAGAAGCCTCTCTCCCTATATTTTAGTCCAATTTAATGGATTTGTCCTCCGAGCGACGAGTTCCCGAAAAAGCCCATCATGCGCTTGAGCCTTGGGAAATTATGCGCTATACCCCGATCTCCGCCCGTTTTTACGGGCCATCAGCAGACAAAGTCGGAAGCATGATCGAGAGCAGCATCAAAAGCATCATCTCAGAATTTCTGAGAGATTCCATACCCGAATATATTCTTGACGGGGCGGAAGAAATTGTCGCCGCCGGCGGCGTGCAAAAGATCTCTTTGAAAAAAGATCCGGCGTACTGGGAATTGGAGGCCGGCGTTCAGGGCGACGATTTTCAAGTATACAGCCCCAAGTTGACCATCGCCCTGCGTGAAGAGATTGTTTCCCCCGAGTGCAACTGCCCCGATTCCTTCTCCGGCCCCTGCCGGCACGTAGCCGCGACGGCCCTGAAAATGCTCGCCACCCTCGAAACCCACGAAAGCCGCGAAGAGCCCCCCAAGCCGCGCAGCGACTGGCGGCACACCTTCCGCTCCTTTTTCAGCGCGGAGATTGAGCCGGAGTCGGGCCGGCACTACCTGATCATCCGTTTTTACCCTGAGCCGCAACGTCTGCAGGCGGCTTTTTTTCGGGCCCGGCAAAACAAATCGGGCCTGTCCAATGTGCATTCGGAAATTACCCTGGAGCAGATCATCCAGAACCCCGAGTGGTGCGACCTCTCGCCCGGCCTGCCGCCGGTGGCCGCGCTCATCGGGCAGGACCAGGACTACCTCGGGCACCGCATCGTTGTGCCCGACGGCCTGCTGACCTGGTTCCTCTGGTCTTTGCGCAAAGAATATTACCTGTTCTGGAAAGACACCGACATGGCCTGCCGCATCGAGCAGAGCACCATGCAGTTGAAATTCCGGCCGCAGTTTTCCGAAGAAGCCGGTCTGACCTTCGACGTGCTTCTGCACCGCGAAGGCAAACCGCCCGTGCCCGTTGAGGGCGACGAAACCACCTTTCACGGCAACATGCCCCTGTGGGTCTGCCGCCGGCAAAGCTTCTACCCGGTCTATTCCAGTCTCGATTCCCGCCTGGTGCAGGAACTGGTGCACAACCCGCTGCACATTCCCCAGGTGGAAATTTCCGAATTTCTCGACCGGGTCTGGAGCCGCATCCCGGCCTCGGCCCTCTACGGCCAGGAAAACTTCCTGCAGAGCATGGAGTCGTACTTTGTCCCGGCCAGGTACAACCCCAAGCTTTTTCTGGACGAGGAAGGGAGCCTCTTGACCCTGCAGATCCAGAACATCTATGAGACGGCCCACGGCGAGTTCAGCATGCCCGGGCCCAACCCGGACTTCCAGACCGGCAGCTACTCCTTTGAGGGTAAAACCTTCCTGGTGCGCCGCAGCCAGGAAGAAGAGGCCGCCCTGACCAACATGCTGCTGGAAATCAAGTTCCAGCCCCGGAACAACCGGGTCTGGTTCCTGGAGCCCGAAGAAGCGGTCAACTTCCTGCTCGACATCTACCCCAAGCTGGTGGAACGCTATCGGGTCTTCGGCGAGTCGGCCCTGTCGCGCTTCAAGGTGCGCCTGTCCAAGCCGCAAATCAACGCCGCCGTCAGCACGGACGAGAAGGAAAAGTGGTTCAACCTGGACATCGAGGTCTCCTACGACGGTCAGAGCGTTCCCCTGGAAAAGATCTGGAAGGCCTGGACCCAGGGTAAACGCTACGTGCAGTTGAAAGATGGCTCGTACACCAGCCTGCCGGAGGCCTGGCTGGAGCGTATCGCCCACAAGCTCCAGGCCCTGGGTCTGGACCCCTCCAAGCCGCCCAAGCAGCAGTTCGCCCAGTTTGAGGCTCCGGTGCTCGACAGCCTGCTGGACGACCTGCCCGAAACCTCCACCGACTCGTTCTGGAACACCCT
This sequence comes from Desulfovibrio sp., assembly GCA_031553235.1. GTDB lineage: Bacteria > Desulfobacterota > Desulfovibrionia > Desulfovibrionales > Desulfovibrionaceae > Frigididesulfovibrio. Next base: position 33,674 of record JAVBLS010000009.1, read on the forward strand.
GCGCGAAAAGATCCATACCTTCCGCGAAGTGGACCCGGTGGATCCGCCCAAGGGCCTGCACGCCACCCTGCGCGGCTACCAGCAACAGGGGCTGGCCTACCTGAACTTTTTGCACGAGTATCGCTTCGGCGGCATTCTTGCCGACGAAATGGGCCTGGGCAAAACCGTGCAGACCCTCTCCTTCATCCAGTATCTGGTAGAAAAAGGGCATAGGGGGCCGAACCTGATCGTGGTGCCTACCTCGGTGCTGCCCAACTGGGAGCGCGAGGCGGAAAAATTCGTCCCCGGTTTGAAATTGCTGACCATTTACGGCACCCGGCGCGAAGGCATGTTCAAACAGATCGCCTCCTCCGACCTGGTGCTGACCACCTATGCCCTGCTGCGCCGCGATCTGGAAGGCCTGCAGGAACACGATTTCAAGACGATTATTCTGGACGAAGCCCAAAACATCAAAAACCCCAACACGATCACCGCCCGCAGCGTGCGTCGGATCAATGCCGACATGCGCCTGTGCCTTTCGGGCACGCCCATTGAAAACAACCTTTTTGAACTCTGGTCGCTGTTCGAGTTCCTCATGCCCGGCTTTCTGGGCGCCCAGCATGCTTTTAGGCGCGGCGTGGTCAAGCCCATCAAAGAAGGCGACGACGAAACTCTCTCCTTCTTGCGAACCCGGGTGCGGCCCTTTATTTTGCGCCGGACCAAATCCGAAGTGGCCAAAGACCTGCCGCCCAAGGTCGAGAACATCTACTTCTGCGGCTTGGCAGACGAGCAGGCCGAGCTGTACGCCATGCTGGCCAAAAAACTCAAGGAACAGGTGCTGACCACCGTGGACCGCGAGGGCTTGGCCAAGAGCCAGATGTCCATCCTGGACGCCCTGCTCAAGCTGCGCCAGATCTGCTGCCACCCCCGCCTGCTCAAGCTCGACATGCCCGGCGTGTCCACCAACCTGCCCTCGGGCAAGTTCGACGCCTTCCGCGACATGGTCACGGACATCATCGAGGAGGGGCACCGGGTGCTGGTATTCTCGCAGTTCGTGCAGATGCTTCACATCATCCGCTCCTGGCTGCAGATCAGCAACATCCCCTTCTGCTACCTGGACGGGGCCAGCAAGGACCGCTTCGACCAGGTGGACCGCTTCAACAACAGCTCGGACATTCCGATCTTTCTGATCTCTCTGAAAGCCGGGGGCACAGGTCTAAACCTGACCAGCGCGGACTACGTGATCCACTACGATCCCTGGTGGAACCCGGCCGTGGAAAACCAGGCCACCGACCGGACCCACCGCATCGGCCAGACCCGACAGGTCTTCTCTTACAAGCTTATCTGCCGCAACACCGTGGAAGAGAAAATTGTCGGCCTGCAGGCCGCCAAAAAGGATGTGGCCGACGCCGTCATTCCCGGTGCGGACGCCTGGAAGTCCCTTTCCCGCGAAGATCTCGAGATGCTTTTCGAGGTATAGCCCTCGAAAAAAACATGGAGGCTCCATGCCGCGCCTGTGCCTTGCCGTCGTGCTTGCCGTGCTGCTGTTCTGCCCGCCGGCACGCGCGGCCGACCCCGCTCTTGAGCGCTTTGCCGGGCCGCCGCCGGCCATGCTCCTGGAAGAACGTACCGGCGACCCGGAAACCTCGGCCCTGTTCTCCGGCGGCTGGGGCTATTCCGGCGACGACGCCTGCCGCCTGCTCATCCCCACGCATTCCGGCGCCGGGCTGCTCGGCGCCTATGCCGCCGGCGCGCAAAAACTGGTGATCACCCTGCGCCTCAGCCTGGAGTGCGAACGAGCAGGCTTGGTGCCGGTGCTCATGCGGCGTATCGGCCGGACCATCTATACCGGCCCGCAGGATGCCGTGTTTGAGTGCCTGGAGGTGGAACTGCTGGCCGTGCCCAAGGAGCGGCAAGCAGAAATAGCCGCCCTGCATCGCGCGACCGGCCTTTCTCAAGCGGAAATCGAGCGCCGGACCAGGGAGCAATCTTCCCGTTTTGTGCGCGAATTCTGGTTTGACGTTACCGATATCCGCGACCACAACGCCGCCACGCTCTACGGCATGGTGCGCAAGCCGCGGGCCGTCTCCTCCCACGGAGTGCCCGCCGGACGGCTGCAAAAAGCCGCGGAACCGCTGCAGCGTTCCATTTATCTGGAAATTTCCCCCAAAGACTACGCCACGGCCCGGCCCGAGGCCGGCCTCGACCCCGGTCGGCTTGACGGCGGCTGGGGCTACGACCGGGAAAGCGCTTTTGTGCAGCATGCGCCCCAAGACCGGAACGAACTTCAAGCCGTCATCGAGCAACAGATGCGCCTGATCGCGGCCCGCAACCTGCTGGAATTCGCCCAGACCGATGCTGCCGGCGACCGCCTGCAGCCGGTGAGCCACATCAAACGCGAACAGACGTTGTTCCAGGGGAAGGACGGCAGAAAATACGACCGCCTGCTGGTGGATGTCTGCCTGGTACCCTCGGAAGCCTATGGGGAGGCCCAGGCACTTCTGGCCGAAAACACCCCGGAGGCCCAGGCGGCCCTGTTGACTTTGTGCCGCAAAGAAGAGCGCGAGTTCTGGTTCGACGTCACCGAACCCCTGACCCGCAATCCCGACCTGTTCGATTCGGACAATCAACCGTAAATACCTGATAGAGAGTCTCCTTTTCCGCCGGCTCGTGCTGCCGCTCATGCATCACTGCAGCCACAGCCGAGCCGCCGCATGAACTCACCCCCCGTCCACTGGAAGAAGGGCTCTCCATGCCATCATCCACGCCCCACTCCGCCTCACCTCGATTTTCGGACTGGCTCATCGCCACCCGCCCCTGGTCTTTCACCGCCGCGACGATTCCCATCACGGTCGGCACCAGCCTTGCGGCTATGGACGGCCACTGGCATGTCGGCCTGTTCACCCTGACGCTTATGGGCGGCATACTCCTGCAGGCGGCCACCAACTTGTATAATACCTACGGCGACTATATATCCGGCGTGGATACCCTGGCTTCGGCCGTAACCTGCCCACAACTTGTGGACGAGAGCTTTCGGCCGGAAGCGATACGCCGAACAGGCCTGCTGCTGTTCAGCCTTGCCGGGCTGCTCGGGATCTTCACGGCCTGGTTTTGCGGGCCGCTTATTCTGCTGTTCACAGCCCTGGGCACGGTCGGTGGCTATTCTTACACGAACGGCAAAAAGCCCTTCAAATATCGGGGGCTGGGTCCGTGCTTCGTCTTTCTGCTCATGGGGCCGCTTATGGTTCTGCCCGCCTACTATATCCAGGCCGGGCGCCTTACGGCGGCACCTCTCGCCGTTTCTATCAGTATTTCCTGTTTGGTGACCGCGATTATGCATGCCAACGATATGCGTGATGTCACCCATGATCAGGCGGCGGGCATCCGCACGGTGGCCATTGCTTTGGGCCGCAAAAAATCTTTGGGACTGTTCGTCTTGCTGACCATCGGCGCATTCGTTGTACTTGGGGTTAACCTGCTGTCGGGTCTGCTGCCGATGACCTGTCTGGGGGCTTTTTTGACGTTGCCGATGCTGAGCGCCAAACTGCTGCAAATGCGCAGGCCGGAATATGACTGTAGCGAGCTGGAAAGTTGGACCGCTAAACTCCATTTTCAATTCGGCGCCCTGCTGGCTGTCGGGCCGCTGTTGCAAATCGCTTTGTCCGCCATGAGGGGATAAACCGTGGACAATAAATGCAGCTCTGAGCAAGTAAAGGCGACGGCGGCCGGCAACGTTCGTCGGCGGACGGTCTCCGCCGTGGCACTGGCGGCCCTGCTCTGGATGCTCATTTTCGGCGTTCAGATCGTGAACTTCTGGTTGGGGATGAGTCTGGCCTCCGGGTTGCTGGCCGGGCTGGCCATCCGCTGGGAAGGCCGGCCTATTTCCCGCTTCGAAATCACTCTGAAGAATACTTTGCTGGGCCTCGCCGCCACGGCCACGCTTTACGGCCTGTTCGCCCTCGGACGCTATGCCGCCGTCTCGCTGCTGCCCTTCGCCGAAGAACAAATTGGAGGCATTTACGCAATAAAGCAAGAGGCCGCGCCCGGCCTTATCGCCCTGATCCTACTTTTTGTGACCAGCCCATGTGAAGAAATCTTCTGGCGCGGCTTTCTGCAGAAACATTATGTCGCTGCACTGGGCGAACGCCGGGGTTGGCTGCTCGCCTCAGCCGTTTATGCCGGAGTGCATGTGTTTTCCGGCAATTTCATACTTACGGGAGCAGCTCTGGTCGCCGGTCTGTTCTGGGGCCGCGTATATCTGCACACACGCAGCTTGTACGTCTGCATCCTGTCCCACGCACTGTGGACCGTGCTGATTTTTTTACTTCGACCCGTATAGAGGTGATAAGGAACCGCGCTCCCACCACAGCCGAGCGTTCAAAACAGCAGGACGCCGTTTTAATCGCAAATCGGTATCACGCAAGTTCGGCTTCGATCCAGGTGCTCAGGGCTTCGACGATTTTCTTGGCCTGATCTTTGCTGGAGATGTTGAATTTGGACTGGGCGCGGTATTCGCCGCCGACTTTTTTATAGCGGCGGATGGTATACATATCCGGGCCGTAGGTTTCCTTTTCGCGGTTCCAGTTCTGGTAGCGAAAGATGATCGTGGTCCAGGCGCCTTTGCTCAAAACCACCTTGTCCAGTTCCTTGACCACGAGAACGTCGTCTTCTTCATAATTGATCGTAATGTCGTCAATGCTGCCGCTCATGTTCATCCTCGTGGGCCCTTCGGGCCGTTCAGGGTTGGTCGCAGGCGTTCAATTCTCTAAAAAAACGCGAAAATCACCGTCTCGCGCCGCTCGAAAGCCTTCGGCCGTGTAGGGCCCGGCGCCGAGTTCAATGGTCAGCAGGGAGCCTTCGCCTTCGGGTGCGACCGCGACGACCACAGCAGGAATCTCCGTCTCCGTGCCCTTGGCGGCGTCGGTAAAGAGCACCCGCGCGGGCTTGCCCACGGCAACCTTGTCCGGAGAGAGCGATACAAGGCCGGAAAGCCGCGGTGAGGCCGGGTCCGGCACCAAGGCGCGGGCCACGGCTTGACCCGCTGTTACCGGATCGCCCGCGTGGATGTCAACGGCCAGGATCTTGCCGCCGCTTGCCAGGGTCGGCTGCGGCCGGCCCAGAGAGGCGCGAATCTCGTCGATTCGGCCCAGGGCGACTTTGTAGGCCGTGAAACGACGGTACAGAGGGGTGCCGTCCATGGCCAGAGAGCGCTCCATGTCCCGCAGCACGCGCAGGGCTTCTTCCTGGCGGTGCCGATCCAGGCCTGCCTGCTCAAAGTCTTTTTCCGCGCCGCGCAGTTGCAGCCGGGCATCGTCGCGTTGCGCTATGGCCTGTTGGATCTCTCCCGGCCTGACCTCGCCGCGTTGGCTCCGGGCCCGCAACATCTCGGCCTGGACGCTGAGGCGGGCCAGGTTGTCCGAGGCGGCTTCAAGCCGGTGTCTGGCCTCGGCCTCGCGCGAGCTTGATTCATTCAGGCGCTTTTCCTGCACGGCCGCGCTGACGCCTTCAGGGTTGCGCACCAGCTCGCGCGCCGCCGGCGGCAGGGTAAGAGCCAGAGACTCCGCAAAATTTTCCGCCGTTCGCAGCTCTTGGCGCATGGCTTCCAGATCGTAGGAAAACAGAGGCGCGCCGGGGGCAAGCTCGTCGCCGGGCTTGACCTGCACGACGCCCACCACGCCGTCATACGGCGCAAGAATATCTTTTTCGACGCGCGACCTGACCACGCCGGTGAGTTCCGTGCCCTGGCGGGAGCCGGAAATAAGTGTGAAAAACAATACTATTATCGGCAGGGCAAGGGCGAGATATGGCCAAAGGCGACGCCGACGCGGCGCGGGCGGGGTCATGGAAAGGTTCATGGCGGTGGCTCCGGTTGGTGTCGGATTTTTGTTCCGGTTCCCGGAAATTTGCAAATTCCGGGCCGTAACCGCGCGCCCGTTGCACCTCCAGGGGTGTCGTCACCACCTAAGGCAACACCACCTCGATAACCGCAATCATCTTCTTGTTCTGTCCCTGGTCGGCAAAATCGCGGTGCAACGATTCGAGGCCCTGCCGCGTGGCCAGATCGCGCACATTGGCCTTGCCGCCGTCGCTGCTGGTCTGGAAGAGCAGCACGGATTTCCCCGGCCCGTGCACCAGAAGGCCCACGTGGTAATGCATCAAGGTGTAGCCGGCTTTGCGCACGTTCTTGCTGAACGAAAGCAGATACAACCGGCCGGGCCGGATGCGCGGCAGAAGCTCGTCCCAAGTCCGCGCGCTGTTCAGCTCCCAGCCGCGATACCGGCCGTCATAGGCGGCCGGATCGGCCGTGCCGCCGCCGGGCAGCAACAGGGCGCGCGAAAAGCCTTCGGAAATGCTGCAGATCACATCCCAGCCGAAATCCCAGTCCTCTCCCATGGCTGAACCCGGGCCGCTGTCGCCCGCCCGATCAAAGGCGGCCTGGGCAGGGGTGATATTGCGCCCCAACAGAATACGCGAGGCGGTCAGAACAAAGCCGCTGCAGTTCGCGCCGGGCGTGGAGAAAATTTTAGCCGGGTCGGCGAACAGGCTCCAGCGGCCTTTTTCATCGAGAACGCCGTCCTCGCGGTAAGGCAGACCGACAAAGGCCTTGAGCACCTCATACGGAGCCGCGCCGGCGGCGGGTAGGCTTACCCCGGGCACGGGCGGCGGAACGCCTCGGCCGGCAACGGCAAAAGAGGGGCACAAAAAAACGGCCGTAAGCAGCACGGAGAAGAAAGGGCGCATCAGGCTCCCTCCCAGGCAAAGCGCATCTGCCCGGCAAAACGCTCTTGGAACAGAGGATCTTCGGCCATGTTGTGCTCTTTGACGCCGGCGGCCCAGCGGCAGAGGTTGCGGCGCAGATCTTCGCTCTGCAGCAGCAAAGCCGCGCCCTGCAGCGAGGTATTGCCCGCGGGCCGCAGGCGCGCGGCCGCGCCGGGCGGGAAAAAGCCCAAGGCTTCCCAGGTTTCCGGCGGCACGTGCAGGCCCAGAGCCCCGGCCGGATAAAAGTGCCGGATCGCGCGGGAATCCACCCCGGCCACCTGCAGCAGCCGCTGCAGCCCCAGGGAAAAGGCCGCCTTGACCTTGAGGATCTCCTCCACGTCGCGGGCCGGCAGATACATGCCGTCGGGCAGAAGCAGGCGAAAACCGCCGCCCTCTTCCGGGGCAAAAAACTTGCGCAGCAACGGGGAATGCTCCGGGGTGAAGCGGCCGTCGCGGTCCATGGCCGCGGCCCGGAGCAGACAGGCCATCAGAGCCAGCCGGCCGCTGCCGGAAACAGCCGCCTGGGCAGGCCCCTCCAGGCGTTGCGGTTCGAGCCCCTTGGGAGAAAGAGAAAAGCCGGTAACCACGCCCGGCCCGGCCTCGCGGCCAAAGGTCAGGCCGGCGCCCTCAAGGGCCGGCCCCAGGGCCACGGAAGAAACCAGGGCTTCAGTGGGTGAAAGGGCCAGCAGGAGCTCGCCGTTGGTGCCGAGGTCCGCCAAAACGAAAGGGAACTCCGGCTCTTGCCCGGCAAAGGCGCCGGGCGCGAGCAGGGCATGGGCCAAGGCGGCGTAGCCGGCCGCCACGTCGCCGCCCACAAAAGGCGAAAGTTGAGGCGGAACAAAGATCAGGGGCAAATCCGACGCGCCGGCCGGGTCGGCCCAAAAGCCGCCCCTGTGCGGCAGGCCGTAAGGTGCGGCCATGAGCCCGCTTATGTTCCAGCCCATGGCCAGAGAAGTCATGGCCGGGTTGCCGGCCAAGCAGAGGGAGACCACCGGCGCCCCGGCCCGGGCAGTAATGGTTTCCAAAGCCCGCAACGTGGCCTCGCGCAGGCGAATCTGACCTGCGTCGTCGGCGGCGTAGGCCAGGCGGGAAACCACCTCGGCGCCCGCGCCCATCTGGGGGTTGGTAAAGGCGAATTCGTCCGCAATGGAGCCGTCCGATCGGCACAGCCGGACGCAGATCGTAGTGGTGCCGAAATCGACGGCGGCGTGCAGGGGCTCGGCCGCGAAGTCGTCTTCGGCCGGAGCCGGCGGGGCCACGGCCGGCAGATCAAGGCGGGCGACCAGGCCCTCGCGGACCTGGTGCAGGCAGGCCAGACGTACTCCGGCCGCCAACTCCCCGGCCGAAAGCAGCCGGGTCTCTTCGGGCAGTGGCGCCGGAGCCGTGCCCTCGGCCTCAAGAACCATACGGCAGCGGCCGCAGCGGCCGGCACCGGCGCAGAGCCCCCGGGCGGGGACCAGGCCGGAAAGGAACACCGCCTGGGCCACCGTATCCTGCGGCAGGGCCTGCAGGGTCAGGCGGGACCGCGGCCCGTCCGGTTCCTCCGGGGCTGTTTCCAGAATAAGGGCAGGGCTCATGGGCGCTCGGCAGACAGCAGGTCGAGTGCGGCGTCAAAGTTGAAACGCCGCAGGGCCTCACGCAGGGCGACCGTTTTTTCCGCCCCCAGAGTGGCGCTCAAGGCGGCGCTGTTGCGCTCGAACCAATCCACGGCGCCGGCATCGTTCTCTCGCAGCAGGGAACGTAAAACCCGCACAAGTTCGGCAGAGGCCTGGATGCCCGGCTGGACGCCCGGCTGGACGGCAGGCGCGGCCGGCGGCAGAACCGCGGCAAGGCCGGCGGCCAGAGAACGGATTGCCGTGAGCAAAGCCTCTTGCAGTTCGGCTGGAGCGGGTGCGGCTTCGGAGGCATTTTCCACCTGGGCGGCCGTCTCGGTCAGGTTCACGGCCCCCACGGTGGCGGCCAGCCCTTTGACGGTATGGGCGTGTCTGCGCAGGGTCGGAGCGTCCGCCGCGGCCTGGATCAGATCCTGCTCATACTTGCCCAAGCTGCCGGCCACGGAGCGCAGGGTTTTCATGTACAATGAAGCGTTGCCGGCCAAGCGGGCCACGGCGCCCTGCACGTCAAGACCGGGAATTTCCGGCAGGCCTCCGCCTTGCGGGGTTGCCGGCGTTCCGGGGTTCTGCTCTGCGGTCATGCGTTTCTCTCCTGCCCAGTGCTCCAGCACCTGGAAAAGTTTATTCACTTCAATGGGTTTGGCTATATGATCGTTCATGCCCGCCCGGGCGCAGGCCTCACGTTCCTCGCTGATGGCGTGGGCGGTCATGGCGATGATCGGCAGGCGGGCAAAGGCCGGATCGGCGCGCAGGGTGCGGGTCGCCTCGTAGCCGTCCATGACCGGCATCTGCAGATCCATGAGCACCAGGTCAAAGTGTTCCGGAGCCCGCCGCAGAATATCCACCGCCTCTCTGCCGTTTTCCGCCACAAGTACGTGGATGCCCTCCTGGGTGAGGATTTCCACGGCCACCTGCTGGTTGACGACGTTGTCCTCCACCAGCAGCACCGAAAGACCGGCCAGCCGGCGTTCTTCGGACGATCTGAAGCGCGCCGCGGGCAGCACTCGGCCGCCGGCCTGCACCGCTTCAAGCACGGCGTTGAACAGTTGCGAAGGACTGACCGGCTTGTACAGAATCGTGCCGATGCCCACGGCCTCGGCCGCGGACTGCACTTCGGCCCGGCCGAAGGAGGTGGCCAGAATCAGGGCGGGCTGGTTGTTCAAGCCCATGGTGCGAATCTTTTCCGCCGCCTCAATGCCCGATTCTCCGGGCATGCGCCAGTCGAGCAACACCAGTCGATAGGGCACGGTGCGGTCGTTGCGGCGCAATTCTTTGTAGGCTTCGGCCGCCGAAGCCACGGCCGTGGGCTGCAGGGTAAAACTTTCGAGCATCTCCGTAAATACCGTTCTGGCCGCTTCGTTGTCGTCCACCACCAGCACCTTCACCCCGTTCAGAGTCATGCCCGAGCGCGGCAAAACCGTGCCGCCCGTGTGCAGTTCCACGACAAAGTGCACGGTGGTGCCCTTGCCGGGCTCGCTGTCAATCCACACCCGGCCGTTCATCATCTCGATCAGCCGCTTGGTGATGGTCAGGCCGAGGCCCGTGCCGCCGTAACGCCGTGTAATGGTGCCGTCGGCCTGGGTGAAGGGCTGGAACAGCTTGTTCTTCTGTTCGGCGCTCATGCCGATGCCCGTATCTTTGACCTGAAAATGCAGTTGCACCCGCCGTCCGAGTTCGGCAAAGCCTTCCGCGGGCGCGTCGCCGTCCAGGGAGCAGACCACCAGCACCTCGCCGGAGTCGGTGAACTTCACGGCATTGGCGATGATGTTGGTCAGCACCTGGCCCAGACGCAAGGGGTCGCCGGTCAGGTCCTGGGGAATGTCCGGAGCGATGGAGAACAGCAACTCCAGGCCTTTTTCCTCGGCTTTCTGGGCCACCAGGGTGGTGACCACCCCAAAGACCTCGTCAAGCTGGAACGGCACCTGCTCAATATCCAGCTTGCCGGCCTCGATTTTGGAAAAATCCAGGATATCGTTGATGATCCCGAGCAGGGTATTGGCTGCGACGTAAATTTTACCGATATAGGCCTCTTGCCGGGAGGTCAATTCCGTCTTCAGGGCCAGGTAGGACATGCCGATGATCGCATTCATCGGCGTGCGGATCTCGTGGCTCATGTTGGCCAGGAACTCACTTTTGGCCTGACTGGCGGCGTCTGCCGCGAGCTTGGAGGCGGTCAGCTCGGCGTTCCGGTTTTCCAGGGCTTTGGCCATATGGTCCACGGTCTTGGCCAGCGTGCCCAATTGCCCCACCAAGCCGCCCAGATTGCTGCGGGCCTGCAGATCGCCCCCGCCGATGCGCTCGGCCGTGGAAATCAGCCGGGTCACCGGAGTAGCCAGGCTGACCCTGGCCACCACGTAAGCCAGTACGCAGCCCCCGGCCAGAGCCAGGGCCAGTTGCAGCAGATTTCGGCGCAGTCCTTCTTCGGCAGGGGCATAGGCCTGTTCGGCGGGCAGCGAAATAATCGGCGTAAGAAACCAAGCGCCGGTTTCCGGTGTGCCCAGCCGGCGAAAGGCGACAATGCGCCCGTCGGCGCCGCCGGGGCCGAGAGTCAGCACGCCGGCTTCGCCGCTTGAGCGGGTCACGGCCCGCCAGTCGGCCGCGGGCACCACGCCGCCCTCTTCCAGACGTTCCTTGGGCGCGGTCAGCAGAATGTTGCCGCGCGTGTCGGCCAGCATGAACACCGCCCCTTCGCCAAAGGAAGCCGCGTTTTCAGGGCGAAAAACGCTCACTTCGACGGCGGCCAAGAGCACGCCGGCAACAGCCCCGGTATAATCAGGCAACGGATACAGGCAGTAGACGACCGGCGCGCCGCTGCGGGGGTCGCGCTCCACGCCGCTCACGGTAAAGCGGCGGGTGCGGAAGAGCTCCTGCATATAGGGTTCGCTGCCCAGACTGCGGCCTTCCAACCCGCCCCGGCCGTCGACCGTGACCACGCCCGTGCCGTTGGTCAGGATGAAGTAGAAAATTTCATTCTTTTCCGAGGCCAGGCCGGAAAACAGACTGTGGCAGCCTTCGTAGTCGGCTCGGCGCACGGTGTCGATCTGCGAAAGGGTCTGCAGAGAGCTGCGCACGCCTTCAATGATGCGCAGTTCCTGTGAGGCCGCGTGGCTCATGGCCGTGCTCAGGCGCTCGGCCGCGGCGGCCATGTCCTGCTCTCTGCGTTCCAGGCCGAAGCGAACGACCACCAGCAGGCAGGGCAGAAAGGCCAGCAGTGCCACCAGGAAAACCGTGCGCGTGATGTGTCCTGAAAATATTCTCATCTGATTTCAAAAATATATTTATACGGCTATTTTTCAGACTTCGCCCCAAAAACGGCCCACCTTGACTCGGCTTTCATTTTACCGGTACAGTATAATCCACTGTACAAGATTTTTGGGAAAGTAAACCCTTCCCGCAATTTTTACAATGCCGGCGGAGGCACATAAGGAAATTATCATGAAAACCGCCACCTTCGTAACCACTCCGGCAGAAGCTCCGGCCGCGGGCGGCGGCATGTTTTTCGCCGATCGCAGGCGCTTTCTGCAGGCCCTCGGCACGGGCGCCCTGGCCCTGGCCGCCACGGGCGGTCGGGCCGAAGCGGACACGGGCGGCGGTGCCGCAACGGCGCTTGGGGTCATCCGCAGCCGTAGAAGCATCCGTGAATATACCGGCGAGCCGGTTCCCCAAAAGGATCTGCAAGAGATTCTCGCGGCAGGCATGAGCGCTCCCAGCGCCAAAAACAGCCGTCCCTGGCACTTTGTGGTCCTGACCGGAAGCCGGATCGGCCTGATCTCGCGCAGTATCCCCCTGACGGCTTACACGGCCAAGGCCGGGGCCGCCGTTCTGGTCTGCGTGGACACCACTGTGGAACCCGGACGGGAGCAGGCCATGCTTTCCACTGCCTGCTGTGTGGAAAACATGCTGCTGGCCGCGCATGCCCTGGGCTACGGCTCAGTATGGGTAGATCTTGCGGCAAAACCGGACATCGCCCAGATCTGGCGCGAGGCCCTGCGCCTGCCGGCGGAAATGCTGCCCCTCTGCGTGCTGCCCATCGGCCGACCGGCGGTGACGCCGCCGCCCCAGGAGCGGGTCGACGCCTCACGCATCCATTACGACTCGTGGTGATCGCCCGGCAAAAGGCGTTCCCGCAAGACCTGAAACAGCATGTCCACGTCAATGGGCTTGGCCAGATAGTCGTCCATGCCCACTGCTCGGCAGGCCGGCCATTCCGTCTCGCGTGAATGGGCCGACATGGCGATGATCGGCAGGCGGGCGTGGCGTGAGTCGGCCCGAATCTTGCGGGTTGCCTCAAGGCCGTCCATGTCCGGCATCTGCAGGTCCATGAGCACGGCGTCAAACGGTCGGGAATCCGAGCGCTCGTCAAGAATGGTCAGAGCCTTGGCCCCGTTCTCCGCCACCACCACCTCGGCCCCTGCCGAAGCCAGAATTTCCGAAGCCACCTGCTGGTTGATCGGGTTGTCCTCCACCAGCAGCAGCGAAACTCCCTTCAAGGAGCTTTCGCCCTGCGCGGATCGGGCCATGTCCTCTTTGGGCGACAATAGGCCTGCCTGGACCAGGGCTTCCTGCAGGCAGTTGTAAAATGACGAGGGATCAAAGGGACTATAGAGGATCACGTCCCGCTCTTCCAAGATCTCCGGCTCTTCCAGGCCGCGCGCCGCATCCACGATCAGCACCTGGGCCGGACCCGGCCGAGTGACGATCAGAGGACGAATCAGCGTGCGCAGGTCTTCGGTCCGCCGCCGGAACATACCGTCCGAAAGCACCAGATGCACCGGCTGCTCGGCAGGCGCCCGACGATAGGCTTGCAAAACAGTCGCCAATTCCCTTGGCGACTCCACAAGGGTTGTGGCAAACCCCAGGCCGGTCAACATTTCCACAGTCTCATCCCGCCCCTGGTCCATGCCGACCAAGGCCTGGAATCCGGAAAACACCTTGCGGCCCGCGTCGACGACCGCCTCCGAAGCAGAAGCCAGACGCGGGCGCAGACGCACTTCCACGGTGCTGCCGAGATCCACCGTGCTCTCGGCGCGCAGGCTCCCTTCCATGAGTCGCACCAACCGGCGGGTGATGATCAGGTTCAGGCCCGAGCCGCCGCTGACGATTTCCACCTCTCCGCTCCGCTCTTCAGAAGGGAAAAAGGTATCCAGTTGTTCCGGGGTCATGCCCCGGCCCGTATCCGCCACGGTCAGAGTCAGATCCACCGTATCGTCGTCACGCGGCAGGGCGGTGCAGGTGAAGCGGACCTCCCCGGCCTCGGTATAGGTCACGGCGTTCTCCAGAATATTGCCGGCCACCTGGCCCAGATGCAGAGGATCGCCGATAATGCCGGGGGGCGGGTCGGGCGCAAACTCGGCCTGAAAGACCAGTCCCTTGGCTTCGGCCTTGCGCCGCGCCTCGGCCAAAATCGGATCCAGGCAAGAATGCAGAGAAAAAGCCAGATACTCGATGGTCAGCTTGCCGGCCTCGATCTTGGAGAAATCAAGGATATCATTGATGATGGTCAGCAGTGCGCCGGCTTCGGTTCGGATCTTTTCCAGGTAACTGCGCTGGCGCGGATTGAGATCCGTGCGCAAAACCAGATAGGTCATGCCCTGAATGGCGTTCATGGGCGTGCGGATCTCGTGGCTCATGTTGGCCAGAAACTCGCTTTTGGCCCGACCGGCGGCCTCGGCCGCCAGGCGGGCTTCCACCAGCGCGTCTTCCCCGGCCTGCAGCGAAGCGGCCATGCTGTTAAAGGAATCCGAAAGCACAGCCAACTCGGAGGTGATCGGCCTGCGCAGCACGCGGGCCGATCCGTCTTTGGCCCGCAGCCGCTTGGCCACGTGCAGCAGTTCCCCTACCGGACGCAAAAAGGCCACCCGGCAGAGCAGAAAGACCACCAGCAGGGCAAAGGCCGCCACACCCACGAGCAGGGCCGTGTCGCGCAGCAGCATCCCGTTGATGCGCGCATAAGCGGCATCGTTGCTCACGGTTATGGCCACATAGAGATACGGCACATCGTGGGGTCCAAGGCGCAATTTTTCAAAGGCCAGACCTTCGTTGAGCACGGTCCGGTCGGCCGGCAGCAGCCCGCGATCGGCCGGGAACGCGTGCAGGTTGCGCAATTCCAGGGTTTCGGAAATCAAGACCGGAGACTTTTTCCATCCGGCCGAAGCCGGCCGGACCAGCGGCAGTCCCTGCGCGTCGGCCAGCAGCATCCGATGCAGGCCCCGATCCTGGGCGCGTGAGGCTTCGGGCAAGGCCTGGGGAAGAGGAATCGAAATGACCAGAATGCCGGCCAGAACGTCGCCTCGACGCACGGCTCGAACGCAGTTGAGCACCGGTCCGGACACGCCGGGAGGCGAAAACAGGGCGCCCACGCTGAACTCCCGACGGGCGACTGCATCGACCAGCAAGATGCGGGCGCTTTCGGGCAGTTCATCCGCATAGGGGCTGGACGAGGCCAGTGTATGGCCGTCCGGGGCGCACAGCCGGATATCCGCATACGCCGGAGCATGGAGCTTCATGTTCCGGAACAGCGGGGTGTGGACGCCCTCGGCCGCGTCCTCGGTCAGGCCGAGACCGTCCAGGGTCTGCAGCAGGATATCGGCCCCTTTCACGGCCAAAGAGATGCTGTTGGCCAGGGAAGCGGTCTGGTTGACGGCATCAAACTCCGAGGCATCAAGGGCGGAACGAATCTCTTGCCGGCCGGAATAAAAGAGCAGGCCCAGGGTGGGTAAAAGCGAAAGGACGGTGATCAACAGAACAATGCCGCGGAGGGAACCGGGCAGAAGAAAGGCCAGGCGGCATGGGCCGCGTGGCCCGGGCGGGGTGCCCCGCCCCGCCGGCTCAGCCCTGGTAGGCCTGTTCATCAATGATCCAGCACAGCCGTCCGTTATGCGGGCGCACCATCTGGGCGGGCAGCAACGGTGCCGCCATGAGGTTCAGGGCGGAGGACAGGATATGGTTCTTTTCCCGCCCCGAGGCGAGAAATATGCAACAGCGGGCATTGTTCAGCACCGGCAGGGTCAGGGTCAGGCGGGGGGCTTCGGGCTCCGGCCGGTAAACGTCCGCCACCAAGGCGTCCACGGCCTTCAGAGCCGGGTCGCCGGAAAAAAGTGAACCCGTGTGGCCGTCTTTGCCCACACCCAGAAGCACGCAGTCAAAGCGCGGCAACTCGCCGGGGGCGAGACTGAAATGCGCGCGCAGCATGTTTTCATAGGCCAGAGCCGCGTCTTGGGGGCGATCTTCGCCCTTCATGCGGTAAAAACGGGTGGCGTCCACACGCGAAAGCAGCTCGCGCCGGGTCATGCCGTAGTTACTGTCCTTGTCTTCAGGCGAAACGCAACGCTCGTCCACCCAGTAGACCTCGGTGCGACTCCAGTCCACCAGGCCCTCACCGGCCGGCGAAGCCAGCAGGCGGAACAACGGCAGGGGGGTTTTGCCGCCGGACAAGGCGATATTGAACTGACCGCTTCTCTGCAGAGCCTCTGCGGCGGTCTCGGAGATGATGCGGGCAGCCTGCTCGGCCATGGCCTCCACGCTGGGGGTGACATACAGGGAAAGATGGGTGGTGGTCATGGAGCATTCCGCCGCTGCTGGGGGTTCCGGGAAAATATGAATATAGAAGAAAGGCCTCGCCGGCGCAAGGCCCGCCGTTCGCGGATGCCGGGTCGGTTTACCGTGATACTCCGTCAGGCGGCCACGCAAACCTCAGCGCAGGGCCGGCGGGCCAAGCAGGATCATCTCGGCCAGGGTCAGGTCCACTTTGGGCAAAGAACGGCCCAGGCGCGCCAAAAAGTCTTTTTCCAAGCCGGCCAGTTCGCGGTAAAAGGGCGTGCGGTCCAGGCAGGGTATGGCCTCTTCCTGCCCGGTCGAGACCACGGGCAGCGAGGTAAAGCGGGCGCAGCCGGCAAAGGTGCGGCTGGAGCCGTCCGGGGCGGCCAGCGTGTTGCGCGTGCCGTGCAGCCGGCAGATCATCATCCGGTGGCTGTAAAGACCGCAGAGGCCGCCATCGTTCAGCGGGCACATGATCGCCGGGGCCTTGCCCGCGGCCAGAAGCGGACGCGCCTCGGCCACATAAGCCACAGCCCGGCGGCGGTACTCGGCCCGGCGCGCCTCGGGCAGAGCGTTTAAGCCCTTCCAAAGGTAGATCCACTCCACATGGGTGTGGTGCTGAAAAAATGTGGCGCAGCAGTTGTGCGGGCACCCGGCGCAAGTCAACCCGGCGGCCTTGGCTGTTTGCTCATAGGCCGCGGTCATGCGCCAGTAAAGATCCGCCAGCCGGCCGAAGACGCCGGAGCCGGCCTCCGGCCGGCCCGCTCCTTTTCTCATCGTTTTTTTCATACCGGTTCGCTCAACCATTGGGCGATGCGTCGGGCATAGTCCGCGGCCGGGGCCTCGCCGCCGGGCGAGGTGAAGTCCGCATACTTTTCATATAACTCCCGGCGCTCGTTGTAGAGATCTTCCACCGTCTGCCCCGGGGCGATGGCCAAACCGCGCTCGGGCTTGCGGGCGATACGCCTCAAAATGATCTCCAGGGGCACTGCGATGTATACCCTGGGCCCCAGTTCGGCCAGGTGCCCCATGGCGGCGTCGCGGTACACCACGCTGCCGCCGGTGGAAATAATCGTCCGGTGCAGGTTGATGCGCTGAATGACCGTGCTTTCCAGGTCCAAAAACTCTTCTTTGTCCATCTGCTCCGTAATGGTCTGCAGGGACGCGCCGTACATGGATTCGATCAGATTGTCCGAATCGATCTGAGGCATGCCGAAAAACTGCGACAGCTCCCGCCCGATGGTGGTCTTGCCCGAAGCGGCCATGCCGATGATCACCACGCAACCCGCTTTGGTCAGCCGCGCCGGGTGCGGCTTGTATAACGAAAAATTTCCGTTCATGCCCCGCTCTCCCCTTTTGCTTAACGCACGGTTTGTAGGCGCCGTGCGCCAAAACTGTCAAGCCTTTGCCGAAAAGCTCCACTCGGCCACGGCATGGGCCGCCTCCCTCCAAATCATTGACGGACCGCAGCTTTCGTGGTCCGAGGCTTTGACATTTGCCGTCCGGGAGACTAGAAGGGACGCTTTACGGTACCCTGTGTTGCGCCGGGTGCCGTCATCACTGGGAGGAGCCCGAACATGAGCAAGCAACCGGTCAAGCCGCAGCATCCGGCAGGCCTGATGGATTCAATCCAGTCGGAAGTGGCGGGTGAGGCCTCTCCGCTGCTGGAATTTCTTGTCGAACACGCCAAGGTAATCATCGCCTGCGTGCTGGTGTGCATCATCGGTATTGCCGGCTACGGCACGTATGTCCACTTTTCCGGCACCTCGGACCGGGAGGCCCAGGACGAACTCGGGCGCATCGTGATCATTCCGGATCACCAAAAGCGCATGGCCGCCCTGGAGACCTTCCTGGCCAAGGCCCCGGCGAGCACCAAAGACATGGCCCTGTATACCCTGGCCCAGACGGCCTCGGTGGCGGGCGACCCGCAGGAGGCCTATAAAACCTGGTCGGAAGTGGCCAAGACCAACAAAGATCTGCGCGTCACGGCGGCCTATGGCATGGCCGGCGCCCTGGCCCAGCAGGGCAAGCTCTCCGAGGCCCTGGCTGTATACGAAGGGATTTTGGACGGCCTGGGCAAGAACGACGCCCTGCCGGTGAATTCGCAAATCGCCTTTCTGGCCGAGGCCGAAGGCAACAGCAAGCGCGCTCTGACGGCCTGCGAGGCCATTCTGGCCATCCCGAACCTGGACCAGGCCGAAGCCAGGATCTGGACCCAGAAAGCCGACGCCCTGCGACAGCAAACCGCGCAACCCAAGTAGGCACGCTCATGCAGCACCCCGTACTGGCCCCGCAAGGGGAAACTCATCTGCTTCTCGGCAACGAGGCCATTGTTCGCGGCGCCCTTGAGGCCGGCGTGAACGTTGTGACCTGCTACCCCGGCACGCCCTCTTCCGAAGTGCCGGACACATTCCGCCGCCTGCGCGACTGCGGCCGCTACCACCTGGAATATTCGGTCAACGAGAAGGTCGCCCTCGAAACAGGCGCCGGCGCTTCGCTGGCCGGGGCCAAAGCCCTGGTGACCATGAAGCACGTGGGTGTGAACGTGGCCGCCGACCCGCTGATGACCATGACCTATACCGGGCTGCCCGGCGGCCTGGTGCTGCTCTCGGCCGACGACCCCGGCTGCTGGTCCAGCCAGAACGAGCAGGACAACCGCACTTACGCCCGCTTCGCCCAGATGCCCTGCTTCGAGCCGGCCACGGCCCAGGAAGCCAAGGACATGACCAAGGCCGCCTTTGAGCTGGCCAGGAGCACGGGCCGGCCGGTGATGCTGCGCACCACCACCCGGGTTAACCATTTGCGCGGCCCGGTCAGTCTGGGTCCGCTGCCCGAAGGGCCGGCCGAGATTGTGCCCTTTGAGCGCAACCCGCGCCGCTTTGTGCCCGTGCCCGCCGTGGCCCGGGCCCGGCACCGGGTGCTGGTGGATGAAATGACCGGCGTGGCCAAACAGAGCGAAGTCACGGCCTTCAACAAAGACTCCGGCGCCGGCAACGTGGCCGTGGTGGCCTCGGGCATCAGCCGCGCCTACCTGCACGACGCTCTTCTGGATCTGCCCGGCGCCGACAAGGTGCGGGTCTTTGAACTGGGTTTCACCTGGCCCCTGCCGGACAAGCGCCTGCTCGAACTGATGCGCTCGGTTTCCGCCCTGCTGGTGCTGGAAGAAGGCGAGCCCCTGGTGGAAAACCATTTGCGCTCCCTGGCCCAGAAAAACGGCCTGAGCCTGAACATTCGCGGCAAGGCCGGCACCCTGACGGTCTTCGGCGAATATTCCGTGCCCCTGGTGCGCGACGCCCTCTTGCCCCTGCTCGGCTCGAACGCCCCGACTTCCTGCGGCCTGGACTGTCTGGAACTGCCCCAGCGGCCGCCCAACCTCTGCGCCGGCTGCGCCCACCGCTCGGCCTTTTATGCCGTGCGCAAGCTGTTCGGCGACGGAGCCTACTATTCCAGCGACATCGGCTGCTACACCCTGGGCCTGTTGCCGCCCCTGGCCACGGCCGATTTCCTCTTCTGCATGGGCTCCTCGATCTCGGCGGGCTCGGGCTTTGCCAGGGCCTCGGGCAAGACCGTGGTGGCCTTTATCGGCGACTCGACCTTCTTCCACTCGGGCATGACCGGCTTGGCCAACGCGGTCTTCAACAGGCACAACCTGTTGGTGGTCGTTCTGGACAACGGCACCACGGCCATGACCGGGCACCAGCCCAACCCCGGCGTGGTTCAGGAAGTGCTCGGCGACGGCTGCGTGCACCTGGATATAGAAAGTGTGGTCAAAGGCCTGGGAGTGGCCCGGGTGGCCAAGGTGCGCGGGTACAACCAGAAGGCCCTGCAACAGGCCCTGGCCGAGTTCAAGGACGCCTCGGGCGTACGCGTGCTCATCGTGGAAGAGCCCTGCGTGCTCTATGCCCGCCGCGCCCTGAAAAAGGCCCGCACCCAAACCGCCTATGTGGCCGAGCAGGGCGACGACGCCCTGCACTGTCTCCAGACCCTGGCCTGCCAGGCATTCCGCCGCAACGGCGACGTTGTCTCGGTGGATGAGGATCTCTGCGCCGGCTGCATGGTCTGCATGCAGGTGTCTTCTTCGTTCAAAGCCAAAAAGAAGGGAGCCTAGCCATATGCAGCGCCTTCGCATCTACCTTACCGGTGTCGGCGGCCAGGGCACCCTGACCGCCACCTCCCTGTTCTCGCGCGTCGCTCTGGATGTCGGGCTGCAGGTTGTTTCCGGCGAGATTCACGGCATGGCCCAGCGCGGCGGCGTGGTCGAATCGACCATCCTGCTCGGCGGCCTGCAGAGCCCCTCGCTGCACCACGGCGAGGCCGACGTGATCCTCGGCTTCGAGGTCCTGGAAACCTACCGCGCTCTGCCCTACCTGGCCGAGGGCGGGGCCGTGTTCTCCTCCACCGACTTCGTGCCCCCGCCGGGCGTGAACATGGGCCGCGAATCCCTGCCGCCCTTCGAACTGATCGAAAAAGCCGTGCGCGATATGACCAAGACAGCGGTCTTCCTCTCGCTGAAAGACATCGGCACGCGCTGCGGCTCCATACAGAGCGGCAACAGCGCCCTGCTGGCCGCCCTGTGCGTCTCGAAGCTCACCCCGGTGACCATCGACGACCTCAAGGCCGGGATCACAAAGTACCTGCCCGACAAGGTGGCCGAGCCCAACCTGCGGGCGGTGGATTTCGCCTTACAGGCGCTTGCTTAGAGCATTTCACGCTTGAAATGCTCGCAAGGATTTGTCGGCAAATCCTTGCCGCCAAATAGGCGTCGGCGGGATTTGCCCGCCGTTACGCGACCAGTTAAAGCGTAAACGGCTCTAGACAGGTACGCAAAAATCGCTCACTCCGCAAAAAAGCCCGCGCTTGCGGGCTTTTTTGCGTATAACAAGCACAACCGCCTAACTGTTCAGTTTGGCACGGGTGGCCGCCAAGG